>NZ_MCIA01000030.1 GCF_003609635.1 Lacrimispora algidixylanolytica | reverse complement strand
TGTAACAAGAGTCACTTTTATGTAAGCTTTGTCTGTTAAGTTTACATTGACAAAATATTTAGGTTAAAATATACTTATATTAACTTAAAATATAGGGGGAGACTATGTCAAAGGCAGTTACATTGTCCCATATAGCCAAAATTGTGGGTGTAAGCACCGTTACCGTCTCGAAGGCGATGTCTGATAGAAGCGGTGTCAGTGAAGATATGAGAACGAAAATAAAAGAAGTTGCATCCCAGCTTGGGTACCAGATGGTTACCACTCAAAAAAAGGAACGGGCCAGTGGAACGGGTAATCTGGGAATCCTCATTCCATCCGGATTTTTAGATAGGGTTAATTCTTTTTACTGGAACATGTATCAGCTTGTAGTGACTTCTGCTTCCGAAAGAGGGTATTACTGCATACTAGAAATCGTTAACCAGGAGGAGGAAGCCGCACTTACCATGCCAAAGATGATTTTAGACGGCAAGGTGGATGGTGTTATATTAATTGGCCAGTCCAATAAGGAATATACTAGCTTTTTATGGGGAAATCCTCATGTACCGGTCACGTTTATGGATTTTTATGAAGCGAACCAGGATTACGACTGCGTGATATCTGATGGTTTTTATGGGATGTATCTGCTTACGGATTACCTGATCAAATGCGGTCATAAAAAGATTGCTTTCGTAGGGACGCCTATGTCCACCAGCAGTATAACGGACCGGTACTTCGGATACCGGAAAGCTCTTATGGAACAGGACATTCCATTTATGCAGGAATGGGTCATTCAGGATAGAAGCTTATCAGGAGACCATAAAGCCTATGAGACCATTCCATTGCCACAAGAGATGCCCACCGCATTTGCTTGCAGCAGCGATTATACGGCAGATGTGTTAATTAATGGGCTAAGAGAAGCTGGTTATCTGGTGCCTGAGGATATATCAGTTGTTGGATTTGATAATTGTGAATGGGATAAGGTCGTGAAGGTTCCCATTACCAGCTATGATGTGAGAAAAGATAGAATGGCAGAATTAGCAGTGTGCAACCTGGTAAGTAAAATTAAAAAGGAGTCTTATATCTCTGGCATTCAAATCGTAGCGGGGGGATTGGTGAAGAAAAAAAGTGTGTCGGAAATTTAGGTTGGGAGAGAATTCCTGTAATGGGAGGGGGTAGTCCCTGTGTATTTCCGAAACAATCGGATAAAGTGGGTTGTGTTATCAATGCCCACCAGCCTTCCTGCCTCATATACGGCAATAGACGGGTCTTCAAGCAGTCTTTTTGCTTCTTCAATTCTTCGTCTGTTAAGATACTGCAAAGGTGGCACCTGATATAAAGTATGAAATTCTCTGGACAGCCGGTATTTGCTGATACCCAGTTCTTCCTCAAATTGAGTGAGGCTATGGGGAGAGGCATACCGTCTGTCCATTGTTTTCTTCATCTCTCTTAAATAATTAGGTGCCAAATCCGCCTGGGATGCGGTTGGTGTTAATATGGAAGCCGTAAGAAGATCTGTAAGCAGTCGATGGTTGATGATCAGGTTGTCCCTGTTTAAGACCTCAGGAATTTCTGTGAGACGGCGAAAAAGAGAAAGAATGTAAGGTGTGGTAGAGAGTGTGGTCATATCGCCGAATTTATTATGAAACTCTTTTAAATAGAATAGGCTTTTGGATGTCTCTAAAAACAGCTGGTAAAAATTCCAGCTGTTTTTTTCTGTGGAAATTTTATGTCGCATGGAACCATCTATAAATAGAAAGGTTTCAGGAGTCAGGCAAAGCTTCCTATCCTCAGTTTCAAATACACCGCTTCCTGATACCGTATACAGGATGCAAAGACAGGGAAGATCTGCAGTTTCGTAACGGTAAGGGTAACAACTTTTAATATACCCGGATGCAAGAAGGGAGAGGAAGGAATCTTCTAACTCCGGTTTCACTAAATATTCATTTGGAAGACACTGGATAATATTAAGGGAAGGAGTTAGCTTGCTATCACTTAATAAATGAGTTAAAAAAAGTTTATTGAATTCCAATTCGCACCTCTTTTTTATTAATATGATAATATTTTAGCATAAATAAATATATAATTAAAGCTAAAAAAATAAAATAAGGTTATGCTTGATAAAGATAAAAAGTTAAAAACCTTATAAAATAAAACAATATACACAAAAAAACTAAAATAAATGATATATAAAAGAATAAGTGCATAAAAATATACAAGGACCTATGATAAGTTGCAAGAATGGCCGATGATTTTTGATTAAGTTTAAAATATACTTAAAATAACTTAAAACATATTAATTAAAAATAATCCTGAACTTAAAAGGATTAAATAAAAAGGAGGATGCATGATGAAGTTTTGGAGAAGATTTGGAGCGGCAGGGCTGGCGGCAATTATGGCAGCTTCCCTGGCTGGTTGCGGGGGCACAAAGGTAACAGCAACAGAGGCAGGGAAAGAAGAAAAAGTGGCGGCTGAAGTCCCGAAATTTACTGATTTGAAGGTGGGAGAAGATTACACGGATATTAAAGCAGATTTAAGATTTATCACTCACAAAACGGATCTGGTGGATACGACCTTTCAGGAGTATGTGAAAGAATTCCAGAAGATGTACCCAGGTGTAACCATTACATACGAGGGAATCACCAGTTATGCCGATGATATCATTACCAGACTTACAACAGGAGACTGGGGAGATATCTGTATGGTTCCCATGCAGTTAGATAAGAACGAGCTTAAAAATTATTTCGTTCCTTATGGCGACAAAACAGAACTGGAAAAGAAGTACATCATGTTGAATAATTTTTCTTATAAAAATGTTGTCTATGGAATTCCATCCGCAGGGAATGTTCAGGGAATCGTATACAACAAGAAAGTTTTTAAAGATGCTGGAATCACGGAGATTCCAAAAACACCGGATGAGTTTCTGGCTGCTCTGCAAAAAATCAAGGATAATACGGATGCCATTCCACTGTATACAAACTTTGCGGCAAACTGGACTATGACAGCCTGGGATGCCTATATCACGGGATCTGCCACGGGAGATCCGGACTATGCCAATAAAGGGCTGATTCACAGCGCAAATCCATTTGAAAAGCGGGCGGATATGACAGGCCCTTATGCTGTTTATTACGTTTTATATGAGGCAGTGGCAAAAGGACTTACAGAGGAAGATCCGACCACAACGGACTGGGAGGGGAGCAAGGGACTGATGAACAATGGAAAGATCGCAACTATGGCTCTGGGTTCCTGGTCTGTAGTACAGATGCAGTTAGCTGGAGATCATGGAGAAGATATCGGATATATGCCATTTCCTATTACAGTGGATGGAAAACAATATGTTTCCGCTTCCCCCGATTACAATTACGGCGTAAATGTTAACAGCAGCCAGGATAACCAGATTGCTTCCATGCTTTACGTCAAATGGCTTACGGAAGAATCCGATTTTTCTTATGACCAGGGGGGAATACCCGTTTGCTTGGGGGAAAAGTATCCAGACGTTTACAAAATGTTTGATGGTGTGAAACTGGTCATTGATAATCCAGCGCCCGATGGAGAAGAGACCCTGTACAATGATATCAACAATGACTCTGAGGTAGGAATTAATGTATCCCCGGAGGGAGTTTCTAAAATCCTGGAAGCGGCCACAACTGGTACACCGACTCTTGATGAGCTTATGGCTGATCGGAATTCCAGATGGACGGCTTCCCAGAAAAAATTTGGAGCAATCAAGTAGGAGGAGATAGTTTTGGGTGAGAGATTGAAAATGGCATCCCATGTGGCGAAATGGCTCCAAAAGGGGAAAGTAAACCGCCTGCTTGTCATCTTTACGTTTATGTTTGTACCCTTATTCCTGCTTTTGATATTTACCTATATTCCTTTTGTGAAAATGATGGGATTTAGTTTTTTTGATATGAAGTACATTGGGAAAAGGGAATTTGTAGGAATACAAAATTATGTGGCTGTGTTTCAAAGAGATGACTGCTTTAAGGCATTGAGGCTGAGCCTTTACTACATAGGGGCATCCTTTATCCAGATGTCCCTCGCCCTTTATTTTGCTTCGGTACTTAGTACTAATATCCGAGGAGGGAATTTATTTAAGGGGTTTATGTTCTTTCCATTTCTGATCTGTGGGATCGCAGTGGGCTTTATCTTTAAATTTTTCTACACCAGAGGTTTTGTTTTGGATACGGTTCTTGCATGGTGTGGTTTTACCCAGGATCAATTGCCTTACTGGCTAAAGGATACGCGTATCAATAATATTTCCATAGCGGCTACTTCGGTATGGAGGTATATGGGCCAGAATATGGTTTTATTTATCGGAGCCATCATGTCAGTAGATTCTACCATGTATGAGGCCGCAGCCATAGATGGAGCAAATGAATGGAATAAATTCCGCTATATTGTTTTTCCTAGCATTAAGACCATTATTATTCTGAATATGATCTTATCGATCACCGGTTCCTTAAGCGCATTTGAACCGCCTTATGTCATAACAAACGGAAGTTTTGGGACTGCAACTTATTTTGTAGTCATGAACAAACTGGCTCATGAGAATCAAAAGGTAGGTCTCGCTTCTGCCATGGCTGTGATCTTACTTGTGATCATTCTAGTGGCAACCCTAATTCAGAAACTTATTTTCAAGTATTTCTTCGGTGAGGGAGAAGAGGAGTCCTGGAGGGATAGGAAGAGGAGGAAGAACAGACAAGTGATGCCAGAAAAGGAGGGAGTCCTGTGAATCATAGCAAAACAAAGAAGGTATTATGGCGGGCCTTTCAATACCTGACTCTTATGGCAGGTGCTTTAGCCTCCGTGACTCCTGTGGTGGTATGTGTCATAACTGCATGTAAAACAGAAAAAGAATATGCCTCTACCAATGTAATGACGCTTCCAAATAATTGGCTCTATGTAGGGAACTTTATTCAAGCATGGAATAAAGCAAACATGGCAACGGCTTTTCGAAATTCTCTTTTGATTCTGGTATTCGTACTGCTTGGTTCTGTACTGACAGGTTCCATGCTGGCTTACATATTGAGTCGCTTCAAGTTTCTTTTCAATGGACTCATAAGAAATTTGTTTCTCTTTGCAGCCATGCTACCAGGAATCGCCATGCAGGTATCGGTTTATCAGTTGATGTATGAATTTCATTTGATCAATACATTGACAGGGTACATTATTTTAATGATGGGAACCGATGTAATTTCTATTTACATTTTCATTCAATTTTTTGAAAACATACCGGTATCCCTTGATGAGTCGGCAATCATGGATGGCTGTACTTATTTCGGTGTATTTTTCCGGGTATTAATGCCGCTTTTAAAACCGGCTATCATAACGGTAATGATATTAAAAGGCGTCGGAACGTATAACGAATACTATATGGCAAATTTATATCTTCAGGATAAGAACCGGCTGGTCACAGTAGCCACTTCCCTGTATAAATTTACAGGACCACTTGGCAGCCAGTATAACTATATTTGCGCAGGTGTCATTATCACCTTGTTACCGGCATTGGTTGTATTTATATTCTGCCAGAAACAAATATACAGTGGACTGACTCAGGGAGCAGTAAAAGGGTAGGAGGAGAAACATGAAACTATATACATCTGAAATTAAAGCGATGCCATGGCAGGAACCGGCAGGAAAATCCACGGGAGCCCCTATCTGGCGTTATACGGAAAACCCCATTATTGGGAGAAATCCAATGAATCATGTGGCAAGAATTTTTAATTCTGCTGTAATTCCCTATGAAGACGGCTTTATCGGTGTGTTCCGGGGAGAGCAAAATAATGGGATTCCCTATATTTATCTGGGAGAGAGTAAAGATGGGATCAAGTGGGAGTTTGAACAGGAGAAGATCCGGTTTGTTGATGAGGAGGGCAATGAATTCATGCCCAGATACGCCTATGATCCAAGGCTTGTGAAAGTAGAGGATACCTATTATATCATCTGGTGCCAGGATTTTTACGGAGCTGCTATTGGTATGGCAAAGACACAGGATTTTAAAACCTTTGTGAGACTGGAAAATCCGTTCCTTCCATTTAATAGAAATGCAGTGCTTTTCCCCAGAAAAATCAATGGTAATTTCATGATGCTTTCCCGTCCGAGTGACAGCGGACACACTCCTTTTGGAGATATCTTTTTAAGTGAAAGCCCTGATCTGGTTTACTGGGGCAAACACCGCCATGTCATGGGGAAAGGGAGTGCGTGGTGGGAGTCCTTAAAGATCGGAGGGGGAGCTGCCCCCATTGAGACCGACGAAGGTTGGCTGTTGTTTTACCATGGAGTATCTGGTACCTGCAATGGGTATGTTTACAGCATCGGCGGAGCTATTTTGGATCTTGATAATCCGTCTATTGTCAAATACAGGTGTGAAAACTTCTTACTCACTCCAGAAGCATGGTATGAGGAACGGGGGTTTGTTCCCAATGTCTGCTTTCCATGTGCTACAATCTGCGATCCAAACGATGGAAGAATCGCCATCTATTATGGAGCGGCAGACAGTTATGTGGCACTAGCATTTACCAGAGCAGAAGAAATCATGGATTATATAAAAGAACACAGCGTACTTTCGGATATTGATGAGGAAAGAGGAAAACGATAGAAAATAAGGACTCATAAGGGAGGATGACATGAAGGGAACAATGGCAGAAGAAATGCGGGAGCATCTGGAACATAAGCTGCTTCCGTTTTGGGAAGGGTTAAAGGATGATGATTACGGAGGTTACTTTGGGTATGTAGGCCATGATCTTAAGGTGGATAAAAAGGCAGAAAAAGGAGTGATCTTAAACAGCAGGATCCTCTGGTTTTTTTCCAATGCCTGTATCACCTTAAAACAGAATGAACTTCTTTCCTATGCACGCCATGGGTATGAGTTTTTAAAGGATCACTGTCTGGACCGGGAGGCTGGAGGCGTATACTGGTCTGTCAATTACGATGGAAGTCCAAAGGACCAGACAAAACACACTTATAACCAGGCATTTGCGGTCTACGCCCTTTCTTCCTATTATGAGGCTTCCGGCAACCGGGAGGCGCTTTGTTTTGCCTATGAGCTGTTTGATCAGATAGAAGATTCCTGCCAGAATGGAGACGGGTACGGCGAGGCTTATGATCGTTACTTTCATCCGGTAATCAACGAAAAACTTTCGGAACATGGAGTGATGGCAGAAAAGACCATGAATACTCTGCTGCATGTTATGGAGGCGTATACGGAGCTTTACCGTGTGGATCATGCTCCCAGAGTGGAAGAACGGTTAAAATATATTTTAGATGGATTTGCGGACCATGTCTATAATCCCGAGAAAAGACGTCAGGAGGTATTCTTTGACCAGAACTGGAATTCTCTTATAGATCTTCATTCCTACGGCCATGATATTGAATCCTCCTGGTTGATTGACCGCTGCGTAGAAGTGTTAAAGGATAAGGAGTATGAGAAAAAGCTGTTTCCTGTTACTAAAATACTGGCAGAGGAGATCTATAAAAAAGCTTATAAAGATCATAGTCTAATGAATGAATGTGATAACAGAGCAGAAGATAAGGACCGGATCTGGTGGGTCCAGGCAGAAGCTGTGGTGGGCTTTATAAATGCATGGGAAAAAGAACCGGAAAATAACAGGTTTCTAGTGGCTGCAAAGGATATCTGGGAGTACATAAAGGATCGGTTGGTGGATAAAAGACCTGGATCGGAATGGTTTTTAAGGCTTTGCGGGGGAGAAACCCCTTCTGAAAAGGATCCAATCGTGGAGCCCTGGAAATGTCCGTATCACAATGGACGAATGTGCATGGAGGTCATAAAAAGGCTGGGAATCATTCATCCCTGTTATAAAAAAGAACGAAATAGACAGGAACTTTTACTAAAACGCAAAAATGTAAAAAGTGACGGATATAATGGGATTTATGATAGGTACGAATACCCGGTGTTAACCAGGGAGCATGCCCCCTTGACATGGAGGTATGATATTGACTGGAATACCAATCCCTTTTTTATGGAACGTCTTGGAATCAATGCTGTGATGAACGCGGGTGCCATTGAATTAGATGGAACGTTTTATCTTGTGGTGCGAGTGGAGGGAAACGATAGGAAATCATTTTTTGCAGTGGCGGAAAGTGAGAATGGAATCGATGGCTTCCGGTTTTGGTATGAACCGGTCTGCCTCCCTGATACATGTCCTGAGGAAACCAATGTTTATGATATGAGGCTTACAAAACATGAAGATGGGTGGATTTACGGGGTATTCTGCTCCGAAAGCCATGATGAGTCCTCCACTGATCTATCTGCAGCAGTAGCCGCCGCAGGAATTGTAAGGACAAAGGATTTAAGAGTCTGGGAGAGGCTTGATAATCTAAAGACTCTTCGTTCCTCCCAGCAGCGCAATGTGGTGCTTCATCCGGAATTTGTTAAGGGCTACTACGCTTTTTATACCAGACCAATGGATGATTTTATTGATACAGGAAATGGCGGGGGGATCGGCTTTGGACTTTGCAAAGATATCTGCCATGGAGTAATAGATAAGGAGATCATAACCAGCAGGCGCCGCTACCATACCATTACAGAAGCCAAAAATGGAGCGGGAGCGGTACCCATTAAAACGTCCAAAGGCTGGATCCACATTGCCCATGGAGTCAGGAACACGGCAGCAGGACTCAGGTATGTGCTCTATGCCTTTGCAACAGATTTAAAGGAGCCTTCCAGAGTGATTGCACAGCCTTCCGGCTTTCTACTTGGACCCCGGGAAGGAGAGCGGGTAGGGGACGTTTCCAATGTGGTGTTTACGAACGGGGCCATTGCCAGGGAGAATGGAGAGGTATATCTTTATTATGCTTCCTCAGATACCAGAATTCACGTAGCAGTCACTACTGTGGAAAAGCTGGTGGATTATGTATTTAAAACTCCAGAAGATCCCTTAAGAAGTGCAGACTGCGTGAAGCAAAGAATCGCATTGATTCATAAAAATAAGGAGTTGCTAAGGCATGAATGATGTTGAAATTGCAGCAGACCATCCCTTTCTTAAGTACTGCGGAAGAATCGGAATGGATGATAAGGGAAGGCCGGAATTTGTTTATCCATGCAGCTTTGTAACCCTTGATTTCGTGGGAAAGAGCATTTTAGTCCTACTGGAAAACCACTCGGTATACTGGGAAAATTATATCGGTTGGATCTTAGATGGAGAGCAAATGAAGGCTGGTCTTTTAAAGGAAGGAAAAACCAGTCTTTGTCTGGGGAAGGAATTGGAGGAGGGAAGGCATAGCCTCATTCTATTTAAACGTCAGGATTCCTGCCATACATTTTCCTTAGAGGGGTTTCTCCTTCCAGAAGGTGGATTCCTTGTGGAGTCAGAACCTTTATCCAAACGTAGGATAGAGGTCTATGGTGATTCTGTCAGTGCAGGAGAGGTATCAGAAGCCATCGATTATGTGGGGCAGGAAGATCCGTTTCATCAGGGAGAATACTCTAACAGCTGGTATTCCTATCCATGGATAACCGCCAGAAAGCTAGGTTCTCTGCTTCATAATATCTCCCAGGGAGGAATTGCCCTAATGAATGGAATGGGCTGGTTTGAACCGCCGGAACTCATTGGCATGGAATGGGTCTATGATAAGGTCCAGTATCATCCGGCAATTGGCAGAAACAGTCTGTGGGATTTTAAGGATTATCGTCCTCATGTGGTTATCGTAGCTTTGGGACAAAACGACAGTCACCCAGAAGACTTTATGAAGGAGAATTATAATGGTCAAAAGGCTTTGGAATGGAAGGATCATTATGAGAGTTTTATACGGAAACTGAGACAAGTTTATCCTAAGGCAGTTATTGTCTTAACCACAACCATACTTTGCCATCATGATAGCTGGGACAAAGCCATAGAACAGGTATGGGAAAGACTTCAGGATGAAGATGTGTATCACTTTTGTTATCGCAGAAATGGAAGCGGGACACCGGGGCATATAAGAATTTCAGAAGCGGAGGAAATGGCCAAAGAGCTGTCAGGCTTCATCCTTGGTTTGGGAGAAGAAATATGGCTGGATGAATCCTTTTCCTGATGCTAGTTCAATGGGGAGTAGATTATGACATACATGGATCAATATGAATTCTGGTGCACCAGCCCTTTCTTTTCCCTTGATACAAAGGAAGAGTTAAAAGAAATTATGGGCCGGGAAGAAGAAATAAAAGACCGTTTTTCTACAGAACTAAAATTTGGCACAGGAGGCATGAGAGGTGTGATGGGGGCGGGCACAAACCGGATGAATCTCTATACAGTCGCAAAAGTAACCCAAGGACTTGCCAATTGTTTAAAGGAGAAGGAGAAATGGGGTAGGGGAGTTGGTATTGCCTATGATTCCAGGCATATGTCCGAGGAATTTGCCAGAGAGGCAGCCAGATGTTTGACTGGAAATCAGATTCCGGTCTATCTTTTTTCTAGGTTGACCCCCACTCCATTGCTTTCCTTTGCCATACGGTACCTTTCCCTTGCCGCTGGAATTGTCATAACAGCCAGCCATAATCCCCCGGAATACAATGGGTATAAGGTGTATTGGGAAGATGGTGGTCAAATCACAGCACCATTAGATGAGGAGATTGGCCGGTTTATAGCACAGATAACGAATTACGGTACTATTAAAAGGCTGTCAGAAAAAGAAGCTGAAAAAGAGGGATTGCTCCATTGGATTGGAAATGAGCTGGAAGATGAGTACATAAAACAAATGAATCAATGGGTGTTATCTCCCAATGCTTTAACACAGGCAGCAAATGAGGTAACCATTGTATACACCCCTCTCCACGGCACTGGAAATCTGCCGGTAAGGCACCTTTTATCCCATCTGGGATTTACCAGGGTGTTTGTGGTAGAGGAGCAGATGGAGCCAGACGGTGATTTTAAAACAGTAAAATCACCGAACCCGGAGGAGGAAGGTGCGTTTACATTGGCTCTAGGGCTGGCAGAGAAGATGAAGGCAGATCTTGTTTTTGGCACGGACCCTGATGGAGACCGAATGGGGGTTTACGTGCGGGAAGATGAAACGGGAGAATATCACCGCCTGACCGGAAATATGTCAGGAATATTTATCTGCAGTTATTTACTCCTTAGGAGAAAAGAAACAGGATGTCTCCCCTCAAATGGCGCAATCATTAAAACCATTGTGACCACACAGATGGCAAAACCACTGGCAGAAAAATATAAAATGAAGCTGATTGAGGTGCTGACCGGATTTAAATACATTGGAGAGCAGATGAGATGTTTTGAATCATCTTCTAAGGAAGAGGTTTATCAGTTTGGATTTGAAGAGAGTTGTGGCTGTCTCGTAGAAACCTGTGTAAGGGATAAGGATGCCATATCCGCAGTTATGACTATGTGCGAAGCGGCGGCTTATTATAAGACGAAGGGAAGCTCCGTGTGGAAAGCGTTAAATAAGCTCTATGAGGAGTTTGGCTACTATCAGGAATCAATGGAATCCATAACTGTAAAAGGAGAAAATGGTCTTGCTAAAATAACGCATATCATGGAATCCTTTCGTACCAATCCACCGGAGATGGCAGGCGGATTTGAGGTAATAGGAAAGGAAGATTATGAAACCGGAGATGGGGTAAATGGAAAATTCCCCAAATCCAATGTTTTGCGTTTCCTATTATCCGAAGATGCTTGGTTTTGCATCCGTCCTTCTGGAACAGAGCCTAAAATCAAGTTTTATTTTGGAGTAAAAGGCAAATCAATGAAAGATGCTGGTGAGAAGCTTAAAAGGTTGAAAGAGAACATCTTAAACAATATATGACAGGAGGAAAGGGATGAAATTACAGGGAACTTATATGGGAAATCCGGAGCGGATTATAAGGGCAGCGAAAAAAGCCGAGCATGGAAAGAATGTTGTGCTGGCATTTCTAGGTGGCTCCATAACACAGGGGTCCTTAGCCTCCGTGCCCTCCTCCTGTTATGCGTATCTGGTATTTGAGTGGTGGAAGAAAACATTTCCCAATGCCAGCTTTACTTATATCAATGCCGGAATTGGAGGCACCAGTTCTTTATTTGGCGCCGTCAGGGTCCAGGAAGATGTTCTTAAATACAGTCCTGATTTTATCATTTTGGATTTTACGGTAAATGATGAGAATACGGATTTTTTCATGGAAACATATGAAAGTTTGATTCTAAGAATATTATCCCATCCCACAAGCCCCGGTGTCATGGCTCTTTGCAATGCATATTATGACGATGGAAGATCAGCATTTGAACGTCACAAAAAAATCCTGGACCATTACTTAATTCCTTACATTTCTGTAAAAGAAACTCTTTATCAGGACATATTAGATGGCAAAAGGGATTTAAATCAGATAACTTTAGATGGGTTGCACCCAAATGATGAAGGGCATAGAAGCATTGCTGACTTAATCACCCGGGCTCTGGAAGAAATAAGGAGAATGGAGCCTAATATTGCAGATAGGCCAAACCGAATAGTTCAGTCACCTGCTTTAACGGATTGCAGCTACAGAAAAGCCAGCCGGATTAAAAATAATACAAGTCCTCTTTATTGCAAAGGATTTATTCCGGATTATTCTAAAAAAATTGGAGTGACGGATGTTTTTAAAGGGGGCTGGATTGGTTTTCGTATAGGAAACCGCATCGGGTTCGAGGTAAAAGGAAGCTGCCTTGGAATACAGTATCGAAGAACCGTAAATAAGCCTGCGCCAGTGGCAGCGGCATATCTTGATGGAGACCGGGATCATAAAATAATTCTTGATGGGAATTTTAACGAGGACTGGGGGGACTCTCTGGTTATAACCACCCTTCTTCACCATGGAAAACCAGGGAAGCATGTAATTGAGATCGAGATTATAAATGAAGTGGAGGAAAAAGATACCCCCTTTTATTTGGTTTCCCTAATCCAGTCAGGGGACGAAGGCATGCAATGCATTCCAATGGACAGATAGATTCTGATGTAGTAAAATGGCAGAAAAAAGGAGTGTTTGCCATGAGCTATAAAGTATTGATTCCACAGGATATTGCAGCAGAAGGAAAGGAATATCTGCTGGAGCGGGGATATGAAATTAAGATGGGAAGCGGAATAACAGAGGCGGATTTAATGCGTGATGTGGCAGATTGCGATGCCATCCTTCTTCGCATGGCTAAAATCAGTCAGGCAGTGCTGGAGGCAGGTAAGCACTTACGAGTAGTGGCAAGGCATGGTGCAGGATATAATAATGTGGATATCCAGGCAGCAAATGAACTAGGGATATGGGTCACCAATGCACCGGATTCCACAACAAATACCGTAGCAGAGTTTACCATCGGTGCAATCCTGGCGGCGGCCAAAAGAACCTTTTTGTTAAATAAAGCATTAAAAGAAGGGGATTTCTATTTTAGGAACAGCCATAAAGGCGTGGATCTATATCAAAAAACGCTGGGAATCATCGGGCTGGGTCGCATTGGAAGAGAAGTCGCGAGAAAAGCCAGCCTGGCATTCGACATGAGAGTAATCGCATATGCTCCCCACGCTGCAAAAGAAACGGTACCTTACTATGTGACCTTAGTAGATTGGGAACAAATGTTTCAAGAGTCAGATTTTATTTCCTTGCACATCCCTCTCAACGAAGAAACCAATGGAATAGTGGGATCCAGGGAATTTGACATGATGAAAGACACTTCATATTTAATCAACTGTGCCCGCGGTGAAGTGGTTCGTGAGGCGGATTTAATTGAGGCACTGGAACAGAATAAAATAGCCGGTGTGTTTACCGATGTATTGGAACAGGAGCCCCCAGCCAGAGAAAATCCCTTACTCACTATGGAGAATGCAGTGGTCACTCCACATATGGCTTCCAATACCAAAGAGTGCATGATTAAAATGGCAGTCCAGGCTGCATCTCAGATCGATCTGGTGCTTTCTGGAAGGACACCTGACTGGCCAGTGAATGATCCAGTAATCAGGGAATAGAAATTTAAGAGTACATAAGAGACTTTAAAGAATGAAGTGATATAAAAATACCTCTAACCAGAATATTGTATATTGTATTGTGCTAAAATTAAATAATATTCAGACTTATAAAAGAGATATATTTGAGATTTCAAAATACTGCAACTATTTTATTAATTGTCATGAATGAATAAACTTTATTGACATTATGTGAATTTGGGTGTATACTCAAGTTAGATAAAAAAATAAACAATATATTTATAAGGAGATGTCATCTATGAAAATAAAATATTCAATAGTTACAGCATTATCATTGGCTTTATCTATAGGCAGTGCTATGTCCTCGTATGCACAAGGATTTGTAAGCACACAACAAGGGGTCAAGTACCAATGGGGATCTGGCGATTACTGCACGAATAACTGGGTCAACTACAAAGACCATTGGTTCTTCTTTGGCAATGACCAGCTTATGCGTACCGGATGGA
Organism: Lacrimispora algidixylanolytica; assembly: GCF_003609635.1. Lineage (GTDB taxonomy): Bacteria > Bacillota > Clostridia > Lachnospirales > Lachnospiraceae > Lacrimispora > Lacrimispora algidixylanolytica. The sequence continues at coordinate 237,479 of NZ_MCIA01000030.1, read as the reverse complement.
TTCAAAGGGATGACACTTGGTATTATTCAACTGATACTGGTGAGCTTGAGGGTGGAATCATGAAAATCAATGACAATGTCTACTACTTTAACACCAGTTCCCTGAAAATGGTAACCGGCCCTTACACCTACAATGGTAATACATATAACTTAACTGAAAATGGAGCTACTGACGGTGGCCCATACGTCTATACAGAATGGAACAGTGACGGCACCATCAGACAGGGTAAAAAAATTGGTATTCGTTAAGTCGAATCATCAAGCCTTTATATCGTATCAACGGAAAATATGTACAAAAAAAGAACCTTGGTTTGTCTCAAAGACATTTCCAAGGTTCTTTTTTTATCATAAGCATTTCTATACCATATACGACTAATACCAATTTATTTTACAACAGTCAATTTGCAAGACCGCCAAGACCGCCTAAAGCTCCTGAAATGAGTACGCCTGCATATTGCAAAATTTAAGAGTACATAAGAGACCTTGAAGAATGATATGGAGCAAAAAGGTCCTGGCCTGAGCTATTGTATGTTTTATTGTTCGAAAGGAAAATATTTACAGTTTTCTTAAGGATATATACTTTTACTGTCAAATATTTACAAAAGATTTACTAATCTTTACGTTTACCTAAACATCGTTGACTTCAAATTGGCCCAGTTATATACTTTAGCTAAATCCAAATGCAATTGCATTTAGAAGGAGGTTTAACCTATGAAAAAAAAGTATTTAGTAGTTACAGCACTATCTATGGTCTTGTCCATAGGAAGCGCAATGTCTTCATTTGCGGAAGGATTTGTGACCACACCGCAGGGGGTAAAGTACCAGTGGGGTTCTGGGGATTACTGCATCAATAACTGGGTCAACTATAAAAGCCATTGGTTTTTCTTTGGCAATGACCAGCTTATGCGTACCGGATGGATTCAAAGGGATAACACCTGGTATTATGCGTCTGACACCGGTGAACTTCATGGTGGTATTATGAAGATTAATGGCAATGTCTATTACTTTAACACCAGTACCTTGAAAATGGTAGCCGGCCCTTACATCTACAATGATGTCATGCATAACTTTACGGAAAATGGGACTACTGACGGTGGCCCATACGTCTATACAGAATGGAACAGTGACGGCACTATCAGACGGGGTAAAAAAATAGGTGTTCGATAAATGGAAGCACAAGCAGCACAAAAAAAGAACCTTGGATTGTCTGAAAGACAATCCAAGGTTCTTCTTTATGATAATTCGATCAACATACCAAATCCAATTTACTATCTCTGCCCTTTATCATAAGGAATACCCTCTGCTTTAGGAGCCTGTGAGTTTCTGGAGGTAAAGATCAGTACAATCAGTGTGATAATATAAGGCACCATCTTGTAAAAGTAACTTGGAATCCCCAGGTCATGTAAAAATGGGATTCCGGAATAAGCAGATGCCACTGCCTTCATCAGTCCGAAGAACAGGGAGGCAAACATAATGTTGACCGGTTTCCACTGTCCAAAGATGAGTACAGCCAAAGCCAGGAATCCGTAACCAGCTACATCTGCATTAAAGTTAGTGGAGGTGGGAACCACGAACACAAGTCCGCCAAGTCCGCCAAGAGCTCCGGAAATGAGAACACCTGCATACTGCATGCGATAAACATTAATACCAGCCGCATCAGCCGCCTGAGGGTGTTCACCGCAAGAGCGAAGTCTAAGACCAAACTTGGTTTTATAAAGTACTACATAGGATAAAACAAAGATAACGATTCCAATATAGGTTGTAACGTATGCATTCTGGAACAGAAGAGGCCCGAGAAAAGGAATCTTTCCTAACACTGGTACAGAGACAATACGGAAGGTATTGCTAAATGGTACCTGCTGAACACCCTGGATAACACGCGCCACAAAGATGGCAAATGCAGGTGCAAACATGTTAAGAGCAGTACCACTGATTACCTGATCTGATTTCATGTTAATGGAAGCGTAGGCATGGAGGAGGGAAAATACCATACCAGTAGCCATGGAGATTACGGCTGCAATAAGAAGCTGTCCCTGTCCACTAAAGTTGCCGCCTGTTAAGCTTAAAAACAGAACTCCAGTAAAAGCACCCATGGTCATGATTCCTTCTAAAGCGATATTAATAATTCCGCTTCGCTCTGAAAACATAGCACCCAGAGCTACGATCATAAGGGGGATCATGAAATACATGGTCTGTTGGAAGATAAAATAAACGACATTCATGATTTCTTTCCTCCTTCCCTAGATTGTTCTGATATGGTTGCCTTTCTGCCATTAATTTTGTTAATTAAAAGTTTCACCATTAAAGCAAAGGCACTAAAGTAAATAATAACAGCTACGATAATATCGATAATTTCCGTTGAAAATTCAAACAACTGCAGATAGAATCCGCCAGCCGTTAAGTAAGCAATAAAGATACCAGAGAAAAGAATTCCGATTGGATTATTTAAGGCAAGCAATGCCACGGAGATTCCAGTAAATCCTTCCGAAGGAAGTACGTCCTTGATCTCAATATGTTTTCCGGTTCCAGCCAAATACAGTAAGCCGCCAGCCAGACCAGCGATAGCACCTGCGATCATCATGGAAAAAATAATGCTCTTTTTCTCATCGATACCTGCAAATTTGCTGGCGTCCCGGTTAAAGCCTACCGCCTTTAATTCATAACCAAAGGTAGTCTTATTTAAGATTAGCCAGATTAAAATTACGACTAGGATTGCAATGATGATGCCTCCATTGACACTGGAGCCTGGAAAGATCTTATCAAGACCCATCTTCGGAATATTGGCAGAAGCTGCCACATTGCGGGATTCATTGCGCAGGTTGTTAAACAGTGGTTTGTAGCTTTTTGTGATCCAGTTTACCAGATACATTCCGATATAGTTCATCATAATAGAAGCAATAACCTCATTTACGTTGAAATAAGCTTTTAAAAGTCCTGGAACAAGTCCCCATAATGCGCCAAAAGCCACGCTGGTAAGAAGAGCTGCGATCCAATGAACTGGCCCCAAAGAGGTGAAGAGGATTCCTACGTATACCGCACCAAATCCACCTACAATAAACTGTCCTGGAGTTCCAATGTTAAAAAGTCCAGTTTTAAATGCAAACCCTACGGATAGACCGGTTAAAATAATAGGAGTGGCATAATAAAACACCTGGCCAACACCTTTTGCACCATGGGTAAATGCTCCGGTTAAAATCGTCGCAAATCCCGGAAGTGCCTGTTGTGCATTGCAGAAAAACAAGACGATAAGACCTACGATCAGTCCTAAAACAATGGCAAAAATGGAAGAGAGGATGCCAGTATAATTCTTCGTTGATTTTTGTTTCATGACTACTCACCTTCTTTCTTTGCGCCTGCCATGTAAAGACCCAGTTCCTGAACTGTTACACTCTTTGGATCTAAGTCAGCGACAATCTCGCCTTCAAACATGACTAATATTCGGTCGCTTAAATTCATTACCTCATCTAATTCCAGGGAGACTAATAAGATAGCAGCACCAGCGTCCCTCTGCTTAATCAACTGATTGTGAATGTACTCAATCGCACCTACATCAAGACCTCTTGTAGGCTGAACGGCTAAAAGAATGTCAGGAGATTTAGAGATTTCTCTGGCAACGATAGCTTTTTGCTGGTTGCCGCCTGACATACTGCGAGTGATAGTAAAAGGACCTTCACTGCTACGGATATCATAATCCTTAATTAGCTTTTCTGCATATTCATAAATTTTATCATTCTTTAAAAAAGTACCGCTTTGAAAATTAGGTTGAAAATATTCCTGAAGAATCACATTGTAAGCCAGGTTATATTCCAGCACCAAACCATGTTTGTGGCGGTCTTCCGGGATATGAGACAGGCCATGTGTGTTTTTATAACGGATACTCTTTTTCGACATGTCTTCCCCGTTTATAGAAACGGTTCCGGAGCTCATGTCAGAGATACCGGTAATGGCATGGATAAGTTCTGTCTGGCCGTTTCCGTCAATGCCTGCGATGCAGACGATCTCGCCTCTGCTCACATGAAAGGAAACATCATGAACCAATTTCTTTTTCTGTCCTTCCCGTTTTGCTTCCACGGAAAGATCCTTAATTTCAAGCACTACATCACCAGGAGAGGACTGCTTTTTTTCAACGGTCAGATTTACCTTACGGCCTACCATCATCTCAGACATTTCTGCTGCTGAGGTATCCGCTACGTCAACAGTTCCAATATATTTACCGCGGCGCAGGACGCTGCAACGGTCTGCAACCGCCTTGATTTCATTGAGCTTGTGAGTGATGAACAGTATGGATTTTCCTTCTTTTACAAGGTCTCTCATGATCTGCATCAGTTCATCGATCTCCTGAGGGGTTAAAACCGCAGTTGGTTCGTCAAAAATCATGATTTCGTTATCACGGTAAAGCATTTTAAGAATCTCAACCCTTTGCTGCATACCTACCGTAATATCTGATATAAGAGCGTCCGGATTGACAAATAATTTATATTTTTCACTTAACTCCATTACTTTTTTGCGGGCGTCATCCATCTTTAAAAAGCCCCGCTTTGTTGTCTCCATACCCAGAACGATATTCTGCAGTACGGTAAAATTTTCAACCAGCTTAAAATGCTGATGAACCATGCCAATTCCCAGTGTGTTGGCATCCATTGGTCCGGTAATCTTTGCTTCTTTATCCCGTACCTTAATGACGCCCTTTTCTGGCTGGTATAGACCAAATAAGACACTCATAAGAGTGGATTTCCCCGCGCCGTTTTCACCAAGCAGGGCGTGTATCTCGCCTTTCTTTAACTGCAGTGTAATGTCATCGTTGGCGATGATACCGGGAAATTCCTTTGTGATGTGTAGCATCTCAATAATATAGTCCATAAAATCCCCCTCACTACGGTACCTGACTATGGGACCCGGTACCAATTCTTTAAAATATGCAACGAATTTTTATCGAAAAACGAAGAAGGGAGATGCCGTAGGAAACCATGTCTTTTTTGACTGGTGAACAAACGGCATCTCCCTTCCTCCTATCTGCTCCTATTACGAGCATTGTGGTATGCCCACAGGGCGTTTTTGCAGATTATTCTACAAATTTAATTGTTGTTTTTTCAAGCTTTAAGTCAACAGTAGGATTGTTATTATCCTGAGAAGGCTGTACAAGTGTTACCTTGCCATCTTTTAACTCTTTAAAAATCTTGTCGTAGTCTTCTTTTGTAAACTTTGTAAATTTAGAAGTGTCCATTGGAAGGCCGATACCGTCGTTCTTAGCGGAGAAGATGCTTGTCTTACCGCCTGGGAACTTGTCATCAAAATGAGCCTTTACACCATCGTAAACAGAAACTGAAAGCTGTTTCATAGCAGAGGTGATAACAGATGGAGATTCAAAGCTCTGGTCAACGTCAACACCGATCATCTTACCGCCTTTTTCTTCAGCAGCAGCCATAACGGAGTTACCTACAGCACCGCCACATCCAAAGATAGCCTGAGTGCCATTCTGGAACCAGGAAGCAGCCATAGACTGTGCTTCTGGTGTAGCAGCGAATGCGCCAGTGTAGTTATACATGATTTCGATATTATCAATGCCTAATTCTTTTGCTGCATAGTCAGCACCCTCTGCAAATCCGTAACCGAAACGAACAACAGCAGGAACAGCCATTCCGCCTAAGAAACCAAGCTTTGTATTGCCATCTTTAACAGCAGCGTAGCCAGCTAAGAAACCAGGCTCGTCCTCCTGGAAAAGGATAGGCATAACATTCTTTTCAATTCTCTTTTCTGAATAATCAGCATTGTGAGGTTCTCCATCAAGAAGGATGAAATGAACATCTTTGTACTGATCCTGTGCTAGGAAAACTGGTTCTTCAAATAAGAATCCTGGGCAAACAACAAGCTTTGCTCCGCCTTCAACAGCAAGACCAATGGTCTCAAGATAGGAATCAGTCGTTCCTTCCTGTGGCTGATAGTATTTGTAGGAAACACCTTTCTCCTCTGCATACTTTTTCAACCCTTCCCAAGCACCCTGGTTAAATGATTTGTCATCAATAGTTCCAAGGTCTGTAACCAATGCAATCTCGTATCCAGTGGATGAGTCAGTCTTCTTTGAAGTATCTCCCTTGGATTCGGCGGCAGTTGTGGTTTCCGCTGGTGCTGCTGTAGTAGCTGCAGTACCTGGCTTAGAAGAACCACATGCGCTTAATGTAGCAGTCATTAAAACTGCCATAGCCAATGCTAATGCTCTCTTTTTCATAATACTTGTTTCCTCCTGTTATCGATTGTTTTTCAGAGATAACAATAATGTATCATATTTTTGTTCTGTAGACAATCTTATTCGTTGTTATTTTAATGAAAAACAATAGCAAAAAATCACGGTTTTATATCTCCTAGCTTATTATACGGTTTTTACTAATTTTGTCACTTCCAATTATTGGAAGCTTCATAATAAATATAAAAAAATGGATAAAATTATAACAAAATCGCATATGCGACTACAAATCGCATATGAGAAAAAGACAGACTATAAGATCGAATAAAGTAGAATTGTATCGAAAAATGACGAAATAATATATAAAAAACTGGGAAAACCTATTTACTAGTACTCTTTTTATGTTATAATATTTGCATGACTTTTCCTTATAAGGATCAAGTGGAAGAGTAAACTATCCAACATATTTTCGAGGAGGAACTTTACTTATGGCAAAAAAATGGGTTTATCTGTTTACCGAGGGCAATACTGAAATGAAGAATCTCTTAGGGGGCAAGGGGGCCAATCTGGCAGAGATGACGAATTTGGGTCTTCCAGTACCTCAGGGGTTCACCATTACAACAGAAGCCTGTACCCAGTATTATGAAGACGGCGAAAAAATCAATGATGAGATCATGGGTCAAATCATGGAATACATCGAGAAGATGGAGGAGATTGCAGGGAAAAAGTTTGGCGATAAAGAAAACCCTCTCCTAGTTTCTGTTCGTTCCGGTGCAAGAGCATCCATGCCTGGTATGATGGACACCATCTTAAACCTTGGCTTGAATGAAGAGGTAGTAGAGGTTTTGGCTGCTAAATCATCAAATCCTAGATGGGCATGGGATTGTTACCGTAGATTTATCCAGATGTTTTCTGATGTTGTTATGGAAGTTGGGAAAAAGTTCTTTGAGGAATTGATTGACAGAGTTAAGAAAGAAAAAGGAATCACGGAAGACGTAGATTTGACAGCGGATGATTTAAAAAAACTTGCTTATCTGTTCCGAGAAGAGTACAAAGTTAAAATAGGCAAAGACTTCCCAGATGATCCAAAGACACAGCTTATGGAGGCAGTTAAGGCAGTGTTCCGTTCCTGGGATAATCCACGGGCCAACGTATATCGACGCGATAACGATATTCCTTATTCTTGGGGTACTGCAGTTAATGTTCAGATGATGGTCTTTGGAAATCTAGGAGAAACATCAGGAACTGGTGTAGCATTTACCCGTAACCCAGCAACTGGAGAAAAACATCTAATGGGAGAGTTCTTAATGAATGCCCAGGGGGAAGATGTAGTTGCAGGTGTCCGCACTCCAAGAAAGATTGATCAGCTTAAGGAAGTAATGCCAGAGGCTTATAATAAATTTGTAGAGATCTGTGGCAAGTTGGAAGATCATTACAGAGATATGCAGGATATGGAATTCACCATTGAAGATACGAAATTATATATGCTTCAGACCAGAAACGGGAAGCGGACCGCAAAGGCTGCTTTAACCATTGCCTGTGACCTGGTTGATGAAGGAATGATTTCAGAGGAAAAAGCGGTCAAGATGATTGATCCAAGAAACTTAGATACCCTTCTCCACCCACAGTTTGACAGTGAGGCATTAAAGAATACAGAACCGATTGGGAAAGCACTTGCAGCTTCACCTGGAGCCGCCTGCGGTAAGGTTGTATTCAATGCCGATGATGCAAAATGCTGGCACGAAAAAGGTGAGAAGGTTATTTTAGTGCGTCTTGAGACTTCACCAGAAGATATTGAAGGTATGAAGGCGGCTCAGGGAATCTTAACGGTACGTGGTGGAATGACATCTCACGCAGCCGTAGTCGCTCGTGGAATGGGAACCTGCTGTGTTTCTGGCTGTTCTGAAATTTCTATGGATGAAGATAATAAGACGTTTACCCTGGCAGGAAAAGAGTTCCACGAAGGTGACTGGTTATCTCTTGATGGCTCTACCGGTAAAATCTATGATGGAGTCCTTCCTACAATGGATGCTACAATTGTGGGAGAGTTTGGAAGAATTATGGCTTGGGCTGATAAATATAGAAGATTGAAAGTAAGAACCAACGCTGACACTCCAGCCGATGCCAAAAAAGCAAGAGAGCTTGGAGCAGAGGGAATTGGTCTTTGCAGAACAGAGCATATGTTCTTTGAAGGTGACAGAATTGATGCATTCCGTGAGATGATTTGCTCTGATACAGTGGAAGAGAGAGAGGCTGCTCTTGAAAAAATCCTTCCGGTACAGCAGGGAGATTTCGAAAAACTGTATGAGGCATTGGAAGGAAATCCTGTTACCATCCGTTTCCTGGATCCACCACTTCATGAGTTTGTTCCAACGGATGAAGAAGATATTAAAAAGCTTGCTGATGCCCAAGGTAAGACAGTGGCACAGATTAAGAATATTATTAACTCCCTTCACGAGTTCAACCCAATGATGGGACACAGAGGTTGCCGTTTGACCGTTACATATCCTGAGATTGCAAGAATGCAAACCAAAGCAGTAATTCGGGCCGCTATCAATGTTCAGAAGGCTCATGAGGACTGGAATGTTTGTCCAGAAATTATGATTCCTCTTATCTGCGATGAAAAAGAACTTAAGTTTGTTAAGAATATTGTTGTTGAGACAGCCGATGCAGAGATTGCAGCCGCTGGCAGTAATCTAAAATACGAAGTAGGTACTATGATTGAGATTCCAAGAGCAGCTCTTATGGCAGATGATATTGCAAAGGATGCCGAGTTCTTCTGCTTTGGAACCAACGATCTGACACAGATGACTTATGGTTTCTCTAGAGACGATGCTGGTAAATTCTTAAATGCTTATTATAACACTAAGATTTTTGAGAATGATCCATTTACCAAATTGGATCAAATCGGTGTAGGAAAGCTGATGGAGACTGCTATTAAGTTAGGAAAAAGTGTTCGTCCTGATATGCACATCGGTATTTGCGGTGAGCACGGCGGTGATCCTTCCTCTGTAGAATTCTGCCATAAGATTGGTCTGGACTACGTTTCCTGTTCTCCATTCCGTGTGCCAATTGCAAAGCTCGCAGCAGCACAGGCAGCACTAGCAAATAAGTAAGATGAAAAATTGTTATATTTTTTTCTGAGAATAACATGAAAGCCCTTATATTAACTGAAAAGTTAGTGTGAGGGCTTTTCGCAATTAATAAATAATTATAAAGATGCTCTATCTGTCGTAATTTGACAAAAATAACAAATTAATTATAAAAAATGGGATGTTTAATATGGAAACGTGTAGTATAATAAATTAATACTGGATTTTTATAAACAAATAAAAATATTTTTTTTATTAGTCAAAATATAAATAATAACAGTTGATTTTTAATAGGGGGAGGAGTTGCTATGGCAAGTAATGGAGGCATAAGTAGTTTAAGTGGATTTGCATATCAGATTAAAGTTTTTGTTTATTATTTAGAAAAATTACAAGATAATATGGAGATAGGTTATGAGACTTTTGAAGATGTTGCTATAAAATATAAACCTGATGACTTAGAATATATTGATAAAAAATGTGTAGATTTTAATAGCTTATTAAAGACCTCGAAAGGAATTACAGCTATTCAAGTTAAAAAGAAAAAATTGGATGCAAAAGACTTCAAGCAGCTTTTATATAACTGGATATTACTAGAAATGTCTGATGACCCAATAACCAATTATATTTTATTAATGGATAGTAGTTATAATAATAGTGATTTGATTTTCGATAAATCTGCCTTAACAATTTATGATGAAATAGTACAATCGAACGAAGACGTTAAATCGTTAAAAAGTCAGATTAAAAATATAATTGATAATGATTTTTCTAAATTTGAAAATGCTTATAATAATATAAGAGCTAATTATGAATTTAAAGAAATAGTTGATATGGATGAAATGCTAAATCAAGTATATGGAAAAACATTTCATAAACCAAGCGTTAATTCAAAGGTATATGAATGTAGGATAAAGGCTTTACTTTCTAAAATTACTTGTGAAATAATGGAGAGTGTAGTCAAAAATAAATCATATACATGTAAATATGACGATCTTATCCACTTTTTAGAGGAGATATGTCAAGATATCTCTGATAAAGAAATATATACGGATTTTAGTATTTTTAAGAGTTTAAATCATATTAGTTTGAAAGATACTGAAATAGCTATGTCGAGACAATATAAACAATTGTGTGCATGCTTTTATTCTGAAAATAAAATCGAAGAACACCTTGTTTATGAACAATATTATAATGATTATAAGCTTGGAAACTTAGAGAATATGAAGAAATATAAAATAGATACTATTGAAGATACAACCTATAGTCATTTTACAGATGCTAAAGAATATCTGAATAACATTAATAATGACAAACCGTTTTTTAGGTTAGATGAAACTAAAAAAAGGGGAAACTCATATACTTTGAATGAACAAATTTATTATGGTTCAGCAATTCATTTAACAAAGGAAGATATTGAGAAAAAATTATTAATATCTTGGAAGGACGTTAAAGATGAGTACTAATACACAAAAAATGGAAGTTCTTTTAATTTCAAAATATTGCCATATAGTTATTAAGATTATTGGTGTGCATAAGAATTTAAGTGTTAATAAAACTCTTTTCTTTGCATATTTACTTAATAAAAGTAACTTCAATTATGAAAATATATATCGTAGTAATACATCTGTAGATATATTGTTAAAATGTATTTCTCAAATCACAGGTAATTATCATGATTATTGTAAAAGTATTGAATATATAACTAAAGCTATACATTTACTTATAACAAATGGACAATTAATAATTAATGGTAATGAATTAATATATAATAATGAACAGCAAGCTATTTTAAGTTATGGAAATATATTTATTGAGAATGCAATAAATAAATGTAGAGATATTTCAGATAGACAGTTTATGAAAGAGGTGATATCTAATGTTTAATATAGAAAAACTTACATTGATAAGTACTGATGAGCAAACATTTACTTACGAATTTAATGAAGGTTTAAATTATATAAAAGGAAAAAATAGTTCTGGTAAAACAGAGTTTTATAAGTTTTTAGATTTTATGTTTGGATCATCATATGATTTGAGTGAATGCCCATGGTATCATGGCACTTTGAAAAAGGGAATAATGAAATTTACATACAATAACTTAACATACAGAATAACAAGAACCATGAAAACTTCTGTTAATTATTTTTCTTATTTTGATGAAGAAGATAAAGAACCAATTAGTTTATCTGAATATAGAGATAGACTTGAAGCAGTATTTGCTATTGATAAAGATAATTTAAGAAGATTACATGATTTTGCAGATGAAAATATAACCTATAGAACATTTACAGTATTTAGCTTTTTAGGCGAAATAAGACAAGGCAATTTAATTGACTTTTTTGATAAATGTAGTGATTTAAAATATTCGATAAAAATGACTTCAATTTTGAATTTTATCTTTAATCGAAACACTGAAAAACTCTTTAAACTAAAAAAGGAGTTAGAAAAACTTAAAAAAGATATAAGTGGGCTAGAAAGCATATCTGTAAAAAATAATTTAAACAGACAAAAAATTAATATGAATTTACCAAAACTAAATTTGAACATCGTGTATAATGGTAATAACAAAGAAGAAATATCTAATAAAATTTTCGAAATGAAAAATATGATAAATTCTAAAAATCCAATAGAAAGTCAACCTATTTCAGAATTAGAAGTAATCTATAATAATATCGACGATCAAATAAAAATTTATGATTATAGAAAAGCTGAAATGAAAACTATTCAACATGAAAATGAAAATAGAAAAGTTTTACTAAATAATTTACATGGCATTATTGCTGAAAGAGAGGATTTTAACTATTTAATAGAACCTCTAATTTCTCTAGTTGATGAGCTTAAAAATAGCATCACTTTTAATAAATACGTTATAAGCGATGAAACCGTAAAAAAATTAAGGCAACAGCGAGATAAAGTGAAAGAAGAAATACTGAGAAGTAACAATAAATATATTAGATTTCAATTAGATGAAAAAGCAAAGGTTATTGCTATAATTGAAGATTGTATTGCTTCCGATATAGAAGAATTTGATAATGATGAGCTTGATAGTATGAAAAAAAGAGCTAATGAATTAAGAAATGATATTAAGAATCTATCAAATGCAGATGATGAAAAAAAAATAAAAAAAATATCAGATTTTATAACCTCACTGTATAAGAGTGCAATAGGTGTTTCTGATATTATTGAACAAGATTTCAAAGATGAAACTTTTAATATAAAATATTTTAAAAGAGGAAATTCGCTAAAGACAATGAATATAAAAAAGGGGAGGGATCATAACGGTAAGGAAATAAATATTGATGCTATTCAACCTACAGGAAGTTTAGCAAGACACACATTAATACAACTTAGTGGTTATTTGGCTTTTTTGGAATTACTTATTAGAGAGGAGAAATACCCAATTATTCCAATTTTAGTTTTAGATCATATATCTAAACCATTTGATATTGACAATCCAGGAGCCATTGGTAAAATTATAGAAAATGCATATAAAATAATTAAGAAAAAAAACCTACAAATTTTTATTTTTGATGATGAATTCTATGAAAAATTAGGAATAATACCTGATCATTATGAAGAATTAGTTGAAAAAAATAAATCAGGATTTAATCCATTTTTTCATCAATAAAATTTTAAGTATAGATTAGAATGTAATCTTGGAAGTATTTGTATACAAGGATTTAAAACAATATTTGCTAGAAAGTGACTCCGAAATTCAATTCTTATAAAATGCCTTGATTTTGTCTGTGATAGACATTTTCAAGGCATTTTCATTTTAATCTTGTTTTTAGTTCATTTCGTAATAAGACCCTTATATCTTACTTTTATTACTTCCAATAAAGATGCTATTACAAATCATAAAAAATAAACGATAAAAGGAAGATAGAGTACAAGGAGAATATTACATTCAGAATAGATATTCTTACGTTGAATTAGATATAAAAACAATACATGCTAAAATTATAATTTAGTCTGTAGCGAAATGAAATATAAGACTTTTGAAATAGATCGGGGATAGCACGTTTACAGGTAAAAATAGGGGAGGAAGTAGGTTGAAAAAGAAAATAATGTTATTTGCAGCATCACTCTTCACTATATGCGCAATAACAGCTTGCCAGGTTTCTGGTGCTAAGGGGAACGGGGAACAGAGTAGTTATTATAATGCAGAAGATAAGCAAAAAAGTGATGGCAGTAAAGATAATGCGAATTTTGATAATTCTGCAATAGATAATAGTTGGCAATCTTCTTATAAAGACATTATAAACTATTCAAAAGAATACTTAATTGATCCATACGGATTAAGAGATGAAAGTATTTCTGACCGATGGATCTACTTAAAGACCCATGATTTCAACAATGATGGGATACCAGAATTAATATTTGGTGATAACGTATCCATTAATATCTTCTCTTATAAAGACAATAAAATAGAAAAGATTATTGATTTATACGAGCCTGAAGGCTGGTATTCAATCAATCGTATATATTATAGAAGAAACAGCCTTATTCTTGTCAGTGACGGTTCCAGTGGATCTGCCTACGTATGTCTAACCTATAAGGATGGAAAATATGTGACAGGTTTTTTTAATGATTACAACCCAACAGTAGCAGCTATTGATGAACAAGATACTACTTTTGAAGCTTTCAGTAAAGTATTTAATATATCAGATCTATCAGAGCAAAGCAAAGTTCCCTTAATTATGATGGTTGGTAGTCATGATGATATATCAATTAGAATAAAGGAGGGGGAACCGAGTATTCCTCTCAACAAGATAGATCTGTCCAAGTTATCATTAAAGTAACTGAAGTAATGAAGCAATTGAAGCAGTGAAGCAATGATTTAATTGAACTGATGGGGTAATAGAAGCGATGAGGTATACAACCTTTTAGAATGTTAACAATATAACAAAAAATAACAGAATATAACAAATTATAACAAAGGGACTGTCGGTTGATAGTTCTTTTTTTGATTTCTCAACCATCACATCTTAATTACCTTCCACAAAATAATCCTTATGAGCAACCATATTTTAGTATTATAACAAGATATTTTTATAAAAATCAAGATAAACCCTGAATAACTGTATATATGAATAGTTAAATATACATTGTTTTTAGATAACAATAAGTTACATTAAGATAATGTTAAAAAAATATATATTAAATCGTGACTTTATAGTCATGACCATTATTTTGTGCATTAACACTGAATAAAAAGGATTTTCTTCCTTTTGTTCAGTGTTTTTTACATGTATCGGAAAAGTGATAGTTTTTTGACTAAAATCAATCAGTAAGAATAAGAAAAAAATATCTGTTGAATTCAGTTTACAAATTTACCCTTTTTTTCTTTTTACCTTTTAGGAGGGAAAAAAATGGGAGATAGCATACAAGTACTTATAAAGGATTATAAGAATGGAAACAAAGAGATATTCTTACTGATCGCAGATAAGATGGAACCACTCATAAGTAAATATGTTCGTCTTTTATATAAAGATGAAAAAGAGGACATGCATTCCGAATTCGTACTTTGTCTTTTGGAGGCTGTGAATACTATGGGTTATTATCAGGAGGAGGGGCAGTGTATTTATTTTCTAAGCAGAGCCTTAAAAAATAGGTTCCTTGAGTTGTACAAAAAGAGTAAGCTGCATTATGACAGTGAATCCGTTGTAGAGGACGAGTTTTTTTCCAAGATTGATATCAATCAATCGGAATATGAGGATTTTATATTTTTAGAAGATCTAAAGGAATTGATACGGAAGGAGGACGGGAAACAATACGATATTCTTTGCAATATTATTTTTAAAGACGAGTCCGATGCAGTCATTGCAAAAAAGAATCAAGTCTCGAGACAGTATGTGAATCGAGTTAGAAAAAATTTCTATCAACTTTTAAAAGAGAAATATTTTAATTAGCAGTCGCGATACATAACAATGAGATTGGGAAAGGGATTAAAATGGATAAGAAAATATTTTTAGAAAGGGGCACGATGGGGGCCATAGGTGCATGGGTTATGGATCAATTTGATCTGTTGCTTCCAACCGTATTTTTGTTGACAATACTGATGATTATTGATTATCTTTCCGGGATGCTTGCGTCTAAAAAAGAGGCATTAGATCATCCCAACAGCAAACAGTATGGTTGGAACAGCAAAAAAAGTCTTTTAGGAATCTATAAAAAAGCAAGCTACATCTTTATTATATCTGTGGCAGTCTGTACTGATTATATTATTTATAAGTTTACGGTAGAATTAGGAATAAAGTTTGAGCATAAAACCATCTTTGGATTACTAGTAACAACCTGGTTAATTGTAAATGAATTAATTTCTATTTTAGAAAATGCTGGACGTATGGGAGCAAATCTACCAGATTTTCTTAAAAAAGTATTGACTGAATTACAAAGTAGCATTGATAAAAAGGGAAAGAAAATGTGATTTACAGGCTGCGTATCTCCCTTTCCCTTTTTCATAAACTTCTTTTTACTGACCAGGTTCCAGGCTTCGTTGCTTTATTTTGGAGATCACCAAAGTGATAAATACCAGAAGATAGGTAAGTGTCTCTAATAAAAGGTATTTATCGAGCTGGAATATTAAAAAGACCAATGCAGCAACAAAACTGAGTATAAATGTAAAATTAGTTTTTTGAATGAATATGGCATTCTCCTCTTCAACCACGGGTCGGTTGGGGTGATCAAAGGATCCGGTAAGTTTCACTGCTACTAATAAGATTAAAAAAAGTAAGAAGGAAACAGGAGCGTTTAAATGGATATGCTTTACCAGCAATAAAATATAGGTCATGGTTATGCAGGAAAAAATCAGGCAAGAGTAATATGATTTAAGATGCAGTCCCCCATTAAAGGAACGAAGAGGAACAAAAAATAAAAAAAACAGGAGGCATTCTATTTCCATATGTAAGGAAATCGCGATGAGGATACTACAGATGATATTTAAAGAAAGTTCTAAAAAGCTTTGGAAGCCATATAAGTAAATGTCGTAATTCTCTTTTGTGATGACTCCCTTTTTCATTATGTAATTTGTTAATACAATGGATAATCGTTCCATTTGTGATCCTCCTGTCAATATCTTATTTCATCAAATCAATGTTATGCTTATTGTGTGAGGAAGCTTGAATAGAACATCATTTTTCCTCATCTTCATATAAGATTACCGCAGCTTTAAAGATGTCGCCTTGTGTCTCAGTGGTTAGCTCTCCATTACAGTTGGTAACGGCTTGTTCAATTGAGAGCATTCCCATTCTGTGTTTTGATTGAATGCTTCTTTCCCCTTCGGGTGATGGAATGCCTTCAAATGTATTCCAGACCACAATTGATAGGATTTCCTTTTGATAGGACATTTGCATTCCGATCATTCGTTTCCCGCTAGTTACATGACGGCACGCGTCCAGAGCATTTTCTAACAGGTTCCCTAAAATGATAGTAAGGTTGCCGTTTTGGAAGGGAAGAACAGGTGGAATGAAAATATTTGCATTAAATTCGATGTTTTCCTTTAGTGCGACGGAGCATTTGTAATTCACAAGAGAATCCACAACGATGTTGCCGCTTCGGGAGATTTCATATATCTTTTTGGATGTCCCATTATCAAGAAGGGACGTTAAGTAATTGATTGCTTCTTGTTTCTTATCCGCATTTACCATACCAAGTAAACAAATTAAATGCTGCTTAATGTCATGACGAAGCATTCTTACCTCAGCGTTTTGAGCTTCTCTTTCCTTTGCCTGTTGATTGCACAGGTCTAATTGCTGCTCATAAAGCATGGTTTTTTTTTGGTATTCTGTGTTCTGCGCCAGAGATTCAAATACTTCAAAAATAACATAATTAATAAAAAGAAGCATAATTCCAGAAACAAAAGAAAATACCAGTTCTTCATCAGATTTATTGCAAATGAGGAAGATATTATGCATGATGTAGATACTTCCCGCTGGCACGATAAAGAGGAAGGCCATGTACCGAAAGGAAATATCTGTAATACTTTTCTGTTGTAGACAATTACCTGTAATGATTGCAAACACCAGCATTACAATTTTTGATATAATAGTCCCTGAGAGTCCTGATCTATCGTCAAAATTAAGCATATATAAGATCATATGGACGATGATCTCCACCAACATCCAGATCGCACAAATTAGAAAAGAAAATATAGCACATTTTCTAAGGCTTTCTGTATTAGAGATACTGGTAACCAGAAATACGAAGAACATATTTAGCAGTAAAGTGATTACCGGTGGAAGGGGTTCCCCCATACCAATGTATACCTGGAAGAAAAAGTAGGTAATCCAGACCAGATAATTTGGTAGTTTGAAGGGCGTAGGAATAAAAAATGCGTTGATACACTTTCTTATTACAAGAATGTAAAAAAGAGAAAGAAAGGGGCTTACAATGGCGGCAGAAAGTATGCTCACAGCATTATACACCTGCCTTTCTGCTTGCTAGATCGCACAATTGTATTCTTATTTTCTTCTGCCGGTCCTCGCTGATTTGGAGTGTAATCTGGGTTCCATTATTTTCTATGATCAAATTGGAAAAGTTCATTTTTCTTACGTAATCGTAATTGACCAAATAAGATTGATGGATACGAAGATAACGCTGATTAATTTCTTTCAGTTCATTTTCTACGTCATTGAGCTTTCCGTAGAAGTATTCTTCCTCTCCATTTCTTAGATAAATATGTACGATCCGATTCCGACTTTCAAAATAGATCACATCTTTTAGAGCTACTTTTTTGATTTCTTTGTTAAAATTAAATTGATAATAAACATTATTTTCACTAATTCGTTGATACGCTTCTTGAAAATATTGTGAAAACTTAGAATGATCTAATGGTTTGGACAGGAACCGGAATGGCTCCACTTCAAATAATTCCTTTAGATACTGCTCATATCCGGAGATATAAATTAATAATACGGATTTATCGGTCTCTCTAATATGGCGTGCAGCTTCAATTCCATTTTGCTGGGACATTTCGATATCCAGGTATATTAAGTCAAATATGTTTCCCTGACGGATATATTTTTCCAGCATGACACCATCAAAAAATACATCAATTTCAATTTCGATACCACTTGATTCTGCTTCCAATCTCAATGTTTTTTCTAACATACCTGTAAACAGGAAATCATCATCACAAATTGCGACTCGTAACATATTTTCACTTCCTTATTTTAAATTTAGATTCGTATTTTCATGAAGCAACAGGGGGATGCGCTTTGAAAATCGGTATGCTTTTCCCCTTTTTTTTTCTCGGGGCGTATGGTCACAATCAACATATATTATACAGTATAATTGGAAGTTTTTGTATAGTTGTAGTGATAATTGTAAGAAAAAAAAGAAAAAGATTTGTATTAAGTGAAAATTACGTACAGAACCGTGATTTCAACGAGGTAAGCTTTTTGAGACGGAAATATTATATTTTCGTATTGCTCTGTAAATCAGAATGATAAATTAGGATTAATATAAATGGAAGTGAGGTGATACTATTTGAATCTATATTTACTTTTGTTTCTTGCTGTTGGCATGTTGATATTAATTATGTATTTATTCGTTACCATACTTAATAAAGATTTTTCAGTTAAGAAAAATAGAAAAATCTATAATATAAATTTCATTATTACGATTATCATTACCAATTATTTAGAATGGGATGAAGTAAGATTCGATTATAGTAATGAATTTTTAGTGGAGAATCTGGTATCCTTAATTAATCTAATCAATATATTCCTATGTTTGACGCTTTTGCTTTTACTAATCTTTTCAAAGGATAAGAATGAGATGAAAAAAAGAAGTTAGTCTTACTCATTAAGGCTATAATATGGGAAAAATGACATGCAGTGTCGGAATTTTTACATCTAAGCATATTTTCAAATATCCGATACTATAATGGAATCATCTTATTATAAAACAATGGGGGTAAATAATGAAAAGTAAAACAAACAACGCAGCAAAATTTATGGAGAAATTAGCAAGAAAATCTTTGGAAGTGGCAGCAGAGAGCAGATGTATGTACATATATCATCAGCCTAAGATGCCAACAGATTTAAAGAAATTCAAAAAATAATCAATTATCACATGAATCTCAATTTGAATCTTACCAATTCTAGGTTTTCTCTTACAAAACGCCCTGTATAAATCACGCTTTCTGTTGCTAAGCAGATAAGTGTGATTGATACAAGGCTATTTATTTGAAGCAATAACAGTCTCATGCCTACTATTTTCATTATGGAATTGAAAAAAGTGGCTATACTCTCTTTATATTTCCAAATGGAAAAAGGAGGAAGAAAAATGAGAATTCCAAAACACATTGGTATCATACCCGATGGAAACCGTCGCTGGGCGGTGGAACAGGGGATGAAAAAAGAGGATGGATACGATAACGGGATTTTGCCCGGTATGGAGCTCTATCATATTTGTAAAGATTTAGGAATCAAAGAAATGACTTTTTACGGGTTTACGGCGGATAACACCAAACGCCCCACAAGTCAACGAGAGGCATTTTCAGATGCCTGTATAAAAGCGGTAGAGAGATTATCGGTAGAAGATGCAGAACTTCTTGTTTTGGGAAAAACGTCCTCTGCCATGTTTCCAGAGATCTTAAAGCCATACACCATCAGATCAAGGTTTGGTGGGGGCGGCATGAAGATAAATTTTCTTGTGAATTATAGCTGGGAGTGGGATTTGGGGCTTTATGATGGTTCCATTGGCCCTCAGCTAAAATCCTCAGATGTCTCAAGAATCGATTTGGTGGTCCGGTGGGGAGGTCGTAGAAGACTTTCCGGCTTTCTACCAGTACAATCGGTATATTCTGACATATATATTGTGGATGATTATTGGCCTGACTTCAATGCTCAGCACGTTTATGATGCAATAGAATGGTATTCCAGTCAGGACGTTACTCTAGGGGGGTAATGAGTATAATATCCATATAAAAAGCAGCGGCTTGATGAATCCAATCCGCTGCTTTTTTAAGCTTAAATCATCAGATAGCCTACTGTTCCCATTAGAGCGAGGCAAATGAAATTTAATATAGTAAAGTGAACTAGAAATTTCTTCTTGTTTTCCCCGTATTGGCTGCTGTATAGAGAGTAAGCAATGATACTGGCGAGAGAAGCCACTGGTGTTCCTAGACCGCCGATATTTACACCATAATATAAAGCTTGTGCATGAGAGGTAAAGGGTGCAATTGCAATGGTTGCTGGAACGTTACTTATAAACTGGCTTAGT
This sequence comes from Lacrimispora algidixylanolytica, assembly GCF_003609635.1. Lineage (GTDB taxonomy): Bacteria > Bacillota > Clostridia > Lachnospirales > Lachnospiraceae > Lacrimispora > Lacrimispora algidixylanolytica. The sequence continues at coordinate 216,978 of NZ_MCIA01000030.1, read as the reverse complement.
AAAAGAGAATAAATATAAGTCGCTTTTTGAGTATGAACCAAGTTGGAAAGATATTGATTTAATTGAGGAATATGTGAAATATTTCCAATTGCTATGAAAATAAAAATAAAAGTAAATATCAGTTGGTAGTTCGCTTTTCTTAAGAGGTTTTTATCCGTTATAAAGGTAGCTAACATTATAATAGGAAAAACGGCTAGATAAGGGATCAGATTAAATACACTTAATATCACCAGTACTAAGAGGAACATATAAAAACCCATTCCTTTTTTATCCTCTATTATTACGTGGTCCATATCAAAATCTATTTTTTTAGATTTGACAATGAAACCGAGTAAAAGAATTAAAACCATGCTAAGAAGGCAGAGGGGCAACGAGTATAAAAGGAATGTTTTTGTATTCATTTCATAGAAAGAAAATAAAAATAAATTTTGGGGATTTCCAAAAGGGGTTACGCTACTTCCTAGATTGGCGGCTATGGTTACCAGAACGCAAGGAATAATGATGTCATAACTGCTCTTTCTGGAGATGATGATCAAAATAGGAACAATTGCCAGTAGAGTAACGTCATTTGTTAATAGCATAGAGACAATAAATGAAGTCAAGCAAAGAGCCATGGTGAGCCCACGTTCTGTCTTACAACGTTCACATACTTTAGTCGCAATATACTGGAGAAATTTATATTTATCAAAGGCGTCAACCACGATCATTAATTCAAATAAACAGATGATAACCTTAAAATCAATATATTCCCACCTTGGTAATTGAAAGAAAGAAGAAACAATTGCGGCAAACAGAGAAATGGAGAAAATCAAGTTACTTGTAACGTACAGTTTTATCTTGTTCCAAATCTGTACCGTATTATGCCCAGTGTCTTTATTCATGGGAAATTCTTGCTGTATCATATTATATATCCTTTATAAGTATATTTCATGACGATCTTTATTCACTTAGAATTTTAAACCTAAATCATTTGCATTATATGCACTTTGTTTCTCCCTGTCAAGATATTTATAACCTCTATCAGGCTCACTATTACCTCTCTTTTTGAAAGGAAAGGTCCTTAAACTCTTTTCTGCTAAGGAGAAATGGAAGTAGTGTGCCCGCTGTGATTAGGCTAAATACGTTTTGTACCAGATTTGGAGGAATGTTTAAGAGTGCAGCAGATTTTCCGTAGACGACTAATTCAAATAAGAAATATCCGCCTGTGACAATTCCACTGCATATCATTCCGGCACTTAGAAAAGGAAACAACCGGAAGGTGGTGGAGCCGCTTTTTCTAGTAAGCTTTTTGTAGAGTAATCCAGCTCCCATAGCAGCCAACGCCTTAACAATTAATGTAATAGGAGCGTAAAAGGCATAACCAGATAAAAGATCAGCCATCATGGAGCCAACCCCAGCGGCGGCGGATCCTGCCAGAGGTCCTAAAAGGATACTGCTCATAAGAACCAGTCCGTCGCCCAGATGAATGTAGCCATGAAAGGCCGATGGTATGTGAATTACCATGGTAGCAACGGCAATAAGCGATGCCATTAAGGCACTGTATACAATTTTTTTGGTTCCCATGCGTCTCATTTCGTTCCCTCCTTCGTGTACGGTTTCAGCTATCATTAATATCTATCATAATAAATCGTTGGTATTATTCAAATATCCAATTACAGTAAAATCATACATACCAGTTTTTAATCTGACTCTTTACTTAGAGATGATAGCAAAAGAGTAACTTGGTTAAAGTGAAATATTTGTGGAAAAACGGGCTAATTCTTAGGCGGAAAGAGAATATCTGCTTGATATTCTTCCCGCAGATAAATATAATAGATAGTATACTAAGAATTACGTTGACGTTTTCCTTGGTTTGATTATGTAGATAGAAGATAAATTATGGATATTAAAAAATACATTACAAAAGACTTATAAAACATAAGACATACGGAGGTATTCACATGAAAAAAGAACGGTTGGAACAGGAACACTGCCCTTATTGCAAACGACATTGTTCTTTAAATGATCCTCATTGCGGGAAAGGGAAGACACTTGCCAAATCAATGAGTGAAGAAGTTAAGGTCCTGGGAGATTCTGAAAAAGAAACGTTAAAGAAACTTCAGTCTGAATTAAAATTATCTCTTCTATATCAGAAGGGAATGGAAACTCTGTCTAAAAAGGCGGAAGGAAAAGATAGCGGGAAATTGATTCGAAGTTACATATTAAATATACTGGTTGAAAAAAATGGTATCACCCCAAAGGAATTAAAGGAATATTCAGGACTTGAAAAAGAGGAATTAAAAAAGGTATTGGATAAGCTGGAAGATAAAGGAGAGATCTCTATCAAAGATTCAAAGGAGAAAGAAAGAACCCTTCATTTGACCTGGAAGGGGGAACAAGCAGTTCTTTTGCAGCTTCCGAAGGATAAGAATGTAGGAGATCGGTTTTTCTCTGTTTTAACGGAAGAGGAGAAGGGGAAATTGGAAATAATTCTTAGCAAATTAATCAGTTCTAGGGCTTAAGCAAAGGTTGTATTTCATGACTATTTGTAGTACAATGCTTTTTGGTGTTTATATTCAGAAAAGTAATAGATTTGTGTGAATATTGCAGGAGGGGGATCTATGAGCAACAAGGCCACAAACGGCAGTGTTATCCGCAGAGTATTGGCATATTTATTCTGCTTTACATTGCTGCTGTCAGAATTTAATATTTTTAATATCGACATTGGCCGAAAGCCACCCCATCCTTTAAAAAAGATGGTGTCTGAGAGGGGCTCTGGCCAAAAGGGCGTAAGAGGCATCGTCGAGTATACTGGTTTTGACGAAGAAGCAAGTGGAGAGATGATCAATATCTCCATTGGCAGAACTTCTTTTGGAGTTATGCCGATGAAATATCTAATTATGAAATCAGAGCTTCTATTGATTTCCCTAATCCTGTGGGCAGTTATCCTTGTCTTACTACAGGACAGTTATATTGGGAGAATGTTTCTAATGCGCTTTATTCATGATTCAGATGGAGAAAAAGGAAACATAAAATTTGTTTATCCATTGTGTCAAAACTAATAGTAGAAAAGAGGATACGATATGAAACCAGGAAAGAAAATGCTTGCTGGGATTTTGGTTGCTTTGGCAGCCCTCTGCGCAATTGCAGTGTTTGGTCTTGGAAGCGATGTAAAGGGCGTCTTTGGTATGCGGTACGGCATTGATATCCGAGGCGGTGTAGAGGCAATCTTTGAGCCTCAGGATTTAAACAGAAAGCCTACGGAAGCAGAGCTTCAGACAGCCAGAGAGATTATTGAAACCCGTATGGACAACCAGAATATCTCAGACCGTGAAGTTACGGTTGATAAAAATGCTGGCTATATCATCGTTCAGTTCCCATGGAAATCAGGAGAGACAAACTTTAATCCAGAAGATGCCATTGCAGAGCTTGGTGAAATGGCAGAGCTTACATTCCGTGATCCAGACGGCAAGGTTTTAATACAGGGTAAGAATGTTAAAACTGCAGCTCCGGAAACCACTTCAAACAACGGCATCAAGGCATATGAGGTTTCTCTTAGCTTTGATCCGGAAGGTGCAAAGCTTTTTGAAGATGCTACTGGAAATTTGATCGGAAAACGTATGAGCATTTTTATGGATAATGATCTTATTTCAAGCCCAACCGTACAGACAAAGATATCTGGTGGACAGGCTGTAATCACAGGTATGAAGGACTACGACGAAGCAAAGAGCCTAGCTGAGAAAATCAATGCAGGTGCACTTCCGTTTTCCCTTGCTACCTCCAACTTCTCTACCATCAGCCCTGCTCTTGGTAACAACGCATTAAATATTATGGTTTATGCAGGAATGGCTGCATTCTTTATCATTTGTGTATTTATGATCGGGTTCTATAAACTTCCAGGTGTTACCGCCTGCATTACCCTGTTCATGCAGATGATCATACAGATGCTTGCAATCTCCATTCCTCAGTATACACTGACCCTTCCAGGTATTGCAGGAATTATCCTGACCCTTGGTATGACGGTGGATACGAATATTATTACATCAGAGCGAATTTCTGATGAGCTGAAAAAAGGTACTTCCATTAAAAATGCAGTTACTTATGGATATAAGAATGCATTCTCTTCCGTATTTGACGGAAATGTAACAGCCGCTATTATTGCAGCAATCCTGATGGCTTTAGGTTCTGGTACCATGTTAAGTTTTGGTTATACCCTTATGATTGGTATGATCGTAAACCTTTTTGTAGGTATTACGGTTTCCAAGAAACTTCTGTTATCCTTCATCGAGAATAAGAAGTTTAATGATATGAAATTCTTCCGTGTGAGAAAGGATATTAAGACCATCCCGTTTTACGAGAAGAAATATATATTTGCAATTATTTCCGGTGTTATCATCTTGGCTGGAATCATAGGGTGCTTCACAAAAGGGGTTAAACTTGATACCCAGTTCACCGGTGGTGCGGTATTAAGCTATTCCGTATCCAATGAAGCAGATACAGATAAGATTCAGGCAGTAGTAGAGAAACAGACCAACAGACCGGTTACGGTTCAGATTAAAGAAGACAACATGACTGGACTTAAGAGACTTTCAATTACTTTTGCTGGAAATGCAGGTATGTCTCCAGATGAACAGAAAGCGATTACGGATGCAATCAACAGCACCTCCGATAAGACAGATGCAAAGCTATCTGAAACATATGTTGTAGAGCCTTATATTGGTGCAAAAGCTTTAAGGAATGCTGGACTTGCTATTGGTCTTGCGTTGTTATTCATCATTGTTTATGTATGGGTAAGATTCTCTGCTATATCAGGTCTGCCCGCAGGAATTACTGCTATGATTTCTTTGTTCCATGATACGTTAGTGGTGTTCTTTGCATTTGTATTATTTGGTATTCCGTTAAACGATGCCTTTGTGGCGGTGGTACTGACGATTATCGGATATTCTATAAACGATACCATTGTTATTTACGATAGAATTCGTGAAAATAAAAAACATGACAGTAAGATGTCTGTGGTGGATCTAGTGAACATAAGTACGAGCCAGACTCTTGGCAGATCCATTAATACCTCCATGGCAACAGCCATCTGCGTTGTGGTTATTATGGCTGCTTCCATGTACTTCCAGATTGAATCCATCCTTGAATTCTCTCTGCCAATGCTTTTCGGTGTAATCACCGGATGCTATTCCTCAATCTGTGTTGCCGGTACCTTATGGGCAATGTGGGAAAAGAAAAAAGGAAAATAAGAAAACAAAATCGGAAGGTCATAACGTATGGCCTTCCGATTTTTTATTTTTTTCTCTATTTGATTGAATAATTTTATCAAAAATGTTAGAATATAGTAACACATAACCATTGACTAATTAAAGGAGGATGAAATCATGTTAGATAAAATTATCGTAGAAAAAATTAATAAGCAAATTAATTTTGAATTTTATTCTGCTTATCTGTATTTGGACATTTCAAACTATTATACAGACAGTAATTTAAATGGATTTGCAAACTGGTTTAAGATTCAGACCCAGGAGGAGCGGGATCATGCTATGCTCTTTATGGATTATTTACTAAACAACGGTGTAAAGGTAGTACTGGATGACATTAAGGCTCCTCATTATACCTATGAAGATTTCCGTCAGCCTACAGTAAATGCTTTTGAACATGAGTTAAAAGTAACGGCTTCAATTCATGATATTTATTCATCAGCATATGAATTAAAGGATTTTCGTACCATGCAGTTCCTTGACTGGTTTGTAAAAGAGCAGAATGAGGAAGAGAAGAATACCGATGAGATCATTAAGAGATATGATTTATTTGGTAATGATTCAAAAGGACTTTATTTAATCGATTCTGAACTGGCAGCAAGAGTTTATACACCACCTTCTCTTGTTCTCTAAATTATAAAAAGTATTTTACTTATAAAAAAAGCGGTCTCTGTCATGATGCCAGGTTATTACGTTCATGGCAGAGATGGCTTTTTGTTATTTCTATAAGGAGTATTTCATGAAGATACAAATTGACTTCATCTCTGAGGAAGAAGAGGAAGAAGTACTTTTCCGGGTTCATGGTATGGATAAGCATGTGACCCAGGCTGTAAATATTCTTAGTCCCAGGGAAAAAGAAACTGGGCATCTTCTTTGTAAAAAAGAAGAAAAGTTTTTTAATATTAATGCAGACGATGTAATGTATTTAGAATCTATAGATCGAAAAGTTTTTGTATATACGGAGAAAGATACATTGGAAATTACGGAAAAGCTTTATGTTTTAGAAGAACAGCTCTCGAAACGTTCCTTTATCCGGGTCAGCAAGTCCATGCTGCTAAATTTTGACAAAATCTATTCCTTTTATCCCAAACTAAGTGGCAACTTAGAAGCTCTTTTAGTGAATCAAGAAAAGGTCATCATATCAAGAAGGTATGTGGCTGGATTAAAAAGAAAACTGGGAATGGGGGAGAGAGAATAATGCGCAGCAAGATTAAAAAGATATTCCAGTTAACTGCTATGGTTTTCACCGTAATTATAATGATGCAGCTTCTTTTGGGAAATGAATTAAATAACGTAATTCTATGTGAATATATGGTATCAGCCTTACTGGCAGCAATGTTAAAGCATATTTTTTTTACAGGTCTCATGTTTGATTCTTCTGTATGGAGTCAGCTGTTATATCTATTTATAGTATGGCTGATTGTGATAACCTGTAATTTTCTTTTTCATTGGGACATGTCAAGAACTTCTATTTATACCAGCCCGTTTTTGGTAACTATTATTTATTTGGTGCTTCGTCTTTTTAATTACCAGTTAGAAAAAACCGAAGTAAAAAAGATGAATGAACTGCTGAAAAGAAAAAGGGAAAATAAATAGATCTTCTGATTGTCACCGCTTGAGTTGGGATTTCGACCGCTTACGTCAAGGCATATTGCCTTCTTTTTTATTACATTGTATGTTAGTGATACAAACGAAAAGAAAAGAGGAATGCAATATGTTTTTATTTGAAGTAATAAAAAGAACTCCATTCATGGTGTGGGGGATTTTGGCTTTGCTAATTACAAGAGGCTTAAATGCCACGAAAGACGGGGAGATTTCTTTTGCTAAAATGTTGATTATGCCCTTGGCATTTATCATCTGGGGTCTGGAGAAATTATTTTCTAGTTTTCAATATCTTAATATAGCCCTGATTTGCTATGTGGTCGCAGCAGGGATAGGAAGTTTTGCTGGTTATGTTCTTTACGCCCGCTTTCGAAGGATTTATAAAAAAGACGGTGTATTTTACCGTACGGGATCTTATCTTCCTTTGGTGATTATACTGGTGAACTTTTTAATCAAATATATTTTAAATGTGATTTTAGCCATTCAGCCAGATTTCCACAGGAATCTTGATTTTAACGTTATATACTCTGTGATTTGTGGTTTCTCCGTAGGCTTATTTCTGGGTGGGTTCTATCAGGTGTTTGTTGGGTGCAGACGGTATGAGGAAAGTAGGATCAGAGAGTTTTAACATAGAAGCAAATAAAAGCCGGGGGGCTTAAGTTGCTAAAGGGGGAAGATATTTGGCAAAACAAAAGGAGAAGGTAGAGTTTCGTTATTATGAAATCCCGGAAGGAGAAGTGGTTTTAGCTCTGCTGGGAGAGGATTGGATTCGGGAATACGGCAAACGGATTAAATATTTGCATTTCCATAATCTATTAGAAATTGGATATTGTCATTGGGGAAGTGGAGAGGTGGTCTTAGGGCAAGAGCACATTCCTTTTGCAGAAGGATCCTTTTTGGTCGTCCCGCCAAGGCTTCCGCATACCACCAACTGTAATCTTGGGACAAAAGCATATTGGGAATGGATGTATGTTGACCTGGATAAATTGATATCTGATTTGCAACAGTACGATTCCATGGTAAAAAAGAATATGTTAAAACGAATTAAGCGTACGGGATACTTACTTACAGAGAAGGAAAATTCGGTTCTAGCTAAGCTCATATTGGGAATTATGGAGGAAGCAAAGAGTAAAAAGCCGTATTACAGTGACAGCATCCGGAGTCTTCTTGGCGCATGTGTCGTTGAGTTTTTAAGACTCTCCGATGATGAGGAGAAGATTATGAGGTCCAGATCCAATACCACCATGATAGCCGGTGCCCTTGAATTTGTCTCAAATCACTATATGGATGAAATAAAGATTGGGGATCTTGCCAATGCCTGCAGCGTCAGTGAAAGTCATTTTCGTCGTGTGTTTGAAGATGGAATGAATATGAAGCCAGTGGACTACATAAATCTGATCCGAATACAAAATGCCTGCGAGCTCTTAAAGAGAACGGAAAAGAACATGGAAGAGGTGGCGGCAGTCTCTGGATTTGCCTCTATTTCCGCATTTAACAGGAATTTCAGAAAAGAAATGAAAATTTCTCCTTATCAATGGAAAATTTCTTCAGAAAATTACGAGAGCCGGTTGTTGTACTGTAAGATCAGTGCACAAAAAGGCTGGGATTAAAAGCGCAAATGATTGAATTTGCGCTTTTTTTAATTGAATCTAAAAGCTTTAGAATGAAATATATTGGTATAATATAGCTAATATTTACATGTTGACGTGCGAAGCTGTTTTTACTGGATTGGAAATGAATGGGGGAAAGTGATTTGGACAAGCTAGAACTATACCACCCGGAAGATTCCATTTACGTTGAAAAGAAAAATGGGACAAGGGTCAATTATTTTATCTTTGATGAATTTGAGGTTCATGAGAATGTGATATCTCCAAAATCTGCACAGGAATGGCATATGCATCGGGCTATAGAAGAGGTTTTAGTAGTCACCTCTGGGGAAATAACCATTCGCTGGAAGGATGAGGGCGGAATTTACCGGGAGACAGCATCGAAAGATACAGTCATCCGTGTGAGAAATTCCATTCATACCATTGAGAACCGAATGGATCAAGAAGCTACTTTTTTAGTGTTTCGAATGGTGCCAGAAGGTAAGAATAAGAGAGATATTATAAAAAATGATAAAGTAATTGTTCCCTGAATGCCTACGGGAAATGAATGAAAAAAGATGCTTGGATGATGTTCATCCGATCTTTGAAATTATATTAATTTAAAGGAGGAGTTTCGCTATGAAGAAAAAAATCGCATCTCTATTATTGGCAGGAGCTATGGTAGTATCCTTAACTGCTTGCGGCACAGGGGGTTCTGGAAGTACTGCGCAGACCGGGGATAAAAAAGGGGACGGAGGAGCTAAGGCAACCAACGAACTAACGGTTTGGTGTTGGGATCCGGCGTTTAATCTTTATGCTATGAAGGAAGCAGAAAAGGTTTACCAAAAGGATCATCCGGACTTTAAACTGAATGTAGTGGAAACCCCATGGAAAGATATCCAGACCAAGCTGACCACTGCGGCGACCTCAGGAAATTTAGAGAGTCTTCCAGACATTATGTTGCTACAGGATAATGCATTCCAGAAAAACGTCATTAGCTATCCAGATGCATTTCAGGACATTACGGGAAGCGGCGTTGATTTCTCGAAATTCGCAAAAGCAAAAACGGCATATTCCGTGGTAGAGGGTAAGAATTATGGTGTACCATTTGACAACGGTTCTGTAGTGGGCTGTTACCGCACTGACATTTTAAAAGAAGCTGGATATACCGTAGATGATTTTAAAGATATCACATGGAGCCAGTATCAGGAAATGGGAGAAAAGATTTTAGCAAAGACAGGAAAGCCACTTTTATCCTGTCAGGCAGGAGAATCTGATCTGATTATGATGATGCTTCAATCCGCTGGTGGAAGTCTTTTTGATAAAGATGGAAAACCTGACATGGTTGGAAATGCTACGTTGAAAAAAGTAATGGAAACCTATGCATCCTTAGTGAAAAGTGGTGTACTCATAGAGGTAAATGACTGGGATCAGTATGTAGGAACCTTAACAAACAGTACGGTAGGCGGTACTATCAACGGTTGCTGGATTATGGCTAGCATTCAAACCGCTGAAGACCAGTCTGGTAATTGGGCCATTACAAATATGCCAAAATTAGAAGGCGTAGAAGGTGCAACCAACTATTCCAACAATGGTGGTTCTAGCTGGGCGGTGACTTCTGCAAGCAAGAATCCAGAACTGGCATATGATTTCTTAAGCAAAACCTTTGCAGGAAGCACAGAACTATATGAAACCATTCTGCCAAAATCCGGCGCAATGGCAACTTATCTTCCAGTAGCAGAGAGTAAGGTCTACGGAGAGCCACAGAAGTTCTTTGGAGATAAGCCAGTCTATTCTATGATCACTGATTTCGCTTCCAAGGTTCCATCTAACAATACTGGAGTTTATTATTACGAAGCTCGCGATGCAGTGGCAACAGCAATTACAAAAGTAGTAGCAGGATCAGACATTGATGCGGAGATTAAGAACGCAGAAGACACGGTTAATTTTGCTATGGGCAAGTAAATGACCCTAGGAGGTGGTATTTCCAGTGGTAAATTCTAATAAAAAACGTTCCGTGGGGCAGAAACAAAGCATGGCAGGCTGGGCATTCTTAACACCAGCGGTTCTTTTAATTGGGGTCATGAGCTTTCTGCCCATGATTCAGGCCCTCTTCCTATCGTTTCAGACAGGAATTGGCAACAAGATGAAATGGACGGGTGTAACCAATTACATCCGAATGTTTAAAGATCCGGTTTTTATGCAGGCCCTGAAAAACAACTTTATCTATTTGGTCATTCAGGTGCCCATCATGCTTATATTGGCACTCATACTGGCTTCCCTGTTAAATCATAAGGATCTTCGGTTTAAGGGACTGTTCCGCACTGCCATATTTTTGCCATGTGCCACCTCCCTGGTATCTTACGCCGTAATATTTCGTTCCTTATTTGCTGTAGATGGCCTGGTAAATAATATTTTAATTAAGCTAGGGTTTTTGAACACCGGATATAACTTTTTAGGTCATCCAGACAGTGCCAGAATTGTTATTATTTTAGCACTGATCTGGAGATGGACTGGTTATAACATGGTATTTTATTTATCTGGTCTGCAAAACATAGAATATTCTGTTTATGAAGCGGCTAAGATCGACGGAGCTTCTCCAATCCAGTCTTTCTTTCGAATTACAGTACCTCTTTTAAGACCTACCATTTTATTAACCGCTATCATGTCCACCAACGGAACCTTACAGTTGTTTGATGAGTCAGTGAACTTAACCAATGGTGGACCGGCTAATGCGACAATTACCATGTCCCATTATATCTATAATGTATCATTTAAATATGTACCTAATTTTGGATATGCGGCATCTATGTCTTATTTGATTCTGTTTTTGGTGGCGTTCCTTGCATTTGTTCAGTTAAAGGTAGGTGATAAACGTGACTAAGGGGAAAAAGTTTTTCGCTTATACATTTTTAATCGTAGTTTCATTTATCTCCGTATTTCCACTATACTGGATGATGGTTGCGGCTACAAACCGGAGTGTGGATGTTACCAGAGGGACTTTGATGTTTGGCACGGCCTTGTTTGACAACGCAAATAAGCTGCTAGGCTCTCAGAACGTCAGTACAGCCTTGATTAACTCGTTTAAATATTCAACCATTATGACATTAATCTCGCTGCTTATCTGCTCCATAGCAGGATATGGCTTTGAGGTGTTTCATGATAAGGCAAAGGATCGGGTCATGAGTGTGATCCTTCTAGCAATGATGGTGCCATTTGCGGCCACCATGATTCCTCTTTATCAGATGTTTTCAAAGGCAAGGCTGTTAAACAGCACCCTGGGATTTATTCTTCCCACCATATCAACGCCTTTTTTAATCATGATGTTCCGACAGAGCGCCAGATCGTTTCCATCGGATATTATGGAGGCAGCACGTCTTGACGGATTGACAGAATTTCAGATTTTCTACCGTATGTTTTTACCGACTATGCGGTCTACCTATGCGGCGGCACTCACGATTACGTTTATGAATGCATGGAACAGTTATCTTTGGCCAAAAGTAATTATGTCTGATGCCAAAAGTATTACCATGCCAATGCTGGTAGCAAACTTAACCCAAGGATATGTGACGGACTACGGTATACTTATGCTAGCCGTACTTATTTGCACCATTCCTACGGTTGTTATTTTCTTCCTTCTTCAGAAGAGTTTTGCAGAGGGAATTACAGGTGCAGTAAAATAAGAATATCATTACAGGCACCGCAGCCGGAATTTCGTTAAGGAATACGGCAGCGGTGCTTTTTAGAAAGGAATGTTTGCTTATGAATCACTTAGGATTATGGCATGGGGGAGATTATTATCCGGAGCAATGGCTTAATGAGCCTCAGATACTGGAAGAGGATTTGAAGCTCATGAAACAGGCTGGCATTAATACCGTTACGCTTGGCGTATTTTCCTGGTCGTTTTTAGAACCAGAGGAAGGAGAATATAAGCTTTCTTGGCTGATTGATCGGGTGAACCTGCTATATGAAAATGGAATCTCTGTTATCATGGCAACCCCTTCCGCGGCCAGGCCTAAATGGTTGGCGGACCGTTATCCTGAGGTGCTGAGGGTGAATGAAGAGGGAGTGCGTCAGCTTTTTGGAGGCAGACATAATCATTGCTACACATCGAATGTATACAGGGAAAAAATAAGGGTAATAAACCAGAAGCTGGCCACTACGTTTAGCGCCCATCCGGGAATCCTTATGTGGCATATATCCAATGAATATGGCGGGGAATGCCATTGCCCCTTATGCCAAGAAGCGTTTAGAAAATGGCTGGAGAAAAGATATGATACCATTGAGAACTTAAACATGAGATGGTGTACTGCATTTTGGAGTCATGTATATCTTTCTTTTGATCAAGTAGAAAGTCCTTCCACCATAGGGGAAAATATGGTTCATGGCCTTAATCTGGACTGGAAGCGGTTTGTAACAGAGCAAACGGCAGATTTTGTTAGGTGGGAAATTAAGGCCCTTAAAGATGCAGGTGCGATGCAGCCCGTGACTACGAACTTTATGTATGATTATAAAGGACTAAATTATAAGAAGCTTTCCAAAGAAATTGATGTGGTATCCTGGGATTCTTATCCCCTTTGGCATAAGAACAAGGAGATTTTGACTGCCAGGGACAATGGGATGCAACATGATTATATGAGAAGCTTAAAAAAGAAACCTTTTCTTCTTATGGAATCCTGTCCAAGTAGCACCAACTGGCAGGGAGTCAGTAAGTTAAAAAAGCCAGGTATGTTGGAACTCAACTCTCTTCATGCCGTGTCTCATGGTTCCGACAGTGTTTTGTATTTTCAGATTCGGCAGAGCAAAGGAAGCTCTGAAAAGTTTCATGGAGCGGTGATCGACCATTATGGAGGAGAGGACACAAGGGTTTATCAGGAAGTATGTCACATTGGAGAGTCTCTTGATGGATTGAAGGAACTGGCTGGAACAGAGGTCAAGTCTAAGGTTGCTCTCATTTATGATATAGAAAACCGTTGGGCCATGGAGGATGCACAAGGTCCTAGAAATAAAGGCTTGTATTACAAAGAAGCAGCGGTAAAAATTTATAGTGCGATGAAAAAGTTGGGATTAAATGTAGATGTGATATCCATGGAAGATAGTCTTACTGGATATGATCTGGTAGCAGCACCGATGCTTTATCTGTTCCATAGCGGGATAGAGGATAAGTTCCGCAAATTTGTAAATGAGGGTGGAAAACTTATGTTAACTTATTGGTCTGGTATTGTGGACGAATGGGATAGTTGCTTCTCTGGTGGCGTTCCTCATGATTTGATGGATGTTGTGGGTCTTCGCAGTACCGAGATTGACGGTCTTTATGATGGAGAGTACAACCATATGATTCCCAAATCAGGAGGAATGGAAGAGATACGATATGAGTGTAATCATCTCTGTGATATTGTAAGCCTAAAGGGTGCAGAGGTGCTGGCAACCTATAAGGATGATTTTTATCATGGATATCCTGCTTTGACTAAAAATCGATATGGAAAAGGCGTTGCTTATTATGTTTGTGCAGATGGGGAACAGAAATTTTATGATGATTTTCTTCGGGAAGTAATTAAGGCTAACGGAATTGTTCCACTTGTAAAGGGAGAAATCCCTGAAGATGTGGAAGTGTGTTCCAGACATTCCGATCAGCATCAATATCTGTTTTTCCAGAATTTCAATCGAGAACCGGTTAAGCTTGTTCCTGAGATGATAGATGAAATAAAAAATGGAACATTAATTTTTGGGGAACTGCGGGAGCATGGTGTGATTGGTGGGTATCAAACGTTGGTAATTAAAAGAGAGAATTAAACTTTAGATACTGCAAGTAGGGAATGTATCTCTGCTTGCAGTAGACATATTGCCTATTATTAGATTGTTATAGTGATTTTGTGCAAATAATAAGGGAACATATAATTACGGTAGAATTCGCACTTTTATTGAGTTGAAACTGAGGATATAAAGACCAAATATTGGAATATTAATTGTTTTATTATTTAAAATGTTATATAATAGATGTAATGTTTGCAAAAAATGGTACCTGTTGTTGTGCTGTTTTGCTGCCGAAGCTTACGCAGCTTCGTGGGTCAAAATCTTACATTATCGGTATTACTATTACGAATCAAACCCCTTGTCCATCTGCGGACAAATTAAATACAGAACATAAAGCACAGCCTCGATAATCGTCGATGACTCTGCAATCACATAAAAGGATGTCTTAACCACATCCAATTCTAGAGCGATTCTTACTAATCTCAAACCCATTTTATGAACTCAATGCCATTTGGCTTGAAATACATTTAGGAGGTGATAATCCAGAACGATGAAACCAATAGAAGCCTCTCTGGCTTCACAGTTTTTAGCAGTAGGGAAGTTTCCCCCATGCTTTTGTGCTGCTGTAACTTGTTTTTATTCTGGGCTTCCTACACACAAATTAAGGGCCTGTACATGTAGATATATTGGTAGCCCGTTCATTTTCACTTACGGAGGTGATGGGTAAAATAAAAAAAAATAATTGGAAAAAAGGTATATAGTTATATAGTACACAATAAAAAATAATAAGAGAAGAAAGTTGGGGTTTATAGTGTATGAGTAATCTAGACTTATTTTTAATTATTTCCATTTTAGTTTCCGCACTTGCATTTTGCTTTGCAGCCTGGTTGTATCGTTGGGTTAAGGCTCAGCCATCTTCCAATGAGAGAGTGGAAGAGATTGGCAGTTACATAAGGAAGGGTGCTAAAACTTTCCTTCGAAAAGAATATCTTGTTTTGGCTAAATTCTGTGGAGCAGCAGCGATCTTAATTTTTATATTTCTACCGGCTCCTATCTGGAAAGGCGGATCGATTTTACAAAATCTGACCATTGTTATCGCCTATCTGTGTGGTACAATTTTTTCCGCATTTGCTGGTAAGATCGGAATTGCAGTAGCGACCATGGCGAATATAAAGACAGCGGAGTCAGCTAGAAGCGGCGGCATAAGACCTTCCTTTTTATCTGCGTTTCGTGGCGGAGCAGTTATGGGAATGGCAGTCGTAGGCAGTTCGCTTTTAGGTGTTACCTTAGTCATGGCAATTACACACGACTCTACCGCATTGCTTGGTTTCAGTTTTGGGGCAAGTTCACTGGCTCTGTTTGCCAAGGCTGGTGGAGGAATATTTACCAAAACAGCAGATATCAGTGCAGACCTTGTAGGTAAGGTGGAACTTGGAATTCCTGAAGATGATCCAAGAAATCCAGCCGTTATTGCAGACAATGTAGGCGACAATGTAGGTGATGTGGCAGGAATGGGAGCGGATCTATTCGATTCTAATGTAGCTTCCATGGCTTCTGCTCTTGTTATGGCAATCGCTCTCGGCAACAAAATGGGAGTTGATTATTCCGCTATGGTATTCTGTTACGCGGCTCTCGGACTTTTATCTTCAATCTTTGGGGTCATGGCAGCTCGTATGGGTAAAAAAGACGATCCAACCATGGCACTAAATATGAGTACTTATTTAACCACAGGTATCTTTGCTGTTTTGACCGCAGGCGCTACCTATATCTTTCGATTTGACTGGCGTATCTGGGGAGCAACAGCAATTGGTCTGCTTGTAGGCGTTATCATAGGCATTACTAGCGATTACTTTACCAATGATGACAAAAAGCCGGTACGAAATGTGGCAAAGGCATCAGAATCTGGTCCGGCATTTACCATTTTGTCCGGAATATCCTATGGATTTTTAAGTGTGTTGCCTTCTATGGTTGGAATTGGGATTTCAGCAATGATTTCCTATAATCTTTGTGCATCGATATCACCAGAAGATCCCATTGCCGGAATGTTTGGAATCTCAATGGCAGCAGTAGGTATGCTTTCCATCGTTGGAATGATTATTTCCAATGATGCCTATGGACCCATCGCCGACAATGCCAGAGGGCTTGTGGAGATGGGAGATTTAGGCGATGAGGCTCTAAAAATTACTGACTCTCTTGACAGCGCAGGTAATACAGTAAAAGCAGTAACAAAAGGTTTTGCGATTGCAGCAGCAGGACTTACGATTATATCTTTGCTAGGCGCATTTATGAGTGAAGTAAATGAGGCAGCAGGCTCCGTGGTGTTAAATGGATTTGATATCATCAATCCGTTGGTATTCTTTGGAATGATGGTAGGTGCAGCAATTCCTGCAGTTTTCTCTGCCATGTTAATGCTTGGAGTTGATAGAAATGCACAACGTATGGTTGCTGAAATCCATCGACAGTTCAGGGAGATTAAGGGATTAAAAGAAGGAAAACCAGGAGTCGTGCCAGAATATGATAAATGTATTGACATCGCCACCGATGGTGCCCTCAAAGAGCTGATACCTGCCGGTTTTTTCAGTATCATTGTAACCATAGCCGTAGGTTTTATTGGCGGAGTAAATGCGATCGGTGGATATCTTGCGGGAAATATTGTCAGCGGACTTCTATTAGCTCTGTTCATGAGCAACTCAGGAGGACTTTGGGATAATGCAAAGAAATACATCGAAGCAGGTGGCAATGGAGGAAAAGGCAGTGATGCTCATAAGTCAGCGGTCATTGGTGATACGGTAGGAGATCCCTTTAAAGATACGGCGGGACCATCTATTAATACGCAGATTACCGTAGTTTCTCTTGTAGCTTCCTTAATGGCTTCCTTATTCTTATCATTTTCCTTGTTCTAAAGTTTTACGTGTAAATAGAGATATGCATAGAAGAGGAACGTGGCAATGCTGCGTTCCTTTTTTATGCACTAAAACGGAAAAATAATATAATTACTACTCGTAAATTGTGATTTTTTACGATAATATGACGAACAGTATCGGGATTTTTACATTTCCATGGAAAAACAGACATAATGTGTTAGATTCATAATATCTTAACTGACACATATTTACAAAGTCTACTTAGAAAGAATGAATGGGTTTACCAAGTATTAGAGGGAATTAATAAAAGGAAATCTTTAGAATTGGAAATTGTAAAAGGGAGCAAAGAAAGGAGGCTAAGTATGTGTAAGGTTAAGCGAGCCCTATTATTTACAACCTGCTCTTAAAGAATCCTTTCAATTAAACATATTATACAAAGGGGGTATTTTAATGAAAAAATCATTTAAAAGGCTAGTAACAGTAATTTCTGCAATGGCACTTACGATTTCGTCATTAGGAGTAACACAGGCGGCAACAGCTGATCAGAATTTGTTGAATACATACGGGGCCAAGTACAATCGGTCTGGTACTTGTGTAAACTTATATCAGCTACAGAATCAATCGACCTTAAATACCATTAAGCAAAGATACAATAGTATAACGCTTGAGAATGAGATGAAACCAGATGCATTGCTTGGCGGTTCACCGACATTGATTTCGGTGGCAGAAGCAAAATCTTTGGGATATTACATTCCAAGTGGTTATACAGAATCTACGGTACCAAAGATCAATTTTGGTACCATAGACAAAGTATTAAAAATTGCCTATGATAATGGCTTAGGCGTTCGTGGACATACATTGGTTTGGCATGGTCAGACACCAGCTTGGCTGTTTAAGACAGGCTACAATGGTGGTGCAGGCTTTGTAAATCAGACTGTAATGAATGCACGTATGGAGTTTTATATTAAAACTGTCATGAATCACGTATATTCAAGCCAGTACGGCAGCGTAGTTTATGCATGGGACGTTGTAAATGAGTACCTTCATTCCCCATCAGAATCTGGCTGGTTAAAGATTTATGGTAACATTTCAACAAGTCCACAGTTTGTAAAAGACGCATTCCGTTATGCCAGTGAAACATTAAGTTATTACAAACTTACTGATAAAGTCAGCTTATTCTATAATGACTATAATGAATATATGGAAGCAGACAATATTGTAAAGATGATTAAATTCATCAACGCTGAAAAGAAGATCTGTAACGGTGTTGGTGGACAGGCTCACCTTGCATCAACATTCCCAAGTGCATCTTACTTCAAACAGGCTTATACCAAGTTTGTAAATGCTGGCTTTGAGATTCAGATTACTGAATTTGATGCTGGTGCCAAATCTGAGCAGGAACAGGCAGCTTATGTATATGATGTCATGAAATCTGTCAACGAACTGAAAAAAGCTGGCGGTAAGTTCACAGGCTTTACCTGGTGGGGATTATCAGATGACACTTCTTGGAGACGTGAAAGCAGTCCATTACTCTACTCTAACATCAATACTCCTAAGGCTTCCTATTACAGAACATTAGATGCCTTTACAGATGTATTTAATCGTTAAATGAGTGAGTATTAAGGTTTATATTTGAAAAGTTTTAATGGGGGTTTTAAAAGCTGATAATAAGTTAAATTCGCAGGTTTAACCTATTTAGGCAACGAGTGTAAAAAGCTTTGATATATATATTGTCAGAGTATTTAACAAAATATCTATAGTAAAAACAGATAGAATTCAGAGAGGGAGCGCAGCTAGTCTGCGTTCCTTTTCTGATGGATAAAAAGTAAAAAGATCATAGATTACTTTAAAGCGAGTAATGCTTCCACCAGCATTTTCATCTGCTTGCCAGAGGTATATAAATCTCTTGAAAAATAATCCGAGAAATCAATCTTAATTACATGTCCATCTTTAACCGCGGGTATGCTGTTCCACACAGCATTCTGAGACGGATCTTCGGAACCTTCCCATACCGAACTGAGTATGTAATCACCACAATATTGGGGGAGTACTTCCATGGAAACCTCCAGATACATATCACCTCTGGTAAATACTTCTTGCAATTTATCAGGTGCCCTAAAGCCTAGATAATTATAGACAATATCAGCGCCTCTTCCATATTTGTCACCAAAGAGATAAGTCCCCTCCATAACCGTTATGGTTTTGTTTTCAATCCCGGCTTTTATCAACTGGGCTTTATAAGCTTCTGCCTGAGATTCAAAATCAGAGAGTGCTTTTTTTGCCTCCGCTTCCTTTCCAATCACCTTACCAACAAAAGTGATTCGATCGGATAAGCTGGTGGAGTAAGCTTCTGTTACCACAGTAGGTGCAATGGCAGTAAGTTTGTCATAATCAGCCTGTGCCGGTGTACTGGCAATAAGGATAAGATCTGGTTCTAATGCCATAATTCCTTCATAATCATCACTTGTAATGTAAGTATAGATATCTTCTGTTAAAATACCGTCAAATAGATTGATTTTGTTATCACCTGCGATGGGTTTAATACCCATTGCTACTAGATCACCTGGATTACCAAGGGCTACAATTTTTGTAGGATTTAATGGTACGGTAACGTCACCCATGATGGTACTTATCGTCTGAGTACCGGCATCTGTTGTGGTTTCAGTTTCAGTAGTGATCGGACTCTGAGCTTTTGAGAAAGCCGAGTTTACATGATTGGAAGAAGCTTCAGAAGTGGTGGCATCAGTTAAGGACGGAGTCCCAGTTTTGTCTGCCTTTTGACAGGCTGTAAATACAACAATTACACACAAACAAAGGAAAATCGTTAACTTCCTCTTGGTTATTGATTTCATGGATGTGTCTCCTTATCTTTCTTATCTTTTTGTACCTATAAGTGGAATTGATTTTTTTTGCTTACAATTGAAAATGATGGAATTGAATAATTTTATAGTTGCTAGAGATTAAAACATAATTGAACTTATTATTATGTGGATATAAGTACTTTTAAAACAAGTTAGTTAAGTCTAACCGACATTATCATGCTATCATAGTATGTTTTTACTGTCAATAGAAAGGATTGTATCTCAGGAGAACTTGGAACATAGATTAAAGCCACAAGTGGGTGAAGCCCTTGCATAATCGAGGATAGGAACCAATCGGTTCTAAAAATAGTTGAAATCTATTGAAAAAAATGATATGCTACGAAGGTTGACAAGAAATAAAGGTCTAAAGCAGATATAACATGATAAAAATTACAAATAATAGGATCGTAGAGTAAAGAGCTTATTTTGGTAAGCTCTTTTTAATCCTTTTCTATTTTAATTGGGATACCGAAGTGTGTAGGACACACGGACAGGAGTAAAATGATAAACATGATTAACCTTTCCTTTTCATTTCCAGAGAAGGAATTGTATAAAGATATTTCATTTACGTTGGAAGAGGGCCAGCATTGTGCATTTATAGGAACCAGCGGAAGTGGAAAAAGCACATTGACGGATATCATTATGGATCCGGAACGTTATATGTATGATGGAAAGTTGGAGATTGAACCCGGTTTAAGGATTGGCTATGTAAGCCAGTTTTCCCAGCTTGATAAAACAAAAGAGATCACCGTATTTGATTATGTCGCGGAAGAATTTATTCGTCTTCAACGTGAAATTGCCCAAATCTGTCTTGAGATGGAAACCTCTTCCGACATAGAGGCCTTACTGGAAAAATATCAAAATACCTTAGATGCATTAGAAGCCATAGGCGGAGATGATTTTGAAAATGAAATCAAAAAGAAGCTTAATCTGGCCGATTTAAGTAGATATGAAACGTCCTTGGTATCCGAATTAAGTGGCGGAGAATATAAGCTAATTCAGGTAATTAAGGAAATGCTTACCAATCCTCATTTGATGATCATGGATGAACCAGATGTTTTCTTGGATTTTGAAAACTTAAATTCTTTGAAAGAACTGATTAATGCTCACAAAGGAATGATGCTTATTATAACTCATAATCGGTATTTGCTGGATCATTGCTTTAATAAGATCATACATCTGGAGAATAAGGAACTGCAGGAGTTTAATGGAAGATACATTGAATATAAGCTTTCCCTTCTTCAGACTAAGATTGAGCTCCAGGAACTGGCTGTTGCGGATACATTAGAGATTGAACGAAATAAAGTGATTGTCAATAAGCTAAGAGCTGTAGCCACGTATCATACGGAGGCTGCAAGAGGCAAATCACTTCACGCCAGAGAAAAGATTTTAGAAAGGCTGGAGGCAAGAAGAATTAAGGCGCCTTTTGTGGAAATCAAGCAGCCGGAGATCAAATTACCTATATTAGGTGAGGTGGAAGCGTCCACAGTATTAAAGGTGAATCATTACAGTGTGGGGTTCCAAGAGGTTCTTCTAGAAGATGCCAGCTTTGAAATAGGATCATCCGATAAAGTTGCCCTCATTGGCCCCAATGGTACTGGAAAAACAACGCTTCTTCGCGATATTTATAAGAATCAGAAGGATTCCATTGTAATCGGAGATAACGTTAGCATGGCGTTTTTGTCTCAAATCCAAGGGGAGATGTTAAAAGAAGAAAGTGACGTACAAGATGAATTCTTTGACATCGGATTTCAGACTTATGATGAGATTAGGGCATATGTAACGAAATATGGATTTAGCGAAGATGTCTTAACTCAGAAGATTGATAGCTTATCTGGAGGCGAGAAAAACCTGTTACAGCTTGCAAAAATTTCAGTCAGCAAAGCGAATTTACTGCTTCTTGATGAGCCAACGAGTCATCTAGATACCTATTCTCAGATCGCTCTGGAACAAGCGGTAAAGGACTATAAAGGTGCCGTCTTAATGGTATCCCATGACTTTAACACCATAGCAAATTGTGTGGACTATGTTTTGATGATTGAAAATAAAACCATCCGAAAAATGAGCGTACGAAAGTTTCGCAAGATGATTTATGCCAATCATTTCAGCAAAGATTATCTGGAGTTAGAAGATAAGAAAAAGACAATCGAGACAAGAATAGAATCTGCTTTAAAAAATGAGGATTTTGAGCTTGCGAAAAAGTTATCCGAAGAACTGGAAGAGTTAATTAAGCAATTGTAAAAAGAAAAGGCATCCAAATACAGACCGCTGAATCGGTGTGAATTTGGATGCCTTTTGCATCCTGTGAATGCATCTACTCTTTTCTTTTCTGCAAAGGATAGATGGATAAGTTTAAATTACAGCTATACGCCAGCCCGCAAACCACGGCAAAATAGGGAAGATATTCCGCACCGAATATCTCAGCCCCCATAATCATAGGTGCAAGCAAGGTATTGGTAGCGCTGCCAAATACAGCTACATAGCCAAGTGCTGCTAGAAACACTGGTGAAAGTCCAAGAAAAGAAGCCAGAACCACACCCAAAGAAGCTCCAATGGAAAATAGCGGTGTGACTTCACCTCCTTGAAAGCCAGCGGATAGTGTGAGCACCGTAAACAACAGCTTACATGCAAAATCCCAGGAATAGATCCCTTGGCTAAAACTCATGGATATTAAGTTTGTTCCAAGGCCAGAATACCGCCCTTTAAAACAAAGAAACGATAAGATACTAATCCCGGTACCCATAATAAAAATCCTTAAAAGTGGTTGTTTGATCCATGACAAAAGAGTTTCCTTTGACTTATGAAGACACAAGGTAAATACGCTGCCAACAAGTCCAAATAAGACACCAGCGATTAAAAGCTTCGGTATCAACTCCCAGGAAACTTGAATTTGGTCTTTTAACAAAAAGGTGAACTTTTCAAGCCCTAAGAGGCCAGAAACATAACTTGCAGTAAAGGAAGCAGTAAGGGCTGGTAAAATTGCTTTTTCTTCTAAAACCCCTACTGTAAGAACCTCCAAAGCGAACAATGCAGCAGCAATGGGAGTGCGAAATAATCCGCCAAATCCCGCCGCCATTCCAGCAATCAGGAGTATTTTCCCAGCCTCCTTGATGGGAAGCCGTCTGCCTATCCAGTGAGCAATGGTTCCACCGATCTGAATCGCTACCCCTTCTCTTCCTGCACTACCACCAAATAGATGAGTGAGCCATGTGCTCACAATGGAAAAAGGAATCAACCGGAGAGGGATATCTGGGTTTATCCCGTGACCCGTCTCAAAGATCAAGGCCATCCCCTTTATACTTTTTCCTCCTATTTTCTTATAAAGCCAAAGGATAAAGACACCGATAATGCCAAGAAAGGGAAGAAACCAACTAACATGTTGTGTACGAATGTCTGTGAGCCATAACAGGATACGGCCAAATACCGTATCAACAAAGCCAGCCGCAATTCCGATTGGAACTGCAATCAAAGTGAGTACAATCAGGTCACGATATAAAAGAAAAACTTTCTTTGCCATATTACCTCCAATAAAAAAGCTGATAATCCCTGCGTTATGCAGAAGTCATCAGCGTATAAGCAGTTTAGGCCGTAGCCATGGGAGAACCTCATTCCCTATGAAAAACTATAACATGTATAAGCATATTTTTCAAGGCAGTATTTACTTGAATGTCACAGGAGGTAGGAGGAGTATTACAGTTTAGCTACTAATATGATAAAATATTGTAATCTATAAGAATTTTAAAAGGTTTCTGTGATAATGAAGAAAAGAAATTGGAAAAATTAACTATATTTCACAAAAAACATTAGTTTTTAAAAAATGTATTGTATTTGAGAAAAACAAGTGCTATAATTCACCCAACATATCAAACAAGAGTACGAAGGAGTCTCAACCGTAATATTACGGTTGCGGCTCTTTTCGCTTTCTGGGACCCTGTCAAAAGGCAGAGGGCTCAAAAGGAGAACGAGGAGGTTTTCCCCAGCATCATTGTGGGAAGACCTCCTTTTTTTAGTTCCGTGTAAGGTTTGAATGACATAAAGCATGAGGAGGAATGGAAAATGAAAAAAGAATTATTTTCTCTCGTACTTACGGTGGCAATGTCCGCCAGTCTTATTGCTGGCTGCAGTTCATCTGCCCAACAAGGTGCGGCAGGAGGCAGCAAGTCAAGTGAGACAAAGGCTGCTTCTGGGGGGACAGATCCAGCGAAGGATGGCAAGACCATTAAGGTGGGGGTAATCTGTTCTCTAACAGGTGGCTCCGCTATTTATGGGGAAGGGGCACAAAATGCAATAAGTATGGCAGCTGAGGAGATTAACTCCAGTGATTCGGAATACAAAATTGAGATTGTAAACGGGGGAAAAGTTGTCGATGACGCCAGTGATGCCAAGCAGGCGATTAACGCTTATAACAGCCTGATGAAGGAAGGTCCTGACGCTGTTGTAGGTTGTTTCTTTTCTTCTGTTACCCTTCCTATTGCGGAGCAGGCGTCTAAAGATAATATGCTCCTATTAGCAACAGGAGCAACCAATAAAGATGTAACCCTAAAAGGCCCCACCGTGTTCCGTGACTGCTTTATTGATCCTTATCAGGGAAAGATGGCAGCCCAGTTTGCAAAGGAAAAAGGCTGGAAAAAGGCAGCAATCATTTATGCCAAGGATGATGATTATTCCAATGGTTTAAAAGATGCTTTTATTGAAAATGCAGAGGAAGCTGGCATTGAGATTGTCTATACTGGCGAGTGTACCACTAAGGATACAGACTTTTCCTCCCAGACTTCACAGGTAGTGGCAAAGGGAGCCGATTTCCTATTCTATCCTTGTTTTTTGGATACCGTTCCTCTTTTAGTAGGAGCTGCAAGAGATGCTGGATTTGATGGTGCCATTATGGGTGGTGATGGCTGGGACGGAGCAGATACCAAGGGCTTTGAGGATAAACTCAACAACTGCTATTTCACCAACCATTATTCCTCTGAGGATACTGCCCCTGCTGTTTCCAACTTTGTAAGTAAATATACGGAGAAATACGGAACAGAAAGCTTAAATGCCTGCGCAGCTCTTTACTATGATGCCATCTATATGCTTGCAGAAGCGGCCCAAAATGGGAAAGCTTCCGACACCTCGTCTCTGGTAAAAGGAATGACCGAAATGACCTTTACCGGAGTGGGTGGGACCTTCACTCTTGACAAGAACGGAGACCCGGAAAAATCCGTTGCCATTAATACCTTTGATAACGGTAAAGTAAAGTGGCTTATGACCTTGTCGCCAGAAGGCACCAAGAAATAAATAGCATATACAAAAAGGAGATGTGCATAAAGGCCGGACATCGGCCAGGTTGCACATTTTCCTTTTCAGTGAGAGAGGAAACCGCCTATGACATTTTCATTATTCTTTCAAAGCTTGATTAACGGACTGAACCAGGGAGCCATCTATGCCTTAATCGCTCTGGGGTATACCATGGTTTATGGAATTATCCGTATGATAAACTTTGCCCACGGCGATTTCATTATGATCGGGGCTTATACTATGTTTTATACCATACCTTTGATGGCAAATGCCGGAATGCCGGTGTGGTTGTCCGTTCTGGCCGCAATAATTGTCTGCTCTGTGGTGGGAGTCGTGGTAGAGGTAATTGCGTATAAACCAGTTCGCCAGGCAGGTTCCATGTCCGCTCTTATTACGGCTTTGGCCATGAGCCTGTTTTTGGAGAACTTAGCCATGGTGCTCTTTGGTGCAAAACCACAAAACGTGCAGAAGATCTTTGATTTACCAACCATTAATTTCTTAGGGGTAGCTCTGCCCCTTAATGTAATTTTGACTATTTTAATTGGCGTTATTATGATGGCAGGGCTCCAGATATTTATTAAGAAGACAAAGATTGGAAAGGCCATGCGTTCTGTTCCCCAGGACCGAGATGCTTCGATATTGGTTGGAATTAATGTCAATCGGGTCATTACTATAACTTTTGCCATCGGCTCTGCTCTGGCAGCCGTGGCGGCCCTTATGTATTGTACCAAATATCCAAGGGTGACCAATGATATGGGGTCTATGATGGGACTTAAGGCTTTTATTGCCGCGGTTTTAGGGGGGATTGGAATTATACCTGGAGCTATGCTTGGAGGAATCTTAGTAGGGCTCATTGAGATCTTTGTAAAGCTGTTTGCTCCAGGCTGGTATGAGGCTATCACCTATGCCATCTTAATTGTCATCCTTTTGGTGAAACCGTCTGGCATTCTTGGTAAGAATGTGGGCGAGAAGGTGTAGAGAGGTGGAACATGGAAAAAAAGTATAAGATTTCTTATTTGATTAACATCCTGGGCGTGATAGCTGTATTTCTTTTATTCGTCCTTCTCTTTGAAACCAAGGTATTTGGGCCATCCACTCAGTACATAAAGGGAATATGCACGACAGCTTGTTATACAATTATAATGGTAGCATCTTTAAATCTTGTGGTAGGGTTTATGGGTGAATTCTCCCTGGGGCATGCAGGTTTTGTATCTGTGGGAGCATATACCTCTGCCATTGTATCCAGTGCTTTGGCTGGAAAGGGGCTGCCGGATTTCTTTTTGTTTCTCACGGCCTTAATGGCTGGAGGGGCTATGGCTGGAATCACAGGAGTTATGGTTGGCATACCGGCTCTTCGCTTAAAAGGAGATTACTTAGCCATTGTTACCGTGGCATTTGCTGAAATTATAAGGGTCTGTTTTTGCAACTTCCCTATTACCGGGGGAGGAAAGACCATGAGTGGGATATTAAAATTGTCAGATTTCTACTGGTGTTATTGGATCATGGCTGCTTGCGTCGCAGTCATGTACATGTATGTGAGAAGCCGGTTTGGAAGGACCGTAAAGGCCATACGGGAGGATTACATCGCAGCAGCGGCCTCTGGAATTAATGTGACATATTATAAAGTAATGACCTTTACCGTGGCTGCTTTTTTTGCAGGAGTGGGAGGTGGAATTTACGCTCATTATATGACCGCCATGATCCCAACGAACTTTAACTTTATGTATTCTGCGGAACTGCTTTCTGAAGTTATCATCGGAGGAACTGGATCTTTAACCGGCTCTATTCTTGGAGCTGCATTCTTATCCTCTCTGCCGGAAATGACCCGTCAGTTCTCCAAATACCGGATGCTGGTATATTCCATAATCCTAGTAATGGTAATGATCTTTCGACCAGGAGGGATTTTTGGAAACTGGGAGTTTTCCCTCACTCGCCTGATAAAAAAGCTTACAAGGCAAGAAGGTGGCAAAAAGGATTCCAGGAATGAGAAAACAAAAGGAGGTGTGTAACAATGAAAGAAGCGGCAAAAAAGCCCCCGGTGTTAATGGTTCAAAATCTTGGGATTCAGTTTGGTGGATTAAAAGCAGTAGACAGCTTTGATCTGGAAATTGGAGAATCTGAGTTAATCGGTCTTATTGGGCCAAACGGAGCTGGGAAAACCACAGTATTTAATTTAATTACTGGGGTATACAAACCAACCGAAGGCTCTTTTTACCTAAATGGCCAGCGAATGAATGGAAAGAACACCTACCAGATTGTTGAAGCGGGAATTGCAAGAACATTTCAAAATATCCGGTTATTCAAGAAAATGTCGGTAATTGATAATATAAAAGCCGCCATGAATTCCAGACTTTCCTATGGCTTCTTTCATGCTGTTTTTCGCACTCCAAAGTATTGGAAACAAGAGGCATTATTGACAGAGCGGGCAAAGGAGCTTTTAAAGGTGGTTCACTTAGAAGGCAAGGAGGAGTTAAAAGCAGGAAATCTTCCTTACGGAGAACAAAGAAGGCTGGAAATTGCCAGGGCACTGGCAACAGATATGAAGCTTCTTTTACTTGATGAACCGGCAGCAGGCATGAATCCTACGGAGACGGAGGAGCTATTAGATATTATCAACTATATTCGAAAAGAGTTTAAGATCTCCGTTCTTCTCATTGAGCATGATATGAGTCTTGTCATGAAGATTTGCGAACGGATTAAAGTGTTGGATTTTGGAACGACCATAGCGTTTGGCACTCCAAAGGAAATTGCAAACAACCAGAGAGTCATAGAAGCATATCTTGGAAAAGAGGATGAGGAGGTGGAAGAAGATGCTTGAGATTAGCAACTTGTCCGTATCCTACGGAGCCATTCATGCCATTCATAACGTTTCTCTAAAGGTGAATCGTGGTGAAATTGTATCGTTAATCGGTGCCAATGGTGCCGGGAAAACCACAATCTTAAGAACGATTTCAGGGCTTAAAAAGGCCGATGAAGGAGAGATTCGCTTTGAGCAAACCGACCTTAGGAAAACCGAACCCAGCAAAATCATTCGATTAAAGCTTGCCCATGTACCTGAGGGCAGACATATATTTCCTCAGATGACAGTGGAAGAGAATTTGGAAATGGGAGCATTTGCGGATCAAAAGGATATGTCAGCCACTATGGAGGATGTTTATAATCGGTTTTCCAGACTCAAAGAAAGAAAAAGACAGCTTGCCGGCACCTTATCCGGAGGAGAGCAGCAAATGCTTGCCGTTGGCCGGGCATTGATGGCAAAGCCAAAGATGATCTTAATGGATGAGCCTTCTATGGGATTGTCACCTCTACTGGTAAAAGAGATATTCTCCATTATAAAAGAAGTGAATCAAAATGGAATCACCATACTGCTTGTGGAACAAAACGCTAAGATGGCATTATCTATTTCAAACCGCGCCTATGTCATGGAAACAGGCAAGATTTCCATGGAGGGAAATGCAGGTGAGCTATTAAAGGATGTGCGTGTGAAAAAAGCATATCTGGGCCAATAGGAGGAAAAAAGATGAAGGATGGCAGCAGACATTTTGCACTGGCCATAACCCGTACCTGCGGAAGCGGAGGAAGTTTAATCGGAAAAGAACTGGCCTTTTTTTATGGCATCGACCTTTATGACCGAAAGCTTTTGCAGCTTGCTTCCGAGGACAGTGGAATCAACGAAACCATATTTGCAGAGGCAGATGAAATAACAAGAAAAACACTCTTATATCGGGCTTCTAAAAGGGTGTATAATGGAGAAGTCATACCACCGGAGAGCGGAAATTTCTTATCGGATCAAAACTTGTTCAATTATCAGGCTAAGGTATTAAAGGAGTTGTTAGAACAGGAATCCTATGTGTGTATTGGCAGAGCAGCTGACTTTATATTAAAGGATGAGCCAAATGTGGTATCGGTTTTTCTCGATGCTCCCTATGATTTTAGATTAGAACGGGAGATGGAACGTCAGGGGATATCTAGGACTCAGGCAGGAAAATATGTGGATCAACTAGATAAATACAGAAACGCCTACTATCTCTACCATACCGGTAGACAGTGGAAGAATCCACAAAACTATGACTTGTGCCTTAATACCCAGCGCCTGGGACTAAAACAATGCGTGGAATTAATCGAGGATTACGTAAGATTAAGATTTGGTGTCATTACGGAAAAGAAGGTGAAAGAATGAAAGAACTTGCTTACTATGATGGAACGATAGGGACTCCAGATGAATTAACCATACCATTTAACGACAGGGTCCATTTCTTTGGAGACGGTGTTTATGATGCCACGGTAGGAGGAAACCATAAGGTCTATCTTTTACAGGACCATTTGGACCGCTTTTATTCCAGTGCAAAGGCTCTGGATATTAAGATTCCCATGGAAAAAGAGGAGTTTGGAGAACTTTTAACAAGGCTTCTTTCCATGGTGGAGGGGGAGACTCATTTCGTTTATTGGCAGGTGACCAGAGGAGCTGGCACCAGAAACCATACGTTTGCAGATGATATGTTGGGAAAGTTATGGGTCATGATACGGCCAAATCGGTTAAAAGATCCAGAGGTTCCCGTTTCATTAATCACCAGAGAGGACACAAGATTCTACCACTGCAATATAAAGACCTTAAATCTGATTCCATCTGTTATGGCCTCTCAAAAAGCCAAGGAAGCAGGAGCAGAGGAAACAATATTCCACCGTGGGGAAATTGTGACAGAATGTGCCCATAGCAATGTCTCTATTTTAAAGGATGGAATTTTTTATTCCCACCCCAATGACACTATGATCCTTCGGGGAATTTCAAAGACTCATATGATATCAGCTTGCTACCGACTTGGCATTCCAGTCATAGAGCGCCCATTTACCTTATCAGAGCTTATGGATGCAGATGAGATTATTGTGACTTCATCATCTAATTTTTGCCTCCATGCAAACCAGATTGATGGGAAGCCTGTAGGGGGGAAAGATCCAAAGAACTTATTGTTAATCCAGGATGAAGTTATCTCAGAATACCTTGCTTATACAGGAAAGAAAAGCCTGTTTGATTGATTCATATGACGCAGAGTAGTGCGATATGGGAGGGGATTATGGAAAGAGCAGAGCTGGAAAAAAGAAACGTAGGCGAGAATCTGGATGCCTTAATGAATCTGGATCCCAGGGGGTATGGTGTCTGTAGGATCCTCTATGCCGGAAGCCGGGAAAAGATGGGAGAGCCTCTTTCCATGAGTGCGGCAGAAAGCCTTTGTAACACTGTAAAGAAAGATGATCTGGTTTATATCCTCACTGGATTTGTTCTCCTTCCCCATAAGCAGCCGGAAATGGATGGTATGGTTAGCTCCATTCTTTTTGCAAGATCTCTAGTCCTGGCATTTGGCGGGAAGCCTGTCATACTTTGTCCGGAGGATTGCGTAGAACCGGTAAAAAGGTGTGCCGGAGTGGTAGGCCTTCATATATATGAGGATTTAAAGGAAGTAAGAAATCTGCCTTACAGCATGGGAGTGGTAGCTTTTCCAAAGGATCTAAAACAAGCAGAAAAAGACGGAAACCTACTGATGAAGGAATTCATGCCGTCAGCCGTTATCTCCGTGGAAGCACCGGGAGCGAACGAACTTGGAGTTTATCACAATGCTGCAGGGTTAAATGTAACAGAACTGGAAGCAAAAAGTGATGTGTTGTGGGGGATGCTTCGGGCAGCAGGTGTGTTAAGCATTGCCATTGGCGATTTGGGTAATGAGATCGGCATGGGTGCCATTGCCGATCATATTACGAAATATGTACCATTTACCGGGCCAGGAGAGTGCACCTGCGGTTGCAAAGGTGGGATTCTTTCCGCAAGCAGCACCGATTATATTATTACGGCGACCTGTTCGGATTGGGGTTGCTACGCTTTGATGGCTGCAATTGCTTATTTAAAACGGGATATGGAGATTCTTCACAGAGAGGAGATGGAGGCAGAGGTTATGCGAGTCGCCTCACGAAGCGGTCTTGTGGACATGACAGGTTCTTTATTGCCGGGAATTGACGGCTTTAATACGAAGATGAATACAGGAATCGTTAGTCTGATGCGCCAGTGCACCGCCTACGCCGTCCGTTATTCCTGTAACTCGGAACACTGGTTTGCCCCAGTGATTGCAAAGGGATTCTTTGGGGAAAGGAGAGAATCGTCATGAGACTCAAAGCAGTTGGAGACCGCGCTGTGTTGGCAGAGCTTGGAGATTCTATCAGCGAATCAATCAACCGAAAGGTCATGGAACTAAACGAGAAAGTGCGTTCCACTTCCAGAGAAGGGATTTTAGAAACAGTTCCTGCCTTTGCATCTCTTTTGGTTTATTATGATCCATTGGTCATAGATTTCGATGAAGTATCCCAGTTTCTCATCAATATCTGTAAAACAAGCGGGGAGAGCAAAAAGGAGACGGGAACATTGGTTCGAATCCCCGTTTGCTATGGAGGAATCCATGGGAAGGATCTCTCCTTTGTGGCAGAGCATTCGGGTTTAAAGGAAGAAGAAGTCATTGAGATTCATTCAGGCCGGGATTACCGCATCTATATGCTTGGGTTCCTTCCAGGATTTCCTTACCTTGGAGGAATGGATGAACGGATCATAACCCCTCGACTTTCATTACCAAGAACGAAAATTCCAGCTGGATCCGTTGGAATTGGAGGAGAACAGACTGGAATTTACCCGATGGAGTCTCCCGGTGGCTGGCAGCTGATCGGACGGACTCCTCTTCGGCTTTTTGATCCTCAGATGGGAGAAAAAGGGCGATATCAAGCAGGGGACTCCATTCGATTTGTTCCCATAAGTCAAAAGGAATTTGATGAAATTAGCCAGACACCAGAAATGAGGTGGTAGCATGGGATTAGAGATGATACAACCCGGAGCATTGTCCACCATACAAGATCTAGGAAGAGAAGGGTATCAAAGCCAGGGGTTTCAAAAAAGTGGAGCCTGTGATAAGTACTCCATGAAGCTATCCAATCTACTGGCTGGAAATTTTGATGAGAATTGCAAGGAAGCAGTGGTGGAATTTACTTTAAGGGGAGGAGAGATTCGTTTCACCTCTCCTGAAGTGTTTTCTTTGACCGGCGCAGATATGCGACCGCTGCTGAATGGAGAACCTATCCCAATGTATGCTCCCGTTTGCGCGCAGGAGGGAGATGTCCTTACCCTTTCCTTGGCACCAACTGGTCTTAGGACTTATCTGGCTGTGCATGGGGGAATATCGGTTCCCGCTGTGATGGGAAGCCGTTCCACCAATCTAAAATGCAGACTGGGAGGGTTTAAGGGAAGGGCTTTAAAGCAGGGAGACTGTTTGCCCACAGGAAAAACAACGGAG
Organism: Lacrimispora algidixylanolytica; assembly: GCF_003609635.1. Classification (GTDB taxonomy): domain Bacteria; phylum Bacillota; class Clostridia; order Lachnospirales; family Lachnospiraceae; genus Lacrimispora; species Lacrimispora algidixylanolytica. Next base: position 184,466 of record NZ_MCIA01000030.1, on the reverse strand, counting down.
CAAGTCAAGGTTTTTGTGGAGATAGTAAAAGGGAGAGAAGATAAGTTTGCTTTAGGAGAAGATAAGTCTTTCCTTAGAAGGCCGTCCACACCCAGCCGTTATTATGGTCTTCATGGTTATGTCTTGTTACGAGTAGTAGAAGGGCCTCAGGCTGAGGCATTTACAGAGGAAGGATTAAAAACCTTTCTTCGTAATCCTTATCAACTATCTATGAGCTGCGACCGCATGGCATGCAAGCTGGAAGGACCTCTCATTGGTTTAAAAGAAGGAGCTGATATTATATCAGATGGAATTGTGGAAGGTTCCATACAAATTTCAGCTTCTGGACTTCCTATGGTAATGATGGCGGATCATCAAGCCACGGGAGGATATGCGAAGATTGGAACGGTTATCTCCACAGACATACCGTCATTGGCCCAGTTACGGCCTGGAGAATGGGTCACGTTTCAGTTTATAACACCTAAGGAGGCAGTTGGGATTTATCGAAAAGAAGATAAAAAGCTTAAAGATTTTAGGAAACGGCTCATGGATGTAATGGATGAATGATCATCAACAGAATAAAGGGAAAGAGAAAAGGAGGCAATTATGGATTATGCAGAAAGTAAGCCAAGTCAGGTAAGAGAACTCATACGAAACGGGATCATAGACGGTCCGACTACCGGAATGTGTAACGGTTACGCTCAGGGTAACTTAGTGATTCTACCAGAAGAACTTTCTTGGGATTTACTGTTGTTCTGCCAACGAAATCCCAGAGCTTGTCCCTTACTGGAGGTATCGGATGCAGGTTCTAGATCCTTTCCTCAGACCGCTAAAGGCAGTGATATTACAAAAGACATTCCCAGATACCGAATCTATGAAAATGGAATCTGTACTGGAGAATCAACGAATATATCCTCCCGGTTTGAGGAATACCAGAAAACAAAAGGCAGGCTCATAAGTTTTCTGATCGGATGCAGCTTTTCTTTTGAAGCCGAGCTTTTAGAGGCAGACATACCCGTGAGGCAGATTGAGGAAGGTGTTAATGTCCCGATGTACAACACAAACATTCCTTGTATTTCAGCAGGAGTCTTTTCTGGAACTATGGTGGTAAGCATGAGACCGATCCCCCATAGTAAAGTCCCAATGGCAGTTGCAGTAACTGCTGCTATGCCAAAGGTACACGGTGCTCCAATCCATATAGGGTATCCAGAATTCATTGGGATAGAAAATATTAAAGAGCCGGATTACGGGGATCCAGTGACCATAAAAGAGGGGGAAGTGCCAGTGTTTTGGCCGTGTGGGGTTACCCCTCAAGCTGTCTTGATGAACAGCCGGCCATCGTTTGCAATGACCCACGCTCCCGGCCATATGTTTATTACAGATGTTAAAAACACGATCTTAAAGTATAGCTAAGGGGTTCTAGGGAAAGGAGATTATATATGGCAACCATTGACTTAAACTGTGATTTAGGAGAAAGCTTTGGGGCATACAAGATGGGAGTGGATGAAGAAATCATACCACTTATTACATCGGCAAATATTGCCTGCGGATTTCATGCAGGGGATCCTCTGATTATGGAGCGTACCGTAGCTCTTTGTAAGGTACATGGGGTAAGGCCAGGGGCTCATCCCGGTTTTCCAGATCTTAGTGGATTTGGAAGAAGGAATATGAATCTATCTCCAAAAGAAGTTAAGGCCTGCGTAACCTATCAAATCGGAGCATTAAAGGCATTTTGCGACAGTGCCTCCATACGTCTTCACCATGTAAAGCCGCATGGAGCCTTGTATAACATGGCTGCAACTGATTATAGACTGGCAGAGGCCATCTGCCAGGCAATCCATGATGTGGATCCTAGTCTGGTGCTTTTGGCTTTAAGTGGAAGTGAGATGCTCCGGGCAGCAATGGAATGTAAGCTTTCCTATGCCAGCGAAGTATTTGCAGACAGAGCTTATGAAAAGGATGGAACTTTGGTTTCAAGAATCAATAAGGGGGCAGTAATTGAAGAGAAAGAAAAGGCTGTGATGCAAGTCGTACGCATGGCAAGGGAAGGAAGAGTAAAGGCGATTGATGGAACCGATTTATCAATAACGGCGGATTCGGTCTGCGTTCATGGAGATGGTGCCAATGCACTTTCTTTTGTAAAGAGAATAAGAGAAGAGTTGGCAGTAAAGGGAGTTGAAGTAAAAGGTTTTTGAGTCTTTCAAACACCATCGGATTCGATACAAAGGAAATAATATAGGAAAAAAATACAATGCAGGTTTCAGTATTACCATTAATAATTACGTGCAAATGGTTGATTTTTACATATTGGAGATTTTTATTCAGATGATGATAGTATAGATTTAGAATCATAAAAATGAAATAGACAGCAGTTCTGCCTGTATCAATCAAAGGCTGACAGTGTGCAGAAGAGTTTGACATGAATTTTGGCATAACCATGAACTTTAAGTAGATGACAGGAGGATATGAATGCTTTCTATTGCTATTTGTGACGATGACAAAAGTGATGCTGCAAAGATTGAAGCTTTGATTAAAGATTACATGAGTCCAAAAGAGATGCCCTATCAGTTAAAACGGTTTCAATCAGGAGAAGAGTTGCTTGAAACCAGAGAGGTTTTTGAATTGTTATTTCTTGATATCGGCTTAGGCGGAATGAATGGGATCCAGGTAGGAAAAATCATTCGGGAAACCAGTCGAAATTCTAAAGTTATTTACACCACCAGTTATAAACAATATTGTAAACAAGCAGTCAATCGTGTGCACGCATTTGCATATTTAGTAAAACCAATTACAAAAGATAAGATGGATCGACAGCTTGATGAAATTTTACAATGCATACTAGAAGAACATGAAAAAGATGAAACAATCAAATTTGAGATACTAGAAATTACCCAAGATGGGGAACTGGAAAACAGAATTAAGGATTTTGAAGTGAAAGATATCTATTATTTTGAATACTTTAATCGAAAAATAAAAATAAAATTGGAAAATGAAGAATATTTCTTTAAAGATAAAATGAAAGATTTGGCAGAGAAAATGCAGATGCATAACTTTGAAGCATGCCATCAGTGTTTTTTGATCAATTTAAGACATGTTAAAAAAATTAAAGGCTATGAGGTGTTTTTAAATAACAACGATATAATTCCTGTTTCACAAAAAAAATCAGCTGATTTTAGAAAAAAATTAAATACATTTATACAAAGTGCTATTTAGGAGAGAAGATGGAAAATTATATTATATTTATATCTGGCTCCATCATTTCATGTCTTGTTAACGGCGTCATTGTATTCCAGTTTATGGAAGAAAGAAATGAGCGGGCCTATCATAATCCATACCTATATTTCTTTACAGAAGCAGCAGTTCCTATTATAATTGTATTTCTTAATTTATTCAATAATCCAGTGATTAATATAGCAAGCTGGATTATTCTGCCTTGCCTTGTGAACATCACTTTATTTAATCATATGAATAAAAAAGTGATACATAGGCTTGCTGATATCACGGTACTCATATTAATTTTATCCATATGTGAGGCAGTTGGTGTTGAGCTGTTAGATTATATCCTATGGCGATTTCAAATACTTCATGTTGATCCAATCGTGTCTGAAAGTATGGAAATCACCTTTTCCAAATTGTTTGTGCTGATTTCCTATTATCAGATCATTGCTAAGCTTTGGAGAGACGATTTAAACCGGACCTTTAATAAGTCACAATGTCTGATAGAACTGTTTGTTATTTTATATAGCATAGCCAATCTGGCAGTCATTTTACTTGTTATTTCTAAAGTGAACAGTCAGACTGATCATATCCTAATTTTAATTAACATGGGCTGCATATTAATTGCTGACCTTTATTTTTCTTACTTTGCCCGGTTCGTGGAAGAAAACAGCCAGCTTAAGATTAAACTTAAGCTATTAGAGCAACAGTCCATCCTACAATATGAATTTTATGAGGAACAAGGAGAAAAGTATAATGAATCCGTTAAAATCCTCCATGATGTAAACAAGCATTTAAAGATGATAGAGAATCTGTATGAGGCCAATAAAGATGATATGGCAAAGACTTATGCAAAGGAAATCGGTCAGATGTTGGTACCTCTGTGTTTGGAGGATTATACAAACAATCCAATATTAAACGTGTTATTAAATGATAAAAAAAGGATTGCCAGTCTTCATTCCATTTGTTTTAACTTGGATATTGGTATTGTAGATCTAGGCTTTATGGAACCCATTGAAGTAACCACCGTGTTTGGTAATCTTCTTGACAACGCAATCGAAGCCTGTGACCTAGTTCCCAATCACAGATACATTGACATGAAACTGGACAAATACAATGAATTTATCGTCATCAATATTAGTAATTGTACCATGCCAATAGAAAAATGGAATTTTGGCAAACCGGTTTCTAGAAAAGGGAAAAACCATGGAATCGGTTTATTAAATGTTGAAAATATTATAAAAAAATATAATGGAAGCATGGTTTTAGAAGAAGCAAATAAAAAATTTAGTTGTAAAATTATATTTAATTTATAGCTCTATATATTTTAATCGTGTTTTTGTAATGCCTTTAAGCGATCTCCATTGGGTGCAGGTTCACTGCCATCCGTAACAATCTCTATAACGACTGGCCCTTTCGACCTGTACTCCAATTGCTCCACCACCGTTCCATTCCTAAGACTTCGGTCTATGTCTTATAAATAGGATTTAGATATCCTTTTTCAATTTTATGAAAACCCACATCTGCTACGGTTGTTACTTCTGTTATTCTATGGATTAATCTCTCTAAATTTGATACGTTCAATGGTTCCTACCTTTCCGAAAGATATGAATGTTGTTATTAAATTATTTTAAATGATAAGTAAAATGGCATATGTTTTGATGCCAATAATTCTTATAATACAGTTTTTAACCAATAAGTTTTGATGAAAGGACAGAGTTTAACGGACAAAACTTGTTTCTCTTATTCCTAAAGTATTTAAAATGATTGGTTTAATAACTAAAAAAGCATGTTATAAAAGTTCCTTTTCTTTTTCTTGCTAACTTATATAATCTTAAATATTTAAATATTTTTAAGTAGAGTATCGACCTAGTTGTTTACAAGACGTTGACTTAAAAAGATAACAATAAATTTTTAAAATAGAGTAATTCTTTGAACCATAGTTTAGCCATAATTATTCTTGTTATCTTTTTGAATTAAAAAAAAGAAGGCTGAATTTTAATATATGTTTCAAATTCTTTGTTAAGAACTCAGAATCAAAAGTTTCGGGAGCTAATCTTGTATTGGCTCCTTTTTCTGTTACTCATACTACAAAAACTGTAAGTTATGTAACCAGTATTGAAATACCAGAATAAGAGTAGCAAAATACCCTTGTGATACAAATGAAAGAAGAAAGGAGCTAATAATATGACGAATCAATCAAAAAGATACCACCACAGGCACCTTCAAAATTTGAAAAATCACCCTACATAACGCAGCGCATGAATAAAACCGTGTCTCACATTTGAAATCATAATTTCTGATTGGTAACCGACAAACGAATAAATGAAAGGAATGAATATTTATGAAAAAAGTAGCTTTAGTAAGTCCTTTAAGAACAGCCGTAGGAACCTTTAACGGCACTCTTTCTCCCGTAAGTGCCATGGAATTAGGTTCAACCGTTATAAAAGCATGTCTTCTTCAAAGTAATTTAGATAGTTCTTTCATTGATAGTGTTTATTTGGGAAATGTCCTCCAGGCTGGCAATGGTCAGAACCCAGCAAGACAGGCGGCAATAAAAGCAGGAATACCAGTTGAGGTACCAGCGGCAACATTAAACACGCTCTGTGGCTCAGGCCTTCATGCAGTTGCACTTGCTTACAATTCCATTTTAGCGGAAGATGGGAGCATTATGTTAGCTGGAGGTATGGAAAGTATGACAAATGCGCCTTACCTTTTGCGAAATGCAAGAAAAGGCTACAAACTTGGAAACAGTGAGCTGGTGGATAGTCTGATTGGTGATGGCCTAACCTGTGCCATCAATGATTACCATATGGGACTTACTGCGGAAAATGTGGCTGAAAAGTATAAAGTAACCAGACAAGAACAGGATGAATTTTCTTATGAAAGTAATAGAAGGGCAGCAGAAGCTCAGAAAAATAAGGTTTTTGACGGACAGATTGTTCCTGTAATCATCAAAAAGAAAAAAGAAGAAATTCACTTCACAGAGGATGAACACGTAAGAGCAGATACGTCTAAGGAAAAGCTTTCCACCTTAAGAACCGTATTCAAACAGGATGGAACCGTTACGGCAGGAAATGCTTCCCCTATCAGCGATGGTGCGGCAGCAATGATAGTAGCGTCAGAGGAAGCATGTAGGGAGCATGGCTTAAAGCCAGCGGCTTTCATCAAGGGCTATTCCCTTGTCGGCGTTGATCCTGCTTATATGGGAATGGGCCCCGTAAAAGCAGTTTCGACTCTACTGAAAAAACAGGGATTATCGGTGAATGATATTGATCTTTTTGAATTAAATGAAGCCTTTGCGGCACAGGCAGTGGCCGCCACAAGGGAGCTTGGGATCGATTCATCAAAGATAAATGTCAATGGCGGTGCAATTGCCATAGGGCATCCATTAGGGGCAAGTGGTGCCCGGGTACTGGTTACCTTAATTCATGAAATGACACGTAGATCCGCACATTACGGTGTTGCTGCCTTATGTATCGGCGGAGGCATGGGCATTGCGATGCTGGTTGAAAACGCTAACATATAAACGATTTCATTTAGGGAAAGGAAAATGATTATGACGTCAGAAGATGTTTTATCCTTACAATCAATGCCAGCGGCAAGTGCCAGCTATGGTCGCCCGCCGTGCCGTTTCATTAACCGGGAATTTTTTACTGTCACCTACAAATCAGATCCAGCCGCAATCCGTGAGGCGGTTCCAGAACCATTAGAGCCAGACGGAAGCAATACGGTTACATATGAATGGATTAAAATGCCTGATTCCTCAGGCTTAGGCTCATATGAAGAAAGCGGGATCGTCATTCCCTGTACCTATCATGGAGAAGCGTGCAACTTTGTTGCTCAGATGTATCTAGATAATGCTCCTGCCATATTAGCAGGCCGTGAAATCTGGGGATTCCCTAAAAAATGGGGCCACCCTACACTGAGGGTGGATGAGACCGAAACATTGACCGGCAGGTTAATTTACAATAACGTTTTGGTGGCAACGGGTACGATGCCCTTTAAATACAACACACTTGATAAGACTGAAATAGCAAAAACCATAGCAAAAAAGCAGGTAAATCTGAAATTAATTCCTGATGTTGACGGAAACCCTGCCATTGCCCAGCTTGTTTCTTATCACCTGGAAGATATTACTGTAAAAGGGGCCTGGTCAGGACCTGCCAGATTAAACTTAATTCCTCACGTCAACGCGCCAGTCGCTGATTTACCCGTTAAATCCTACGTGGAGGGAAGGCATTTCATTGCCGATTTAACCCTTCCGTATGCAAGTGTAATGTATGATTACTTAAAGGATAGAAAGGAGAACTAAGACATGAAAAGTAAATTGTTATCAGCCAAAGAAGCAGTAGAAAAAGTAAAAGATGGAGATGCAATCATGGTAGGTGGCTTTTTAGCAGGAGGTCACCCGGAGCATCTGGTAAATGCGTTATTAGAAACAAATTCAGCCAAAGACCTAACCGTTATATCAAATGATACCGGTACCAAAGATCTATCCATATTTCAGCTTGTAAAAAGTGGAAGAGTCAAACGTATCTTCGCATCCTATATTGGCTCTAATCCAGAAACCGGAAGACTTATGATGTCAGGGGAAGCAGAGGTTAAGCTTTTCCCACAGGGCACTTTAGCGGAGAAGATACGTTCTGGTGGAGCTGGTCTTGGAGGGGTATTAACCCCGGTTGGTCTTGGTACGATTGTGGAAGAAGGCAAGGAAAAACTTGAAATCCAGGGAAAGGAATACCTTCTTGAGATGCCTTTAAAAGCAAATGTAGCCTTCATTAAGGCAGACAAAGCAGACGAAGCCGGTAACTTGATCATCAGAGGTTCTTCCCGTAATTTTAATATTGTCATGGCAACGGCTGCGGACTATGTGATTGCTGAGGTTAATGAGATTGTACCAATTGGAGAAATTGAACCAAATCATGTAAATGTTCCTGGAGTCTTAGTTAATGCCATAGTAAAGGTGGGTTAAAATATGGATAAGAGAGAATTGATTGCAAAAAGAATCGCAAAGGAATTAAAAGATGGTGATGTTGTCAATCTTGGCATTGGTATGCCAACCATGGTGGCTAACTACATACCAGAAGATGTTCATGTCATGCTAGAAGCAGAAAATGGAATCATGGGCGTGGGACCCAATGCCAGCCAGGAGGAAGAATCTTTAAACTGTATTGACGCAGGTGGAAATTATGTGACTACGGTAAAAGGAGCCAGTTACTTTGACAGCGCATTCTCCTTTAGTCTTATACGGGGCGGACACGTAGATGTTACGGTATTAGGAGCTTTGGAAGTGGATGAAGAGGGAAACGTTGCCAACTGGATGATTCCGGGTAAAAAAGTACCTGGTATGGGTGGAGCCATGGATCTGGTCGTGGGAGCAAAAAAGGTGATTTTAGCCATGGAGCACGTAAGTAAAAACGGAGCACCAAAGATACTTAGAAGATGCAGACTTCCCTTGACCGCCACAAAAGTAGCAAAGACCATAGTGACCGATATGGCAGTCATAGATGTAGTTCCCAATAAGGGACTTGTGTTAAAGGAAATTGCTCCAGGATTCACTCTAGAAGATGTCCAGAATCAGACAGAAGCACATCTAATTGTTTCACCAAATCTAAAGGTAATGGAAGTTTAAGATATATGCTCCAATTCTTAAGATTGTATGTAAATCAGAATAATACAAGGAACGAATCATATATTTTTAATAACAATAAAAAGAATGGAGGCATTTAAAATGAAACATGAATTAAAGAAATTATCACTGGAAATTGCATCAAAAATCATCTTGGGTTCCGCTAAAACAGAAGCAAACAGTTCCTGCTTTTTCATTGGATACCAGCCAAAATTACCTGAAAATGCAAAGAAATTAAGAAAATTCTAAGGCGAAGTACCGTATGATACCATGGGAAGAATCCTTTACCAGAAGACTAATCTATTATCATATTATTGCAGAAGAAGATGCTGAAATTTATAAATTTGGAATGGAGTGTCTGATTCTGAAAATCATTCATTGTATTTCATATTTATGGATTGCAGTCTGTTTGCAAAGGGTGCCGGAATTAATTCTAATTGGAAGTGTTTTGATACCATTAAGAAGAAATGCAGGGGGATATCATGCAAAGACCAAAACAGGATGTTATCTGTTTTCCTGCTGTTATATTTTTATAATCCTTTTATTATCTCATTTTACAATAAATCAGTTCTTGTTGTGGGGATTATTGGCCTTATCTGACGTAATTATTTATGTTATGAGTCCGGCTGATAATGAGAATAAGAGACTGGATGAGAAAGAGAAAGAATTCTATAGGAAAAAAGCAAGAGAGATCCTAATCCTGGCAAATATCGGTAGTATGATATTTGATGCCATCCAATTGGTTTATGTAGGAGGTTTAATAAGATGGGCAATTTGCGCCGCTGCATTTTTACTGGTACTGCAAAAGATAATAAATCCTGTGATAATAGAATCCAATTCATAAAAAACCCCTCCCAGGTTCAGCTGATACGCTGTATCCCGGGAGGGGTTTTACATTGACCTGATATTATAAAGTTTTTACGATAGCTTCAGCCATAGCATTGATTTCTGTAAGCTGATCTTCTTTTACAGAAGACTTAATGGTAATCATATCATCAAGTATGGTCATGTTTTTCATCTGTGAAATGATTTCAGCCATCTTTTTACCTGCTGTAATTCCCCAGGTACCATTCTCCATGAGAGCAACTGTACGGTTTTGTACATTATGGGATTTCATATCCATAAGCAGGTGTTCCATGCTGCTAAAGATACCGCTGTTGTAAGTCGCGGAAGCAAATACCAGATGGCTGCACCGGAATGCTTCTGATATCAGCACGGACGGATGTGTAACAGCTACATCATAGACTACCACGTTTTTGACACCCTGATCTGCTAAGCGGCAGGCCAGTATATTGGCAGCATTCTCTGTGTTGCCGTAGATAGAACCATAAGCGATCATAACGGATTTTTCTTCCGGCTCATAACTGCTCCACAAAAGGTACTTATCCACGTACCAGTTAATATCTGATCGCCATACAGGGCCGTGAAGCGGGCAGAGAAGTTGAATATCAAGTGTCGCAAGTTTCTTTAATAGTGTCATGGTAGATGGGCCGTATTTGCCCACAATATTGGAATAATATCTTCTGGAATCATCAAGCCAGTCCCGCTCAAAATTCAATTCGTCAGCAAATATATTTCCATTCATAGCGCCAAAGGTACCAAAGGCATCGGCTGAAAAAAGGACCTTATCCGTAGTATCATAAGTGACCATAACTTCCGGCCAGTGGACCATAGGAGCCAGATAGAAGGTAAAGTTGTGCTTACCGGTACTTAAGGTATCTCCTTCTTTTACAATGATTGCTCTGGAATCAACACCAAATTCGTAAAACTGGTTAATTATGGGAACTGTTTTTGCATTGCATACGACCTGTACATCCGGATACCTTCTTACGATCTCTCCTAAGGTAGCACAGTGATCCGGCTCCATATGATTGACAATAATATAATCTAGGTTCCGTCCATCAAGCACAGCTTCCACATTTTCCAAAAATTGTCCAGTAATCGCCCGGTCAACGGTATCAAACAGTACAGTCTTCTCGTCTAGCATGACATAAGAATTATAGGAAATTCCTCTCGGAATCGGGTAAGCGTTCTCGAACAGAGCCAGACGGCGGTCACTTCCCCCGACCCAGTATAAATCGTCGTTGATTTTTTTTACACAATACATGTTGCAGCCTTCCTTTCTTTCGTTCGAACTATCTTATCAATTAAAAGTATACTATATTTTAAGGGAAATGTCATTGTTTTTTCTACCAAAATAGTAGGATTTACTGATATTATAGCCCTCTTGAATTATTTTATCTGTATGAGGTGGTACAAATTGTGCAGATTCCTCTATTTTATGGAAAAACCTCGAAAATAACCGCATTTTTTATTAAGACAATGAAGATAAGAACTGATATAATCAAAATCATATTAAGGAGGTGGAACATGGTTGAGAAGAAAAGTGCAATCAAAGATGTGACTGAATATATAGAAGCAAAGATGTCTTTAGAGGAAAGACTGGATCTGGAAACAATTGCAACTCATGCCGGATATTCCAAGTTTCATTTAAATCGTATGTTTTTTGAAATGACTGGATGCACGCTACATCGCTATATTAAGGAACGAAGGCTTTCAGAGGCAGCAAGAAAGCTTGTGGAGGAGGAAACATATTCCATCTCTGACATTGCCTTTGAGGCATCTTATCAGTCCCAGCAGGCATTTACTTTGGCGTTTAAACAGGCCTTTGGTTGTACGCCAAAGACGTACAGAGAAAATGGAATCTGTAAAGAGTTAAGAAGAATGGAAATTATCTCCAGGCAGGCAGATGAAAGGAGGTGCGCCGCATGAGTTTTGTACCTTATGTCATTGAGAAGACATCGGCAGGAGAGCGGAGCTACGATATCTTTTCCCGTTTGTTAAAAGAGCGGATCATCTTTCTTGGAGAAGAAGTAAGTGATGAATCTGCAAGGCTGATCGTGGCACAACTTCTGTTTTTAGAGGCTGAGGACCCGTCAAAGGATATCTCGTTTTACATTAATTGTCCAGGCGGCTCTGTCACGGCAGGATTTGCTATTTACGATACTATGAGACATATTAAATGTGACGTTTCCACCATTTGTCTTGGTTTTGCAGCAAGCTTTGGAGCATTTCTTTTGGCTGGTGGAACAAAGGGAAAACGATTTGCCCTGCCAAATGCTGAAATCATGATCCATCAGGTAGCGGTTCAAAGTATTGGGGGAAAAGCCTCAGATATATCTATATTCACGAAAAAGCTTGAAATGGATAAATACAAACTAAACCGAATCATGGCTGAAAATACTGGGCATACCACAGAAGAAATAGAACGGGATACGGACCGTGATCATTATATGACAGCGCAGGAAGCCAAGGCCTACGGAATCATTGATGAAATCGTAGAACGAAAATAAAGAAGCAATCAGAGGTTCAATCTTAAAAAAGGGGATTGAACCTCTTTCTTTTTTTTGTTAGAGTAGGATTTATGAAAGGAGGCTCTAAGGTGGAAGAGAAAAGAGAAAACATACTGGTAAGTGCTTGCCTTTTGGGGGTGAATTGCCGCTATGACGGTGGAAATGGCAAAAGGGAAGAAGTGTTATCCCTGATGGAGCATTATAATTTGATTCCAGTCTGCCCGGAGCAGCTAGGAGGTCTTATGACTCCAAGAGAACCGGCAGAGAGGCAAAGGGATGGCTTGGTAATGAATCAGCAAGGGCAGGACGTGACAAGCTTTTTTAAAGAGGGTGCGAATGAAACATTAAAAATCGGCAAGCTATACGGCTGCAAACGTGCCATATTAAAGGAGCGCAGTCCGTCTTGTGGACATGGAGTTATTTATGATGGCACTTTTTCCGGTTCAAAAATAGAAGGAAGCGGTATGACAGCGGAGCTTTTAGAGAAACATGGAATTCAAGTAACAGGTGAAAGCGGTATAAATGTAATATGATGAAAGAATCATCTGAACGTTATGAGAAGGAGAGGAATAGGATGAAAACAACAGTTACCAGACTGGAAGCATTAAAACTGCTTATGAAATATAATAAAGAACCCTTCCATCTGCTTCACGGTCTGACCGTAGAAGGGGTCATGAAGTGGTACGCAGATGAAATGGGATATCTAGATGAGGTAGAATTCTGGGGACTAGCTGGGCTTCTCCATGATGTTGATTTTGAAGAATTCCCAGAGGAACACTGTAAAAAGGCTCCTGAGCTCTTAGCTGAAATTGGAGCAGAAGAAGAGCTGGTGCGGGCCATTGTAAGCCATGGATATGGAATCTGCGTAGACGTGAAACCAGAACACACCATGGAAAAGATTTTATTTGCAGCAGATGAACTCACCGGACTCATCGGTGCAGCAGCCAGAATGCGTCCATCAAAAAGCGTGTTGGATATGGAGATTTCAAGCCTGAAGAAAAAGTTTAAGGACAAGAAATTTGCAGCCGGATGTTCCAGAGATGTAATCGCAAAGGGGGCGGAAGCTCTTGACTGGACCCTTGATGATTTATTTGAGAAAACCATACTTGCCATGCGTTCCTGCGAAGAAAAAGTAAACTTAGAAATGGAAACTCTAATTTAAAAACCCAGGGAATCAGATAGATTATTTATTCATAAAAATGGAAAAATATGCAATCTATTTGAAAAATGCTTGACATCAGAAAGTAATTGGGATATTATTTCCGTTAAATATCCACATAATAACCTGTATCAAAGGAGAGAGACGCTATGAAAAAAGTTGTAAAATTCGGAGGCAGCTCTTTGGCCAGCGCAAAGCAGTTTAAAAAGGTTGGAGATATCATTCGGGGAGACAAAAGCAGGCGGTATGTGGTCCCTTCCGCACCTGGAAAGCGTAGTGACAAGGACGAAAAAGTGACTGATATGCTGTATCAGTGTTATGAGGCAGCAACTCAAGGAAAAAGCTATAAAAAGATATTAGAGAAAATCAGAGAACGTTACGATGAAATCATTGACGGTCTTAGTTTAAACCTAAATCTGGATTTTGAATTTTCCACCATTGAAGAGAATTTCCTCAAACAGGCCGGAAAGGATTATGCGGCTTCTAGAGGTGAATATTTAAACGGAATGGTAATGGCAGAGTATCTGGGCTACGAATTTATAGACGCGGCTGAAGTGATCTTCTTTGATACAGACGGAAGCTTTTTAGCGGACCTTACAGACAAAGAGCTGGGGGATCGCCTGGAGCATGTGGAAAAAGCCGTAATACCAGGCTTTTATGGAGCGAAAAAAGATGGAACCATTAAAACCTTTTCCAGAGGTGGTTCTGATATAACAGGTTCTATTGTTGCAAAGGCCATTCATGCTGACATGTATGAAAATTGGACCGATGTGTCGGGCTTTTTGGTAGCAGATCCAAGGATTATCAAAAATCCTGAAGTCATTGAAACCATTACATACAGAGAACTAAGGGAACTGGCCTATATGGGTGCAAGTGTGCTTCATGAGGATGCCATCTTCCCCGTAAGAAAAGAAGGCATTCCTATTAATATCAGAAATACCAATTGTCCAGAAGATAAAGGAACCGTAATTGTAGAAAGCACCTGCAAAAAACCCAATTATACCATTACAGGAATCGCAGGAAAAAAAGGTTTTTGCTCCATTAACATTGAAAAAGCCATGATGAATGCGGAAGTGGGCTTTGGGAGAAAGGTGTTAGAGGTATTCGAACGATACGGTGTATCTTTTGAACACATGCCATCAGGCATTGATACCATGACGATCTTTGTCCATCAATCGGAATTTGAAGAGTTTGAGCAGTCCGTAATCGCAGGAATCCATCGGGCCGTGGAACCGGATTTCATTGAGATGGAATCAGACCTAGCCTTAGTAGCCGTAGTAGGGCGGGGAATGAAGGCGACCAGAGGGACTGCCGGAAGAATCTTCTCAGCACTGGCTCATTCCAGAGTGAACGTTAAGATGATTGATCAGGGTTCCAGTGAACTAAACATAATAATCGGCGTTAAGAATGCAGACTTTGAGGAAGCAATTAAGGCTATTTACGATATCTTTATTATGACAGAAGTATAAGAATAAGACAGGAAGCAGAGCAAAAAAGCTGTGTTTCCTGTCTTTCTTTTTTAGGGTGTGTCTGAAAACTCATCGCTCCAATCTGCACGTCCCACTTCGCAGTATATTTGCTCCAAATTCAGTTGGCGTAGCCCACTACGCCGCCTTCATCTGGAACAAATCTCCCACAAAGAGTAACGTACATCTTGAAACAAGCAGTTTTCAGACACGCCCTAAGATAAAAACTATTTTTATGTGTGGCTGATTGTGATACAATTGTTTTATTAAATACACATGCGGAGGTTTTATTATGCAGTATCGTGAATTTGGAAAAACAGGTTTAAAAGTATCAGCACTAGGGTTTGGAGCCATGAGACTTCCCGTACTCGATAACAATCAGGTGGATGAAGAACGTGCAATTAAGATGATCCGTCATGCCATTGATGAAGGAGTAAATTACATAGACACAGCGTATCCTTATCATCAAGGAGAAAGTGAGCGGATCGTAGGAAACGCACTTTTAGATGGCTACCGGGAAAAGACATATCTAGCCACCAAGTGTCCGGTCTGGAAGCTTGAAAAGGAAGAGGATTTTGAGCTTATTTTAGAAGAGCAGTTAGAAAAGCTGCAAACTGACCATATTGATTTTTATCTTCTTCATGCACTTAGCAGGGACCGGTTTGAAGATACGGTGAAAAAATTTGATCTCGTAAAGAAAATGGAAAAAGCAAGGGAACAAGGAAAGATTAAATATCTTGGTTTTTCCTTCCATGATTCATATGACGTGTTTCAGGATATCCTAGATTATTATGATGGATGGGATTTTTGCCAAATCCAGTATAACTACGTGGACCTTACTCATCAGGCAGGTGAAAAAGGCTTAAAAGAGGCAGCTTCTAAGGGGCTTGCCGTAGTAGTAATGGAGCCGCTTTTGGGTGGAAAGCTAGCCACTCCTGCCGCTCATGTAAAAGAGTTATTTAAAGAAGATAAATCCTGTGTGGAATATGCCCTGGACTTTATATGGGATCAGCCAGAGGTCAGCTTGTTATTAAGTGGTATGAGTGATGAGACTCAGTTGGAAGAAAACCTTCTATATGGAGACAGAAGCCATATTCATATGGTAACCAAAGAGGAAAAAGAAATCTATAAAAAGGCAAAGGAAGTGTATGATTCCATGGCCCTAGTGGGATGCACCGGTTGTCGTTACTGCCTTCCTTGTCCATTTGGACTTCCGATTCCAGATATATTTACCCTTTATAATATGACGGCTGCCCACAAAGAAGAGGAAGCAGTGGAAGGGTATCGCAACATATCGATCAATGCTGAGAGTTGTATGGCATGCCACCGTTGTGAAGAAGAATGTCCACAGATGATAAAGATCAGCCAGGTTATGCCAGAGGTGGCAAACGTATTTTCCCATCTGAAGGCATAACAGCTTAATTAGAGGAGGGACCGTTTATGCTAGAGAAAATCGATTTATTGAAAAAAATTGATCAAGGTGATTATAAAGAAAAAATCAAGGAACAAACACTACGTCTTGGAGAGCTGCAGCGTAAGCTTAAGGATGCGAAGATTCCAGTATCAATTGTATTTGAAGGCATGGGAGCATCTGGAAAAGGGACCCAGATTAATCATCTGATACAGGCACTTGATCCAAGGGGATTTGATGTGTATGCCAATGATAAATCAACCAAGGAAGAGCGGATGCGCCCGTTTCTATGGCGTTTTTGGACAAAGCTACCGGCTCAAGGCAGAATCGCCCTCTTTGACAGAAGCTGGTATCGTCAGGTGACCATGGAGCGTTTTGACGGAAAGATAAAAGAGTGTGACATGGCGGGAGCATATAAGGACATCCAGTCCTTTGAACGACAGCTTACGGATGATGGCATGGTCATTATAAAACTGTTTCTCTACATTTCTCAAAAGGAGCAAAAGAGCCGGTTAAAAAAACTGGATGCCTCAAAGGATACCAGTTGGAGAGTTTCTTCAGATGACTGGCGAAGAAATAAAGAATATGACAAGTTTCTAAGTATTTGTGAAGAAATGCTTGAAAAGACAGATACGGACTTTGCTCCTTGGACCATCATAGAAGCAATGGATAAGGATTATGCAGCAGTGAAAATCATGACCCATGTGGCAGACCGATTGGAAGAGGCGTATCACCTTTGCTTATCCCGGGGGGAAAGAAAGGAAAAAGAAGTTCCAATCCGCACAAAAGAGTACCAAAATGGAGTTCTGTCTGGAGTTGACCTAACAAAGACCTTGACAAAGGAAGAATATAAAAGAGAAATTGATGTTTTACAGGAGCGTTTAGAGCAGCTTCACAGCCAGATATACCGGTTGAAAATCCCGGCAATCATTGGTTTTGAGGGCTGGGATGCAGCTGGAAAAGGTGGCGCCATCAGACGGCTTACCAGTCATCTGGACCCAAGGGGGTATAAAGTATATCCCACATCTGCTCCTAATGATATGGAACGGGTTCATCATTACCTTTGGCGGTTCTGGAACAATGTTCCAAGGTCTGGTCATATCGCAATCTTTGACCGCACCTGGTACGGTCGTGTTCTGGTGGAGCGGATTGAGGGCTTTTGCAGTGAGAATCAGTGGAAGCAGGCGTATCAGGAGATTAATGAGATGGAAGATCACATGGCAAATGCTGGAGCCGTGGTCTTAAAGTTTTGGATTCATATTGATAAAGATGAGCAGGAGCGTCGGTTTAGGGCAAGATCCGAAGATCCCTTAAAACAATGGAAAATAACGGATGAAGACTGGAGAAACAGAGAGAAGTGGGATGAGTATGAAGAGGCTGTTAATGAGATGTTAGTCCGCACCTCCACCACATATGCTCCCTGGATTGTAGTAGAAGGAAACTGTAAATATTATGCCAGAGTAAAGATCTTAAAAACAGTGGTGGAAGCCCTGGAAGCTAAGATAAGTGAGGCAAAGAAAAATACGTGACCGCTTGTATTTTCCTCCTTTTTCGTGTAAAGTAGAAATGGAGTGAATGAACCAGGAGGATACGGCATGAATACGGTTTTAATCGTGGGCGGTGGCGCTGCAGGGATGCTGGCTGGTATAGCAGCAGCCATGAAGGGCAGTACCGTCCATATTTTTGAGAAAAATGAAAAGCTTGGAAAAAAGGTTTTTATTACGGGAAAAGGTCGTTGTAACGTGACCAATGCCTGTGATACGGAAGAATTGTTTGGTAACGTTGTGACCAATGCCAAATTTTTATACAGCAGTTTTTATGGCTTTACCAATTTTGATATGATGAATCTTTTAGAAGAACTTGGATGCACGCTTAAAACTGAGCGCGGAAACCGGGTATTCCCTGCATCAGATAAATCTTCTGATGTAATTCGTGTTTTGAATCAGAGACTCCTGGATTTAGGGGTTACCATTCACTACCGTGCAGACGTAAAAAAGCTTTTAATAGAATCCGGTTCCATAACCGGACTTGTGGTAAATATTAGCGGAAAGAAAGAACAGTTTATGGCAGATTCCGTGATCATAGCTTGTGGTGGTTTTTCCTATCAGTTAACCGGATCAACGGGAGATGGCTATGAGCTTGCAAAAGAAGCGGGTCATACTGTCACAGAACTCTCTCCAGCCCTTGTTCCCTTTGTAGTAGAGGAGCCTATGATAAAAGAGCTTCAAGGCTTATCCCTTCGCAATATAGAGGCAACGATTTCAAGAGGGAAAAAGATCGTCTACCAGGAGTTTGGGGAAATGCTCTTTACCCATTATGGTGTCAGCGGACCAGTGCTCTTAAGCGCCAGCAGCTATGCTGCAAAGGAACTAAAAAAAGGTCCATTGACCTTATCCATTGATCTAAAGCCCGCGCTGACCGTAGAGCAGCTAGATAACAGGCTATTACGGGATTTTGATGAGGCTATGAATAAACAGTTTAAGAATTCTTTGAATCAACTTTATCCGGCCAAACTGGTTCCTGTTATGATAGACAGAAGTCAGATTTCACCGGAAAAAAAGGTCAATGAGATTACAAAAGAAGAACGCATAAGAATCATTGAACTCACGAAAGCATTTACCCTTACTCTCACCGTGCTTCGTGCCTACAATGAGGCCATCATTACCCAGGGTGGAGTTACCGTAAAAGAGGTTAATCCTTCTTCCATGGAATCAAAGCTGGTTCCCGGACTTTATTTTGCAGGAGAGGTTTTAGATCTTGATGCGGTGACCGGAGGCTTTAATTTACAGATCGCCTGGTCCACAGGATGGGCGGCTGGAACTGCGGCTGGAGAGGAGAAAGACAAATGATGACAGAGATTTATAATATAGCAATCGACGGCCCAGCAGGAGCTGGAAAAAGCACCATTGCAAGATCCGTAGCAGAAAAGCTTCATTTCGTGTATGTTGATACGGGGGCGATGTACCGTGCCATGGCTCTTCATTTTTTAAGAATGGGCATTACGCCAACGGATGAAGCAGCCATCTCTCAGGCTACTAAAGACGTAAAGGTGACCATATCATACGAAAACGGAGAACAGCAGGTGATCTTAAACGGAGAAAATGTCTCTGGTCTCATTCGCACCGGAGAAGTTAGTGATATGGCCTCTGCAACCTCTGTATATATGCCAGTAAGGGAAAAACTGGTGGAGCTTCAAAAGGAACTTGCCAGAAAAGAAAATGTAATCATGGATGGCAGAGATATCGGAACCTGTGTCCTTCCTGATGCAGATTTAAAGATATATCTAACTGCAAGCAGTCGGGTTCGGGCAAAGAGAAGATTTGCGCAACTTAAAGATAACCAAGGGGAATTTACTTTGGAAGACATAGAAAAAGATATCATTGAGAGGGACAACCGGGATATGAACCGGGAGCATTCCCCGTTAAAACAGGCTGAGGATGCCATCCTTTTGGATTCCTCCTCTTTGCCAAAAAAAATGGTGGAAGAGCGGATTTTAGAATTGTTCCTTGAAAGAAAAAAGGAAGGGAAGAAGTAATCATGGAAGTGGTAGTTGCAAAATCAGCAGGATTCTGCTTCGGCGTAAAACGAGCCGTGGACCAGGTTTATGAACAGCTGAAACGAAACGATAAGCCCATTTATACCTTCGGTCCCATCATTCATAACGAAGAAGTAGTAAGGGATCTGGAGGAAAAGGGAGTTAAGGTAATTGAGACAGAAGAAGAACTTCA
This sequence comes from Lacrimispora algidixylanolytica, assembly GCF_003609635.1. Classification (GTDB taxonomy): domain Bacteria; phylum Bacillota; class Clostridia; order Lachnospirales; family Lachnospiraceae; genus Lacrimispora; species Lacrimispora algidixylanolytica. Next base: position 164,522 of record NZ_MCIA01000030.1, on the reverse strand, counting down.
AACCATCAGAGATGCTGTCGTCGTTATAAGGTCTCATGGAGTTGGAAAGAGAGTTTACGATATCTTGGAAGGAAACGGCATTGAGATTATTGATGCCACCTGCCCTTATGTAAGGAAGATACACAAAGTCGCCCAGGAACAAAATCAAGATGGAAGACGTATCATTATAATCGGAAATGAATCGCATCCTGAAGTACAAGGTATTAAAGGCTGGGGAAATGCAAATACTCTAGTTGTGGAAACACCCGAACAAGTGGAAACTTTACCTTTAGTAGAAGGAGAAAGGCTGTGTATTGTATCACAGACGACATTTAATTACAAGAAATTTCAAGATTTAGTTGATAAATTTTCTGAAACGAGGTATGATATACTTGTTTTAAATACGATTTGCAATGCAACACAGGAAAGACAAGTGGAAGCAAGGCGGATAGCTTCAGAAGTGGATGCCATGATTGTTGTAGGTGGAAAAAGCAGTTCTAATACCCAGAAGCTATACGAGATATGCCGAAGGGAGTGTAAGAATACTTACTATATCCAGACACTAGGTGATTTAGATCCTGATTGTGTAAATTCTGTGCGCAGCGTAGGTATTACAGCCGGGGCTTCAACCCCGAATCATATTATCGAGGAGGTTCATACTAATGTCAGAGTTAAGTTTTGAACAAATGTTAGAAGAATCATTGAAAACCATACGTACAGGAGAGATCGTCACTGGTAAAGTCATCGACGTAAAAGAAGATGAAATCGTCTTGAATATAGGTTACAAGTCTGACGGCACCATCCCACGTAGTGAATACTCGGATGACCAGAATTTAGATCTTACAACTGTTGTACAGGTTGGAGATGAAATGGAAGCCAAAGTTACTAGAGTTAACGATGGTGAAGGACAGGTTGCTTTATCCTACAAGAGACTTGCAGCAGACAGAGGCAACAAGAAGCTGGAAGAAGCATTTGAAAACCACGAAGTATTAACTGCTAAAGTTGCTCAGGTTCTTGACGGCGGTTTAAGTGTTGTCGTAGACGGTGCAAGAGTATTCATTCCTGCTAGCCTTGTTTCTGACTCTTATGAGAAAGATTTATCTAAATATGCAGATAAAGAAATTGAATTCATCATTACAGAATTCAATCCTAAGAGAAGAAGAATCATCGGCGACAGAAAGCAGCTTATGGTTGCTAAGAGAGCAGAATTACAGAAGGAATTATTCAGCAGAATCCATACTGGCGATATTGTTGAAGGAACTATTAAGAACGTTACTGATTTCGGTGCATTCATCGATCTTGGCGGCGCTGATGGTTTACTTCATATCTCCGAAATGAGCTGGGGCAGAGTAGAAAGCCCTAAGAAAGCATTCAAGGCTGGAGAAAAAGTTGAAGTATTAATCAAGGACATTAATGGCGATAAGATTGCCTTAAGCTTAAAGTTCGCTGAGACAAACCCATGGAAAGATGCTTCTGATAAATACGCAGTAGGCAACGTAGTAACAGGAAGAGTAGCACGTATGACTGACTTTGGCGCATTCGTTGAGTTAGAGCCAGGCGTTGACGCACTTCTTCATGTATCCCAGATTTCCAGAGAGCACGTAGAGAAGCCATCTGATGTACTTTCTATTAACCAGGAAATCGAAGCAAGAGTCGTTGATTTCAACGAAGATGACAAAAAGATTAGTTTAAGTATCAAAGCACTTCAGGCACAGGACGAATATGATGAAGCGCCTGTATATTCTGACGAAGCTTAAACATAATAAGATATATGACAGATAAGGAAGTGGAGCAATCCACTTCCTTTTTTGAGTCCAAAAAAGGAACGAAAAAGAAAGGGGAAACTATGAAAAGAAAATTCAGTTTATTCCTGGCACTTTTTCTGGTACTGTCATTTATCTTAAATGGATGCAGCAGAAAAAAGGAGACAGCACCAGAACCGGAGCAGACCGCTGCTCAGCCAGTCAATGTTTCAGGTAAGGCAGAAAGCGCCCAGTCGGAAGAGGAGAGGAAGTTGCTAGTAAGTGATTACTATGATTATGTAAATCAAAAAGTGCTAAGCGAAAAAGAGATACCAAAGGATTCCAACCAATGGAGTTATTTTTATGATCTAGACAAGGAAGCTTATGAGATCTTAAATGAGGTGCTAAAAGGTGCGGTAAATGATCGGGCAAATGCAAAAACAGGTTCCATTCAGCAAAAAATTGGAGATTTGTATCTGACCGCCATGGATATGGATGGCAGAGAAAAGGCTGGACTAGGAACACTAAAGCCTTATATAGATAGCATCAAAGGTGCTTGTAGTGTGGCAGAATATATGAAGGCTTTGGGAACAATCTATTCTGACATCGGTTTTGGAAGCCTGATTCTTCCCCAGTGGACGGAAGATATGAAGGACTCCACACGGTATGCCTTGTATCTAAACGGAGCTGATTTAGGTCCTGGAAAAGAAACGTTGGAAGATGAGACCTTATCAGCACTTTTAGAGAATTACCAGACCTACATTGATAAAACCATGGAATACTCCGGTTTAACCCAAGAAGAGGCGAAAAAGGCAGGAGCGGATATTTTGACATTTCAAAAAGATTTGGCAAAAAGTGCTCTTTCTTTGAGTCGGCAAAACGATCCTGGAATCATTTACAATCCTTATACTTCTGATCAATTAAAAGAGTTGTTTCCAGATGAGGCCATGGAAGGATTCCTTAAGGCAGCGGGACTTAAGGATTCGGACCACTTCGTTGTGACCGACGTGGAACAGATGAAGAAAATAAATGAATATCTAAAAGAGGATAATCTTCCCCTTTTAAAGAATTACGCGGTATTTTGCTTGCTCAATGATTTTGCTGGGTATCTGACGCCTGAGATTCGGGATAACCGTATGGAATGGAACAAAATCCAAAATGGGATTAAGGAAAATAAAACAGACGATAAACTGGCAAGTGAGATGACACAGGATATGCTTGGGTTTGAATTTGGGCGTCTCTATGTGGAAAAGAGTTTTTCCCAGGAAGATAAAGAATCCATCAGGGATATGGTGGAACAGATTCTTGAAGTATATAAAAAACAGATTATGGCCCTTGACTGGATGGGAGAAGATACAAAAGCGGCAGCAATAAAGAAACTTGATCATATGACTCTAAAAATAGGCTACCCAGATCAGTGGCCCAATGATTATGAAAAAGCACAGGTTCTTTCCACAGAAAAGGGAGGAAACCTTATAAGCAATGTACTTTCCCTGGTAAAAGCCAAAAATGATGTGCAAAAGGAAAAGGTACGAAAACCGGTGGATAAAGGGGAATGGGGCATGACGCCTCAGACTGTTAATGCTTATTATAATCCAACAGGGAATGAAATTGTATTTCCGGCAGCCATCTTACAGCCTCCTTTTTATGATCCGAAAGCTAAATTCGCATCAAACCTTGGAGGGATTGGCATGGTTATTGCCCATGAGATCAGCCATGCCTTTGATTCTTCTGGTTCTCAGTATGATGAAAATGGAAACTATCATGTATGGTGGACGGACAAAGATCGGGCAAAATTCAAAGAACTGGCAAGCCAGGTGGAAGCCTATTATGATAATCAAGAGGGATTTGAGGGACGTCATGTGAGTGGTGCCCAGACCTTAAATGAAAATATTGCGGATCTAGGTGCCCTCTCTAGCATCACCAAGATCGCAGGGAATGACATGGAAGATTTCCGCCTTCTCTTTCGTCAGTATGCCACCATATGGGCTTCCAAGTATACGAAGGAGGCCATGATTAAGCGGTTGAACACTGATGTCCATTCCCCGGCAAAGGTAAGAGTCAACGCAGTGTTAAGTGCCACAGATGAGTTCTATGAAGCTTATCCTGAGATCAAGGAAACAGATGCCATGTATGTTCCTCCTGATAAACGGGTAAAGATCTGGTAAACGAGATTAAAAAAAGGACCGGGTATCGGTCCTTTTTATATCATTTGCTTTTTCAGTGCTTCAAAGCTTTCTTTGCTTATGACGTGTTCAATCCGGCAAGCATCTTCGTCAGCAATCTCCTTAGATACTCCAAGAGTGACGAGCCAATCAGATAGAAACTGGTGTCTCTCATAGATCATCTCAGCAATGGCTTTCCCATCTTCTGTTAGATAGATGTATCCTTCTTTTGTAACCGTAATGTGATTTCGTTCTCGCAGATGCTTCATCGCAACGCTGACACTGGATTTTTTAAAACCAAGTTCTTCCGCCACATCCACAGATCGTACTACCGGGCGAGTTTTACTTAAAACAAGTATGACTTCCAGATAGTTTTCTGATGATTCATTGGTATGCATAATTAGCGTCACCTCAATCTAAAATAGTTATTTTAGTATATCACACCGTCGCTGTAACATCAAATATAAAATTATTGATAAAAAAAATCAAAATAAATCTTGACAACTTCTGTAGGTTAGCATATACTAACCTACAGGATATGGAAATGATTATCATTAAAAATTATATAAAGAAAGAAGATGACGAATGATGCCTTTGACAATGATGAAAGCTGGTGAACCGAACGTGATCCGCAAGGTTGGAGGAAAAGAAGAGACAAGACGGTTTTTAGAAAACCTGGGTTTTGTAACAGGTGGGATTGTAACCGTTGTTTCTGAAATTGGTGGAAACATGATCGTTAATGTTAAAGATTCCAGAGTAGCAATCGGAAAAGATATGGCCAATAAGATATTGGTAGGCTAAAGAAGGAGAAATAGAGATGACATTAAAGGAAATTCCATGCGGAAAAACAGTTAAGGTAACCAAGCTGACTGGTGAGGGTCCGATAAAGAGAAGAATTATGGATATGGGCATCACAAAAGGCGTTGACATCTTTGTAAGGAAAGTCGCACCATTTGGAGATCCAGTTGAAGTTACCGTAAGAGGATACGAGTTATCCCTTCGTAAGGCTGATGCTGAGATGATTGTAGTTGAGTAATTTTTTTTACACATGAGTTAGGTAAAACTAATACCATACAAATTAGTGCTGACAGGCAGAAAGAGGTAGAGTATGTCAATTAAGATTGCATTAGCAGGAAATCCAAACTGCGGAAAGACGACGCTGTTTAATGCGCTTACGGGATCAAATCAGTTTGTGGGGAACTGGCCCGGAGTTACTGTTGAGAAGAAGGAAGGAAGATTAAAAGGCCATAAAGATGTTATCATTATGGATCTTCCGGGAATTTATTCTCTTTCTCCTTATACATTGGAAGAAGTAGTTGCTAGAAACTATTTGATTGGAGAGCGTCCTGATGCTATCCTTAACATTGTAGACGGAACCAACATAGAACGTAACCTTTACTTATCTACCCAACTTATGGAGTTGGGAATTCCAGTCATCATGGCTATTAACATGATGGATATCGTTGCGAAAAACGGAGACAAGATACATATCGAAAAACTGAGTCAAAAACTTGGTTGTGAAGTAGTGGAAATCTCCGCGTTAAAGGGGACCGGTATCCAGCAGGCGGCTGAGAAGGCAATTGCGGTTGCAAATAAAAAGAAGAATGCAATTCCAGTTCATAAATTCCAGGCAGAATTGGAAAGTGTATTGGATTCCATTGAGGATAAATTAGGAAACGATGTTCCAGAAGAACAAAAACGTTTCTTTGCAATTAAGCTTTTAGAAAAAGACGAAAAGATTGAAAGTCAGCTTAAGAGAGTTCCTGATGTATCTGAGGAGATAACTCTGGTTGAACGTGAGATGGATGATGATACAGAAAGTATTATTACCAATGAGAGGTATACCTACATCTCTTCTATTATAGGGGAGTGTTACACAAGAAGCAAAAGAGATAAACTTACAGTATCAGATAAGATTGACCAGATCGTTACCAACCGATTTCTAGCCATTCCTATTTTTGCTGCGGTAATGTTTCTAGTATATTATGTGTCCGTTACCACCGTTGGTACTTGGGCGACAGACTGGACCAATGATAACCTCTTTGGTGATGGATTTACGTTCTTTGGTATTGATATACCTGGAATTCCAGTCATGATTGAAAACCTTTTAGTTGCAATTGGTTGTGCAGACTGGCTTCAGGGCTTGATCGTTAACGGAATCGTTGCCGGTGTCGGCGCTGTTCTTGGTTTCGTTCCTCAGATGTTAGTACTTTTCGTATTCCTCGCATTTTTGGAGAGCTGCGGATATATGGCAAGAGTTGCATTTATCATGGACCGTATCTTCCGTAAATTCGGCCTTTCCGGTAAGTCCTTTATTCCGATGTTAATCGGAACTGGATGTGGCGTACCAGGAATTATGGCATCACGTACCATTGAAAATGACCGTGACCGTAAGATGACAATCATGACAACGACTTTCATTCCTTGTAGTGCAAAGCTTCCGATTATCGCTCTGATTTCAGGTGCGTTGTTTGGTGGAGCTGCATGGGTAGCACCAAGTGCTTACTTTGTAGGAATTGCAGCAATTATCTGTTCTGGTATCATTCTTAAAAAGACAAAGATTTTTTCCGGAGATCCAGCTCCCTTTGTTATGGAGCTTCCAGCTTATCATATGCCAACCTTAGAAAACATCTTAAGAAGCATGTGGGAACGTGGCTGGTCCTTTATTAAAAAAGCTGGTACCATCATTTTACTGGCTACTATCGTTGTATGGTTTGCTTCTTACTTTGGCTGGGTTGACGGACAGTTTAGACTTCTTGACACCTTAGAGCTTGATCACAGTGTACTTGCAGCATTAGGAAGTAGCGTAAGCTGGTTATTTGCTCCTCTTGGTTGGGGTAACTGGAAATCAGCCGTTGCTGCTATCACAGGCCTGATCGCAAAAGAGAACGTAGTAGGAACCTTTGGTATCCTTTACGGATTTGCAGAAGTAGCGGAAGATGGAACTGAGATTTGGGGAACTCTTGCAGGAAGCATGACTGCTGTGGCAGCTTATTCCTTCTTGGTATTTAATCTTCTTTGCGCTCCTTGCTTTGCAGCGATGGGTGCCATTAAAAGAGAGATGAATAACACCAGATGGTTTTGGTATGCAGTTGGATATCAGACAATCCTTGCTTATGTGGTAGCACTTTGTGTTTACCAGATCGGTACGCTCATCACCACAGGAACCTTTGGATTCTTCACATTTGTAGCATTTGCTTTGATCATTGGATTTATCGGTCTTCTTATTAGACCAATGAAAGAATATAAGACAACAAAATCAAAAAGTGTAGCAGGCGCCAAATAAGTCGCGGTACACGAAAAAAGAGCCTGCATGTAAGTGCAGGCTCGATATATAAGGAGGGTAATCATGGGAACAATTATTGTTTTATTAATTGTAATCGGCGGAGTAACATTAGCAGTTAAAAGCCTGATACGTGACAAGAAAAATGGAAAGTCCATCCAATGCGGTCAATCATGCAAGGATTGCGGAGGACATTGTAGCTAATAACCCCTATTAAGACCAGTAAACGGAGGTGCCATAATGGAAAATCGCAACATGATCAGTGAAAAAAGAAAAGTGACTGACTCCAGAAGCTATCACACATCAAGAATGCAGAAGGAACTTATTATTGAACGACTGAAGGAAAAAGGATGCAGAATAACAAAACAGCGCCTCACGCTGCTGGATATCATCCTAGGACATGAGTGTTCCAGTTGTAAAGAGATATATTATAAAGCATCAAAGGTTGATGAAAGCATTGGTGCAGCTACCGTCTATCGCATGGTAAATGTGTTAGAGGAGATTGGTGCCATCAGTAGAAAGAACATGTATAAAATCGCCTATTCAGAAACCTGCGCCATGGAAAATGCGTGTACCGTCATTCTTGACGATGAAACTACGTATCATTTATCCGCAAAAAACTGGAATCTGGTTGTTCGAGCTGGACTTTCTGCCTGCGGTTATTTAAGCAACCAAAAGATTGCGTCTATTTCCGTAAAGCCTTGTGAATGTGAACAGGCCGGATGTTACTAATTAATGGTTAGCGATTACTAACTTGAATAAGAGTAAATAAAAATATGAATATAGAAGCCAGATTTGAGCTATGCAGTGATGGGATTGATTATCATGAAATCATAGAGTGTATTGTAAGTGCACTGGATGCAAAAGACCCTTATACAGCCGGGCATTCTCAAAGGGTCAGCGAAATGGCGCTGGCCCTTTCTGGGGTTTTGGGGCTTCCTGAGGCTGAGGTGGATAAGATCCATGTTGCGGCTCACCTTCATGATATTGGTAAGATAGGTGTTCCGGATGCAATCTTAAATAAACCGGACAGGCTTCAGGAAGAAGAATGGGCTGCCATAAAAAAGCATCCCAAGACGGGTGCTGATATATTAAGCAAATCCAGGCATTTAAATGAATTAAAGGATATTGTTCTTTACCATCATGAGAGCTATGATGGTAAGGGATATCCAAGTGGATTAAAAGGAAAAGAAATTCCACTTGGAGCAAGGATTATAGCCATCTGCGATTCCATAGATGCGATGACCTCTGACCGTGGCTACCGAAAGGCCTATTCCTTAGATTACTGCTATGAGGAAATTAAAAAAAATCTTGGTAAGATGTATGACCCGGATATCGGGGCACTGGCGTTGTTGCACTGGTCTAAAGTGACAGCATCCGTCAAAAAGTAATATAATTTATCATATAGAGAGGAAAGCGAAGAAGAATATTTCCAACGACGTCCGCCCTTTTGTATAACATGTCCAACCTGGGGATCAGTCTATCAGGCATGCAGAACTTATGAAATGAGTGAGTGGGTAAACTTGACTTTGTTTCTGGTTCGATGTATACTTTCAATGAAAACTAAAAAGGGGTGCTGGATCCTATCCGGCTGAGATAAAACAGTGATGTTTTAAACCCTGTAACCTGATCTGGATAATGCCAGCGTAGGAAACTTTCAGGCTTTGCCTGTTAACCCGCCCGGATATCCGGGCGGGTTTTTATCATATAGGAAAGTTCATCCTATATGATAAAACCTTCCGGGGGATGCGCACTCCGCGCCAAGGTAGTATAGTTGCTAAAGCAACTGCGCTCCAGCGCAAGAGTCCGCAAGCGGACACTTTTATTTAAGAAAAGGAGAGAAAAATATGAATGCAAGCGTAGCAATCCAAACACTTCCAGAAGCAAAAAATGATGAGGAATTAATCCGTATTGTAGATCTGGTCATAGATTATATCAAAAGTACGGGACTTAATTATTATGTAGGTCCCTTTGAGACTGCCATAGAAGGGGATTACGATGAACTGATGGATATTATAAAGGAATGTCAGCACATCGCCATTCGTGCAGGCGCTCCTTCTGTGGCCGCTTATATCAAAGTTACCTATCGGCCAGAAGGAGAGGTTTTAACCATTGAAAAGAAAGTCACAAAGCATCACCAATAAGCTGTGGTCATGCTCTGCAGTATTGGGACTTCTTTTCCTATGGCAGGGGATATCTTCCCTGAGACTTATAGAGCCTTATTTACTTCCATCTCCAGAAAGGGTAGGAAGAGCGTTAATAACTGAATTTCCAGTCCTGATGGAGCATGCAAAGATAACACTGACAGAGGCATTTGCAGGGCTTTTTCTAGGAGTGGTCATAGGTTTTATCATTGCAATCATTATGGATCATTTTGATAAGGTCTACCGGGCCTTCTATCCTTTGATTGTTTTGACTCAGACCGTTCCTACGGTGGCTCTTGCTCCGTTACTTGTATTATGGTTTGGTTATGAGATGACCCCAAAGATCATTCTCATTGTAATGACCACATTCTTTCCGGTTACCATAGGGCTTCTTTCCGGGTTTCGATCTCAGGACCCGGATGCAGTCAGTCTTTTACGGTCCATGGGAGCCGGGCCTGTTAGCATATTTCGATATATCAAGCTTCCTGGGGCCATGAAACAGTTCTTTTCCAGCTTTCGCATCTCTGCCTCATACGCAGTGGTGGGAGCCGTTATTTCGGAGTGGCTTGGTGGGTTTGGTGGTCTTGGAGTGTATATGACCCGAGTGAAAAAAGCATTTGCTTTTGATAAGATGTTTGCAGTAATCATTCTAATATCAATTATCAGCCTTCTTCTTATGAAGGGAGTGGACATGCTTTCTAAAAAATGCATGCCATGGGAACAGAAACAATAGAATTAATTTGGAGGAAATTATGAAAAAAGTACGTTTGGCAATCTTAATTGCGGCCACAGTTGTTGCATCCTTAAGCGCCTGCCAAAAGCAGGATAAGCAGGCAGTAAATACAGAAACGAAGGATTTGAAAAAAGTAACATTTGTACTAGACTGGACACCTAACACCAATCATACGGGCCTTTACGTAGCAAAGGAAAAGGGGTATTTTAAAGACGCAGGTCTTTCCGTAGAGATCGTGCAGCCACCAGAAGATGGAGCAGCAGTTTTGGTTGCTTCTGGGAAAGCGGAGTTTGGTATGTCGTTTCAGGATTCCATGGCACCCGCTTTGGTTGGGGAAAATGCCCTTCCTATTACAGCAGTAGCAGCTGTGATTCAACATAATACTTCCGGAATTATCTCAAGAAAAGGGGAAGGAATGGATTCTCCCAAAGGGCTGGAAGGAAAGAAATATGCCACCTGGGATAGCCCAGTGGAAAAAGCTATGATGAAAGACGTGGTGGAAGCAGACGGTGGTGATTTTTCCAAGGTGGAAATGATTCCAAGCACAGTAACCGATGAAGTTTCTGCGTTGAAAACAAAATCAGTTGATGCGATTTGGATCTTTTATGCCTGGGCTGGTGTAAAGATGGAACAGGTAGGACTTGAAACAGACTATTTCACATTTGCAGATATAAACCCAGCTTTTGATTACTATACCCCTGTAGTGATTGCTGGCAATGAATTTTTAAAGAAGGATCCAGAGACAGCAAGAGCATTTCTTGCCGCCTTAAGCAAGGGGTATGAAGATGCAGTGAAGAATCCAGAAGAAGCGGCTGGGATTTTATTAAAAGCAGCACCAGAGCTTGATAAAAATCTTGTCCTGGAGAGCCAGAAATATCTTGCAGATAAATATCAGGCCGATGTAGATGTTTGGGGATATATCGATCCGAAACGATGGAACCGGTTTTATAACTGGCTCAATGAAAATGGGCTCTCAAACCCTGAGATTCCAGAAAACACTGGTTTTTCTAACGATTATTTACCCCAGTAATGGGTTAGGAGGATTACATGGTACATTTAGAGGCCAAGGGCATAAAGAAATCCTTTGACGGCAGAACCATCTTAGAGGGGGTCTCCTTAGAACTTAGAGAGGGGGAGTTAGTTTCCCTTCTTGGAGCCAGTGGCGGAGGAAAAACCACGCTATTCCAGGTTCTTGCGGGACTTTGCATCCCAGAGGAAGGGCATGTATTGATAGATGGGGAAGAGGTCACAGGGAAACCTGGAAAAGTCAGTTATATGCTGCAAAAAGATTTATTGCTTCCTTACCGGACGGTTGTAGATAATGTTGCCCTTCCTCTACTGATTGGTGGAATGAAGAAAAGGGAAGCTAGAAGCAAAGCCTCCCAATACTTCACCCTGTTTGGTTTGGAGGGAACGCAGAAGAAATACCCCTCCCAGCTTTCTGGTGGTATGAGGCAAAGGGCTGCCCTTTTAAGGACTTATTTATTCTCAAGGCCCATTGCTCTTTTGGATGAACCATTTTCCGCTCTTGATATGCTGACCAAACATGCCATGCATGAGTGGTACTTAAAGGTGATGGAGGAGATTAAGTTATCCACTTTATTTATTACCCATGATATTGACGAAGCCATTCTTTTATCTGACCGAATACTCCTTTTAACCGGAGCCCCTGGCAGAATAACCAAAGAGATTATAATCAGGGAGGAAAAGCCAAGAAATAAGGAGTTTCACATATCAGAAGAATTTCTGGAATACAAAAGAGAGATTCTAAAGCATCTTGAGAGTGAAAAAATTAGGTGATTTTTACGCTTGTTATTCCGTTTGAATCGTGTTACCCTAGAAAAGTATGGGAATTATTTCCATAAAATACAGCAAAGGATTTGAGGGAATGAACAGGAAAAGAAATCATGTACTTACATTAGCTAAAGTCCTTATTCTGACAGGAGTATTTATGCTGGCAGGACAAGGAAGTGCACTGGCAGATGTTTCTTTAAAATTTGTACCTGGAACAAAGATCAATGGAGTTTTCGTTGGCGGTATGACAGTAGAGGAAGCAAAAGTACAGATAGAGGGTTTTTATGGAAGAGAGTATAATCTCACGCTTAAGTCAAGGGATGGTAAGAGTGAGGTGATAAAAGGTTCTGAGGTCTCCTATCAAGTGGTGATCACCGATGGATTAAAGACCATTTTGGATGAACAAAATGCTTCCGGGCGTGTGGCAGGACCTGCTGAGGATAACAGCCGCAGCTTAAAAAGTACGGTGTCCTTTGATGGGGCTAAATTAAAAGAGAAGCTAAACGGCCTTTCTTTTGTAAGCGGTCAGGGAATCGTATCCACAGTGAATGCAAAGATATCTTCTTTTCAGCAGGGAGAACCGTTTGCCATTATTCCAGAAGTTCAGGGAAACAGCGTGAATATGGGAAAGCTGGAGGAAGTGGTTAAGAATGGGTTAAACCAGGAACTTCGGGAGATTAATGTAGTAGACTCTGGTTGCTATGACGCTGTTACCGTTACAAAGGATGACCCGGGTTTAAAGACCCAGTGTGAGGCCCTGAATAAGGTAAGAGAGATGCAGATCACCTATACGTTTGGAAGCAAATCAGAGGTTCTGGGCGGAGAGGAGTTAAGTTCCTGGATCACCGGAGGAGCAGATGGTTCCATTTTGGTGAATCAGGACAAGGCAGCAGCCTACATAAAGTCCTTGGGAGACAAGTACGATACGTTTGGAAGAGAACGAAGTTTTCGTACTACGTCTGGAAAGGATATTCCTCTTTCCGGTGCTTATGGCTGGCAGATCGATCAACCCACGGAGATCCAGGCTTTAATGGCAGTGATTCGTACCGGACAAAGCCAGACCAGAGAACCGAAATACTCGAAAACTGCCGCTGATCGGAATAATGACTGGGGCGGAACCTATGTAGAAGCAGATATGAGTGCCCAGCATGTTTACATGTATAAGGACGGGGCACTGGTTTGGGACGCTCCATGCGTAACTGGAAACGTTTCTAAGAAGTATACAACTCCTGGAGGACTCTTTACCCTGTCTTATAAGCAGACAGACCGGGTTCTTCGTGGTGATAAGAAGGCAGATGGAACCTACGAATATGAGAGTCCGGTAAATTACTGGATGCCTTTTAATGGAGGGATTGGTTTCCATGATGCCAATTGGAGGAGTAAGTTTGGGGGAGCCATATATCAGACCAATGGTAGCCATGGCTGTGTCAATCTGCCTCCGAAAAAAGCAAAGGATCTTTACACCTTAGTCTATGCTGGAATACCTGTTATCTGTTTTTATTAAGTAAGAAGAAAGGGGCTGTCTTGTCATCTGGCAACAGATTGACAAGACAGCCCCTTTGTGTTACATTGATGACATTAAATGGCAGAAAGGAGAAACCATCTTATGTCAGAAATAATGCCTCATATTAAGCTATCTCTAAATCAGGCGGCCCCCTTTGCTCTTCTTCCTGGTGACCCCAAAAGACTAGAGCGAATCGCCCCCTATTTAGAGGATGTAGAGGAACTTGCTTTTAACCGGGAATTTAAAAGCTTAAGGGGAAGCTTTCACGGAATCCAGGTAATGGCAGTGTCCACTGGGATCGGAGGCGCATCGGCAGCCATTGCAGTGGAAGAGCTTCATCGGATTGGAGTAAAGGCAATGATACGGATCGGAAGTTGTGGCGCTCTTAAAAAGGGAATCCATCTGGGAGACTTAATCATAGCAAATGGCGCTGTGAGAAATGATGGAGCCTCCGCCTCTTATGTAGATTTAGCATACCCGGCAGTTCCTGATCCAGAGCTTTTTGTGGCCCTGATGGAGAGTGCCAGGGAATTAGGGTCAGTCTTTCATACCGGCATTGTAAGAAGTCATGACAGCTTCTATATCGATGATGAGAAAGAAGTATGTGACTACTGGTCAAAAAGGGGAGTGCTTGGTTCTGATATGGAGACCTCGGCCCTTTTTGTGGCAGGTGGTTTAAGGGGCGTAAAAACTGCCTCCATCTTGAATACCGTGGTCCAGTATGAGGAATCCTTAGAAGAGAACATAAACCTTTATACGGATGGGGAATCGGCTATGATGAGGGGAGAACAAACAGAGATCCTGACAGCGCTTCATGCATTTGTTCGGATCAGTCAGAATCAGGAAGGGAGAATATGAAAATGAAACAGTTATTTAAGACGAAATGGAATGCAGCCTGCTTTGTGCTGATTCCAGCCTGTATCGGTATCAATTATCTGGGGAAATTATTTGCTTCTGTTCTTAAACTGCCTCTATGGCTGGACTCCATTGGTACCTGCATTGGAGGAATTCTTGGAGGGCCAATCATTGGCGGTATCTGCGGAGCTGCCAATAACCTGATATTTGGTTTTACCACTGGGGATTCCATTACACTGGTATATGCCTTAACCAGTCTTGGTATTGGTGCGGCAGTAGGTATTATGGCAAGGCTTGGCCATATGAAAACCCTTTCTGGTGCGCTTTTGACTGCTTGTGTGGCTGGTTTCACTGCGGTTGTGATTTCCACTCCTTTAAACCTGATTTTCTGGGGAGGAACCACTGGAAATATCTGGGGAGATGCTGTATTTGCCTGGTCCCAGGCTTCTGGTCTTCCAGTCATCCTTGGTTCTTTTCTCGATGAAGTAGTTGTGGATATTCCAGATAAGTTTATCACCCTTTTGATTGTTTTTACCATTGTAAAGGGACTTCCTAGAAAACTTACCTCTTTGTATGAACTGGATGATGAAGTAGTTAGCTTGGACTAAAGAAAAAGGCGGATTATTGATGAAAAGCATTAGTCTTTATGTGGATCAGGATACTTTTTTAACTAGACTTCATTCCTTTTCCAAGTTATATTATATTGTTGTAGCCATTATCATTCCCTTAATCGGGGGCAGTTTAGGCTTATATGGCTTGTGTCTGGGTTTAAGCTTTTGCCTTATCATAGCAGGAAGAATCGTAAAAAGAGTATTACCCTTGATTGCATTTTCCTTTACCATAATTTTGACTGTGTTTTTAATCCACGGTCTGTTTAACCAGGAGAATGAACAGATTTTGTTTTCTTTGGGCCCCCTTATCTTTTATCAGGAAGGTCTTTTGTATGCAACGAAAATAGGTCTTAACATCTTAAACATGCTTCTTGCTTTTGCAGTCTTTGTTTTGACCACAAGGCCCGCAGTATTGGTGGATGATTTGGAACAAGCTGGTTTTTCTCCTAGATTTGGATATATGATTTCTTCTGTTTTTCAAATCATTCCCCAAATGATGGGAACCATGAATACCATTATGGATGCCCAAAGAAGCAGAGGGCTTGAGACGGAAGGGAATTTATTGGTAAGAACCAGGGCATTTATCCCCCTGATTTCACCTGTGGTCAATAGTTCCTTAATCAATACCAGAGAACGAGCCATCGCACTTGAGGTCCGGGGATTTGATTCCAAACAGAAAAAGACTTTTTTGCAGGACCATAAATTACAGAGAGAAGATAAGCTTTTTATGGCTTTTATGACCATACTTCTCATTGGCTCCGTTATATGGAGGATAACCACATGGCTTTGATTGAAGTGAAACAATTAAAATATCGCTATCCTCATACAGAAAAACTGGCCCTGGACGGAATTGATTTTACGGTGGAAAAAGGGGAATTTATAGGTGTCATTGGGGAAAACAAGGCGGGTAAGAGTACCTTGTGCCAGGCATTTGTAGGGCTGGTGCCATCAATGTTTCGAGGGGCTTATGGCGGTAAGTTATTTGTCGATGGAATGGAGGCAGGTAAAACTCCAGTTGCCGAGCTATGCCGCCACGTTGGGCTGGTGTTCCAAAATCCATTCAATCAATTATCCGGAGCAAAGGAGACTGTTTTTGAGGAGGTTGCCTTTGGCCTTCAAAATCTTGGGATTCCAAGGGGAGAGATTATCAGGCGGGTGGAGGATAATCTGGCCCGTCTCGATATCACAGAATATAGAAACAGGAATCCCTTTGATCTATCCGGGGGACAAACCCAGAGAGTGGCCATTGCCAGCATTCTTGCTATGGAGCCTCAGGTCATTGTACTTGATGAACCCACATCCCAATTGGACCCACAAGGAAGCGAGGAAGTATTTAAGGTAGTGGAAGCCTTAAAGCATACCGGAATCACAGTCCTCATGGTGGAGCATAAGATGGAAAAACTGGCAGAATATTGCGATAAGATCCTTCTGATGCATGAGGGAAAGCAAATCGCTTACGATACACCAGAGCAAATATTTTCCAGAGACGACTTAGACAAGTATGGAATACAACCTCCCGTTTATACCCGGGTGTCCAAGACCCTGAATATAAGCAAATCAGAATGGGAGAACAAAGAATACCCTGTTACTCTTTCCCAGATAGTGGAGTTAAAGGAAGACTTCCCAAAGAAGCTTACTGGCAGAACACGTTTAGAATACAGGGGAGATGAGAAACAAGAGGAGCTTTTTGATATTCAGGATTTGGAGTTTGGTTACACCTCTCAAAAACTTGTTATTCAAAACTTGTCATTGCAGCTTTCTAAAAACCCCACAGCCCTCATCGGTCAAAATGGTGCGGGAAAAACTACGTTAGTGAAACTATTGAAAGGGCTTTTAAAGCCCAATAGTGGTAGGATTCTCTTAAATGGCGAAGATATCTCTGGCAAATCCGTCGCAAAGCTGGCGGGAATGGTGGGATATGTATTCCAAAATCCCGATGACCAGATTTTTAAAACCAGGGTAATGGATGAAGTGATGGTAGGACCTCTTCATATTGGCATGAGCAAGGAAATGGCAACTGAGAAGGCTAGGTGGGCACTGGAAATGGTTGGTATGTCCCATTGGGAACAGGAAAATCCATACGATCTGGATCTATCCGAGCGAAAGATGGTAGCCATTGCTTCTGTAATCGCCATGGAACCAAAGGTGTTAATTCTTGATGAGCCGACTATCGCTCAAGATGACAGAGGCCGTAAGGTACTGGGATCAATCATAAAAAAGTTAAGTGAGAATGGAGTGTTTGTCCTAGCAATTCTTCATGACATGGATTTTGTGGCAGAATATTTTGACCGTGTTATTGTTATGGCTCATGGAGAGGTAATCTCTGACGGGCCAAAGGAATCAGTGTTTTACGAGAAGGAAAGCCTTACACTAGCCAGGCTTGAGCAGCCTCATATGGCCAGGCTCTGTGAGGCTTTGGACTATGAAGGAATATTTTTAACAGTAGAAGACTTAAAAGATAAAGGCAGGGAATAGCAGAAATTGGATGGAAACGAACGCAGACAAAAACTATATCTATTATTAAATGAGGAGGAAAAACCCATATCCGGAACAGAGCTCGCAAAGCAGTTTGGAGTGAGCCGGCAGGTAATCGTTCAGGATGTGGCGCTGATGCGGGCAGAGCAGATGGAGATTCTTTCCACCAACAAGGGATATGTGCTTCGCCGCAAGCCCTCCAAAGAGGCTGAAAGCTTTGTAAGGGTCTTTCAGGCCAGTCACAAGACGGAAGATACCTTAAGTGAGCTTTGGACCATTGTGGATTACGGTGGAAGGCTTCTTGATGTGTCTATTGAACATGAAGTCTATGGAGAAATCCATGTGGATCTTATCATCAATAACCGTCTGGATGCAGAGGAATTTATAGAGGCCCTTCAAACCTCCAAGGATCAGCCACTTAAGGTGCTAACCAACGGTTGTCATTACCATACGGTGGCGGCAGATTCCATAAAAAGTTTAGACCGGATCGAAGCGGAATTAAGGAAAAAGGGATTTCTTTGTGAATAAAAAAATAAGTACACCTGACTCTAGGAGAAATCTTATTAGAGTCAGGTGTTTTTTGCATATTATGATTCGGAGCAAAATACAATGACAGTCGAAGGTGTGGTCATAGCAGGTATGCTGCGGGTGGTAAACATGTAAAGAACAAAAAGGTGGTTTCCTCCTGGAGTGTAAAAAAATGATTGCCCATTAGGTAAAAGTACATCCGTAGAATCGGAATCACCAATATTAAGCTTTAAGGTCTCATCGGTATTTAAAAGATCGTCATTAAAATAATCAAACATAGCCTGATATCCATCGTCATTTTCAGCAAGTATGACAGCAGTAAATTGAGGCGGGTAAATCAGAGGCACAGGTGCACTTGTATCATAAATGGCAATAATGGGATCCCCTTGCTCAAAGGTATGCTGATCGAGAACATAAGTATTTGATTTGACGACAAAATTCACCTGACCGATACTTTCGCTCATGACGGAAATGAGCAGAGAACAGCTATGGTCCAAGGCAGAGTTTTTTAAGGGAGTGATGGAACTGACCGTTCCGTAAACAGGAGTATAGCGTGTCATGAAATATGTTTCCTTTGGAACATTCTTAGTTCCATCTTATGAAGGGTAAAACCGTCCTGTGAAAAATCTTAATAACTCTTTCATGGAAATCGTAATAAAAACGTCAAGAAATATACCATAAATATTTAGACATATTTTGCGTTTATCCGTTATAATTAATCCTGAACGAAAAGGATAGTAAAGAGGTAGGAAATAAATGGAAAAACAAGAACAGCGCAGCAGAAAGAAGAAGCCCTTTGGAGCATTAGGGTTTTCAGTAGTTGGAGGCGGAATTGTAGCAGTAGCGCTGATCGCTGCTTTTGCATATATTCAAGTGGGCAGGTCATACGAAAAGACATTTTTCCCTAATACCATTATCAATGGAATGGATGTTTCTAAAAAATCCGTGATGGACGTCAAAAAGATGATTGCCTTAACCATTGATGGGTATAAGCTTACTTTACAGGAGCGGGGAGGAACTAGCGAAGAGATAAAGGGCATGGATATCGGTTTAGAGGCCGTGTTCGACGGAAAGCTTGAGTCTATACTTGGGGAGCAAAAGCCACTTTCTTGGGCAAAACACTTAAAGACGCCCCAATCGTTTGAAATAGGAACGATGATTCAATTTGACCAGAATAAATTTGATTCTGTGGTATCTAAATTATCCTGTTTAATAGAAAATAATGAGGATAAAGCCCAGGATGCTTCTATCTCTGATTATGTATCAGGACAGGGATACCAGGTTGTAGCGGCGAAGGAAGGAAAAGAACTAAACCCTGAAAAGGTAAAGTCTGAGATTTCCAACGCAGTAATTGATTTAAAGCCAGAACTTTCTCTTGATGAGGCAGGAGCGTACATATCACCAAAAGTACCAACCAATGATCCTGGTCTTGTCAGCAAGGTACAGACGATGAATCAGTATGCGAACACCACCATTACATATAAATTCGGAGAAGAAAAAAAGAGCCTAAACGGAGATACCATTTCCAAATGGATTAAAACCGATGAAAGTGGAAAAGTATATTTAGACAGCAAATCAGTCAGTGAATTTGTAAAGGATCTGGCAACGAAATATGATACCGCATACAAGGCCAAAACTTTCACCACCTCTAGTGGTCAGCCAGTGAAAATAACAGGCGGAAGCTATGGCTGGAAGATCAATCAGGGCGCAGAAGCAGATGAATTGGCAGAACTAATCCGTTCTGGAAACAGTCAGGTAAGAGAGCCTATCTATAAACAGAAGGCGGCAAGCAGAGGTGCTCAGGATTATGGTAACACCTATGTGGAGATCAATCTGACGGCTCAGCATATCTACTATTATAAAGACGGTAAACTTGTTGTAGAATCAGATTTTGTATCAGGCAATGAATCCAAGGGTTGGTCTACACCAGCAGGGGTATACGCCCTTACTTATAAGGAAAGAGATGCAACTCTAAAAGGGGAAAATTACAGGACTCCAGTGGCTTATTGGATGCCCTTTAACGGCAATATTGGTCTTCACGATGCCAAATGGAGAAGTACCTTTGGCGGATCTATCTATAAAACCAGTGGATCTCATGGCTGTATTAATCTTCCTCCAGCCGTTGCAAAGACCATCTTTGAGAACATAAACGCAGGTATACCGGTTCTTTGCTACCATTTACCAGGAACCGAGTCTCTGACTACTTCCAATGGAACCGGGAAAAAGGATGAAACAAAGGCTCCGGTACAGCCAACGACACAGGCTACTACCCAGCCGACCACGGCAGCTCATACGACAGCCCCGACCACGGCGGCTCCTACTACGTCAGCACCAACGACAGCGCCTCAACCTACAACTTCAGTGGTAACGTCTCCAACGCAGACGACCCAGGCTTCGTCCCCTAATCCTTTTGATGATGAGGCTGGCCCAGGTGTATCGAAAAGTACAGGTAAGAAAAAAGTTGGACCAGGGATGTAAAAGATTTTTAGAATAGAATATAGTTAATGAAAGGCCAGCCTCCGGTGAGGAATAAAACCGGAGGTTGCTTCTTTTTATAGACAAATTATTTGGCTTTATCAACCAACACGGTCAGAATTTTTGTTAAAGCTTTCCTTTTCGAAGGATTTAAAACAAGATGAAATCAGTAGTATAATTTTAAGTTATAAAGAAGATTATATGAAAAAACTAAAAGATTATGGTAAAATGGAAGCATATATGAAACAAAATCAATCCGCATTTGATAAAGACCAGAGATTTTTTATCCATGCCCCTTTGCGATACGGAATTATTTCCGCAAAGTCGGTAGTTTCCTGGTGCGATGAAATGTTAAACGAAATCGATTTGTTGAAATAAGGAGAAGTGCTATGATAAAAAAAGAAACCTTCGTGCCCATACAATTCTTTAAAAAGGAACCTTACGCCGGAAGCATGAAAGGAATGCGTTACCGTCTAAAAAAGGAAGAGGCAGGCCTTGAGGTGACCGTATACCCAGAACCATACTGTTACGAAGCCACACCTGAGGAGCAGAAAACAAAGGAGGTTTTCCCCTTCTCGGAGGAAGGGAGGGTGCAGGCAGTGGAATGGATCAATCAGCAGTATGAAGAGAAAAAGGAAATATGGGAATCGGCCAGAAGAAAGTGAAAAAGGAACAAAACCCTGTTCTTTTCCCCCTTTTCTAAATGGATGAAGTATGGTATGATAATGTATTATTGGAAATACTGACATGGAGGAAGAAAGATGGAAGAGAACAAAGATGAAATTGTTTCTAAAAACTTTATTGAACAGGAGATAGATAAGGACCTTTCTGAAGGCGTGTATAATCACGTTCAGACAAGATTCCCTCCGGAGCCAAACGGTTATTTGCATATTGGACATGCGAAATCCATTTTACTTAACTATGGCCTGGCTCAAAAGTATGGTGGAACGTTCAACCTCCGTTTTGATGATACAAACCCAACAAAAGAGAAGACAGAATACGTAGAATCCATTATGGAAGACGTGAAGTGGCTGGGAGCAGAATTTAAAGACCGCCTTTTCTTCGCTTCTAATTATTTCCAGGAGATGTACGATTGTGCCATTCTTTTGATTAAAAAAGGAAAAGCCTTTGTCTGTGATTTAACCGCAGAAGAGATAAGGGAATACCGAGGCGATTTTAAGACTCCGGGAAAAGATAGCCCATACAGAAACCGAAGCGTGGAAGAGAATTTAAAGCTGTTTGAAGAGATGAAGAATGGCATTTATAAGGATGGAGAAAAGGTGCTCCGTGCTAAGATTGATATGCTTTCTCCAAATATCAATATGCGTGATCCAGTTATCTACCGCGTGGCTCGCATGAATCATCATAACACAGGAGATGCTTGGTGCATTTATCCCATGTATGATTATGCTCACCCCATTGAAGATGCCATCGAAAAGATCACCCATTCTATATGCACCTTGGAATTTGAAGATCATAGACCTTTGTATGACTGGGTGGTAAAGGAATGCGAATTTGAGAATCCTCCCCGCCAGATCGAGTTTGCAAAGCTTTATCTGACGAATGTTATAACTGGAAAACGATATATTAAAAAGCTGGTTGAAGATAACATTGTAGACGGCTGGGATGATCCCCGTCTTGTTTCCATTGCTGCTTTAAGAAGAAGAGGTTATACTCCAGAATCCCTTCGCATGTTCGTTGATCTTGTAGGTGTTTCAAAGGCCAACAGTTCCGTGGATTACGCCATGCTTGAATATTGTATCCGTGAAGATTTAAAGCTGAAAAAGCCAAGAGTAATGGCAATTTTAGATCCAATCAAGCTAGTGATTGACAATTATCCAGAAGAGACCATTGAATATCTGGATGCTCCCAATAATCTGGAGAACCCAGATTTAGGTGAGAGAAAGATACCTTTTGGCAAGGAACTTTATATTGAACGGGAAGATTTTATGGAAGAGCCTGTGAAAAAGTACTTCCGCCTATTCCCTGGCAATGAGGTTCGCCTTATGAATGCTTACTTTGTAACATGTACAAGCTGTGAAAAGGATGCAGACGGCAACGTTACTGTGGTACATTGTACCTACGATCCTGAGACAAGAAGTGGTTCTGGCTTTGAAGGAAGAAAAGTAAAGGGAACCATTCATTGGGTGGCAGCCGCTACCGCAGTTCAGGCAGAATGCCGTCTATATGAGAATATTGTGGATGAGGAAAAAGGCAAGTTTAACGAAGACGGAAGTCTGAACTTAAATCCAAACTCTCTGACCATCATAAAGAGCTGTTTTGTTGAGCCAGAGCTAACAAAAGCAAAGGCTTATGACAGCTTCCAGTTCGTAAGAAATGGATTTTTCTGTGTGGACTGTAAAGATAGCTCACCAGAGAATTTAGTATTTAACCGTATTGTATCCTTAAAGAGTTCCTTTAAGATAACAAAATAATAATGACAGGCTAGACTGCCGGTCAAGGAAAAATTGCTGCATGACCGAGATAAGTAAGGGTATGCGGCATTTTTCATACATTTAAAAGGAGGCGATTGCATGGAACTAATGATCCCTTTGAAAAATCAGACTGGACTTCCGTATTATAGTCAGATCTATACCTATATCAAAGAAGAGATAAAGAAAGGGAATCTAAAGCCTTCCACACGTTTGCCTTCCACCAGACAATTGGCAGAGCATTTAAAGATAAGCCGGAGCACCACTCAGATGGCGTATGAACAATTGCTCTCAGAAGGATATATTGAGGCGGTTCCTTATAAAGGGTATTATGTTTTAAGAATCGATGGTCTGGTTCATACGGGACAGGCGCTTTTGGAAAAGGGAAGTGCACTCATAAACCTTAATTCTACCCATTCAAGCACTAAGCCTGACTGGAGCGTTGATTTTTCTCCAAGAGGAATTGATCTTTGTGCGTTTCCCTTTAATACCTGGAGAAAGATATCGAAAAATACGCTGGTGGATGATAACCGGGAGATGTTTGTAGCAGGAGATCCTCAGGGAGAAGTTGGGTTTCGGGAAGCCATCCGTACTTATCTGCATTCTGCCAGAGGGGTAAATTGCTGTTCAGAGCAGATTATTGTGGGAGCAGGGAGTGAATACATGCTAATGCTGCTGTCCCAGATTCTATCTGGTGACCGTGTCATTGCCATGGAAAATCCTACGTACAAACAGGCATACCGTGTTTTTGATAGCTTAAAATACCAGGTGGTCCCCATCTTTATGGATCAGCAGGGAATGGATGTAGGACTTTTAGATGAAAGTGGTGCAGATACGGCCTATGTCATGCCCTCTCACCAATATCCTACGGGAATTGTCATGCCTGTAAAGCGTCGTCAAGAGCTTCTTTCCTGGGCTTATAAAAAGGAAGGCAGATATTTAATCGAAGATGATTATGATAGTGAATTCCGTTACAAGGGACAGCCTATTCCTGCTCTTCAGGGCATGGATCAAATGGATAAGGTCATTTATATAGGTACCTTTTCAAAATCCATTGCACCGGCCATTCGTGTGAGCTACATGGTGCTTCCAAAGTCTCTGCTGTCTGTTTACCAAGAGAAGGTGAGTTTCTATGCTTCTACCGTCTCTCGCATTGACCAAAATATCCTTTATCAGTTTATGGCAGAAGGTCATTACGAGCGACATCTAAACCGAATGAGGGCAGTTTATAAAGCAAAACATGACGCTCTCATTACAGGACTTAAACCTTTTGAGAGCCAATTTTTGATACGAGGAGAATATGCAGGACTTCATCTGCTTTTAACCGATCAAAGAGGAAGAACGGAAGAGGAGCTTATTAAAAAAGCAGCAGAAAGTAACGTAAAGGTATATGGAATGTCAGGATATTTTATTCATGAAGAGCATAACACGTATCCGCCTACCATTGTGCTGGGATTCGCCAGTCTGACGGAAGAAGAGATTGCCAAAGGGTTATTACTTCTTAAAAAGGCTTGGAGAGTGGAAGATGAAAAGGAGGGGTGCTGTGAATGATAAGTGGAAGGAAATAAAAAGACAGGAGAATCTCCGAGTACTTGCCGCTATTTTACTAACCGCACTTTTACTGTTTATTCTCGCTGTTGCAGGCACACTTCGCAACGGGAAGATGGCGCAAAATCAGACAGAAACTGCTATCTTAAAAACAGATTCCAGTAAGGATTCAGAGCGTTCAAAGATTGCATTGCCGGAAAAGGACAGTGATGATATTGCCCTTACCCAGGGGGATCAAGAATTCTTAAATAGTCTCATGGGGTATTTTGGCAACGGAGACCTAGAAGGAGCCGCCAGGCTTTTAGATAGCTATGAGATCTCCTGGAGTGAATTTCCGTGCATGTATGATGGAACGGCTATGTCTAAGAAGCTATTGGGAACAAAGGGACTGATATTTTTAAAGCCCTCCACTGTTTTTACTGGAGAATTTTTAAATGGGCAGCCAGAGGGATCGTGTACGGCCTTACAGGTGATTACCTTGGATGAGGGAAAGCGTTATGATTATTCTTATGGCACCTGGTCTGGAGGAAAGATGAACGGAAGCGGGGCCAGCGGCTATAATTATTACGATGGAGCAATTGGAGATATTAATCGAAAAAGCGCAAAAGAAGGGGTATTTAAGGACGACCAGATGGAGGGGGAAGTCACATATACCAGCACCAATACAACAGGAGAAACAACAAAATGGAGTTTTAAGACCTTGGCTGGAAAAATCGTGTTAGACGACCGTTGGATTCAGGAAAATGACAGCCAGGGTGGGATTGTCTATAAACTGATGGCAGATCAGGATGAAAAACATGCCTATACTTTAAGTGAGAGCAACATAGAGGAAGATCGATGGAAAAATTTCATTGAATTTTCAATAGATTAAAGGAGGCTTTGCTCTGTGAATCAGGAGATTATAAACCGTCTTGGAGTCATAACGGATGAGGAACGGGAAATCATAAATGGCCGTACAGAAATAGATCTAGAACGGTATACACAAGGCAAAGAGCTGGTAATTGACAGCAAAAAGATGCTGGAACACGGGAAGATGATCCGTATCAGGCCTCATACCAGATTTGTTCATTTTCCAAGGCATAAGCATAATTACATTGAAGTAATTTATATGTGCAAAGGAGAAACCACACATATCATTGACGGGGAGGAAGTGGTTTTAAAAACAGGAGAGTTGCTGTTTTTAAACCAGCATGCTGACCAGGAGATTCTCCCAGCAGGAGAAGATGATATTGCGGTGAATTTTATCATTCTGCCTGAATTTTTTGATACTGCCTTTGAGATGATGGGAGAGGAAGAAAATCTTTTGCGAGACTTTTTGGTAGGTAGTCTTTGCTTTGATCCCCGATATGCCAGTTTCCTTCATTTTCAAGTAGCAGATGCCCTTCCGATTCAGAATTTAGTGGAAAATATGGTGTGGACTCTTCTTAATGACCAACCAAATAAAAGAAGCATCAATCAGGTTACTATGGGACTTTTGTTTTTGCAGCTGATGCATTATACCGATAAGATCAGTCATACAAAAGAAGGTTTTGAGCAGAAGCTAATCTTTCAGGTGCTTAAATTTATTGATGAGAATTACAAAGAGGGAGAGTTAACGGAACTGGCAATATCCTTAAACTACAATATATACTGGTTAAGTAGGGCTATTAAGAAGCTGACCGGAAGGACCTATAAGGAGTTATTACAAATAAAACGGTTAAATAAGGCATCCTTTCTATTGTTAAACACGGGTCTATCGGTAACCAATATATCCATTGCGGTAGGTTATGATAATACCAGCTATTTTCATAGAATATTCCGAAGTTATTACAGCATGTCACCAAAAGAATACAGGGAAAAGAATAAGACCACGGGTTTATAGGATTATAATAACAAATAAAGAATCTAGATCTCCTTAAAAAGTGGCTCCTATCAGGGATTTAAACTATTTAGGAAATCTCAAATTCCAAATGAAAGCTTGGAAAAAAACAATTAATATTTGTTTGCTTTGTACTAAATGAAAAAGTATTTGCATATAATTGGTAATATATGGTTGACAAATAATTTCTGTGAAGGAGAGAACCGATATGCCAAGAGGAGTAAGAAAGACACCACTCGAAAAACTGAATGAAGAATTAAAAGAGGTAAGAGAATCCATGAAACAGTATAAGGATTGTCTTATTACATTAGAAGAAAAGGAAAAAGACATTCAAGATAAAATTAAGCTGGAACAGTTTAAAGAAGTATCATCAATATTGGACGAGCACGAGATGTCTATTATGGATTTAAAAGAGCTTTTGATCTCATCTAAAACAGAAGTGGCTGAATAACAGAAGCACTCAACATGCGATAACATAATAAAAAGGCTATGATACCATAATAAAAAGTTAAAGAGTCACAAAATGTGGTTATAGCAGAAGCTAGATGGATTAAAAGATCAGAAATCTTCACTGAAGATTCTGGTCTTTTTTTTGTATGGCAGTCTTTTAATAAACCAACTTCATTCAACGGGTGGTTATGATTGTTCTTATGATGCGTAGCAAAGAACCTATTCTTCTTTTGCATAGGAACATTCTTAAATTTCATTATGCACAAGGCATACAGCAAGGATAAAATAATACAAGAGTCAAATAGGGAGGTATATCCGTGGGAAAGTCATTAACACATAAGATCATTGAATCACATTTGGTTTCAGGAAACATGATTCCTGGAGAGGAAATATTTATAAAAGTGGACCAGACGCTGACCCATGACATCAATGCAGTCATGACCTATCTTGCGTTTGAGGCGGTAGGAATTGACCGCGTACGAACAGAATGCAGCGTCAGCTACTTGGATCACAACCTATTGTATGTAGATAATAAAACGCCGGATGATCACATTTATCTGCAATCCGTCGCGAAACGTTATGGAGTCCATGTATCACGTCCTGGTAACGGAATCTGTCATTCGGTTCATGTGGCACGGTTTGGGGTACCAGGGAAAATCAGTATGGGCGGTGACAGCCACACGCCTCATGGTGGATCCATTGGCATGCTTTGCATCGGAGTGGGAGGCATGGATGTGGCTACCGCAATGACCGGAGTTCCCATGCGTCTTACTATGCCAAAGGTCATAAAGGTGAACCTGTTAGGAGTATTAAAACCTGGTTGTAATTCAAAAGATATCATCTTAGAGATGCTGCGACGTGTCAGCATCAAAGGTGGACTTGGAAACGTGTATGAATATGTGGGCCCCGGTGCTGAGGCTTTGGAGGTTTCCGCCAGGGCTACCATCGCTAATATGGGAGCAGAAACTGGTGCAACAACCTCAATTTTCCCAGCAGATGAACAGGTTCGGAAATTTTTAATTTCCCAGGGCCGTGAGCAGGATTATAAGGAACTGCTTCCTGATTCAGATGCAGAGTATGACGGCTTCATTGAAATCAATCTAAGTGAGCTGGAACCGTTAATTTCCTGTCCTCATCAACCAGATAACGTTAAGCGCATCAGTGAGGTGGAAAAAAGGCCGGTGCAGCAGGTATTTATCGGAAGTTGTACCAATGCCAGTTATTCGGATATTGCAAAAGCAGCCCTGGTTTTAAAGGGTCATCAGGTAAATGAAAATGTAAGCTGCACCTGTGCAGTGGCATCAAAGCAGATTTATAAAAAACTGATGCAGGATGGATACATTGATATGTTACTTGATGCAGGAGTTCGGATGCTGGAAATCGCCTGCGGTCCTTGCTGCGCCATCGGGCAGACCCCTGCCACAAAGGGAATCGCAGTGCGTACTACCAACCGGAACTTTATAGGAAGGGCAGGTAATCCAACAGCAGAGATCTATCTGGTTAGCCCTGAAAGCGCTGCTGCGACTGCAATTACCGGGACCTTTGCCACTGCAGAGGAAATTCTTGGGATAGAGATTGGGAAGTTAGCAGAGGTGAAAGAGCCGAAAGAGTACAAAATTGATGATGGAATGCTCATTAAGCCTCTTCCTGAGGAGGAAGCATTAGAAGTAACTGTGGTGAGAGGCCCCAATATTAAGCCACTTCCGGTTCCGGATGCACCGCAAAATTATTTGTGTGCACCCATCAGCTTAAAAGGTCAAGATAACATTTCCACTGATGATATCACACCCGCAAGCGCTGAGTTTAGCAGTATGCGTTCTAACATTCCGCTTATGTCACAGTATTGCTATCACCGGTATGCTCCTGATTTTGCAGCGAGTGCAAAGGCCATGGGGGAAAGCATTATTATCGGTGGAGAGAATTATGGACAAGGTTCCTCCAGAGAACATGCAGCCATTAACCCCATGTATCTTGGGGTCAAGGCGGTAATCGCAAAAAGTA
This sequence comes from Lacrimispora algidixylanolytica, assembly GCF_003609635.1. Classification (GTDB taxonomy): domain Bacteria; phylum Bacillota; class Clostridia; order Lachnospirales; family Lachnospiraceae; genus Lacrimispora; species Lacrimispora algidixylanolytica. The sequence continues at coordinate 135,945 of NZ_MCIA01000030.1, read as the reverse complement.
TAGCAAGAATCCATAAGGGAAATTTAATCAATCATGGCATCATTCCTATGATATTTGCCAATCCCGCAGATTACGATGGTTTGGAACTAGAAGATGAGCTGGAAATTGAAAATCTGCTGGAACAGATTCCTACAAGGACGATAACCATAAAAAACAAAACACGTCATTTCCAGTTCGACGTCAAACTGGAGATAACGGATAACGAGATGGAGGTTGTTTTAAATGGAGGTCAGTTGACTTATTTGAAAAAGCAGCTTTAGAGAAATCATAACTATTTGGTGAAAGAAAGGGGAGAAACCATGGATAACAAAAGGGTTGCAGAAGATACATTTGGAGCATTGATTCAAGAGGAATATGAAAGAATAAAGCGCATGAAATCCACGACTGAAGTGACGGATTTTGGCAAACTTAACAAGATTATAATAGGGATTTTACCTGGAGACGGCATTGGGCCCATTATCATGGAACAGGCGCTTCGGGTGTTAAAAAAACTGGTACGGGGTGAAATTGATCGAGGAAAACCCTGTTTGAAGCAATCCACGGCACAGCTCCCAGTTTAATCTCCCAGGGCAGAGGGGAATATGCAGACCCCTGCAGCTTAATCCGAGCTATGGGTCAGATGCTCCAACATATTGGATATGGGGAACAGAAAGTGCTTTTGGATGAGGCACTGAATATTTGTGTTGCGACAGAGAAAAAAATAGTGGTCACGACCAGAAAGGAAGATGCCAGTGCGGCAGATTTTACAGATTATCTACTTTATACCTTAGAAAGAATAGGATAAACTCTTTTGGACATTTGACTTCCTCCTTGTATTAGATAAAGGGGTCTGATAAAATGGAAGAAAAGGACAAAGGGGCAATGTAATGAGAGATTCTGATTGGGAGATCCTGTATGAGCTTTACAAAAATCCAAATATGTCAAAGGCAGCCAGCCTGTTGTTTATGACCCAGCCTTCCCTTACAAAAAGGCTTCAAAACATGGAATCAGAATTTCAGGTGACCATTGTAAACAGAACACCACAGGGGCTGGAGTTTACCATAGAAGGTGAATTTCTGGCAAAGCAGGCGAAGACCTATCTGGATTTTATGAAGGAAACCAACCAGGGACTAAACGAATTAAAAGAAAGCGCAAAAGAGAGCATTGTCATCGGTTCTTCCTACACATACAGTAAATATACTCTTACAGATGTTTTGTACCAATATAAACAAACACATTCCAATGTTAATTTTCACATAGTGAATGATCAGAGTAATCTTCTTTTTAGAAAGCTTTTAGAGGGAACTGTTGATGTTGGCTTTATCCGGGGAGATTATGAGGGCGCTGTGAATAAAGTACTGATTGGTCAAAATCAGGCATATCTCATCACCAAGGAAAAGGTGGATTTTAGCCAGCTACCAAATTTGCAGCGAATCGCATATAGCACAAATGACCGTACCAAGGAGCTTTTAGATGAATGGTGGCAGGACCGTTATGGAACAGCCATGCCTTCCGGTATGGAGGTAGGCTTTATTGATTTCGCTTGGCAGCTAATCAGTAAGGGGCCGGGGTACACCAGTTGTTTTTTACCGAATAACTTTGTGAACGAATATAATCTTTGTCTGACTCCACTGACAAAAAAGGACGGATCTCCGGTGATTCGAAATACGTGGTTTATCTATCCAAAGAACAAGAGAAAGTCAAAGATGCTGGAAGATTTCATTCACTATGTGGAGCGAGAGCTTGCAATGAAATAATCCCACCTGACGAATAAAGCTTTCATGAGAAAGTGCAAATAAGGACGTTGTTTTAAATAAACAGCGTCCTTATTTTTTATATGAAAATGAATTATGATAGAAGAAGAAAAATATGGGAGGGGTAAGCATGAAAAAATACTATCTTGCCGTAGATATTGGAGCTTCCAGCGGACGCCATATTCTTGGGACGGTGAAAGAAGGAACGATTCTTCTGGAGGAGATATACCGCTTTGAGAACGGTATGAAGCCAAAGCAGGGAAAACTATGCTGGGATGTAGAGTCCTTATTTGCAGAGATCTTAGAAGGAATGAAACAGTGTAAGAAGCTTGGTAAGATTCCAGTAAGTATGGGAATTGATACCTGGGCGGTGGATTTTGTTCTTCTTAATAATGAAGGTGAAATTCTAGGAGAAGCGGTTGGGTATCGGGATGACAGGACGAAAGGCATGGATGAGGAGGTTTATAAGACCATACCTCTTACACAGCTTTATGAAAGAACTGGAATCCAAAAGCAGATCTTTAATACCATCTATCAGCTTACGGCAGTAAAGAATAAAACTCCAGAGCATTTAAAAGAAGCGGAAAGCTTTCTAATGATACCGGATTACTTTCACTACCTTCTGACTGGAGTAAAGAAACAAGAGTATACAAATGCTACCACCACTCAGCTTGTAAGTCCAGTTACGGGTACCTGGGATTACGATTTGATTCAGAGCCTGGGTCTTCCACAGAAGCTTTTTGGACCGCTTTCCATGCCAGGAACTCTGGTAGGCGGGCTTACTAAAAAGGTAAAAGAAGAAGTGGGCTTTGATTGTCAGGTGATACTTCCTGCCACTCATGATACCGCCTCCGCAGTTATGGCAGTTCCAGTTGTTCCCGGTGCATCCATGGAAGATATGTTGTATATCAGTTCAGGGACATGGTCCTTAATGGGAACCGAGCTTTTAAAAGCAGATTGTTCTGTGCAAAGTATGGAAGCGAATTTTACAAACGAAGGTGGATATGATACCCGTTATCGGTATTTAAAGAATATTATGGGTCTTTGGATGATTCAGTCCGTGAAAAAAGAGCTTTCACAAAAAGGGGAAGAATATTCCTTTGCACAGCTTTGCGAGATGGCTTCAAAGGAATCCATAAGTTCTCTTGTGGACTGCAATGACACCGCATTTCTGGCACCGGAAAGTATGATAACGGCAGTAAAAGAGTATTGCAGGGAGAAGGATTTACAGGTTCCAAACACGCCTGGAGAGATTTCAGCAGTTATCTATAACAGTTTAGCCGTTTGCTACGCTCAGACGGTGAAAGAGCTGGAATCCATTACCGGCAAAACATATGAGTCCATACATGTGGTGGGCGGCGGTTCTAACGCAGAGTATCTAAACCAGCTAACGGCAGACTTTACGGAGCGAACCGTATATGCAGGACCAGGAGAGGCCACTGCCATTGGAAACTTGCTTGCACAGATGCTTGCAAATCATGAATTTAATGGTTTAAAACAGGCAAGAGAAGTAGTATATCAGTCTTTTGCAGTGAAAGAATATAAGTCTTTGAAACAATCGGAATAAAGGAGAAAAATATATGATCAGAAAATCATTTAAAATGTACTTAAATGAAGGAATGGCGGAAGAATATGAAAAGAGGCACAATATGCTCTGGCCGGAGATGAGGGAAATGATCAATCAGTGCGGGGGTCATAATTATTCCATATTTTTAGACGAAGAAACCAATGTTCTTTATGGCTATATTGAGATTGAGGATGAGGAGAGATGGGCCAAATCAGCCGATACTCCAATCAACCGAAAATGGTGGGATTTCATGGCAGATATTATGAGCACCAACCCGGACAATAGCCCTGTATCTGTTTCACTCAAACCGGTATTTCATCTGGATTAATAGATTAAAGGAGAAGAAAGATGATGACATTAAAAGAAAGATATGATGCAGCGAAAGAAGTATACAAAGCAATTGGTGTGGATACAGATGTTGCAATGAAAGCTTTAAAGGAAATTCCTATCTCCATGCATTGCTGGCAGGGAGATGATGTAACTGGATTTGACGGAGCAGGCGCTCTTTCAGGAGGAATCCAGACAACAGGTAACTATCCAGGACGCGCCAGAAACCCAGAGGAATTGATGGCGGATATGGATAAAACATTAAGTCTGATTCCCGGAAAGCACCGCATTAACTTACATGCAAGCTATGCCATTTTCGAAGAGGGTGAATGGGTCGACAGAGATCAATTAGAGCCAAAACATTTTAAAAAATGGGTGGAGTTTGCAAAGGAGAAGGGAATCGGAATTGATTTTAATCCAACCTTGTTCTCCCATGCCAACGCAGAAAATGCCACCTTATCAAGCGAAGATCCAAAGATTCGATCTTTCTGGATTGATCATGTAAAAGCGTGTATCAAAATCTCTGAATATTTTGCTACAGAACAGGGAAATCCTTGTACCATGAATATCTGGATTCCGGATGGATTTAAAGATATTCCAGCGGATCGTACCTCTCCAAGAGCAAGACTTAAGGATTCTCTGGACCAGATCCTCTCCATGGAGTATGATAAAACAAAGGTGCTTGTAGCAGTAGAATCAAAGGTGTTTGGAATCGGTATGGAAAGCTGCACCATAGGCTCCCATGAATTTTATATGAATTACGCTTCAAAAAATGATATTTTGTGCCTTCTTGATAGCGGACATTATCATCCAACGGAAGTAGTATCGGATAAGATTTCTTCCATGCTTTTATTCTTTGATAAAGTTGCCCTTCACGTGACTAGACCAGTGCGCTGGGATAGTGATCACGTAGTATTATTTGATGATGAGACAAAGGAAATCGCAAAGGAAATCATACGGGGCGGTTCCGACCGAGTTCTTTTAGCACTTGACTTTTTCGATGCCAGCATCAACCGCATCAGTGCCTGGGTGGTTGGAATGAGAAACATGCAAAAGGCATTACTTAACGCCCTGCTTCTTCCTAATGAAAAATTGGCACAGCTTCAAAATTCCCGTAGCTTCACTGAACTGATGATGCTTCAGGAGGAATTAAAGCTTTATCCCATTGGTGATGTATGGAATTATTTCTGTGAATTGAATGGAGTCCCAGCGAAGGAAGACTGGTTTAAAGAAGTTGCTACCTATGAGAAAGAAGTATTATTAAACCGGAAATAAGGAGAAAATAAACATGAAAATTTTAGATGCGGAATTTGTAAAAGGCTTTATCCGTTTGTGTGACGATGGCTTTAAACAGAACTGGCATGAAAGAAATGGCGGAAACTTAAGCTATCGAATCAAACAGGAAGAGGTGGAATCTGTTAGAGAAGAGCTTACGTCTGATGCTCCATGGCAGCCCATAGGAACAACGGTAAAAGGACTTTCTGGAGAGTGCTTCATGGTAACAGGAAGCGGAAAATATTTCCGTAATGTGATTCTTGAACCGGAAGTTAATAGCTGCATCATAGAAATAGATGAGAGCGGAGAAAATTATAAAATCTTATGGGGACTCTCAAAAGGTGGGCGTCCTACTAGTGAACTACCTTCCCATTTAATGAACCATGAGGTGAAAAAGGCGGCAACAGGAGGAGCTCACCGCGTGATTTACCATGCTCATCCTACGAATATAATTGCTCTTACCTTTGTGCTTCCATTGGAAGATGAAGTATTTACAAGAGAATTGTGGGAAATGGCTACCGAATGCCCCGTGGTATTTCCAAGTGGCGTTGGTGTTGTAGGCTGGATGGTGCCAGGCGGACGTGAAATTGCAGTTGCTACCAGCGAGCTTATGAAGAAGTATGATGTGGCTATCTGGGCTCATCACGGCTTGTTTGCCTCAGGAGAAGACTTTGACTTAACCTTTGGCCTGATGCATACAGTGGAGAAGTCTGCTGAAATACTCGTAAAGGTTCTCTCCATCAGACCTGACAAACTTCAGACCATTACAGCAGGAAATTTCCGTGATCTGGCTCGTGATTTCAAAGTAACACTACCAGAAGAGTTTCTTTATGAGAAATAACAGTTAAATTCAAAAATCATACCCATATCAAATGGGAAATGAAAGCAGCGTCTTGCTCGGCTTATAACCGGAGCAAGACGCTGTTTTGCGTTACTTTTTATGAATTCTCCTAATTGTTAACCTATAAATATAAAGTGGTTGACAATTGGAGCCTGTCTTTGTATAATGGCAAAGAATTGAAATTACATCAGGAGGTTATGATCATGATTACAACAAGCAGAAAATGGGTTCTATGTGCTTTCTTTGCCGCTCTAAATGCTGTATTAGCTCAAATTACCATTCCAATTGGTCCCGTTCCAATTAATATGACTCACTTGTCCACCTATACAGCCGCCGGCCTTTTAGGAGCCAGATATGGGGCTTTAAGTCAGCTTGTATATATTTTAATGGGAGTGATAGGGCTTCCGGTCTTCTCCGGATTCTCTGGGGGTCCTGGGCGGATATTTGGTCCTACAGGGGGATATATCATCGCCTACATATTCTCTGCCTATCTTAGTGGATTTTTGATGGAACGGTTTGGGAAAAAATCCATGAAAGCAATGGCGGCGGCCATTTATGCCGGATGGATTCTTACTTATTTATTTGGAACAATGTGGTATTGCCTCATTACCGGTACCGGTTTTGTGGCAGCTCTATTGGTTTGTGTTTTGCCATTTTTGGCAGGAGACTGTTTGAAGACTTTTATAAGTATATCACTCATAAAAAAGCTACATCCCATCATGAGATAAAAAAAGGAGAGTCTGAAAATGAAGTATGATCTTAAGAATATGACAAGAGAGATGGCATTATCAATTTTAGAATTGCCAGAGAAGGAACTCCCAATCCTTTTAGAAGAGGTATATGAAATCAGGAAAAAGTATAAGGGCAATACCGTGGGAATTCACCTCCTTACCAACGCACGAAGCGGAGACTGCTCCCAAAACTGTACCTATTGTGCCCAATCCCGGGATTCCAAGGCGGATATTGACAAATACAAGCTTATTACCTATGAGAAGCTGCAACAGGATGGCTATACCGTAAAGGAGAAGAACTTAGCCCGCCATTGCATTGGCTTAAGCGGAATCCGTTTTTCAGATGGGGAAATCAGTGAATTTGCTGATGAAGTAAGAAAACTTAAGAAAGAAACAAACAGCCCCATATGCTGTTCCATTGGTTTTTTGACGGAACAACAGGCGGTGATGTTAAGAGAAGCAGGTGTAGACAGAATCAATCATAATCTAAATACCAGTAGAAAACATTATCCCAATATCTGTACCTCTCATACATATGAGGAACGCCTGGACAATATAAAGAGACTCAAAAGCCTTGGCTTTGAATTATGCTGTGGAGGAATCATCGGATTGGGAGAGGATAACACAGATGTGGTGGATATGCTTTTTCAGATACAGTCCATACAGCCTAAAGCAGTTCCAATCAATTTTCTTATCCCATTAGAAGGAACAGCCCTGGAGCATAGAGACACCTCATACTTGACAGGGGATTACTGTTTAAAGATCTTATGCCTAGCCCGCCTTTTATGCCCACAGTCGGATATCCGTTGTGCGGCAGGCAGAGAGGTGTATTTAAAAGGAAGAGAAAAGCAAATGTTCTATGCAGCAGATTCCATTTTCGCCTCTGGTTATTTGACGGCTGACGGTCAGGGGATTGATGATACCATAAAGATGATCACTGATGCAGGGTTTCAATATTACGTTGAGCCGTAATAAAGACCGGGTTAAAATGATCTTCCTAACGCAACTTCCCTCAGCTAGAGAATCCTGCAAGCAGGATTCTCTTATCTAGATTTAATCTATATCCCATTGTGAGTCTTCAAAATTCTCCATAACGTGCTTCGACTGATTCCAAGCCTGCTTGCAGTCTTTTCTTTATTTTCATGTTCTTCTTCCAATACAGTTAGTATAATTTGATAGTTGATTTCGTCTAAAGTCTGTGTTAGATCCAAGTCGACGGAAGGCAGTGAAGGCATTGCTGGCATTTCCTGATCAAGGAAATATTTTACATCATGATAGGTGATATAAGGAGTCTTTGTGACCACGGCAAGTTCTTTAAGTACATGATGTAGCTGATCCAGATTTTGAGTCCAAGGAAAAGCAGTGAAAATATCCATTGCCTCTGCTTCTAAACCAATAATCTGTTTTCCAAGTGATACATTTAGCTTATGAAGATATAATGCGGTAATGCTTGGAATGTCGTCACTTCTTTCTCTTAGTGGCAGCAGATTTAAGGTTAAACAAGAGAGTCGCTTTTCTAAGTGATTTTTAATATCGGTGGATTCTGGTGATATCTCATTGGTAATCAAAAGAGAGAAAATCATGCGATTTCGTTTTGTAAGGTCCGTGTGGTCGATATAGTTAAATAGTTTTTCAAGCTGAGAATGAGAGAGCATGCAGACATTTTTGATGTATATGGTAGAATGTACATCTGCAAGAGGAGAATTCTCATTATTCATGATATGGTTCCATTTACGTTCGCTAATAAATTTGCAGTCTATGACATAAAAAGGTGAAGTATGATACGGACCATTTTCGTACATAAGAGATGCTACCTTATCTTTGCCAGTGCCATCTTCTCCAGTAATTAATACGGGAAGGTAGCTTTTGCTGTATTCCTCTATGATATGAGCCGTGTTGCCGATTTTATTGGAACTTCCAAAAAAGTTTGAAAAATTTGTGGAATCCGAATCTGGCTTATTATATATGGTGATTCCGATATCATCCTCAGCAAAAAGTGCAAGCTTTTGGTTTATTATGATAGCTGTATATTTTTGCTCATCAATATAGAGATGACGGCAAGTGAACGTGTAGACTTTATCACGTATCTGCCTGGCAACACTTTGGTTTGGAACTTTTAAGAAGGCTTTTAAGTATGTTTGAACCACGTTCATCAGTGATACATTCATTCCATCAAGTGAAAAACTTGAAAACCATAGGGAACCTGCAGGATCATAAATGAGGAACTCTCGGTCCTCATCAGTGAGAAGACTCTGAAAAAGATTCTTTTGTTTGTGCACATGATTGGAGGAATGGACTATTTTTTTCGCTTCATTGATTGCATCGTTAATACTTTCCGTACCTGAAGTTATGAGAATAGAGTTCATATTTAAAATTTTTGCATAATTTGCGCCTGTCATATCACAAAGTACAAGTGACGCGCCATCGTTTCTTGCTGCGCGAAGAGCAGCAAGAGCACCCTCTTCACTTGTAAATGTAATGATATTGATATCATATTGAAGCAAATCACAGAGTACCCGTGCTTGCTTGGTAATCCCGGAAAATCCAGCGATAACAAGCTTGCCAGAGTAACTTTCTGCCATCTTAATACTACGAAGAATGTCATAACCCGAAATTGATATATCAACTACAGGAATTTCAACAGAGGAACGAATGAGTTCAGCCGTACCACCTCTTGAAATAATGACATCGTAGTTTTTATGAGCTAAGTTTTCAACAATTTTTCGCCCGGTATTCAAGTCCCCAGTTTGAATTGTTAAATCAATATCATCACGATTTTTAGAAATATTCTCAAATATTTCTGTCATTCCCTCGTATGGAGCAATGACAAGTATCTTAACCTTCTGCATAAACTCTCCCAATGTGTAAAACCCAATTTGTTAGTTGTTTCGATACTATTATAATATCAAATGTCGCAAAAAGCAACGATTTAGATATAACGTGTATTAATATAAGACGTAAATTAGAAGGTATATCACTTGAATCGCCACGTCATGATAGTATAATATAGGTATATAGATAAAATGTTTTATATTGAGACGAGAAAATAAAATAACTAGGAGGAACTGAAATGAGCTACCAAATTAAAATTCCATCTTGCGTATATGGCGGAGAAGGATGTATTGAACATGTAAATGCCATAATTAAGAAAGAAGATTCAAAGAAAATAATTATATTTACAGATAAAGGGATACGCGAACATGGGCTCTTAGATATTTTGACAAACCTGTTAGATGAAACGAATACGCAGTACAGAGTATATGATAGTTTGACACCAGAACCTGCTTACCAGGATGCAGAAAGAGTGATGAAAGAAGTCGAGGATTATGATGGTGATTTGATTATTGCCATTGGCGGCGGCAGCGTTATGGACGTTGCAAAACTTTGCTCTGTTTTAAAAGGTGCTACATATTCCGTAAAAGATTTATTAGATGATCCGACTCAGGCAAGAAAACAATTGAAAACAATCATGATTCCGACTACCTGTGGTACTGGTTCCGAAGCGACTTGTAATGCAATTGTTGCAATTCCAGAAGAACAATCGAAAAAAGGGATTGTAAATGATAATATGATACCGGATTACGTGATTCTTGATGCAAATTTCATAAAGAAACTTCCAAAATCAATCGTCGCAGCAACTGGTGTGGATGCGCTGGCTCACGTAGTCGAGTGTTATACATCAAAAAAAGCAACTCCACTATCTGACACATATGCACTTGCAGGGGCGAAATTGATTTTTAATAATATCAGAGAAGCATATAATGATGCTGATAATTTAGAGGCAAAAAACAATCTGCTTTTAGGTGCCTTTTATGGTGGAGTAGCCATTACTGGAAGCGGTACAACAGCAGTTCATGCGTTATCTTATCCCCTTGGAGGAAAATATCATATTGCTCATGGTGTATCCAATGCAATTTTATTTGCACATGTTATGGAATTTAATAAAGATGCATGTGAAGACAGACTTGCTAAGTTATATGATGCCGTATTCCATGGCCTCCCAGTAAAAATGAAATCTGAAAAAGCACAGTATGTCATTGATCAGATTGCTGACATTGTGAAGTGTACCAACATTCCTACAGATCTAAAAGAATTTGGTGTTAAAAAGGAAGATTTGGAAACTTTAGTAGAGGCAGGAAGCAAACAACAGAGATTACTTGTTAATAATAGGAAGGAATTAAGCCTTGAAGATATAAGAAATATTTACTTAAAGGTTCTTAAATAAGGAAGGTGAGACAATGAAGAAAAGACCGATTATCGGAATAACTATGGGTGATCCCGCTGGAAATGGATCTGAGTTATCAGTGAAGGTATTGCTGGATAAAGACGTATATGAAACGTGTCGTCCTATCATAATCGGTGATGCGAATTGTATGGAAGAGATCGTAAAAAGACTGGATAAGGAAAATGAGATTAAAATCCATGCGGTTAATAAAGTGGAAGATGCAGTCTTTGAATATGGAACGATTGATGTATACGACATGGGTATGGTTGATATGGAAAAACATATCTATGGAAAAATATCTAAGATGTGTGGGGAGGCAGCATTTCAGTATGTTGTCAAAGTTATTGAACTGGCAATGAATGGAACCATTGATGCAACGGTAACCAATGCATTAAATAAAGAGGCAATCAATATGGCTGGACATCATTACTCAGGACATACAGAAATCTATGCAGAATACACTCATACAGATCGGTATACCATGATGCTGGCGCATGAAGATTTAAGGGTGGTCCATGTATCCACTCATGTTTCCCTTCGTCAAGCTTGTGACAAGGTAAAAAAGGCCAGAGTGTTAGAAGTTATCAGAATTGCAAATGAGGGCTGTAAAGCCATTGGCATTGAAAATCCGAAAATCGGAGTGGCTGGATTAAATCCCCATTGCGGAGAAAATGGACTGTTTGGAACAGAGGAGATAGAAGAAATTCAGCCAGCAATTGATGAGGCCATGGCAGAAGGTATCTGCATTCCAGAAGGAATACCAACACCTGCTGATACTATTTTTTCAAAAGCATTAGGTGGCTGGTATGATATCGTTGTTGCAATGTATCATGATCAGGGACATATTCCTTTAAAGGTTAAGGGCTTTAATTATAATAAGGATCTTAAAAAATGGGATGCGGTATCAGGTGTAAATATAACACTTGGTATTCCGATTATAAGAGTATCTGTGGACCATGGAACGGGTTTTGATTTAGCTGGAAAAGGAATATCCAGTGAGTTAAGTCTTACTAATTCAATCGACTATGCGATTCGCCTAGCATCAAGTAAGTAAGTAGTGGAGGGGGATTGTATGGTAAGGATGTTAATTATAGCAGATGATATTACTGGGGCGTTAGATACTGGCATACAATTTGCCAAACGTGGGATTCGCACTCAGGTATTCACAGAAGGTAAGCTAGATGGAAATGATGTAAAAACAGACACTGAAATTATTGTTGTAGATTCAGAGTCCAGACCTATGTCAGCCAAGGATTCCTATGAGGTTGTATACAGCATTGCTGATTGGGCGCTCAAAAATGGGATCGGAATTATATTTAAAAAGACGGATTCAGCCTTACGTGGAAATATTGGTTCAGAACTTCAGGCAGTAGCTGATGCCATAAAAGGCTTCCCGATTTATTTTCTCCCAGGACATCCGGAAATAGGAAGAATCACAAAGGGTGGAGTGCACTATATATCCGGAGAATTACTAGAGGACAGTGTATTTGGAAAAGATCCATTTGATCCAGTTACTAAGTCGTATATACCAGACATTATAAAGGATCAAAGTGACATCTCTGTTATTTGTAAAAGCGTAGAAGAACCCATTACGGATAAGATGAATCCCATGTCAGAAATAATCGTATGCGACACTCAAACTGTGAGGGATATTGATCATAGATTAGACGAATTAGTCAAGATGAATGGGCTGAAACTTATCGCAGGCTGTGCAGTGCTTGGAGAGCGATTGGCGGAAAAAGTTTTATGCAATAGCAAAGAAGTGTCATCATACGAAAAGACGGATGGTTTGTATGTGGCATGTGGAAGCCTAAATAAGATTACACTCAGACAATTAGAATATGCAGAACGTAATGATAGCTTTATAAGAAGAAGACTTACGATGGAACAGAAGTACGATACTAATTATTACAATACTTCAGAAGGAAAGAAGTTTCTGGAAGAAATTATTAATATGTGTAAAACGAACAAAAAGGTAATTGTGGATTCGTTTGACACGGAAGAAAATATCGTGAATTTCGTGGCTGATAAAAGCAAGAATATTGATGAGTTAAGAACACGGATACCACAGGCACATGGACATATTGTAAAAGCTCTTGCAGAGGAAAAGGTTGATTTGACCATCCTTATGTCAGGAGGAGATACACTTATGGGATACATGAAACTAGTTGGGTGTACACAGATAGAACCGGTGTGTGAGATAGAACCAGGGTTAGTTGTTTCTAAGCTTATTTGGAATGGGTATAACCAACAGATCATCTCTAAGTCTGGGGGATTTGGAACAGAGGATATTTTGTGTAGAATTGCACTAAAAATAATGAAATAAGTCTAGGAGGACAACAAGATGAAGAAAGTAGAATTAAAAGGTATCATTACCCCAATCTTAACACCAATGAATGCAGATGAGTCTGTAAATCTTACAGAGCTGCGCAATCAGGTTGAACGCCTTATCAGCAGTGGAGTACATGGAATTTTCCCATTTGGAACGAATGGGGAAGGCTACATATTAAGCGAAAACGAAAAGGTTGAAGTTCTAGAAGCTACCATCGATCAGGTTAAGGGAAGAGTACCTGTATATGCTGGCTCCGGTTTAATATCCACAAAAGATACAATCCGTATGAGTAAGAAAGCAGAAGAGTTAGGCGCAGATGTTTTATCCATTATCACACCAAGCTTTGCAGTTGCGTCACAGAAAGAATTATATGATCACTATGTTGAAATTGCAAAGCACGTTGATACGCCAATCGTACTTTATAACATTCCTGCTCGTACTGGCAATAAGTTACTTCCTGAAACTGTTGCAAAACTTGCAAAGGACGTTGATTTAATTGTTGGAGCTAAGGATTCAAGCGGTGATTGGGATAATCTGAAAGCTTATATTACGGAAACACGTGAGCTTGAAAAAGACTTCTATGTACTTTCCGGAAATGATGCACTCATACTTCCTTGCTTGAAAGAAGGTGGTTTTGGTGGTATCGCAGGTTGTTCTAATGTATATCCAGAAGTATTGTCATCTATTTACAACTTATTTATGGAGGGTAAACTAGAAGAGGCGGAAGTGGTTCAGGAATCCATTGCTAGTTTTAGAGCTGTATTTAAATATGGCAATCCTAATACGATTGTTAAGAAAGCAGTGGCTATGTTAGGTTATCCAGTAGGAGACTGCAGAAGACCATTTAACTATCTTTGCGAGGAAGGAATTGAAGCTCTTTCAAAAGTACTTAAGGAAAATACAGATAAGGATATGAAATAATAAAGAATCTGTTCAGACCGAAGTCTGCTCTTTTGCAATGTAGAATAAATTATTTTTACGTTGCGAAAGGGCAGACTATTTTTAAAATAGATAAAAAAACCTACTGGATTTATTTTGGTATTGGTGTAAAATAAATAATGTTGTTGAATTTTGTATAAAAAAGTGGGAGAAGAAAAATGCAAAAAGAGTATTTAATGAAGTCCTCTGAAGTACTTGAAAATCTTAAAACATCGACACAGGGACTCTCCAGTGCGCAGGTGGAGGAACGGAAATCAAAATATGGTTTGAATAAACTAAAAGAAGGTGTAAAGCCCAGTCTGATTCAAAAGTTTTTTAACGAACTGATTAATTTTATGAACGTTGTACTTATGATTGCAGCAGTTATCTCTGGTATTACCTCACTCTATGTGGGGGAAAGCATGATAGATACTGTCATTATTCTTCTTGTTGTTACCATTAATGCAGCACTTGGAGTATATCAGGAATCAAAAGCAGAAGCCGCCATAGAAGCACTTCAGGAAATGGCAGCAGCGACATCAAATGTAATAAGAAATGATAAAATTGAAAGTGTTCGTTCCGAAGAGCTTGTTCCTGGAGATATTATTCTTTTAGAGGCAGGAGATGCAGTACCTGCAGATTCAAGATTAATTGAATGTGCCAGTCTAAAAGTGGAAGAGGCTGCACTGACAGGAGAATCAACATCTGTAACAAAAACTGAAAAAGCCATAGGAACAGGTTCAGAGGAAGTTACTCTCGGCGATAGAAAAAACATGGTTTATACAGGCTCTACCATCGTTTATGGCCGTGGAAAAGCGGTTGTATGTTATACAGGAATGGATACAGAGATTGGGCGTATTGCTGATGCAATTAACACGGCGAAAGAGGAAGAGACCCCTTTGCAGATAAAGCTCAATCAGCTTTCAAAGGGATTATCCATTATGGTTCTGGCTATCTGTGCCGTTATGTTTGCTACTGATATGGCCAGAATACTTATAGCTGGAGGTGAAATTCACCTTGATGCTCTCATTGATACTTTTATGATAGCCGTTTCTCTTGCAGTAGCAGCTATTCCCGAAGGCCTTGCAGCCGTTGTTACCATACTTCTCTCCATTGGCGTTACAAAAATGTCAAAAGAACATGCAATCATAAGAAAGCTTACTGCTGTAGAAACTCTTGGATGTACACAAATTATCTGTTCTGATAAAACAGGAACTTTGACTCAGAATAAGATGACCGTTGTAGAACATTCCTGTTCTGATGAGAAGCTTCTTATGACTGCAATGTCCCTTTGCTCTGATGCAGAGATGGATATAGATACATCACAGGCAATCGGAGAGCCTACAGAATGTGCACTTGTCAATGATGCATTTAAGAATGGTTTGTCAAAACCAGAACTTGCGAAGGAATATGTTCGAGTTGCCGAGGCGCCTTTTGATTCAGTTAGAAAAATGATGTCAACGCTTCATAAAAAGTCTGATGGTACTGTCATTCAGTTTACCAAGGGTGCTCCGGATGAGGTGCTAAAGAGATGTAGCAAGGCTTATGTTGATGGCAATATAGTAGAAATGACAGATAGACTTCGTACAGAAATTATTGCATCTAATAAGGAAATGGCAGATAAAGCACTTCGGGTTTTATGTGCTTCTATGAAAGAATGGTCTGAATTGCCTTATTCCATTGAACCCGCTGAAATAGAACATGATTTGATATACCTTGGCTTATCCGGTATGATTGATCCAGTAAGACCTGAGGTGAAATCTGCAATTATTGAATGTAAGGAAGCTGGAATTCGTGCGATCATGATTACTGGAGATCATAAGGATACAGCAGTCGCGATCGCGAAAGAACTTGGCATTCTTGAAGATGAAAGTATGGCCATCACAGGAGCCGAACTAAATAAACTGTCCGAGGAAGAACTTGAAAAAAGCATACAAAATTATTCCGTGTATGCCAGAGTGCAGCCAGAGCATAAGGTACGCATTGTAAAAACATGGAAAAAATTATCTAAGGTAACTGCGATGACTGGAGATGGTGTTAATGATGCTCCATCCATTAAGGAAGCAGATATCGGCGTTGGTATGGGAATTACTGGAACCGATGTTACCAAGGATGTTGCAGATATGGTTCTCGCAGATGATAATTTTGCAACCATCGTAAGTGCGGTTGCAGAAGGAAGACGTATTTATGACAATATAAGAAAAGCCATTCAGTTCCTCTTATCTTCAAACCTTGCAGAAGTCATTGCTGTATTCATTGCCAGCTTACTTGGCTTTACGATATTAAAACCAGTTCATCTATTATGGATAAACTTAATTACAGACTGTTTCCCAGCCATAGGGATTGGCATGGAGGAACAGGAAGCTGATATTATGAAACGTAATCCAAGAAATGCAGGGGATGGTATCTTTGCAGATGGGGTTGCTGGTGAAACATTATTCCAGGGAGCCGTCATTGGATTTCTTACTCTTTTGGCATATTTTGTAGGTCATTACATGGAAAGCGGATTATGGGAAATTGCAGAAAGTGCTGATGGTATGACGATGGCATTCTTATCCCTGTCACTTCTTGAGATGTTCCACTCCTTTAATATGCGTTCCAGACATGAGTCAATCTTTCGGTTAAAGACGAAAAATAAGTTTTTATTTGGATCGCTTCTGGCATCGTTTGTACTGACGACTGCAGTCATCTATGTACCATTTTTAAGCAGAGCATTTGAGTTTGAACATATTTCACTAACGGAATATTTTGTGGCGATTTTAATTGCAGTTTCTATCATTCCGATTATGGAAGTCATGAAGCTTATAAGACGCAGCCAGCTAAAAAATAAGTAAAAATGTACTATGTACTTTCGAATCATTCACAATACATGGTTATAATATTGATACAAGTATTAAAAAACGGAAACAGATTATGATCTGGTTTCCGTTTTTTTTGTGCGTATCAGATAAAAATATAAAATTTTTAGAAAGAAATTATGTTGTTATTATAAATGTATTTCAATTTTAAACACGATTCTTATCAATGTTGTTCTAAAATGCAACATATTTGATTTTTATTTTGATGTAAATGACCAACTGATATGTCATAATGGGATCAAGAATAAAACAGTTCTTCTCAAACAGCGATTTGTCTGGCAGTAGAAGAAGAGGGGAGGGTGATTACAACTACTTGATAACCTATCTGACGCAATACACTGTAATCGCTAAACATTTTATATTTACTAGTAATAAGGAGGAAACGTATGCAATATCCGAAACTTCCAGGTCTCACCTGGGATGGAACAATCTACGAGAATGAAGAAATGGGAGTATATGAAGCTTTGTTACCAAGTGGTGGCTATCCGACTGCCCACGCCCCGGCAATGCTGGAACTTCCTAATGGTGATCTTCTTTGTTGTTGGTTTGCAGGAAGCTATGAAGGCAGCGCTGATGTTCATATTATCTGCTCCATACTTCCAAAAGGAAGTACAAAATGGCTGCCTCCAGAAGATATCTCCAACGATTCAACACGTAGTGAACAAAATCCTTCTCTCTTCTATGGTCCTGATCATAAGGTATGGGCAATGTACACAGCTCAGCTTGATCGTCAAGAGGGGAAAGATAACATGCAGTATACTGCAGTAGTCCGCTGCCAAAAAAGCAGTGATGGCGGAAAAACCTGGGGACCATATGAAACATATTTCCCAGAGGAAGGTACTTTTTGTCGCCAGCCGATTCAGGTTCTTTCAAATGGTACTTGGATATTTTCAAATTGGATTTGTACCGATTCTCTAGAAGGTCTGTCTGGAGATCCAACTGTTTTTCGTATCTCATATGATGAAGGAAAAACCTGGAAAACGGTTATGATGCCTAAAAGCAACGGCCATGTTCATGCAAATGTTGTTGAGCTTGAATCAGGACATTTGGTGGCTTTTATGCGAAACCGAGAAGCCTATCGCATTCATCGAAGCGAATCCTTTGACTGGGGAGAGACCTGGAGTGAGCCGGTACCAACATCTTTGCCAAATAATAACTCCAGCGTAAGCGCCATAAAGCTTCAGAGTGGACGTATTGCTATCGCATACAATCCAACTTGTACCCCATCTCCACAGCCTGGTAAAGCTTCCTGGCCAGGACTTCGTTGCCCTGTGGCGGTAGCCCTATCAGAAGATGGAGGCCAGACGTTCCCTATGATACGCTGGATGGAGCGAGGGGAAGGATATATGGGGGATGAGAATAAGACAAACAATAAGCAGTATGAATATCCATATATCATGCAAAGTGAAGATGGAATGTTACATCTTGCATATGCGGCACGTACTCGCAAAGGAGTAAAGTATATAAAGTTCAGTGAGAAAGATATTCTTGGGGAAAAACGTGAGCAGGTTGGTCTGTATAACCCCACAGCTGCTAAGAGCCACTGATATTTGCCACTGTAGAAGGAACGAATAAGACATTCCAAGTGATACACCAAAAATATAACGAAATGTGTCATAAATATGCGTAACATAGCGTTAAGAGTGAACTATGACACCAAGAAAGGCTAGGGTGAAAATAAAATGACACCTCAAATGATCATTGCTTTAGCAATCACTGTATTCATGATTATACTGATTATGACGGATAAACTACCATTCGGCGCGCCTCCATTACTAGCATGCCTATTACTTGTCATTTTTGGAATAACTGATATTAAGGGCGCATTTGCTGGATTTTCAAATTCTACAATTATTATGCTTGCTGAATTCATGGCAATTATTGCAGCACTTCAAAAGACGAGTTTTATTACTGCCTTTAAGAGATCTATGTTTAACATTGCAAATAAGGGGAAATTTAAAGCGTTTTTGATGATAATTTTAATCGTTATGATTGGCTGCAGTTTGTTCGGAACTGGTTCCACTGCATACTACGTTCTGACCATTGGTTTACTTTCAACTTTGCCAGAAAACAAACAGCTTCCTCCATCAAAAGTCATTATGACTGCCGGATTTGCAGCGAATCACCCATTACTGCCATTTAACACTGCGTTGCAGTATGGAATTGTAATTGCTGTACTTAACAGTGCAGGTGTTCTTGCCCAGGTATCAGTCGTTAAGTTTGCAATCATTAACTTAATACTGTCTCTTGGTTTTCTGCTTAACTGTGTGATTCAGTACAAGTTCCTTCCAGATCATCCCATCGCTAAGGCAACAGATGCGGCAAAGGCTCAAGGAGAATCTGTTAGTACTTTACCTAAGTGGAAAGAGCAGGTAACATATGTTGCTTTCGTAGCTGCCGTAATCGGTATGATACTCCAGAGTTTTATTGGTGATGCAGGTTATGCAATTCCTGGTCTGTCTGTAGCAGTAATTCTTGTGATTGGAGTCATGGATTTCAAAGAGATACGTGATGCAATATGTGCGCCCATCATACTGATGTCAGCCGGCGTTATCGGGATTGCTGATGCACTTGGAAGTACTGGATTAACCAATCTTGTTGGTTCCACCGTAGCAGGTATGCTTGGAACAAACATCAATCCTTTCCTTATGATCCTTGCGTTCTGTATTCTTACAAGCGTGCTGGCAACAATGACGGGATCAACCATTGGAACCGTTTATGTATTCACACCTCTTGCGATTGCCACATGTACGAGTCTTGGACTTGATCCTACTGCTGCCGCATGTGCAATCGTAATATCTGGCTGGTGTGGACATTTCCTTCCTATCGATGGTATGCCTGCAATGGTTATGGGGGTTGGAAATTATAAGATATCGGAATTCTGGAAATTTACCATTCCGCAATACTTTATTCGTTTGATTGCTTTGACCGCTGGTTCACTCCTGATGTTCCCAATGTAAGGATAGAGAAGGAACCTGACAAAAATTAGAGATAGAAAGAGGTATCATTGTGAAAATCAAATTTGAATTAGAACATGTTGGTATCAATACACCGAATGCAGAGGAGGCAGAGAAGCTTGCACAGCTTTTAGGCATGATGTTCAACATAGAACCTCGCCATGGACAGAAATCTGAATTTGCAGGTCCATACTTTGAATGTATGAAAGCACCGTTTCTTGGTTCCAATGGGCATATTGCTATGCGTACATCTGATTTAACTGCTGCTGTAGAGGAATTGAAAGAGAAAGGTTTCTCCTTTAATATGGAAACTGCCGCTTATACTGAGGAGGGTGCATTAAAAAACGTCTATTTAGACGGTGAGTTTGGTGGCTTTGCCATTCACATTATGCAGAAATAACAGATTATTATAGAAGAAACTCTTTTTGATGTTACCGGTATTAAAACTAAAGCCATGCATAAAGCATGAATCTGACGAAGGAGTTATAGAAAGAAAATAAGGAGCTGCTCCCATTGATCTTATATCATAGGGAACAACTCCTTATCCTGTTCATTCATAAAATTATTCGATGTCATCTTCTTCGATGGTAGTCGTATCGTCGTCAGATGCCTCATTTATAGAGTCTGTCACATGTTCTGGTTCTGTCATGGCTACTTCTTCCACTGGCAGAGATTGGGCTGCGGTATAATCAAGCCCACCGTCTTCTGTGATATCCTCTGTATCTTCTGTTGTTTCTTCTTTTTCTAATGTAGAGTCAAACATGTCCTTTGCAGTAAATGCCATGGCGGAGGCCGCTTCTTTTGCTGTATCGCTTACGATATTAGCTGCGTCCTTAACCAGGTTCTTAGCGGCAACGGCTGCATCTTTAGCAGCGTCTGCCATGTCGGAAGCCGCAATCTTAAGCTCGTCCTTGTTTGCATTTAAGGAGACATAGTTACGGTTCATCGTACTATCAATTTTGGAAATATCGTCATTGCCATCATCTTCAAAGTCATGAAAATTTTCTTCCAACTCTTTGTGAAAAGATTTGTATTTCGTAAAATAAGAGATGCCTGCAGCAACTGCTCCGGCGATTGTAGCAAATGCCACAAATTTCCCAAAACCATAACCCTTTTTTGCCATAAAATAACACTCCTTTCATTCTCTCTGTTATTGTAATACTTCTATTGGAAAAAAGAAAGGTATATAATAAGAAAATTTCTATAAACTAAGTAGGTAAAGCGAAAAAAAGGGTTCAAAATGGCAAAAATGTAAAAAAAATATAAAGTTAGCACTCAACTATTGACAGTGCTAATAATGAGTGATATAACTTATTATGTGAATAATAAAAAAACTTCTTTCGGGAAGCCAAAAGAAAGAAAATAAGAAAAAAGCTATGAGGAGGAATTGCAATGAAATTAGTACCATTATTTGACAAAGTTGTGTTAAAAGCGTTGGTTGCAGAGGAGACAACAAAGTCCGGTATTGTTCTGCCGGGTCAGGCAAAAGAAAAGCCACAGCAGGCAGAAGTTATCGCAGTAGGACCTGGCGGTTTGGTAGAAGGCAAGGAAGTTACCATGCAGGTTAAATTAGGCGATAAGGTAATCTTCTCCAAGTATTCAGGTACAGAAATTGAGACTGGCGAAGATGACGAGAAACTCGTGATTGTAAAGCAGAGCGATATTTTAGCAGTGATCGAATAAATAAATGATGGTATTGACCGTCAATTAAGCAGAAAGCCCTTATGACTTTCTATCATTTTAGAAGAAAACTGGAGGAATGAATCATGGCAAAGCAGATTAAATATGGTGTAGATGCAAGAAAAGCACTTGAATCAGGTGTAAATCAGTTAGCAGATACCGTTCGTGTAACATTAGGACCAAAAGGAAGAAATGTTGTACTTGATAAATCATTTGGAGCACCACTTATTACAAACGATGGTGTAACAATTGCAAAAGAAATTGAATTAGAAGATGCCTTTGAAAATATGGGCGCTCAGTTAGTAAAAGAAGTTGCAACTAAGACAAACGATGTAGCTGGTGACGGAACTACCACTGCTACCGTTCTTGCTCAGGCAATGATCAATGAAGGCATGAAGAACCTGGCAGCAGGTGCTAACCCAATCGTACTTAGAAAAGGTATGAGGAAGGCAACAGAAGCAGCGCTAGAGGCAATCAAGAACATGAGTGAGCCTATTAAAGGAAAAGCATCCATCGCAAGAGTTGCAGCTATTTCTGCAGCAGACGATATCGTAGGCGAGATGGTAGCTGACGCTATGGAGAAGGTATCGAACAACGGTGTTATTACCATTGAAGAATCCAAAACCATGATGACAGAGCTTGACCTGGTAGAAGGTATGCAGTTTGATCGAGGTTATATCTCAGCTTACATGTGCAATGACATGGAGAAGATGGAAGCTAATTTAGACGATCCATATATCCTTATTACAGATAAGAAGATTACAAGCATTCAGGATATTCTTCCATTGTTAGAGCAGGTAGTTCAGTCTGGAGCTAGACTTTTAATCATCGCAGAAGATATTGAAGGAGAGGCACTTACCACTCTTATCGTAAACAAATTAAGAGGAACCTTTAATGTAGTAGGTGTAAAAGCACCAGGTTATGGCGACAGAAGAAAAGAGATGCTTCAGGATATCGCTGTATTAACAGGCGGAACTGTAATTTCTGATGAATTAGGCTATGATCTTAAGAGCGCAACTCTTGATTTATTAGGACGTGCTAAATCCGTTAAGATTCTGAAAGAAAATACCGTTATCGTAGACGGATGCGGAGATAAAGAAGCCATTACTGCAAGAATCGGCCAGATTAAGGGACAGATTGAGGAAACTACATCTGACTTTGACCGCGAGAAATTACAGGAAAGACTTGCTAAATTATCCGGCGGCGTAGCAGTAATCCGTGTAGGTGCTGCCACAGAGACAGAGATGAAGGAAGCAAAGCTTCGTATGGAAGATGCTTTATCTGCAGCAAGAGCAGCGGTAGAAGAAGGTGTAATTGCAGGCGGCGGTTCTGCTTATATTCATGCAATCACTGAAATCGAGGATTTAGTTAGTAAATTAGAAGGCGATGAGAAGACCGGTGGAAAGATCATCTTAAAGGCACTGGAATCACCGTTATACCACATTGTAGCAAATGCAGGTCTTGAAGGAAGCGTCATCATCAGCAAAGTAAAAGAAGCAAAAGTCGGAATCGGCTTTGATGCATATAAAGAAGAGTATGTAGATATGGTGGAAGCTGGTATTTTAGATCCTACTAAAGTTACTAGAAGCGCTCTTCAAAATGCAACCAGTGTAGCATCTACCTTATTGACAACTGAGTCTGTAGTTGCTAATATGAAAGATAAAACACCTGCAATGCCTTCACCAGGCGGAATGGATATGATGTAAGACATAATCCTACAGAAGAAACACCCAAAGGGTAAGTCTTCATGCCCTGGTATGATGGGCAGGGAAGAAAGGATCCAATATCATTATGAATGAAATGTATGCAGAATGGCTTGTGAAGCGCAAAGCTCCGGCCTATACCATGGTGCTTAAGATTTTAATGGGGATTTTATGCGTAATTGCATTTTTACTTTCCATCTCTCCGGCTTTTGGGATTTTCGGAGTGATTATTCTCTTTGCTGTGGGCGGAGCCACATATCTGGTATTTAGAAACAGTGAAGTGGAATTTGAGTATCTTTTTGTGACAGGCTCATTATCCATTGACCGTATCTACGGCAAAAGCAAGAGAAAGAAAGCCTGGGAGGCTACCGTGGATGAGATACAGATCATCGCCCCAACCGGCTCCATAGAAGCCAGGGACCATGAGACTAAGGAAATGAAGGTATTTGATTTTTCTTCCAAGACTCCAGATGCTAAGACTTATACAATGATCAGTCAGTCGGGTTCTGAAAGAACGAAAGTTATTTTTGAGCCTAACGACAAGCTGCTTCGCTGTATCAAGATGACAGCTCCCCGTAAGGTGGTTTCTCAGATATAAAGGAAAAAAGGCAGGGACAGTTTTTATTGTCCCTGTTCTTTTTTTCTTTTTTAAATAGGATTGTTTTATTGTCCACCCGAGACGGAAAACCACAATAAAATGTCCGTTGACAACCAATGTAAAATTTGTTAAACTATGTAACTAAATAAACAAATCGCGTGAAAGCGTTGTGTTTTCAAAATCGAAAGAAGGAGAGAATAAATTAATGGGTACAATAATTGGCGAAGGCATTACATTTGATGATGTGCTGTTAGTTCCAGCATATTCACAGGTGATACCGAATCAGGTTGATTTAACGACAAACCTTACGAAAACCATAAAGCTGAATATTCCGCTTATGAGTGCAGGTATGGATACTGTTACCGAGCACCGCATGGCGATTGCCATGGCAAGACAGGGGGGCATCGGCATCATCCATAAGAATATGACCATTGAACAGCAGGCGGATGAGGTTGATAAGGTTAAGAGATCAGAAAACGGCGTCATAACGGATCCATTTTTTCTTTCCCCAGAACATACATTAAAAGATGCGGACGAGCTTATGGGCAAATTCCGAATTTCTGGCGTGCCGGTTACAGAAGGGAAAAAACTAGTTGGCATCATTACAAACCGTGATTTAAAATTCGTAGAGGATTATAGCAGAAAGATCAAAGAGTGTATGACTTCTGAGAATCTGGTTACAGCAAAAGAAGGCATTACTCTTATGGAAGCAAAGAAAATTCTTGCAAAGGCAAAAGTTGAAAAACTTCCAATTGTTGATGATGATTTTAATTTAAAGGGACTCATTACCATTAAAGATATTGAAAAACAAATTAAATATCCATTATCCGCAAAGGATGAGCAGGGAAGACTTTTATGTGGCGCAGGCGTTGGAATTACTGCCAACGTGTTGGAGCGAGTTGATGCTCTGGTTCATGCTAAAGTAGATGTTATTGTTCTTGACTCCGCTCACGGACATTCTGAAAATGTAATTCGTTGTGTGAAGATGATAAAGGAAGCTTATCCAGATCTTCAGGTAGTTGCAGGTAACGTTGCAACTGGAGATGCTACCAGAGATCTTATTGAAGCTGGCGCAGATGCTGTAAAGGTAGGAATTGGACCTGGATCCATCTGTACGACACGTGTAGTAGCTGGTATTGGTGTACCACAGGTAACCGCCGTTATGGACTGCTACACAGTGGCAAAAGAGTATGGTGTACCAATTATTGCCGACGGAGGTATTAAGTACTCTGGTGACCTAGTAAAGGCAGTTGCAGCAGGCGGTAGTGTCTGTATGATGGGCAGCCTGTTTGCAGGTTGTGATGAAAGCCCTGGTTCTTTTGAGTTATATCAGGGAAGAAAATACAAAGTGTACCGTGGAATGGGATCCATTGCAGCGATGGAAAATGGCAGCAAGGACCGTTATTTCCAGTCTGATGCCAAGAAGCTGGTACCAGAAGGCGTGGAAGGCCGTGTGGCTTATAAAGGAATGGTAGAGGATACCGTATTCCAGATGTTAGGAGGACTTCGTTCCGGTATGGGATATTGTGGAGCACAAGGTGTTAAGGAGCTTCAGGAGAACGGTAGATTTGTAAAAATCTCAGCCGCTTCCTTAAAGGAAAGCCATCCTCATGATATCCATATCACAAAAGAGGCACCTAACTACAGCATCGATCAGTAAGAATGATAACAGGCGGAGTTTGCGAAAGCAACCCCGCCTGTTTTTGCAAAAGAAAAGATTTGTTATTTTGCCTTGTGAGGAAGACGTCCACGGAATAACCGCTTCTTTAATTCCGATAATTGGAATGGAATCAGAGGGTAGATATAGCTTTTTCCAGCTATGGTCTTATTAAAGACAACGGCACATACGGTAAGGAGTACGCCTCCAACAAATCCCCATACATTGAACATGGCCGTAGTTATGAGCATGATCATTCGCATGAACTTAAATGCATACCCAAGCTCAAAGCTTGATTGGGTGTAGTTTGCAACGGTGACAAAGGACATATAAAGCATGGTTTCACTGTTGAACCAGCCGGATTTTACGGAGTACTCTCCAAGGACAATACCGGCAATCACACTGAGAGGTGTGGTCAGCATACTGGGGGTATTGACCGCAGCAAGTCTTAATCCGTCAATGGCGAATTCAAAGATCAAAAGCTGGAATAATAAAGGGACCTGCGGTATTTCCGACAGCTTAATAAATTGAAGCCAGGACGGGATCATATCTGAGTTTTGCATAAAAAGAAGCCACGTAGGAGTCAGAAAAAGGGTCAGGATGGAAATCAGGAACCGAGATAAGCGAAGATAGGTTCCTGTAACGGGAGGAAAGTAGTAATCGTCTGCTTCTTCAATGATATCAAACACGGATGAAGGAAGAATCATGGCAGAAGGGGAATTATCCACCATGATAACGATGTTGCCCTCCAAAAGAGAGGCGGCTGTCGTGTCAGGACGTTCTGAATACTTGAATTTAGGAAACGGATTGAACCATTTATGGGGATAAATACATTCCGCAAGGCTCTCCTGGTTCATGGTAAGCGCATCTACTTTTACCGTTTTGATCAGTTCCTTGATTTTTTCCAAGAGCTTTTCGTCCACTCTTCCTTTAAAATAGCAAATTGCTATGTCTGTGTGGGAGCTTTCTCCTGCATTTGTAATCTCTATGGTCAGCTTTGGATCTCTGATTCTCCTACGGATAAGGGCTGTATTAAAGGTGAGGGTTTCCACAAATCCATCTCTAGACCCACGTAAGACCTTATCTTTTTCTGGTTCTGACACGCTTCTGGTTGGATAATTTCGGCTGTCAACCACCAGACACTTATCATATCCATCGATAAATAGGCAGGAAAGTCCGGAAAGTAAATTCTTTATCATGGTAAATTCATCTTTGACAAGGCTTACCTGGGTGTAAGGAAAGTGTTTTTTAGAAAACTCTTGGACATCAATAAGCATGTCTTCTGGAGTTAGGCTAGAGAAATCCTCCATAAGCTTTTGCCATACATCGTTTTTGGTGAAGCCTTCGATGCAGTAGAGGCAGGCAAGTTTGTCACCTACATAAAAGGTGCGGTGAACGATATCAAAGTTCGCATCCACATCAAGCTTGTTGTTTAGATAATTCATATTGTCGGAAATGCTGGTAGAAAATTCCATGGTAGTTATCTCCTTGCTTATAAAATGGCCGGGAATTGGCAATAAGGAAAGTATGTGCAATTTTCTGAAAAATATGTTTTATTCAATATTCTATGTGGTAAAAGATGTGATTCCTGTTTTGTGTGAAAATATTCCTTAAATCACCTTTTGAAGGGTGGTTTTTCAGTAAAATAGACGAAAAACATTGACTTAATTGGAAAACTATGGTATTATCGTGTATGTAATAAGCACAAAGGGGTGTCTTGTGTGCTTGACATCGGCATGGGGATGCCGAACAGCAAAAACGATATGGCGTGACGGTTTTGGATCGTGACGGAGGATTGCCTTCTGTGGGGGAAAGGCAATCCTCTTTTTTTGTTATAAAAAGATTGATATAGATTGAGAACTTACATATAATAGCTTTTAAAGATAAGGAGGATTATTATGTTTCGAAAACTAAGGAAAGACAAGCGGGTAAGAAATGTGATGACAACACTGGCTGTTGTTGTATCTGCGCTTTTACAGACCTATGTGATTCAGGCATTCATTCAGCCATCAGGGCTGCTATCTGGGGGATTTACGGGAATCGCCATTTTGATTGATCGAATCACTTCCTTATTTGGTATTAATATATCTACTTCCCTTGGCATGATCGTATTAAATATTCCTGTTGCTTGGGCATGTAGTAGAAGCATTAGCAAGCGATTTACTTTGTTTTCCCTGATTCAGGTTTTTTTAGTCAGTATGTTTTTAAGAGTATTCCACTTTGGTCCCTTATTCGACGACGAAGTGCTAAATGTGGTCTACGGCGGTGTTCTTTATGGTTTTGCTATTGTCCTGGCACTTCGGGGGAATGCTTCCACAGGTGGAACTGATTTTATCGCACTTTATGTATCCAATAAAACAGGAAATTCCATTTGGACTCAGGTCTTTATTGGCAATGTAATTCTTCTTTGTATCTTTGGTGCAATCTTTGGCTGGAAATACGCTGGTTACTCCATCTTGTTCCAGTTCGTGGGAACAAAGATAGTATCTACCTTTCATCACAGGTATGAACGAGTCACGTTACAGATCACCACTGTAAAAGGACCTGAGCTTGCCAAAAAGTATGTGGATACGTTTCATCATGGAATTTCATGTGTGGACGCGGTAGGCGGCTATAGTAAGAAGAAAATGTACCTTCTCCATACGGTGGTGTCCTCTTACGAAGTAGCCGATATCATCAGGTTAATTCACGAGGTTGATGATCATGTCATCGTAAATCTCATTCGGACAGAACAGTTTTATGGTTCCTTTTACCGGGCTCCTATGGAATAGGAGCTCGGCAGAAGGGATTATTTTTTTATGCGGAATGGGAAGCGCAAGCATTTGAGCCTGCTAAAAAAGAAGAAATAAATAAGAAAGAGCACGGAAGTAGTAACCCAGGTCATGGGGTAAGTGAAAATTACGGTTTCAATGGTACGGTGTTTTGGAACTACGGTCCAGATCCAAACAACACGGAGCAGACAGACTCCCATACAGGTAAGCAGCATAGGAATCCAGCAGTCCCCAGTTCCTCTAAGAGACCCAGAGCAGATCTCTATGGAGATGTAAGTGATATAGACTGGAGCCAGATAACGGAGAATGTTTGTCCCAATTGAAATCACGCTGGCGTCCGTGGTAAAAAGAAGATATATATGATTTCCAAAGGCATAAAACAGGAAACTAAGTATTAGGGAGGAAGTAAAGCACATAGCCATACAGACTTTCATTCCTTTGTACACCCTGTCCTTTTTTCCAGCTCCGTAATTTTGCCCTACAAAGGTAGTGATTGCAATTCCAAAGGCGCTGACGATGGTAAAGAATACACTATCAATCTTTCCGTATGCAGTCCAGGCGGCGATGGTATTGGTGCCAAGGGTATTGATACTTGACTGAATGATGATATTTGAAAAGGAGTACATAACCGACTGAAGTCCTGCTGGAAAACCGATGCGTATAATTCTTTTTAACATACCAGAATCAATCTTTAAGTTACGAGGGATCAGGCGGTAGGATTCCTTTGTGTGCATGAGGACTAACACCACTAAAACGGCACTTAAAAGCTGTGATAAAACTGTTGCAAATGCAGCTCCCCGTACGCCGAAGGGCAGGTATACTACAAACAGGATGTCCAATATAATATTGGTAAAACAACTGGCAATGAGGAAATAAAGAGGCCGCTTGGAGTCTCCAACGGCCCGGAGGATTCCGGCTCCCATATTATAGATTAAATTAGCGGTTATTCCTATAAAATACACCCTCATAAAAGCCACCGCGTGGTGAAGAATTTCATCTGGAGTTCCCATGGCCTTTAGAGCAATGGGGGCAAATAAAATCCCGATTATGGTAAAAAGAATCCCTGATATAATGGAAAAGGCAATGGCCGTATGGACCGCCTGGCTTACCTTATCCTTTTGATTGGCTCCGTAATGCTGAGAGATGATAACCGTTGCACCAGAAGAAAGCCCTATGAAGAATCCGATCAGCAAATTGATCAAGGTTCCGGTAGGACCTCCTACTGCAGCAAGTGCTTCCTTACCCACAAATCTGCCGACAATGACGGCATCAATGGTATTATAGAGCTGTTGAAAAAATGTCCCAAATAAAATAGGAAAGAAAAACAGAAGAAGCTGCTTCCATATCACTCCCTCTGTAATCCCGTTATGCCCCAATGCATCTTGTGCTTTTGTAGTTTGATTCATGTTAGTTTTCCTCGATCATGTAAGTATGTAACTCGTTTTTTCATTATACTGTTATAAATGAAAAAATACAATCCCTGCTTATTCTTCCTTTGTAGCATTAAGAAGCGCCTGATCCACAGCCTTTAAAAGAACGCCTGAGGTATAGCGGGATTCCGTTGGATAAGAGATGTTTTTCGTAGACTGGTTTTTCACAATCTGTTCCGATAAGTTTTCCATTGCAGGCTGCATCAGTGGATACATGGTTGTAACAGCTTCGCTTAGGGAGACCAGGTTCACAGAGGTGATCTTTCCGGAATCTACGGTGACCTGAACATTGATATTCTGGTTATTCAGTGTTATGGCAGAGGCGTATACCCCTGGAACATAATGCACGGCGTCGCCAGACGTTGGAACAGAATCCCTTTTCGGGCGGAACATGACTAAAAACAAAGTGATAAGTAGTATTCCAAGTCCGACGAAGATTGCAGTGTAAATGATTTCTTTCATTCGTAAAACAACGATTTTTGTTTTTGAGCTCATATAAAAAGCCCTCCGTACAGTTTTGTTATAGTGTATTATTTTGATTTGGGTTTCATGCCTAAGATTTGATTGTTGTAAGGGGAAAACTATGTTAAGATGATAAACGAACATGCGTTTTATTTTAGCAGGAATTATTAGAAAAAGGAGACAAAAAGGTTATGTCCCTTCAGTTTATTTTAGGTGGATCAGGGTCAGGAAAGACCTATCGCCTTTATACAGAACTTATCCGGATGTCAATGGAAGATGCGGATACCAGATATATCGCCATTGTACCAGAACAGTTCACCATGCAGACACAAAAGGAGATTGTTACACTTCATCCCCGTCATGGTGTTATGAATATAGATATTGTAAGCTTCAACCGTCTGGCGTACCGAATTTTTGAGGAGCTAGCCATAGAAAATCCCCAGGTCCTTGATGATATGGGAAAATCTATGGTCTTAAGAAACGTTGCTTCTGAAAAGAAAAAGGAGCTGGTGCTTTATAAGGAGCATTTATCAAAGAACGGTTTTATCTCCCAGTTAAAGTCCATGTTGTCTGAGCTTTATCAGTATGGAATTACACCGGACATGCTCAAAGAAGAGCTACCGGAAACCATGAGCCCTATGCTAAAGCAGAAGCTTTTCGATATCTCCGTGATGTATCAGGGGTTTAAAGATTATATCAAAGACAAGTACATCACTACAGAGGAGATTCTCGATGTATTTTGCCGAATTTTGCCCCAGTCTGAACTTATAAAAGACAGCGTTATTACCCTAGATGGTTACACCGGTTTTACTCCGGTTCAGTACCGAATTCTTGGTCTTTTTCTCAGGTTTTGTAAAAAGGTGATTGTAACCGTTACCATCGATCCCTTAGAAAACATGAGTAAAAGGGCAGGAATGCAGGAACTGTTTTACATGAGCCGCCAGATGATATGGAAGTTAAATGATTTGGCGAAGGAAGCAAGTGCCATTCGGGATAAAGATCTTCTTTTAATGGAGCACCCAGCCATTCGCTACAAAGAGTCAGGGGAAAATCAGGATAATTCCTTAGATTTTCTAGAACAGAATCTATACCGCTATAAAGGGAATGTCTCTAAAAATACTGGAGCCATTCGTTTGATAAAAGCCTTAAATCCTTCCGAAGAAATCTCCTTTTTGATTCATTCCATGGAGGAGGCAATACGAAGGAAAGGCCTTCGCTACCGGGATATGGCGGTGGTTACCGGAGACTTAGGAAGTTATGCCAATGAGATCATTCATCAGTTTCAGCTAAATAACATCCCATTTTTCCTGGATGATAAGAAAAGCATATTAAAAAACCCAATGGTTGAGCTGATCCGAGCAGCCATTGAGATTATTCAAAAAGATTTCACCTACGAATCCATGTTTCGTTATTTGAGAACTGCCCTTATTATGAAGGAAGAGGATAAGGAAAAGTCAGATCGGCTGGAAAACTACGTGATTGCCATGGGTATTCGAGGATATAAAAGGTGGAATAGTACCTGGGAGGGCTGGTACCGGGGAGCCAAGGAGCTTAATCTGGAGGAATTAAATGAATTTAGAGAAAAGATCATAGCCCCATTAAGTGGCCTTCGGGAAGCGTTTCGTAAGGAGGATTCTACGGTTAGAACCATGACAGCGGCTGTCACAGAGCTGTTGATGGAGCTTGGAATTGAAGAAAAGCTTCTTGCTTATGAAACCAAATTTAAGGATATGGGAGAATTGATTCTTGCTAAGGAATACAGTCAGGTATACGGTCTGGTTGTGGATTTATTTGACCGGCTGGCAGGTCTGTTAGGCGACGAGCACGTTAGTAAAAAAGAATATGGGGAGATACTAGATGCTGGTTTTTCAGAGATAAAGGTGGGTCTTATTCCTGCTTCTTTGGACCGGGTAGTGGTTGGAGATATTACCAGAACCAGGTTAGACCATGTGAAGATTCTCTTTTTTATCGGAGTCAACGATGGAATTGTTCCGGTAAAAAAGGAAAAGAGCAGCCTGTTTACCGACCGGGAAAGGGAATTTTTAGGAACCCAGGCCATTGAACTAGCACCAACAAGCAAAGAAGAGGGATTTCGACAGAGATTTTATCTCTATCTTGCGTTGACGAAACCAGAGCAGGAGCTTATCCTGTCTTATTCTGCTATGGATGGGTCAGGAAAGAGTCTGCGTTCATCGACTCTAATTGGGGAACTAAAAAAGCTATTTCCTGATCTGAAAGAATTGATTCCGACCAAGGATCAGATGCCTTTGTCTATGAGAGAAGCAAAGGATTCTCTGCTTCATGGTCTGCGAGAATACCGGAT
Organism: Lacrimispora algidixylanolytica; assembly: GCF_003609635.1. GTDB lineage: Bacteria > Bacillota > Clostridia > Lachnospirales > Lachnospiraceae > Lacrimispora > Lacrimispora algidixylanolytica. Next base: position 103,557 of record NZ_MCIA01000030.1, on the reverse strand, counting down.
GACGGGTGAGGATAAAAGGTTCTTAGGTCTTTTTAAAGCATTTCTTTTATCGGACCGTTATAGCGAGGAAGGGAAAAAGCTTTTAGATGCAGCCTTTTACACCTACGAGGAAAAGGGAATTGGAAAGGTGGCAGCAAGAGCCTTATATGGTTCTGTCATAAGCGGAAGTGTGACTCGTATGGAGCAGTATGCTTCTTGTGCCTACGCTCATTTCTTAAATTATGGTCTGGAGTTAATGGAACGGCAGGAGTATGAGCTGGCGGCAATGGATATTGGTAATCTGTTTCATGATTCCATTGATATGTGCTTTCAAAGGATCAGAGAGGACGGAAAGGATTTTAAAAACTTATCCGATCAGGAGAGAAAAGCGCTTGTCCATGAATGCGTATCCCTAGTCACTGGAGAATATGGAAATACTATTTTAAAAAGTTCCGCAAGAAATGCTTACTTAGCTGGTAAGGTAGAGCGTATCACGGACCGAACCATGTGGGCGCTTACAGAGCAGTTAAAAAAAGGTGATTTTGTGCCCGTTGGTTTTGAGGTATCCTTTTCCGCTTCTGATCATTTAAAGGCTATGCGGATTCCTTTATCGGGTGAGGAAGCCATTCACTTACGTGGTAGAATTGACCGATTGGATTTGTGTGAGGATGAGGATGCTGTCTATGTTAAAATCATTGATTATAAGTCAGGAAGTACGGCTTTTGATTTATCGTCACTGTTTTATGGCTTGCAGCTCCAGCTTGTGGTATATATGGATGCGGCCCTTGAGATGGAAGAGAGACACAGGCCAGAAAAGCAGGTCATTCCTGCTGGTATCTTCTATTATAACATCGGTGATCCTGTGGTGGACAAGGACGGGGACATGTCTGATGAGGAAATAGACCGCAGAATGTTAAAGCAACTTCGTATGAATGGTCTGGTTAACACAGATCTAAATGCCATCTCTCATATGGACCGTGAGATCGAGACGGAGTCTGATGTAATTCCCATTGCTATGAAAAATGGCATGATTCAGGAAAACAAATCATCAATCGCAGGCGGAAAACGGTTTAAGGCCCTGCGTCAGTTTGTACAGGAGAAATTAAAAACAGAGGGACAAGAGATATTAGACGGAATCATTGATGTAAAGCCTTATAAGCAGGGAAACAGAAGTGCCTGTGATTATTGTCCCTATCATGCAGTCTGTGGCTTTGACCTAAAGACAGAGGGGTATGGCTACCGCAAATTTAAATCACTAAAATCAGAAGAAATCTGGCCCGTAATTGAGGGAGAAAAGGAGGCAAAGGACGATGGCGATAAGCTGGACGGATGAGCAAAAAGCGGTTATTGAAAGTAGAAATAGAAATCTTCTTGTCTCAGCAGCGGCAGGAAGCGGAAAGACAGCCGTTTTGGTAGAACGCATCATCCGTATGATTACAGAGGGAGAAGAACCTTTAAGAATTGATCAGCTTCTAGTCATGACCTTTACAAAAGCGGCAGCAGATGAGATGCGGGAACGAATTCTAAAAGCGGTAGATGAAAAGCTGATGGAACATCCGGACAACACTCACTTGCAGATACAAGCGGCCATGATTCCCTATGCCAAAATCACTACCATCCATAGCTTTTGCCTTGGTCTTATTAGAGAGCATTATAATAAGCTTACTATTGATCCTGCCTTTCGAGTGGGGGATGAAGGAGAGCTGATTCTCTTGCGGGCAGACGTGATGAAAGAGATGCTAGAAGATTTCTATGAGGCGGCAGATCCTCGTTTTGAGCAGTTTGTAGAAACATATGCCAATGGTAAGACAGATCATGGCATAGAAGATTACATCATGCAGGTATATACTTTTTCTCAAAGCAACCCATGGCCTGAGGTATGGCTTGAACACTGCCGGGCTGAGCTTTTAGCAAGTGATATGGAACAGATGATGGAAACGGACTGGATGAAGTTTCTAATGGCTGATGCGGCCCTTCAGGTCACCGAACTTGCAGAGCAGATAAAACGGGCGGCAGAAGTCTGTGAGGAGGAAAACGGACCAGAAGCATACCTTCCCATGATGATCAGTGATTTACGCCTTTTAAATAGACTTTTAGAAGCAACAGATTATGAGACTTTGAATCAAGAATTAAAACAGGTAGCGTTTGATCGGCTTGCCTCCATTCGTAAAAAGGAGATTGATCAGGAGAAAAAGGCTTATGTAACCGGGGTAAGGGATCGGGTGAAAAAGGCTGTGTCAAAGCTTTCGGATCTTTATTCCTTTGAATCTCCGGATGAGGTTCTGTCAGATATCCAGGGAACCAAAGAAGCGGTGGCGATGCTTCTTGATCTGGCTGGTGAGTATGCCAGAAGGTACCAGGAGAAAAAACAGGAGAAAAACCTGGTGGATTTTAATGACTTAGAGCATTATGCCCTTGAAATTCTTTTAAAGCAGGAAGACGATCAAAGAATTCCTTCTGATGCGGCCGATGAACTGAGCAAGCAATTTGAAGAGATTTTAGTGGATGAATACCAGGACAGCAACGATGTTCAGGAAGCTTTAATAAGCAGCATATCAAGAGAACGGTTTGGGACTCCCAATGTCTTTATGGTAGGAGATGTAAAGCAGAGTATCTATCAGTTTCGCTTGGCAAGGCCTCAGCTTTTTCTGGATAAATACGAAGCCTACAGCAAAGAAGAGGGCAAATACCAGAAGATTGAACTTCATCAGAATTTTAGAAGCAGGGATGAGGTTTTGACAGGCATCAATGAGATATTTTATCAGATCATGACGAAGAATCTGGGCAATATCCGTTATACCAAAGATACAGCTCTCCACCCAGGTGCATTTTATCCGGAAGGAGAAGGCCGGGTGGGGGAAAAACCAGAGTTATTGATGATCCATGCAGAGGGCAATTTATTAAAGCAGTTAGATGACGACGGTGGGGAATTTACCAGCCGGGAATTAGAGGCAAAAGCAATTGCAGCAAAGATTCGTGAGTTTGTTCATCCGGAAACTGGTCTTTTGGTTTTTGATAAGAATATAGGTAAAACTGGAGGTTACCGGACCGCCAGGTATGGGGATATGGTCATTCTTTTAAGAAGTTTAAGCGGTTGGGCAGAGGATTTTGTAAATGTATTGATGAATGAAGGAATCCCGGCTTATGCAGAGAGAAAGACTGGGTATTTTACTGCCATAGAGGTGGAAGTAGTTCTTTCCATGTTAAATATCATAGACAATCCAATGCAGGATATTCCCTTGGCGGCTGTACTCAGATCACCTGTTGGTGAGGTGACGGATGAAGAGATGGCTCATATGACAGCCCTCTTTAAAAAGAAAGCAAAGAAAGAACAAGACAGGGGCATCTACGGGGCATGGCAGCAGTATCTAAAGGAATATGAAGAAGCAGAGGATGAAAATTATCCTAAATTATATAGAAAACTAAATCGATTTTCTAAGATGCTAACTGCTTACCGCACTAAGGCGGCCTACCTATCCATTCATGAACTGCTATACGATCTCTATGAGGGAACCGGATATTATGATTACGTTTCGGCAATGCCTGCTGGAGAAGTAAGAAGGGCCAATCTAGCCATGCTGGTGGAAAAGGCTTCTGCTTATGAAAAAACCAGCTACACGGGATTGTTTCATTTTATAAGGTATATTGAGAACCTTAAAAAGTATGATACGGATTTTGGAGAGGCATCTCTATCCGGAGATGAGAATACAGTTCGGGTTATGAGTATTCATAAAAGCAAGGGACTAGAGTTTCCTGTTGTATTTTTAGCTGGAATGGGAAAGAAGTTTAATAAACAGGATGCTTATGGCAAGATACTCATTGACCCGGATCTGGGAATTGGAACGGACTACCTGGACTTGGAGAGGCGTATCAAAGCCCCTACCTTAAAGAAGCATGTATTACGCCGAAAAACAGAGCTTGGAGCCATGGGAGAAGAGCTTAGAGTTCTCTATGTTGCTATGACAAGAGCAAAGGAAAAGCTGGTAATGACAGGGCTTGACCGCTACCTGGAAAAGAAGATGGAGCGTTATCAGGAGGTCTTTCGGGTGAAGGGAGAGATTCCTTTTACCATTTTATCCACGGCAGATTCCTATTTAGACTGGATGCTCATGAGCCTTTCTGGGAAATATTCAGATACCGCCATTCTACTTGATGAGGGACAAGATACGGGGAGTTTGATTGTCAGAGAGTTACCAGTTTCTGATCTGGTGGGACGGGAAGTAGAGCGTCAGGCAGGAAAGAAACTGACCAAGGAGCGGCTGTTATCCCTAGATACGACTGAGATTTATGACATGGAGTTTGAAAGGGAGCTTGCGGCTGCATTTGGCTACCAATACCCTTATGAGTCAGAGATCGGACTTCATACTAAGCTTTCTGTATCGGAGCTTAAAAAGCAGGGGCAGTTTCTTGATGAAGAGGAAAGTGAGTTCTTGCCGACCATTCCTAAGTTCTTAAAGGAAGATGGAGAAGGGGATGCGGTAAGAGGCGCTTACCGGGGAACTGCCTATCACCGGGTTCTGGAACTTTTAGATTTTGGTTTGGTACAGACGGAAGCAGACATTTCACAGGCACTGGTTGATTTTTCAAGGAATAAGCGTATGGATGAGGAAAGTATTTCCCTGATCTCTAATACGCTGCTTCTAAACTTTTTAACCTCACCTCTTGGTAACAGGCTTTCCATGGCGCAGCGTAATGAAAAACTAAAAAAAGAGCAACAGTTCGTCATTGGCATACCTGCTAGAGAGATGGATCTTGGAGATTCTACAGAGCTTATTTTAGTACAGGGGATCATTGATGCTTATATGGAAGAAGAGGATGGACTTGTTCTGGTGGATTATAAGACAGACCACATAAGAAAAGGGGAAGAACAGGTGCTCATTGATCGGTACCAAATCCAGTTAAATTATTATAAACGTGCGTTGGAGCAGATGACCGGGAAAAAGGTAAAAGAAGCGGTAATTTATTCCTTTGCACTTCAAAAAGAAGTGGTGGTAATCGGTTCATAGGAGAAGGAATCTCAAAAAGAATGATTCTCTGCCAGTAAGCATAAAAAATAGGCAATGTTATATAATAAGGAAGAGCATTCCGGTTTAGGAATAACTAGTATAAAATCTGGCAGAGAATCATGGAACAAAGTATTATTATGAAAAGCAATTCCTAAGAGGGAATTGACAGAAAATTCTGATTAATGGACTAAAAAATAGTAATAATACACGAAATGCACAAGAATAAAAATATCATTGACAAATAGTTGTACAATATGTTATAGTCGACCTGTCAGAGATCACAAAATTTATTTGATATCAGAATAAATGAAGCTTATATATGCTCATAATTGGTTGAGTGTTTCTACCAGCTACCGGAATAGTTGTCTATAAGTTTTCGCATGAAATACGGCGCAGCCCCTTTGGGCTGTGATTTGTAGTGCGTGCGCGGGAAGATAGAGGAAACGGTAGTTTTTTATTGCGCATGGAACAAAATGCTGCAATGGAAGCTGCCGTATTGTATTTATGGATAGCAGGATAGGAGGCTTTATGGCTGATAATAATAATTTTGTCTTTAAGGGAAACATATGCTACAGTGAGGATATCCATCTGTTACGGACCGTAGAACAGGGGTATTTGGTTTGTTTGGAGGGGAAAACGGAAGGGGTATATAAAGAACTGCCTGAGCAGTTTTTAAACCTGCCGCTTACGGATTGGGGAGATATGCTTATTACTCCTGGTCTTACCGATCTTCATATTCATGCGCCCCAATTCTCGTTCCGTGGGCTTAATATGGATCTGGAACTTTTGGACTGGCTGAATACGAATACGTTTCCGGAGGAAGCTAAGTACATTGATCTGGATTATGCGAAGAAAGCCTATCAGATTTTTGCCGATACAATGAAACGAAGTGCTACGACAAGAGCCTGCATTTTTGCCACCATTCATCGTCCGGCTACCCAGGTCTTAATGGATCTTATGGAAGAAACCGGATTAAGGACAATGGTGGGAAAAGTGAATATGGACCGGAATTCTCCTGATTTTTATTGCGAGAAGAGTCCAAAGGAGTCGGAACGGGAAACCATTGAGTGGTTAGAACAGGTAATGTCTAAATACAAACATGTCAGTCCCATACTCACACCTAGGTTTATTCCATCTTGCACGGATGAATTGATGGAACGGTTGTCAAGGATACAAAAGAAATATAAGATACCCGTTCAGTCCCATTTATCGGAAAACAAAAGTGAGATAACATGGGTCAAGGAACTTTGTCCTGCCTCAAAGTTTTATGGAGATGCCTACGACCAGTTTGGAATGTTTGGTAAACCTGCAAAGACTGTTATGGCTCATTGCGTTTACTCTACGGACGAAGAGATAGACTTAATGAAGAAACAGGGAGTTTATATTGCTCACTGTCCTGAGTCCAATACCAACTTATCTTCTGGAATTGCTCCTGTGAGAGCTTATTTGGACCAGAAGATGAACATTGGCCTTGGAACTGATGTGGCAGCAGGCACTGGAGAATCCATTTTCCGCGCTATGGCAGAGGCTGTTTCCGTCTCAAAATTAAGATGGCGCCTTGTGGATGAAAGCTTGAAACCAGTTACCATGGAAGAAGCATTTTACATGGGTACATTAGGTGGAGGGTCCTTCTTTGGTAAGATTGGAAGCTTTATAAAAGGCTATGAGTTTGATGCTCTGATTCTGGATGACAGCAGTTTGCCTCATCCACAGCCTCTTTCCTTAAAAGAAAGGCTGGAACGTTTTATTTACCTGTCAGATGACAGACATATCAAAGGAAAATTTACAGAAGGAAGCCGGATATTCTAAAAGTAGACTCCGGCATCAGGAGGTACGACAATGGCAACAAAAGATAAGGGAAGTTTTCTAGATAAGACATTCCACTTGTCACAAAACCACACGGATGTAAAGACAGAGGTAGTAGCTGGTGTTACTACATTTATGACAACTGCTTACATTCTGGCAGTGAACCCCAGCATCTTAAGTGCTACTGGAATGGATAGCGGAGCTGTATTTACAGCCACTGCGCTAGCTGCCTTGGTGGGAACGCTTTTGATGGCATGGCTTGCAAACTATCCGTTTGTACTTGCTCCAGGTATGGGGTTAAATGCTTTCTTTGCTTACACCGTTGTAATCAAGATGGGATATACTTGGCAGATGGCTCTGGCAGCCGTTTTTATTGAAGGGATTATCTTTATCGGTCTTTCTCTTACCAGTATTAGAGAAGGAATCTTTAATGCGATTCCATTGACCTTAAAGCATGCTGTTTCTGTTGGAATCGGTTTATTTATTGCTTTTATTGGAATGCAGAATGCAAAAATCGTTGTTGATAGTTCCACTCTTGTTTCCTTTTATTCTTTTAAAGGTTCTTTGGTAGATGGGACATTCCATACAGTGGGCATTACTGTTTTACTCTCCATCATTGGTATTCTTATTACATTTGTGCTTGTAGTAAAAAATGTTAAGGGCAACATGTTATGGGGAATTTTAATTACCTGGATTCTTGGAATGATCTGTGAGGCAACTGGCCTTTATCAGCCAAACCCTGAACTTGGTATGTTTAGTGTCTTTCCAGATTTAAGTTCTGGATTTGGAATTAAGAGCATGGCTCCTACCTTTATGAAGATGGATTTTTCTAAGGCATTATCTTTAGACTTTTTGGTGGTTATGTTTGCATTCCTGTTCGTAGATTTGTTTGATACACTGGGAACACTCATTGGAGTTGCTTCAAAGGCGAACATGCTTGATAAAGATGGAAGACTTCCTAACGTAAAAGGTTCCCTGCTCTCAGATGCCATTGCGACTACAGCAGGTGCCGTATTTGGAACCTCCACCGTGGTTGCCTTTGTTGAAAGTGCAGCAGGTGTGGCAGAAGGCGGAAGAACAGGTCTTACAGCCGTAGTTGCAAGTATTTTGTTTGGTCTATCCTTGTTTTTATCTCCAATCTTTTTGGCAATACCTGCGTTCGCTACAGCACCAGCCCTTGTGGCGGTAGGTTTTTTGATGATAACCTCTATCGTTAAGATTGATTTTAATGACTTTACCGAGGCGATTCCAGCTTACATTACCATCGTAGCCATGCCGTTTATGTATAGTATTTCTGAGGGTATTTCCATGGGAGTTATTTCCTACGTATTTATTAATGTTATAACAGGAAAGAGTAAAGAGAAGAAAATCAGTCCTCTGATGTATGTTCTGGCTGTCTTATTTGTTCTAAAATATATATTGATATAGAAGATTTTTAACATTTGGTTTAAATAATATGAAAGACCGTATGCCTCACACCAGTCAAAAGCTTTCGGCTTTTGCCAAGATGAGGCATACGGTCTTTTTGGTAAGCTTAATTAGTTTAAAAAAATAATAGCAAGGTTTAAGTACCCGGCAAAGGTAATCCATAAAAGATAAGGAATCTGAAGCAGTGCAGCGGTTGGATCAATCCGGAAGAAGGCGCGAATCATCTTAACGATTACATACCACAAAAGAACAAGGACCAGGAATGCCAGAAAATAATTTCCCAAACCAAAGAAAATAGGGCTCCAGATGAAATTAAGAAATAACTGGATCGCGTAAAGCAACAAGGCTTCCTGTTTTTTTAGAGAGGGGGAGGTGGCAATCAAATAGGAGCTTACTCCCATAAGTATGTATAAAATGGTCCAGACCACGGGGAATATCCAGCCAGGAGGAGAAAGGGCAGGCTGATTTAAGGAGTTGTACATGGTCATGCTGTTTTTTGAAAGGATCCCAGACACTAATCCAACGGCCAGAGGTATTAAAATAAAGACGATTAACTTTCTTTTGTTTGCATTCATAGGCAGTCTCCTATATGAGTAGTTGATATTATTTTATTCCTGATCCCTTAAGATTATCCACGATATCATAGTTTTGTCAGATTATCTATGGTTTAGCCCATAAGTCTGGCCTGTTATTACATGAAATAGGTTATTTTATACATGATCCCCCTTTTTTTTAGAATATGGTTTATATTGTAATAGAATCGAAATAGGGTCGATAAAAAGACGATTTGTTCGGTGATACAATATTTTTTCTGAGTGAGGTATTATGTTATGAAAGATAAACTTGAGACAGTGGATGGGGTCGCCTTATCGTGCTCCATGGGAAGCTGTTCCTGCTGCTTAAAGGTTCCTGCCAGTCGCAGTACAGATGAAGAAGGCAAACGGCAGGCTACTGTCATGGATTATAAACCAGGGGTCAATATTACTTCTTTTGGCACATGCACGAGAATGACACCTCCCCAGCCATGTGTTCCGGTGGTATTGATCCCCTGGATGATAAAGGATAAGAAAATTAAGATGAATGGTGATATCGCACTTTCTGATCAATGTGTGTTATCTTGCCTGTGCGGGGGAGTCATTGGACTGGACAATATCTAAATCTCCAACTGCTTCCTCACAGTCAATCCATAAGTTGTATTTTGTTGTGTGAAAGATCAGAGTACAATACCCAGGATCATCGGGACCGCTAAAGTGATTCCCCATTCCCGAATACCACATCTCTTGCTTTATCTCAGGGTTTGTTGAAACTTCAATCCAGCCTTTTAAGGTGATGTTATAGGTACCTCCAGTGTTAAAGCATACGCTGGCGTTGGAATTGTTTAAAATTCGTTTTGCTTTGGTGCTTCCAAAACCGGTACAAAAGCTGATCCACTGGATTCCGTGAGATTTGGCTGGAGTGATGGTTGAGGCTGTGGGAACTCCATCTTTGTCAATGAGAGCCAGGACGCAGTAAGGATAGGAGCCTTCCGGTCCGGAATGTACTGTGTTTTGCTGTATCAGATATTCTGCTTTTTCTATTAATTCTTTACTCATGTTCCACCTCCATTTAATTGATAAGCGCTATCCTTTTATAAACTTCATGATTTTTTTAGATTCGGCCATTGGATTGAGCAGTAGAATCTGTTTTGTGATCCCCTCTATTGCCTCATCCTTGTCTATCTCTGCGGCTTTGTCAAAGACTTCTGTGCCCCAGAAGTGTTCCGTAGTACAAAAAACAGTAGAAGACCAACCATATTCTTCTCCTTTTAAAGAACGTTTCTGCTTTCTGCCACACATGGTGAGATACATCTTCATCTGTAATTCCACCAAAGCTCGGTCAAAGGTTGACTTGTCCTCTTTCCCAAAACCGGCTAGCTCCTTAATGGTATGAAGAGGTAACGTGCCATGTTCTAAAACAAGTTCATAAATCTGTTTTGCAGGACTGCTTATAAGACCGTCCATATATTCTTCTTCCAGTGTTCGTCCGCTTCTTCGGACTGCGAGGAACAGAGGAATCCATTCTCTTACGATAAATCCACTTTTTTTGAAAAACAATTTAGCATAGGCGATATCATCGTGCTCTTCTAATACACGGATTCTCCATTCCCAGGGATCGGTATCCCAGTTTCCTGTGTGCCAGGAGATCGGGGTGTCGTATGAGGGGCTTTGATTCCAACCCCAGTTAATTACGGAGTAAATTCCTTCGCTGTTTCCTCCCCCCATGGAGAAACCGGCTTCTAATAAGGTCTCTACAAAGTCAGAATAACTTCTTATCTGTTCATGTATCAATGTAATTCCCTCCTTTATTATAATCCTATCACAAGCAACATGACATCAGTATGTCTTGTTTAGGAGTACTTCTTATAAATCTCTGCTGCGATTTTTTTGATCTCTTTTGCCATATCAATAGGTTTGAGTACCTTTGCTTTATCTCCAAATCCTAGAATCCAGGAGATGGTATATTCTCTGTTGGTATATCCAATCTCCAGACGAAGAAGTCCATCCTCTGTTTCTGTATAGCAATGAGGTCCGTAAGTCTCAATGAGTTGATAGCGAACGGAAGGGTCAAATAAGGCAACCAAAGGCTTGTCATCTGGAAGGGATTCGTTAAAATTCTTTTTTTCTTCCGGTATTTCCTGTGGAACAAACGTTTCTTCACAAAGAGAAAGATCCCATAAGCGCATTAACTTAAAAAGTCGCCAGTCCTTTTTTTTCGGACAGTAGCCAAACAGATACCAAGAGGTCCACTGAAAAACCACCAGGTATGGTTCCAAGCGGCGATGGGTCATTCCTTTCTCATAATAATAGTCAAATTCTACAAGCCGTGTGTCATAAACGGCTGTTTTAATGAGTTGAATTTTTTCTGTTAGGCTTCCTTTGTAGTGAGATGCCAAGTCAATGATCACAGGCTCATGTAAGGATACCGTAGCTTCCTTTTGGGCAGATAATTTATCCAGTGTCTTTTCTAGATAGGACTTGTCCATGACTGTACCAATTCCTTTTAAAGCGGCAATAATTCCAGATAGCTCATCTGGCGTTAAAAGGCTTTTATCAAGCTTATATCCTTCCGCAATAAAGATGCCTCCGCCGCTTCCTTGCTGTGTGATTACAGGAATTCCTGCCTGACACAAGGCTTCAATATCCCGGTTGATGGTACGCCTGGAAACTTCAAATTTTTCTGCCAGATAAGGAGCGGTGACTTTGTCGTTTTTAAGCAGAGTCGTTAAGATTCCAAGTAAGCGGTCAAGTTTCATAGATTCCTGCCTCCAATTTTAACCCGTAAAAAAGATAGTTCACAGGTATCATTATATCCTTAAAAGTCATTATACAATAATTTTGATGGGAGGTGCAATTATGTTTTTTCTAAGAGAGAAAGACAAAAGATTACATGCAAATTTTGGAAGTCAAAGTGTACAATTTTAGCACTTGGGTTGAAAAATGTCGGTTTTCATTATATGCTAAAAAAGCCATAAATATCGAAAAATGTAACAGTAATTACATAAAACCCCATCGGATGCTGACGAAAGACCAAGCTGTCAAAGCGTTCAGTGAAGCAAATAATAGTAAGACTTGTCCATTAAATCTGAAAATCTTCACCTTGTCAGCACCTTTGTAAAATCCATAAAAACGAATCAACAATGAATGAATCACTTGCATGTGAAACATATGAGGTTCTTTATAGTAATACAGAATAGTGGGAGGTATGAAGATGTTGGAAATAGGAGTCTGCGATGATGACCATCTGCTGCTGTGGGAAATGGAAAAATATCTGTTGGAACTTGGATATGAAACCGGAGTAAATTTAGAGGTCGATACATATGCAGACGGGGAAGAGATTGTAAGAGCAGTGATGAAAGGAAAGCGTTTCGATATTATTTATATGGATATCGAGATGCAGAATTTAAGCGGCATGTGCGCGGCAAAAAGAATCAGGGAGATGGACCGCGCGGTACAGCTTGTTTTTGTGACATCTCATGAAAGCTATATGAAGGAAGCATTTCTTGTAACACCCATCGGCTTTCTTGTTAAGCCACTAGATAAGTCGGAATTTACAGATATGTTTAACCATATTTTAAGAATGATCGGAACAGAGGATCAATTTTACCGTTTCCGCTATGACCGGTCAGATTATAAGATTCTTTTAAAGGAAGTTGTTTATTTTGAAAGCAAGGGAAGAATGACTGAAATTGTCTGGGAAGGAGGACGTTACAGGCTCTATAAGAACTTAGAGGCCATTGAAGAGGAGTTAAGGAGCCAGAAGATGCGTTTTGTGCGCATACATAAGTCTTATCTGGTCAATTACTGGCACATATCCAGATTTTCTGCGGACATTGTGGAATTGATGGATGGAATGTGTCTTCCGGTTAGCAGAAGTCGGAGAAAAGAAGTGGAAGTCAATTTATATGAAGCTATGGATTGGTGTCACGTATGAACATTGGGATAAGACTTGCTGCCAGTGTTTGTTTTTCGCTTTTCAGTGTATGGACGATGAAGCTGTATCTGGATACATTTCTGTCGAAAAAAAGTGGGCTTAGCAAGGCAGCAGGCTGGTTGCTTTTCTTTTCCTGGCAGATGTATGGCAGATTTTATCTGTCTGGCGAATTACCGATACACTACCTTTTTGGAACCTTTGCAATTATTGGGCTTGTAGGAATCACTGGTTATGACTCGGCGTTATGGAACCAGGTTACGTTTTCCACACTTTTCGCAGCACTGTGGGAGTTGATGGATATGTTTTTTCTGCTGGGAACCAAGTTCATAGGAGGAGAAGTTGTTGGCATTACGGTTTCCATGTGGCTGTCTAAGATATGCCTTTTTTCTCTAATCCTTGGAATAAGAAGATATATGAAGGCAAAGGGAAGTGAGGGGAATCTACCAGCTCACGGGTTTTCATTTTTGCTTCCGTTTACAGCCCTCATGACAATATATTTTGCCTTTTATATGATTGCAGAGCATTCTGTCTTCCGGGGAGGTAACACGCTTTTTTGGCTACTGATAGGAACTTCGGGCATGATTTTACTAAATCTTCTTGTTTATCCAGCTTACCTGCTTCAGGTAGAAGAAGCCAGGATTAGAAAAAATGAGCGTATGTACGTCAAACAATTGGAATTATTTAAAGAGCAAAGACAATTAGAAGCTGAGGAAACCATCGAGATTCAGACGAAGCGTCACGATATGAAGCAGAAGCTGATATACATTCATGAATTGGCCAAGAAGGAAGAGATAGACCGGTTAATGGACGTGCTGGATCAGATGATAGGGGAAGCTTCAAAAAAAGAACATATGGAAGAGTGGACAGGCAATCTGGTAGTAGATTCTCTGGTCAATCATCTATATCGGGTCGCCGAGACAAAAAGAATCGATTTAGAATCCAAAATCAGTCTGCCCAAAGAACTGAACATAGAAGATACGGACTTATGTATCCTGCTTGGTAATGGTTTTGACAATGCGGTGGAAGCTCTGGAATTTGTGGAGGAAGAAGACCGGAAAATGCGGGTAGACATAAGATATGAGAGAGGTTGTCTGCTTTTGTGCATCAGGAATAAGTTCGCTGATGATCTTAAGATAGACGAGGAGGGACGGTTAAAGACGAAAAAGACGGAAGGTGTCCACGGTCTTGGAATCCGTTCCATGAAGAAGGTAACCGATCGATATAATGGTGCTTTGATTACAGAAGGTGAAAATGGATTGTTTACCTTAAAAGCAATTATATATGAACCTAAAAATGAATAAGGGTATATGGGAGGCAATGAGAAATTAGTTGCCTCCTATTTTTATGAAAACAAGAAACCGTTTCAAAAAACGCCTTTAAAATAACAAAAAAGTACATATTATGACCAAAACTTACATATAAAGTGCTATTTCATACGTTAATGATTTTTTTGTCGTTTTTTATAGTATATTGTAACAAGTAAAAAACATAAACAAGGGTGTGTAAGATCAATGAAGAGATTAAAAAGGGTTTTGTTAGTGCTGTTTTGTTTTGTTTTTCTTTCCCAATCCCAGAGCGCTATGGCAAAAGAGATACCCAGTGAGCAGATTGGTCTCGATGTCATATTTGTTATGGATTACAGCGGTTCTATGAAATCCAATGACCCTGATCAAACGGCGAAGGGAATGGTAAAGGCATTTATCGATACGGTTCACAGTGCAGACATCAGAATTGGATTTGTGGCGTACAATGACCGGATCGTATCATCAGCAGCACCTGTTTCCGTAAAGACTCAGGAGGAACGTGATTCCTTAAAAGGCATGATGGATTCCGCCGGATATTCTGGAAATACAGACACTGGCCTGGGCATCAATTATGCTTATGGGCTGTCTGGTCAAGAGACTGGACGTAAGCGCATGATTGTCCTCATCTCAGACGGAGAAACCGACTTGAAAGGCTCAAAGACAGGCAGAACCTTAGAACGATCAAACGGAGATCTAAAAGACACAGTAGCAGCCTGCCAGTCCCAGGGGATTCCCATATACACCGTAGCTTTTGGAAAATACGATGGTAACAAAGAGATCCTAAAGGAAATTGCCAAGCAGACAAGTGCTGAGAATTATACGGTTGAAAGGCCGGAGACATTAATTGATGTCTTATACGGAATCTTCCATTCCAACATGGCTTACCGCATTCAGGAGATTACAGATGGTATCTACGGAGCAGGTAGTCAAAGCATAAGGGTTAAGCTTGATGATGCTTACCTAGATGAGATGGATGTGCTAATGATTTCTCCACAGCAAATTTTAGATACTACAATTGTTTATGGGGATCAGCAAATTCAGCCAGTTAATTTAGTTCATTATTCCGTAGCAAAGCTATCCGACGTGAAAAGTGATATTAAAGAACTAAACATACAAACAAACACTTCAAAGGATCAGGGATTAAAAGTTTACTTAATCAGCTACCGAAACTTGGTACCTGTACTGGACATCGATGTTGATATAGACAGGAACAAGCCGGTTCCTTTCCGGATCTACTTTAAGGACAAGAATGGTTCTATCATTACCGATGAAGCTTTTTATAAGAATTTCACACCTAAAATAGAGCTTTACGCAGATGGTCAGTCTGCCAATGGCAGAACGACTTTGAATACAGAGGTTAAAGATGGCGTCATAGTAGGGGAAGCAAAGCTTAGCAGCTCCGGAACGTATTACATAGACAGCCGTCTTGACGATGTCATGGAATCCTGTGTATTTGAGACAGTAAGATTACAGGTGGTCAATACACCTCCAGCAGGCGAACTGCCACAAAAGCTTGGACTAAATCCCTTAAGCAAGGAAAAGCGACTTGTGTTAAATGATTATTTTCATGATTCCGATGGGGATGCTCTTACCTATTCTCTGGAAGAAAGTACAAAGAGTGCTGCTAGTGTTACTTTAGATAAAGGGATTCTTACGGTAAAGCCAATAAAGTCAGGAAGGGAAAGCCTTGTGATTAAGGTCTCTGATGGAGAGTCAGCAATATCCTTTCAGTACAGCTTTCAGGTGATTCCTTTGTGGAAGGCATACTGGTGGGCGTTTTTACTGGGAGCCTTGTTACTTGGAGCAATCATTTGGCGAATATTCCATAAGCCTAGGCCAGAACTTGAAGTAATAACAGAAAAGAAAGCTCAAAACCGCTTTCAGGGAAAGATGGATGCCTACTTTATTGGTCAGCCAGAGGGAGAAGAAGAGATTCCGCCCCTTACCTTCCCAATGTACAAGATTAAGGATAACCGGGTCAGCATAGGAGATTTGATGAAGGAATACTCCGAGGCTTCGGAGGCATTAGGGCTTGACCGCATTTTCCTCATTGCAGATGAAGAGAGGCGAATGGTTTTATACCATTCTTCCGATTCTGCCATTATGTTGGGAAGCTCTATCGTATGCAAGAAGATTCAGTATAGTGTATGTTTTGGAGATATCATAACCATTACTTCGTTAGAAGGAGATTACGATCTGGAGATTCATTATATCTCCATGATCCAATAAGTTTATATTTGTCAGTAATGTTGTTTACGCCTCTTTTCCAATTGATGGAATAAGGGCGAATAAATAAAAGTAACAAGTAAGAGAGAGGGAGAGCGCCGATGGAAACGATTACACAAACAAACCGGACGATTCTGTTTTCCGAAATTAATCCTGAAAAGTTGAATCTTCTAACGCTGATCGGGGATGTGAGAGGAAAAACAAGTCTTGATGATGAGAAGATTAAGGAAATCAATGAAGTACTTCTGGTAGAAAGCTTTGAGGATTTTTTAGAGAAATTTGCACCTGTTGTTTATTCCTGGTGTGATGCCAACACTGGTAGCATCCAGTACAGCCTCATCAAGCCAGAGAATTTACCAGACAACTGCATCACTGAGATACCTCTCAATGAAACAAATGATTTGTTAAACATGCTGATTACTCTGCAGGGAGCTAAGGGCGCATTGGGAGTTGCCAATGTGGACTTTAAATTCAGCAATATTCTAGACATGATCTCCCCTAAGAAAATCATGGAAGACATCCGTCAGGTACGAAGAGAAGTTCAGTATACCTACGGCAAATACATGGAGCTTGACGAGGAAGACCCAAAGAAGCTGGATATGGGAGATAAGCTTAATTATCAGTTTGAACAGGCTAGTTACAATTACAACAACGTACTGGCCATGCTCCCACTTGCCATTGAAGATATTAAGACCAGACTCCTTTTAGGCAGCGGGGAATCCGCCCAGGGAGGCCAGGAATTTAGGGCAGGTCTTTTAAGCATGGGAGATGACGGTGAGCTTAAGATTCTTGAGATGAAGCAAGAAGAAGGAACTCAGCTTGCATTGGTGGACGATCAGATTAATACAAGCCTTATTGAGACCTTTAAGGACGATTACGACGCACTGAATGATACTCCTTCTGACTATGTAAGAGAACTAGTGGTAAGAACCTTCTGTCCACTTACATCTACGGTAGAAAGCAGTGTGGACCGTGAAGTAGAGGTTAAAAACTATAATACCTACTTAGAGTTTTACAAAAAGAGCAAGGACGATTTCGTAAAGGCAGTAAAGCCTTTGATTGAAAAAATATTAGGAGTCAAATCCTTCTTTGAGCAGTATCAGGTTAAGGAAAAAGGAATGCAGCCTAAGCTTCTCATTACCAACACTCCACTTGAGATGATGGTAAAGTCAAGCAATTTACCAAGGCTGATCACTTATTTAAATACGACCAATGATAAGAATGAGTTTGAAAACACACTGTGGTTTGGTGTGGTACCTGATGTGGAGTTTAACCAGTCAGGGGGCGGAAAGCTTCAGAGAATGCGTTTTGCTGGAAATCAGAAGGAGATTAAGCCGGGAACCAACACCATGGAAAGTCTGGCAACCTTAATGAATGCAATCAACCCTTACAAGATTACTACCTTTTTCAGTTTCGCCACAGGAGAGGAAAGTACCTTCAGCTATGTGGCAACAGAAGGTATCGGTATCTTTAAAGATAAGTGCGGTCCTCTTATGAAGAGAGATTTCAGTGAGTTTGTGGTTCCATGTATCCCGAATGTGACCATTATTCCAAAAGATAAGTCAGGCCTGATTCTTGATAAGCGTATGCTCATTGATGATGATGGTAGAGTGGCTCTTTCTGAGGAAAAGGAAGATGTCATGAAGATGTGGATCGAGGGTGTATACGTGGGAGCTTCCTACGGAGCAGCCGGGATTACAGCCGCATGGCAATGTCCAGAGTATTTAAAACAGAGATTTGGCAATACGACCAAGGAATATCCGGGCGTACGCTATGACATAGAAGCAGGTGACAATGCACTTTTAGTGACCACCAGCATGACCAAAGAGATCTCAGGATTTACAAACACCATTAAAAATTCCATTAATAACACTGGTTTTGGCTTTGTGTTCACCTCAGATAATGCCCAAGTAAAAGGGCGTGAAGTCAAGAACATCATGGTTTACAAAGCAAGGAATCTCTTAAGCAACGGAAGTGAGTACGAGCCGATCTATAAAACCCTTGTGGTTACTTACATCGAGCGGATGCTTCGTTTCTACAGCGGAGATTTCAAACAAGACAAGATTTTACAATTCTTTAGCAATAACCCAAGCAGCCAGAAGAGCAAATGGGATGCCAATCGTCAGTATGTGAATTCTCTCTTACAAGATGGGGATGAGTTAGACTTTAATATTGACGAGAAGAATGGAATCTGTAATGTGTTACTGACCTTTAGTAACACCACTCGGAATTTAAAAGTGGAACTGACCAGAAAAGGACAGTCCGCGTAAGAATTGCGTGATGCCCGCAGTAACAAATGTGCATCAGGGTGGAGGAATAACGCTTAAGGCCGTGTGTCTATAAGTTATTCCCAAATGAGTAGGTTTTGTGACTTTATTCGATAGATGAAAAGCAGGTAAATGGTGATATACCTGCTTTTCGATCCCCCAATATCCAGATAGATTAAAGCGGATATTAGGGCGGAACATGATATGGGTATCTGAAAGCAGGCATTGACTTGCTTATAGATTACAAACAAACATTTATTAAGAATGGAGGAAGAAATATGGGACTTAGAATGAAAATCACAGGAAGCGAATCCGTTGATTTGCGTGAAACAAGTATCGTAAAAGTGGTATTTGGGGCAGATATTCCTCATGATTCCAATGCAAGATCCACCGATCTTGGTTCAACCGTTTTGGTTGAAGGAAAGATTTTGGCAGCAGTAGGTGGGGAAGCAGCAGACGATACCAGCAAGTTGGCTAGATGGTCTTTGGTACCCGCTGAAAATTCCGATTGCTATCGCAACGTACAGATTGATGTTGTCAATGCATCACAGGTAGTAAGACAGATTACAGTTCCGAATGCATTTGTTGTGGATTATACAGAAGATTTCACGGACGAAACAGGAACTGGAATATTTAAACTTCTGATCAAACAGAAGAAGGACAAGATGACCACCTTAAAGTTTGAAGGCGGATTCAGCGGAGAATAATAAAAAACGCATAGAAAGGAAGGGATAAATTATGGGATTTACTTTAAAAGTTGAAGGGCCGTCTACAATCGACCTTGGAACCACAATTATGACAGGAGTTAAGTTTAGAACAGACATTCCTCTTGATTCCAATGCACGTTCCACCGATATGGGAAGCACAGTAGAAATTACTGGTAAGATTTTAACAGCAGTGGATGGAGATCCTTTTGATGCTACCAGACAGCTTGGTCTCTGGTCTTTAGTGCCAGCAGAGAAATCCGACTGCTACCGCAAGGTAACAATCGAAGTGATCGCTGCTTCTCAGGTGATTCGTAAATATACATATCCAAATGCATTTGTTGTAGATTATAAGGAAGATTACGGCGATACAGAAGGCGTAGGAACATTCCGACTGATCATCAAGCAGAAGAAGGATAAGATGGCGCAAATCGCTGTGGAAGGCGGATACAGCGTGTAAACATGCAGGGGCTGCCGTTTCGGCAGCCCTTTTTGTAAAGGAAATATAATATGCCCGATTATTACAAGATTCTTTTCGTATCCACGGATGCAACGGATAAGGATATCAAAGCAGCTTATAGAAAGCTTGCAAAGAAATATCACCCGGATGTCATAAAAGATGATAAGGAAGGAAATAAGAAAATGTACGAAATTCAGGAGGCCTACGGGGTCCTGAGTGACGTAGTAAAGAGAAAACAATATGACAGAGCCCGTGCCGGGAACAAGGAACGAGGCAAAGAGCAAAACAAAGAACAAAGGAAAAATGATGAGCCTTCAAAGGCTGCTCCTGATATGAGCCAGTTTGAACGCTTTTTTGGATTCCAGCCGGGGAAAGGTATGGAGACATACCAGGGGGCAGGTCAAAAAGCCAGGAAACAAGGTGGTCCTGTAAATCCAGATGATCTGTTTGCCGCTTTCTTTGGAACAAAAAAATAAGAAAGGAGCCGGATTGCATATGAGACCAAGTAGAGCATTAAAAATCGGTTTTGATATTGCTATTTTAATCAGTGTGGTGTGTTTAAGCTTCCTGTTGATATACCAGGGCAATCCTCCCTTGTGGGCGCAGGTCATAATTATAATCTTTGGTCTTTTTTCAGCAGCAGATCTGATCGCTTTGCTTGGCGCTAGGAACTCTGTAAAAGAATTTCAAAAACCCCCAGGTTCTGATTCTTTAAAGACGGACCAGCTAGTGCTTTTAGATGAACGTGACAAACCCCTTAAATCATGGGATTTAGCAGGGAGAACAGCTCTTATCATAGGAAAGAAGAATGAGAACGAAGATGTTGATGTGGACTTGACGGAATGCGAATATAGTACCTTCATTGATGAACTGCACGGAGTTCTTAATTACTGTTTGGATTCCTGGTATTTAGAAGACTTAGGTTCAAAAAACGGAATTAAGATCAAAAAGGTGGAAGATGGCGGCTGTTATAAGGTAACCAATCGGCCGTGTAAAGTTTCGGCGGGGGATGTGATCTATGTTGCAAATACCCGCCTCTTACTGACATAAGAACAAAGATTGGAGATAAAAGCATGAGCTTAGTAAGATGTCCCAATGGACACGTTTTTAACGCAAGGCGTTACGGGAATACCTGTCCATACTGCCAGATGAAATTAAAAGAGGAAACAGAAGAGAAGAAGCCTTTGGGATTTGAGCCTACCATGGAGCTTTTGGAGGAAGACATCCTTCCAGTTTGTGGCTGGTTGGTTTGCATATCCGGTGCAAGAGTGGGAATGGACTACAAAATCCACAGCGGAAAGAACTTTGTGGGCAGGGGAGATGATATGGATATCCAGATTCTGGGAGACAATGACATCAACCGGAAGAATCATACAATCATCGTCTATGACCAGAAAAAGAGAAATACGGTCATATTGCCAGGCGATGCAGCAGGAC
This sequence comes from Lacrimispora algidixylanolytica, assembly GCF_003609635.1. GTDB lineage: Bacteria > Bacillota > Clostridia > Lachnospirales > Lachnospiraceae > Lacrimispora > Lacrimispora algidixylanolytica. Next base: position 82,470 of record NZ_MCIA01000030.1, on the reverse strand, counting down.
TAGCTTATTTGAATGAAGAAGCCGTTTATGTACCCACAGAGTTAAGACCTTACGATGTAATTGAGCTTGGAAAAAGCCGGTTCCTGTTTGTTCCCTTGTGTGGAGAAAACTTTGAATGGAATGATCAGAAATGATGATGACGATAGTGAGCGGTCTGGGAGCGTTATTGTCGGTTTCCCTTTTGGGAAGGATAATTTTGTTTGCCAGAGAACATTTAAACCAGAAAGCCAAAAAGCATAAAGCTGTCGGAGGGGAAGCGGTAAGCCAGACCACCGGAGACCAGGAGATTCAGGCTGATGTTTCTGAGATTATGAAAAGTCCGGCAGGAACCCTTGCCATTTTATCTGATGGAATGGGCAAAGCCAATACTGGAAAGGTATGCGCAAGAATTGCGGCAGATACCCTTCTTGACGCTTATAGGTCTTATGAGGTCTTGCAAAATCCAGAATACTTTTTTAAGACTTCCTTTCGTGAGGCTCATACACGAATCCAGAAAACCATTGGAGATAGAAGGGGAGGAGCCTGCGTAGCCGCAGTTTTTGTCAATGGACGAACCTTACATTACGGCTTGGCTGGGAATATCCGTGTAGCCCTTTTTCGGAATCAGGAGCTAATTCCCATAAGCAAAGGGCAGACCCTTGATGTCCTTGCGTTAAATGCGTTTGAAGAAGGAGTTCTTACAAAGTCTGAGGCGGTCTGGTCTATGGAAGAAACCAGAATCTGGAATTATCTTGGATTAGATGGATTTCATGAAATTGAAATCTGTGAGCCTCCCATACGTTTGAAGCCGGAAGATGTAATTTTACTTCTTTCCAAAGGAATTTATGAAGCTCTGTCCTGGGCAGATATTGAGGATATTCTTTTAAAGGATCTTACGATAAAAGAAAAGGCCGACCTCATAGTAATGGAAGCAGAAAGAAGAAAGAGCCTTGAGAAAGAGAATGGAAGCGTTCTGCTTTTAAAGGCGGAGGTACCTTATGAGAAGAATTAATTCTGAGTTCCGGACTCGGTATATATCCGAAGAAGGGCAAAAGCTGGCGAACCGAGATTATTTTGGTTTTGTGGAGATGGATGATTATGCTTGTTACATATTGGCTGACAGTCTTGATGGAGAACTTCAGACAAACAGCGCCAGATTTGTGGTAGAGAGCCTGATTCGCAGTTTTGTAGAAGGTCCTTCCATGAAAGCCACAAAGCTTAAGCATTACATGGGTCAGGCTCATAAGGAACTTTTAAAGCAACGAGGCGGAATGTATTTAAAGGCTTCTGTTACTATGGTTGTTACCGATTATAAGAAGCTCTGTTATTGTTACGCAGGCAATAGCCGTTTTTATCTCATTCGTAACGCCAGAGTACTCTTAAAATCAACCGATCAGTCTTTAACACAGAACTTGTTAAAAGAGGAGATCATTACCTTGGATAAGGCGGCTGCCCATGAGGAACGAAATAACCTCTATTCGTTTTTGGGAGATAGAAGTCAGCCGGAAATTCTTGTATCCAAGAAAATCTCCTTGGAAAATGGAGATAGCTTTGCCCTCCTGACCAGAGGGGGGTGGGAGAATTTAGGGGAAGAGGAATTTTTAGAATTATTTAAAGATGCCAAGGAACCAGAGGAGATACTGGAAAAGTCAGAAGATTTAATTCTTGGGAGACAGGAGACAGAGGAAGTAGATAATTACAGCCTTGCAGTCACCTTTGTAGATAAGGTCTACCAATCTCCTAAAAAGAAAATTACAGCAAAGCAAGTCCTTATGGTGGCAATTCCAGCAGTGCTTGTGATTGGTGGAGTCAGTCTTGGTTTTTATCTTAAAAATCGCAGTGTAAAACAAAAAGAAGAGAGCCTGGAGCGTCATCTGACCAGTGGACTGGAATATTTAAGATATGACAATTACCAGAAGGCTTCTGAAGATTATAAAGAGGCAAAGAAGCTGGCAGGCAGCTTAAAGAAAAAGGATTTGTCAAAGGAAGCGGACCGTTATGAAAAGCTTGCAGAACAGATCATACTTTCTGACGCAGCCATGAGTGCAGGCGATTATAAAAAGGCCCAGGATCTTTATTTAACCGCCAAACAATTGTCAAAAGAAGCAGGGAATACCGGAAAGAAATACATTGAAGATCAGTTAAAACAGACCAGAGATTATATTGATGTTTTTGATCTCATTGAAGAAGGACAGCAAAAAGAAGGATATGGAGATATTGACGGAGCCGTTCTATCGTACCGTAAGGCGAGAGATAAGGCAGCTGCTCTTTACTTTACTGATGGAAAAGAAGAGGCCATAAAAAAACAGTCAGCCCTGGAAGAAAAGCTTAATAAAGACAGTCAAAAGACGGCCGCATCCGCTGCATCGGCGAAGGAAGAATCTCAGGCGGCAAAGGATAAGGAAGAAGAATCCAAGCAATCAGAAGAGGATAAGACCAAAAAAGAGGAAGAGGAACAACGGGAGTTAGAAAACCAGCAAAAGATAAATGACCAGAAAAATGCCATTGATTTGGAGAACAAAGCCAATGAGCTCTTTGCAGAAGGAAAATATGAAAGTGCAATTACTTATTATAAGACTGCACAATCCATATACACTCGTCTGGAGCTGACAGAGCTTGCAGATGGAATCAATGGAAAAATAAAGGCGTCGAAAACAGCCATAAAGGAAGAAAAACAAGAAACTGCCGTAGATGAGACTACTGGGGAATATGGCCCAGGACTGGGCAAATAAAAGTCCGATAAATAACAAAGCGAGGAAATGCACATGAGCCGATATACCTATACCTTACATCCGGGAACGACGGAGCCAGAAAAGGGCACCTACAAAAGAAGCAAACTGGAGAAGATGACGACGTTTCAGCTCAGCGAAATATGCCGGAAAGAAAAACTAGTGATGTCTTCCGGAAATTACATGGACCGGGAAGGTCTTATGCGTCTGATTATGAGGTTTCGGGGACAGAAGGATTATCGGCATATTGCTGAGGCGTTGGAAGGCGGTCTTTTGCGCCTTCAAGATTTTCTCGACCAGAATCACATGGATATCAACTCCAGTCAGGATGTCATCATACCTGGAACTATTATTCTTTATGAGGGAACTGGATTAAACGAGCTGGATCAGTACAAGGTAAAATCAGATATCGCATTGTATGAAGGGAATTTATTGTTAGTCGATGAAAATCTTCAAATCTACACCTGTTTTTACTTAAAGGAAATAGAAGATACCTGGATTCTGTTTCAGGGGGCGAGTATGCCAATAAAGCCCCTTACAAAACATCAGTACTCCATTCTTTATTTTCCAAATGAGAGGGATTCCGAGTTCCTTTACGACTGTTATCAGGGAAACGTTAAGAATGTTCCTGGACGGATAGAAGCGGTCCGTATTCCCCTACTTAATATTGAAGTCAAGGAAGTCACAGACACGGATCTTCCCCTTGTCATAGACTTTGGAAGCTCCAATACTACCATGGGAATCTGCCTACCAGATGGAACGACTAAAATAGCCAGAGCAGGAAATGGCAATATCATACCAAGCGTGATTGGCGTAGAAGAAACAGAAGAGGGCAAACACGGATTTTTATTTGGATATGAAGCACTGGCGCTGGAAAAACAGAATTACCAGGATGAGGATGTTCCTGTGTTTTTTGATATCAAGCGTTGGGTCAGCGATTCTGCCCGGTTGGAAGGTGTCATTTTAAAGAGTGGGTTTAAATATCAGATTTCCAGAAGGGATATGCTAAGCGCCTTCTTAGAGTATCTGATGAATCTGGCGAAACAGCAGTTTAAGTGCCGGTTTAAAAACATACAGTTTTTAGCTCCTATTCGTCAAAAGGAAAAATTTCAGGATTTGTTTAAAGAACTACTTCCCGGATACAACGTAAACTGTGAGCTAGATGAGGGAATGGCAGTACTTTTTAACACCATTCATGGAATGATCCTAAACAATCAGTATGAAAGAGGACGTTGGTATCAGGCGTTAATTATTGACTGTGGAGGAGGAACCACAGACTTAACCTCCGGACGCTTCTCAATTGAAAACAGCCGTATTTCCTATACCATTAATTTAGAGACCCGGTATGAGAACGGAGATACCAATTTTGGCGGCAATAACTTAACCTTCCGCATTCTGCAGATGCTGAAAATTAAGATTGTCAGGGCTCTTTCCATTGCGGGTGAGGAATGGGACGAACAATCCCGAGATGAAGGTGGATTAAAGCGGATCAATGACCAATACGAGAGAGCAGAGGCAATTTTGCCTACCCGTTTTAAGAAATATGAGGAAAAAAGCCGGAATCATTATTTTAGAGTGAAAAATAATTATTACTATCTGTTTCAATTGGCGGAGGAAGTGAAGAAATCCTTCTTTCAAGCTAGCTTTCAGTATGAGCTTTTTATCAATACAGAAAAAAATCAGATAAACAATGAGATGTTTTTGGACAAATGGAAACTTTCTATTCGGGATAAGACAGGACTCACCCATATCGATCAGGATATCCGTTTTCCTCTTTACTTAAATGAGATTGAGTTTTTGCTCCAGCCAGATATTTACCATGTTATGGAGCGCTTTTTGGACCAGAAGTTTGAGCAAGGGGAACTCCAGGAATATGAGATGCTTAAGCTAACTGGACAGTCTTGTAAATCAAGACTTTTTACGGAAGCCTTAAAGCAGTATGTACCAGGTAAGCTGATTCAAAGCACAAAACGAGAAGGAGACGATGCCGGACTAAAGATGTGTTGCTTGGAAGGTGCTCTCTCTTACTTCATGGACTGCAAACGTGGATATATGAAGGTGAATCAAGATTATCAGGTGCGGACCTTGCCTTATGAAATTATGGCTTATACCCATGAAAATCAGGAGAAAATTCTAATTCGAAGTCTGGATGAAGAAGATCAAATTGGCTGTATCTCCCGGTTTATGGTAGGAAAACAATTGGATCTTTATTTAAGCGATGAAAAAGGAAAACGACTGAAAGCGTATTACTTTGAATATGATACCGAAACCTTTGTCAGAACGACTCAGGAGGAGATTGAACGAGAGTATGAAAAAAGCGTAATCCAGGAGGAAACAGACACGATTTTAGAGGGTGAGATGAAATTCTTTGTCTGGGTATCAAGAAAACGCTGGGGCTTTTTGGTGTTACCGGTTCTTCGGGAAAATGAAGTGCTCTATAAAGGAAAAGAAACATTTTTTGATTTTGAGGATGATACCTGGGAAGAAAACTTTTTTGATGGGAGGAAGTAGCTTAAATGGATCAGATGGAAGAAATGAAAGCAATGATCCGGGAGGAGATTCAATCCATCAGTGATCTAAAGGAACGGATCACGTTTAAAAATCTGATGGAGGGAGTTTTTCTGGAGCTATACGAAACAAATATCCGAATGTATCAGATGTTAGAAGAACGGGTCATGAATGATCTTGTATATGATATCAATCGTTATCTGATCCGTACCGGGCTTGTGGAGCGGTCTTATATGGATCAGTCCCACCACCTGATGTCTCCCATGTGCGGGGAAGATATGGACATCCCGGTTTATGAGGTTTCTGATATAAGAAAAAAACTGAAAGAAGAAGGTAAATTTCGGATAGCTACGGTATTTCTTCCGTGTGATGCCTTGGAAGTAAGAGAGATCTTTAAAAACCAGGAAGGTTATACCGGGATTTTGAAAGCAGGAAAAGAGTATCCGGTAGAAATACTTCTGGAACCCAGCAAGCGTTATCTTGATAAGCTGGAGCATTTATATCATCTCTTTATGAAGAATGGGATTCCATGGAAGACCATCAATGCACCGTATTTATTTAAGATGGCGGATATCTGCATTACTGGAATACCAGATGAGGCAGCAGACGATGAGCCAGTCACTAATTTTGGGGGAGATTTTGGGGAATACAACCGGTTTGTTCATTACGATATGATCCCCATATGGAATGTATGGCATTTAAAACTGGAAAGCGTAGGCTTCCCAGTCGCCTGCAGAGACCATGAAAACTATGAGCATGTGATTTCCATTCGGGATTATGGCAGCGGACACGCCTATCTGGTGGAAGAAAAGGCTGGAATCCGCAGTGTAAGACAGAGTGGGGAAAAACTTCTGGTCACGGGCAAAGTGGAAAGTGCCAAGAAGTGGGATGTGTATATGATCCGGGGTGGCTCAGATAATAAGATTGACCGCTATACCTATCCGGTTATGGAGAATTTAAGAAAAGACGGATTTGCAGAGCGTTTTCAGGGGAAGGCAGGACAGATGGTAAAGACAAAAGGGGAGCTGGAACGGTTTATCCGGGGATTTGGCCTTGAAGATTACGTGGAATATCAAGATTGTGTTCTGGAAGAGGATAAGGGGGAACAGCAGGAGACTTACCCCATGAATTTTTTTATGGAAGATGAAATCAGAGACCGAAAGGGGAAAAAGCGGCTTTTGATATATTTCAAACCAAAGGGGAAGGAGCGGTGGCTCTTAAGGGACCTGGCAAGCTTTGTTACCTCTGAAGTACAGGAATTATACCCGGAATATGAATGTGGAGGAAAGCTGGTATGAATTATTTATGGGAAGTCATGCTTAAGCTGAGAGAGCAGGGACTGTCAGAGCGTACGGTCCGTTATCAGATGCCACATGATTTCAGTGCCTACATGGAGTTATCCATGCCCTATTTAAACCAGGAGTCCATAGAGGAACATTCTGGAGTGGAAGTAAATCCTTATTACCGGTTTTATAATATCTTTAAGGACTTTTTTAGGCCGGATCTGGAGGAGTTTCCGAAACTTAGAGAAAATCTCTTTCACTTGATTTTTCATATGCTGGCTCAAAATGATGCTCTTTCCGGAATGACAAGAGAGGAATACTACAAAAAGCTTTTGTATGAAGATTTTATGGAAGATGCCTTTGGATCTGATGCCAGAGAGGCAATTGCTTTGTTTGGACGGGATGAAAGGGAGTTTATATTGAGTGGGTTGTTAAAGCAATATGAAACCGGAAGTTCTTTGGATATCTTCAAGGACATGATGGAAGCACTAATCACCAACAACATTGTGTATCACAGCAATCAAAACTCCTTTGAAATCCTAGTTTATATTGGCTGGAAAAAGGACAAGTCCCTGGCTGATAAAATGAAATTTTTAATTAAGATGTTTGTGGAGCTGCCATATCACGTGGAAATTTATTATGAATATCATTTTGGAATTATGGGCCTAGAAGAAACCATGTCCATGGATGAAATTATTATGTGTTGACGGAGGAAAAGGGAATGTTTCAATACGATTATCCCCAATTTGAAAAGAAACGCCTGCTAAGAGTGGAGATGCTTGATAAACTGAGAGATTACCCAAAGAATTATCTGGATCTGTCACTTAAGGAGTACGGCGACGGTGTGATTTGTGGCTGTAAGATTACTTGGGATAACGAAAGGCTGTCCATAAATTCTGGCATGATCTATTGGAAGAAGAATCTTTATTTTATGGAACAGCCTTTTGTTATAGATTGCAAGGCAGAGGATAAAGTCCGCTATTTAAAGGTGCAATTCATGGCGGAAATTAGGGAGGCTGGAAGGATCACTGCCAACACCAGGATCTTTTTGGAAGATAAAAAACCAGATCCTTCCTGTGAGATGGAGCTGTGCAGATTTCGGCTTCAGGAGGGAGCCAGACTTCGTGACAACCACGAAAACTTCCAGGATTATTCCACGGCGTTTGATACGTTAAACATCATAAGCCAGCCTTACGGGGCACCTGGGGGAACTACGTTAAATCCTTGTATCATCAGACAGTTTTCAAAGGAAGTCTTAAGAAGCGGCACTTTAGATCCTTTTGATATAAGTTTTTCCACTGTAGCTCTGGCAAATCAAGGGCATGTGGCTCCAGAGATATTACAGGAATATCTCTTAGTAAGGTTGGAAGAGGATTACTCTAAAAAAAGCAATAAAGAAATTTACAGTGGACTTTCGGAGGTATTAAGAACGAGAAGAAATGGGGAAATAAAGAGAACACAAGGCAACCAAGGGAAACGAGGCATGATGCTTTTATAAAAGGAGGACGACCATGTATCTGGATGAAAAAATCGCCTTAATGGAACGAGCCAGAAGGCAAAAGGAAAAGATGGACCGGGAAGAAGCAGAGAAAAAGGGAAAAGAAGATAAGGAACATAAGATTGAGCTAGAGGAGGCTTTAAAAGGAATCTTAAAAGGCCAGTTATCCCTGCCTGACGGGGAGCATCTGGAATTTGAGCCTCGGTCATATACCGATCAATTGGTTCCAATGATCGTGTTTAAAAATTTCTTTCAGGCTTCCAAAGAGGACGAGGAAGGTGTAATTTACGTCAATCATGATAAGAATGTCAGCCAGGTTCTTTCCTGGCCTAAAAAGTTTGTAAAGCCGGTTCCTTTTTCTTTGTGGGATAACCAGCTTGTAAATGGCATGGCTTCCAGCGGTCTTCATGCCAAAGTGGAAAAGAAGAATCAGCTCCAATCGCTGGAATATCTCTGCTTTGAGGTGCCTACAGGAGAAGGCTGGCTTTATAATGTGATATTTCGAAAAAAGGGAAAGGGACAGACGATTTCAGGAAATTATAATTGCCTGAAAGAAGATAAGGATACCTACGGAATCATTTTGGAAGCAATGGTGATGGCACTTGATCAGTGGTTTATAGACGGAGAAAGGGGCGTACTCTTTGGAGAAGAACATGGGGAAGAACAAGGAAAATGACAATGGAGCGATTACCTACAAGGACCTATATTTAGGGGCTATAGGGATCGCTTATTTTCGTAAGATTGAGATCATTGAAACACCAGGAGAACATGCCAGCCTTTTTGTGGAAGCAGTCTTAAACAGTGATACCAGTGAGAATGCGTTTCATGAAATAGAGGATACCATCTCTCTTGTGTGTCAAAAAAATAACAAAGATCAGGTGTTATTTTATGGAGTTTTAAAACAGATAGCCATGGACCGGGATGGAGATGAGCTGATAGTAAGGATTCAAGCGTTGGACGGAACGTCTCAAATGGATGTGGAACGCAAAAAGAGACTATTTCAAAATCCTCAGATGGGTGTTCATGAACTAATTCGTCAGGTGATGAGTTCCTATTCAGGCTCTGACCATGTGGCCCATATTCCAGATGTTCCAATCGGACAGCTTGTGGTTCAATACGAGGAAACGGATTGGGAGTTTTTAAAGCGTTTCTTATCAAAGTACAAGGAACATTTATATCCAGATCCAGCGTTTCCAGACATCCGCTTTGAAGCTGGGCTCTCTCCAAAGCCAGAGAGCAGGGATTTTAATAAGCTTCCTTTTACCCTGTCCCAGGACTTTGTATTTCTTGGAGCAATGAAGGAAAATGGCTGCAATGATCTGACCCGGTCGCAAAATGCCGTTTATGAAATAGCATCTTATGACATTGTATCCATTGGAAGTCAGGTTACATACAAAGGCAGCTCCTGGTTTGTAGAATCCGCCAAGAGAACCCTGAAAGAAGGGCTTTTCATAAACAACTATCGTTTGCGTCAGAAGGAAAGTCTTAAGCGGCTTACCTATTTCAATGAAAGAATTACAGGCGTCTCTTTGGAAGGGACCATTGCTTCTATTAAGAGAAACCAGGTACAGGTAAATATGGATATAGAAGCTGGAAGCGGTGAAAAGTACTGGTTTCCATTTTCCACGGTGGCGGCCTCATCAGACGGCAGCGGTTGGTATTGTATGCCGGAAAAGGGAGAAAGCATCCGAGTATATTTCCCAGTGGCAGACGAAAAAGAGGCTTATGTGGTAACCCACACAAAAGGACAAAAGCCGGGGGGTTCCTCCTCAGATTCCATGGGAAATCCCAATCATCGAAATATCCAGACGGCTCAGGGAAACCAAGTGAAGATGACGGAGGAAGGAGTCTTGATTGCCGCAGGAGATGGTCATGGAAGCATCTTATTAAAGAAGTCGGGAGAAATTGTGTTGGACGCTCTAAAAGACATTAAGGTCCTGGCCGCTGAAAACTTAAACATAACAGCAAAAAATGATTTGACAATCAAGTCCCAAATCTCAGTCAAGGTGGCAAGCAAGTCTGGAGCAGACATTGAGATAAAAAAAGGAACTGTTGACTTTCACGGAGATGAGATTCACGAAAATTAGGAGGTGTTTATATGGCATTTACAGCGGAACAGATTGTGATAACAGGAATTCCGGTGGAACATTTAAACGGACTTACTATAAGCTGCGTGCCAGGGGAGCATAGTTGCCTAAATTTAAGCGGTTATGCGGCATCGGAAAATGGAGAGGAAGCTCTTTTTGAATTTACTGAAAACGATTCTATCACCATTTCAGTAAAAGAGGGAGGAAGATTATTTTCCGGAATACTCACCAGTGTAAGTTTGACAGAAGAAGGCGGTGGCATTCGAATCGAAGCGGAGGCAAAAAGCCGAAGCATTCTTTTAGACCAGAAGAAAAAGTCCCGGTCATTTCAGGATGTTTCCATTACCTATAATCAGTTATTCCAGACCATCCTGGCAGACTATCCAGGCAGTGAAATGAAACTCTCTATTCCAGATAAGCCACTGGGAGAGATCGCCATTCAGTATGAGGAAACGGATTGGCAATTCATAAAGAGGATGTTGTCAATGCTAAATGGTGTCCTTACATGCCGTTCCGTATCAAATAACATCAGTCTATACGGAGGAATTCCAAATATACCGTTTGGAAAGTGGGAGTATGAAAAGGCCGGATATCGAAAAGAGATGGGGGAATATTCCTACTGGTCCATGGAGGGGGGATCCGTCAGCGACAACGATTTCCTGATACTTGATGCAAAAACTTACTATGTACCAGAGATTTTTGAACAGGTATCCGTAGAAGGAAAAAACTTTGTCATCAGACGGTTATTTAGTGAATTAAAAAAAGGGCTGATATACAGCCACCTGGAACTCCAAAAGAAGGAAGGAATTCTCCAAAGATCCAGGTATCCCATGCACATCATCGGTGTAGCTCTTAATGGCAAGGTGTTAGAGATCTCAGGAACCAAGATAAAAGTTCATTTGGATATCGATAAAGGAAATGGAAAAGATGTTTATTGGTTTCCGTTTTCTACATTGTCTGCATCTCCTGATGGCAGTGGCTGGTACTACATGCCAGAAAAAGGAGATAACGTAAGAATCTATTTTCCTTCCAAACATACAAAGGATGTCATTGCAGTTAGTGCAGTTAGCTCCTATGACGGTAAAAGTGAGGGTGTCCCAGACCGGATGGGCAGCTCGTCCACCAAATATTTAAGCAATCCTCACGGTCAGGAGATGAGGCTGGCCGCAGATGGAATTTATCTCTCCAGCAGCAAAGGGTCTGCCAGTGTAAAGATTGGTAATGGGGGTGATGTTACCTTAAGTGCTAAGGGAACCATTCAAATCGAAGCACAAAACAACCTGGAACTATCTGCAGAAGAGGCCATTTCATTGGAAGCGCTTGAAACTGCGGTTGTAACCTGTGTAAAGGGCGGTGCAGTTAAGATGATATCAGACGGAAAGCTGCTTATTCAGGGGACGGAAGTAAAGGTGAATTAGGAGGGGAACTATGACAAGACAGGAAGCGAGAAAGCGATTTTTCGAAGAAGAGAAAGAATATCTGGAAGAGAAAAAGCTTGAGTTTTACAAAAAGATTCAGGAGCAGTCAGAAGAACTTGCCAAAGTAATACGGGGGGCAGTCAGAGAACTGAAAGAGGATATCTTAAGGCTTGATAAAGAGGAAATCATGTTTTTTCATTTTTCTCTTTTGCGTATGGACCTACTTAGCGGAAAATACCGTTTTTTGGTTCAGGCTATGGATGCAAGATGGTACATGGATACAGAACCGGCAGAAATCGGGTTTTCCCTAGAATTTCTTTTTTCTATCGCGGAGGATATGAAAGAAAAGCTTACTCTTGATGCTGGAAAATATATGGGTAAGGTCAACCAGTATGACATCACTGAGATATTGCAGGATAACGCCATGGAGTGGAATCAAATTCTTGCAGGAGAACTTCGCTTTTTATTCCGTGACATGGAAGAGAATACTGATTTTATAGAGATACCAAAGCTAAAGACCTGGGGAATCTATTGGGGTGAATATCGGGATTCCAGTGATTTGATTGCCTTTGTGGACAGGGAGAAAAAGAGTCAAAAAGACTGGGAACGGGCACTTCGACTATCCAGAGAGCATGAAGAAGTTCTTATTTCCAAGTATTGGTATGAAATGGAAATCCTTGATTCAGAATGCAGCAATAAATTGCTATTATTCAATCAGTTTGAAAATTGTACATTAACGCAAATATCGTTTGATAACACCAACCTTTCCGGAACCCGTTTCAAGGACTGTGTCATTAAGAGGTGTAGCTTTCAAAATGCTGTAATCCGTCAGGCAGATTTCGTTAACTGCAGATGGGAGGATAACGATTTTACGGGAGCAGACTTATCCAACTCCATTTTTTTAGAAAAGGACATTCCCTTTTTACATATGGAACCAGAACAGCTTCAGACTATCTTGATCGACAGGAGGGCAAACGGATGAGATTTTTTACCATAGAACAAGATAAAAGCCTGCAGGATCAGATCCGTTTCCGGGATTTTGATATCTCCGGTCCCAGACATATTTTTTATAAAGAGGATGGGGGAAACCTTCAGGAATCTACCATGATGTATCTGGAAAAGGACAGCGGAGAGGCTGCCCCAGATTTTATTCAAAGTCCTGTCTATCTGGTATCAGATAAGGTAAAAAAGGTGTTTGATGTTTATGAAGATGACATGGTGTTTAAGACGGTTACCATCACGCATAAGGAAAGAAAAACGATTTGGATTTATCATCATTTGCTTTTGGAACGGTTTGATGCATTTTCAGAAGAGACGGAGTTTTATACCAATGGAAGTATAAAGCGTCTCGTTCTTGATCCGGTAAAAATAGGAGATCACAAAGTATTTTTGTTAAATGATAAGCGTTTTCCAAATCCTTTGATTAGCCTTGAAGTGGCAGAGAGCTTAATGCGGAGAAATGTAATGGGGATTGTCTGGAAGGAAGTGGAGGTGGGAGCATGGCAGAATTAAACGATACCTTTGTCGTACATGGTGCTTGTTCTACCTGCACCATGGGCATGAGGCCCAGTAATGTGGTTCTTCCTGAGACGCATGGAGTTTTTTTGAGGGGACAAGCGCAAATGACAATCAAAGACTGCCTTGGAGGCGCCAATGTAATCTGCTTTGGCGGCTGTTACAGCATGGAGAATCCAAGCACCAAGGAAGAGGCTGAAAAGGTACAAAAAGCTGTGGATGAAGCCTGCCCTGAAACATTTACGGACAAAGTTATGAACTTTTTTACCGGAGGTAAGAAGAAAAAAAAGAAAGAGGAGCCCAAAAGCACTGAAACACCTCAAGTAGTTGGAGTCTGTACTCCCAACATTATCGCCCAGGAGTGGGATCACGGACAAGAGGGAGTAGAAACCGAGAGCCAGCGCCCTTTGATGGGGGGAGCCAGACTCTATTGCATGTATGGGGGAGAAATCGAGATTGTTGAATCGGGACAGCCGGAGGCTGGGAGTTAATAATAGATTGAGGCAGGATTATTCGATACAAATGAACGGTTACCTCATGAAAAGGGGGGAATGAGATATGATATTGGCTTATAAGGAATTGGAAATAGAACTCTCACTGGAAGGCATCATCCAGGTAGAGACATTCCGGCTCACTCAGGAATTAAACAGCCACGTAATTCTTACGATGAAAATGCTGGTAAATGGTGAAATGGCAGAACAATTCGTAAACATGGCTTCAGTTGTACCTGTGGTCGTCAGGGAAAAAGAGCATTCAGGGGGACAAACAGTATTTCAAGGTAAGATTGAAACTGTTTATACCAAGCTGGAGCAGGGACTGCCCTATCTTTATCTTGAGGCGTGCTCCTATACAAAAGACTGGGACCGGAAAGAAAAAAGTAGGAGTTTCTTAGACGGCAATATGACGTATATGGAAGTCGCAGGAAAGGTCCTGAAAGATTACGGGAGATATGATATTAAGTCAGAGGCTGGTTGTGATGGTGTCATTCCTGAATTGTTGTTACAGTATGAAGAAAGTGACTGGGTGTTTCTTCGCAGGCTTGCCAGTCATTTTGGAACGTATCTGATGGTAGATGCCAAAAGCGACTGCGGAAAAGTTTACTTTGGCATTCCAGATATTAATATTGGGACAAGACTTCGCAAAGATGATTATGTGTTAAATAAAAACATGGCCCATTATACAAAAGTATTGAGGCCTCAAAGTGTTCTATCCCAGGAAGCTTCCCAGTGGTGCATCCAAACTCGAACATTTCTTCAAATGGGGGAAACAGTTACCTTAAATAAGATCTCAGCTATTGTGATTGGAATGGAGCTTTATACTCTAAAAGGAGAGCTGGTCTATGAATATACGCTTTCTAGAAGAGAAGGATTAAAAAGGGAAAAAGAAAAAAATCCCCGGATATACGGTATGAGTATTCCTGCAACGGTAAAGGAACGAAACGGAAACAGAATCCGGGTACATTTTGATATTGATCCTGTTTATGAGCCGGCAGCTCAAATGAAATACTTTACTTATGCCATAGAAAGCAGCAGTTTTTACTGCATGCCAGTAGAAGGAAGCCAGGTACATATTTATTTTCCAGAGCATGACGAACAGAGTGCCATAGCAGTTCATGCCATTGGAAGCGGCTTGGGAGGCGGTGGGAGCAAAAACCCTGATAACAAGCAATTCTCAGATCCAAGCGGAAGTGCCATGGACATGACCAAGGATTATTTAAGTTATGCGCCTGACTCCAGCGGTAGTATTTTGTTAAGCTTAAATAAGGCTGGGTTTATGTCCTTAACAGGAAAAGATATCAATATCAAAACCCAGAAGGGATTGATGGCCGGAGGAGATAAACCGGTTCGGAATCTGATGATTTCCGGAGAGAATAAGGTGGTTCTTCAGGTAGGTGACGGTGGTGATGATATGATTACCATGGAGGAAAAAACCGATGTGAAATCTACCCTTATCACCCATAAAGCGGATTCTCACCCACAAGCAGTTCCATCAGCTTCAGAAATAGAAGCAGAGCTGACAAAAAATGATGCTGCCAGCCGTGATGCACAGAATGCAGAGCTGACCAATACTCTGATTGAAAACAAACAGAAAAGCAAAAAGAAATTCTTAACCGGTGTTTTGAGTATTGCTACGGTAGTAGGCCTTACCGCCCTAACCGTATGTACTGGTGGCGCTACCGCACCATTATTGGTGGCAGCAGGCGTAAAAGCGGCATTTGCAGTTTCAGACATGGCAGAAGGTCTAGATGGTTATAGTAAGGTCAATAACTTAGATGCTTCAAGGCCCTCCAACTTCATACGAGATACCATATTTATGGGAAATGAGGACGCCTACAATTTTGCCTCTACAATAACGGATATCGTATTCGATGTGGTCAGTGGGAAGGCCCTTAAAAATGTTGCCCAAATTGGAAAGTTCAGTAAACTAATGTGTCCCAAATCTCAGGTGGCCAATCTGGTCACTCAAATGGGAGGTTCTGTTTTATTTGGTGCTATCAATGAATATCAGATTTCTGGCAGGGTGAATGTGAAGGATATGGCCTTTAATGCAGCTCTTGGTATGTTTAAGGGAGGTACGGGCAATGCCATAATGGGGAAGGCCCAGAGCTTTGCCAAAACTCCCGTTGTAAAAAAGGTGGTTGGTGTAGGAGTGCAGACTGTCTATGGAACCGCTGTAGATGTTGCGGTGGATGCTACCTTGCCAAATAGAAAAGTGGATGTCCTTGGATCATTAAAAGAAAACTTTATAACAAGCGGTCTTGCCCAGTTCTTTGGGGAACCGGTTGATGCTGTTTCCGGCGCATTTCTTATTACAGCTTCGGATTTTATCATTCCAGATATTCAAGAGGCAATCAGACTGGAGCGAAGATATAATTCCACTGTGAAACAGGAAGGAATTATGGGGCCAGGCTGGACATTTGCTTATGAAGGTAAGCTCTATCAGGATGGAAACAAACGCCATGTTATATTAGAGAATGGTCAGCATCTCATCTTTGAATGGGATGGGGAAAAAGCACGAAATACTACCTATGGATGCAGTTGGTTTGAACTAATAAAGGATCATGAGGAATGGGTCGTTAGGGATAAAAAGAAGCATCAGAGCTACCACTACTCACCAAATGGTCTTCTTCAGTCCATAACAGATAAAAATGGACAGGCTCTAACTTTTTCCTATTATGGTGAAAATCTGGAAGCAATCACAACTGCTCTTAATTATCAGATAAACGTCACATTAAGAGAAGGGCGGTTGATACAGTTAACCGATACCTTAGGCAGAACCATGCAGTACCGATATGAAGACGGTCGATTGTCTGATGTGGTACATATGGATTATGGGGTCACCCATTACGAATACGATGGGAATGGATATTTAACAAAAGCGGTGGATCAGGCAAAGGTAATGTATCTGGAGAACCGATATGATGAAGCTGGCAGGATGATACACCAGACCTTGGCAAATGGAGATTTTTATAAAGCTGAGTACCTAGAAGAGGAACGAAAGGTTATTATATACAGCAGCGTAGGAAACCAAACCGTCACCTATCTTTATGGAAAAGAAATGCAAATTCTTTCCGTAGCTTATGAAGATGGAACAAAGGCTCTTTTCCAGTACAATGAAAATGGCGACCGAATCAGTGAAACCGACCGCTTGGGTCATAAAACGGAGTGGTCTTATGACGAAGAAGGTCGTATTACGAAGGAAAATAAACCAGGCTGGCTAAATATTGTCTATCAATACGACGAAGCCGGTGATCTGGTGAAAAAAAGTGATAATGCCAGACGAAAATTTGTCTATGAATACGATAGAAACCATAACCTCATAACAGAAAAAGAGTGGCATTCAGAGAATGAAGGCTGGATTATTCATTCCTACCTACATGACCGGAGGGGAAGGCTTTTAGAGGAAACGGATCCCTTAGGAAAAATCACCAGATATTCTTACACCGATCATTGTGGAAAGCCTTCTACCATAGTGTTCCCTGACGGAGAAGAAGTCCATTTTGAATACGATGCAATGGGACGCCTCATGGCAGAAGAAGATGGATGCGGTAGAAGGGAATACGGCTACAATGCAAAGAATTATCGCACTGTGGTAAGAGATGGGGAAGGAAATGAATCCCGTTATCTGTACGATGGAATGGGACGGCTATTAGCAATGTACCCCCCAAAAGCCTGGAAACATCAAAAGGGAGAGTATACTTACCAGTATGATTTTCTGGATCGAAGGATTGATACCCGCCGTCCTGATGGCAGTCATGACAGGCAGATTCTTGATGGTGAGGGAAAGGTTTTAAAGAAGATACATCCAAATTCATACAAAATTGATGCTGACGATGGGGAAGGCATCTCCTATGAGTATGATAGTGACTCAAATCAGATTCGGATTCGTTATCCGGATGGAGGTTGTGAGCGGATCTTCTATGATGCCAATGGGAACCGGATTAAACACATTCTCCCAGAATCCTATGATCCTGCAAAAGATGATGGTGCCGGTTGGCAGTATATATATGATGATGCAGAACATCTGGAGCGAGTTACTGGCCCCGATGGCAGTGTTCAGGCAGAATACACCTATGACCTTTTGGGAAATCCCACGAGAATGACTGATTCCATGGGACGTACCACCTGGTATTCTTACGATCTTAAGGGGCAGCTTCAAGAAACCCTGCGGCCTGCAAAGGAAGAGGAACAGGAGGTATTATACCAAAGAACCACCTATAATTATGATGCCAATGGAAACAAAATCACCGAGTACCGCAGAGGTGGGTATTGGAGTCTTGACGGTCAGCAAAAGGAGGATGGAGGCAGTGAACTTCGGTTAAAATACTCTTATGATAAAAGAGACCGTTTGATTTCTGTGGAAGATGGCCTTGGAGCTGTGATTCGTTTTTCCTATGATGTACAAGGAAAAAAGATATATGAAGAAAAAGTCATTTCAGATGGGATTCGCCAGATTATTCACTATAAGTATGACAAAGCCGGAAGACTTACAGAAGTAAAGGAAGAATTAGACAGTGGGTTAACTCCGGAAACGGGAGAGGCGAAGTACGCCATTACCAGCTATACCTACGATGAAAATGGAAATCGTATCTACATAAAAACACCAGAGGGATACGAAATATTCCGAGAATATGATTCCTGTGATCGACTATGCTTAGAGCGGATTTTTGATGGTCAAAATGGCATAGATCGCTCAAGCTCTGTTACCTACGATCAAGCCGGTAATATTACTAGGATCTCCAGGCAGGGAAAAGGTGGAGAAATCTGGGAAGTAACCTATGATTATGATTTGAAGGATCGCATTGTCAATGCAAAAGATTGTTTGGGACCAGTTTTCCTCTATCAATATGACAAGAATGACTGTCTGGAAAAGGAAATCCTTCCAAGCGGAGAGGAAACGTCTAAATTAGAAAATAGCTTACTTTATTCCTACGATTGCTATGGAAATCTGCTGTCGAAAACCAATGGAGCCGGGACTGTTCTGGAAGAGAATCAATATCTTTCAGATGGAAGTATTTCTAAAAAACAGGTGGCAGGGGGAAATGAGTTCTCCTATCAGTACGGAGTTCATGGATTGGAAACCGAAATCTATACCAAAAGGAGCAATAAGCAAGGAAAATCTGCCCAGGCTTATACATATGATTCAAACGGCCGGATAATTGGAGTGTTAGATGGCAACCAAAACAGCACTGACTATGACATTGATAGCTGGGGAAGAATCTGCGGCATACACAATGGAGATGGTGGAAGTGAGAAATACACTTACAACAACAGCGGGCTGGTAACAACCACAACGGATGCCAATGGTGGAGTCATCACCTACAGATATAACAGCCAGGGTAAGGTTTGCGAAATCGTTGACCAAGATGGAAACAGCGAGACCTTCCGATATGACAGGGAAGGCAGAAGAGTGCAACACACCGACCGAAATGGAAATCTGGTAAAAACCTCTTATAACGTGGATGGAAATCCTGTATACGAGACTGGCTGTGATAAGAATGGAGAGAAGCAAATAACCAGATGCTGGGAGTATGATACCTTTGGCATGAAGAAAAAAGCGGTTTCAGGCGGATTTAGTTATTCATATGAATACCGACCTGACGGTAAGCTACTAAAAAAATCTTCCTCCGGGCGTCCTCTTCTTTCTTGTACTTATGACAAGAATGGTGCTTTAGAGACTCTAACAGATATCAGTGGCAAAACATTGCACTATGGATATGACTGGAGAGGCAATTTAAGCCTTATCAGTGGGGAAGGCAATGCTAAAATTGTGGAATACGACCACTGGCCTGATGGGAAATTAAAATCCATTCACCATCAGAATGGATTGAGAACCATTTATGAATATGATACAGATGGAAATATTAGTCGGTTAGCAACTTTTGTGAGCGAAAGCCAGTCACTGTTTGATTTCCAGTATGAATATGATTTAAATGGAAATCGGATTGCAAAAGGCGGTATGCGGGTAGTTCCTTGCACATTAGCAGAAGGTGTGGGAACAAAAGCTGTCGCTGGTATAAAAGAGGTTGCATCCGAAACTAGAATTGGTTATGGATATGATGCCCTGAACCGATTAACCAGAGAAAGCTATGATGAAGAAGATACTTTTTATGAATATGATCTCTGCGGCAACCGTATCGAGAAGGAGTCTGTTGCAGGGAAAGAAACGTACTGCTATAATAGAAGAAATCAGCTAACCGAAAGAAAGATACAAGGAAAAGGCTGGACTTACGAATATGATAAGCAGGGAAATCTTCTGGAAGAACTGGGAGATGGAGATAAAAGGAGGTATGAATACAATCCGTTTGGTCAGCAGACGGTAGTGATGGGGGAAGATTTCCATTTAGAGAATTTTTATGATGGAGAGTTTCTACGAGCTGGGACAAGTGTCAATGGGAAGGTCTCTCGCTTCATTTATTATAATGGAGAACTGCAAGCCGAGACAGATGAGGATGAGTCTGTAAGCACCAGGTATATTCTTGGTTATGGTGTTGCAGGAATTGAGAGAAATGATGTAGCAGGTCTGCATACATACCATCTGGATGAACAAAACAGTACTTCGTATGTAACAGGGGCTAGTGGGGAAGTTGAAAGCTTCTATGAATATGATGCCTTTGGTGCTATACGAAGGAAGTCAGAAGAGATTAAGAATCGGATCCTGTATACAGGTCAACAATATGATCAGGAAACAGGGCAGTATTATCTGAGGGCAAGATTTTATAATCCGGTTGTAGGGCGTTTCTTCCAAGAGGATGTTTACCGAGGGGATGGGCTGAATCTTTATGCTTATTGCGGGAATAATCCGGTGAATTATTATGATCCTAGTGGGTATAAGAAAAAGACTCAAAATTGTAAAGATGATGATAAGACTACCACTAAGGGTTCGAGGGTAGAAGGTTATCAAGAATATGATATTGTTCCGTATGATAACAGAAAATATAAAACAACAGGCTATGAGAAACATCATGGTGTTCTAAATGAATGGGCAGAACATAACATTCCAGGATATACTAAAAAGAATGCACCAACCGTATTATTAACTCCAGAAACTCATGGAGTCACAAAAGAAGTTTATCGTGAATGGCTAAGGGAAAATTATGGTAAACCAGTGGGAGTATCTCCAGATTGGACTAATGTGCCAAAAACGGATGCAATGAAACTTACCAATGATATGTTTAATGCAGCAAAAGTTCCTCAAAATGTGAGGAATGAATATTTTGAATTATTTGATATTTTTGTAACTGGAGGTTGAGATGGATATTAAAGAAATTATATTTGAATTTAAGAAAGATAATAATTTTGAGGTTAAAGATCCCTGTGGTTATCCAACACTTAATAATGGGCACGTATTACCGGATGATATGAAAGAATTCTATAGTATATGTGGTGGAATAGTGTGTTATATTGAATATGGAGGTTTTCCCATTGAAATATTATCTCCAATTAATGTGAAACAGGCTAATCCTATATTAGTGGGAGAGGAATGTGAAGAAGATATTTCCTCTTCATGGTATCTAATTGCAGATGCGGAAGATGGTAATTACATTTCAATAGACTGTGATCCATCTAGACTTGGCAGATGTTATGAAAGTTTTGAATACAGTCATGCTGTTGCAGGTAATTGTCCTATTATTGATTTGTCCTTTACAGAATTATTAAATAATATATTTAATTATAAAGGAGATTATTTTTTCTGGAAGGATAATCCAAGTTTCTCAATGCATGGAGATGCTTATGATTTAAACTAAGTGCTTTTAATAAATTAAATAAATATCGGCATGGTGATTAGGATTAGAAAAGAGATAATTCATCATGCCGATTTTAATATTTATGGAGAATTATAATTTGCCAATGTATTTTAACAGCTTCACACCATCCATAAATCCTTGTTGATAGATAGAAGTTTCTTCCAAAGCAAATTGCCTTATTAGGAAATTAATGTAACTTCCAAGCAATTCCTTCTCTTTGCTTTGGAAATCTTCTGTAAGAACTGGGAGATGGAGATAAAAGGAGGTATGGATATAATCCGTTTGGTCAGCAGACGGAAGTGATGGGAGAAGAGTTCCATTTAGAGAATTTTTATGATGGAGAGTTTTTAAGAGCTGGGACAAGTGTTAATGGGAATGTGTCTCGCTTCGTTTATTATAATGGAGAGTTGCAAGCCGAGACAGATGAGGATGAGTCTGTAAGCACTAGATATATTCTTGGGTATGGCGTTGCAGGAATTGAGAGAAATGATGTAGCAGGTCTGCATACATACCATCTGGATGAACAAAACAGTACTTCGTATGTAACAGGGGCTAGTGGGGAAATTGAGAGCTTCTATGAATATGATGCCTTTGGTGCTATACGAAGAAAGTCAGAAGAGATTAAGAATCGGATCCTGTATACAGGTCAACAATATGATCAGGAAACAGGGCAGTATTATCTGAGGGCTAGATTTTATAATCCGGTTGTAGGGCGTTTCTTCCAAGAGGATGTTTACCGGGGGGATGGGCTGAATCTTTATGCTTATTGTGGAAATAATCCGGTGAATTATTATGATCCTAGTGGGTATATGAAAAAGACTCAAAATTCTCAAAATTGTAAAGATGATGATAAGACTACCACTAAGGATTCAGGCGATAATAATACTGTTCCAACTGATACCTATGTATTTGGAAATGCAACTAAGCCAGGCGATGCGAGACCCGGTAAAGATTTTGGAGTAGAAAGTGGGAGTGATGTGGTTAATGCTCAATCTCCACCATTACCTAAAGGAAAATCAGTTTGTGCAGATCCATATGATACACCATTAACAGGTACTATATATAAAGTTCCAGAGGGAACAAAACTACCAGAAGGTTTATCAATAGTATATGATGGCAAAGATAAAGTGCCGGGCGGACATGCAATAGGTCATTCTACGATATACCCTACAAGAGATATAACCGTTGATGAATTTAATGGATTATACCAATCTATGCCATGGGAAAAAGGAGAAAAGAAGAGATAGTGAGGTAAATATGGAAATGAATTATTCACGAGAATGGAAAGAATTTTTAGAAAAAAAAGCAGAATTTGAAAGTACATCTTTCTATTACAATAATAATGTAGAGAAAAATAAAAAGAAAAATGATTTAAGAAAAGCATTAGAAGAGACAGATTTACTTAGTCAATTATCAGTAGTACGAATGATGGGAGAGGGTTATATCTTTACAGATTCGATTGAATTAGTTCTAGAAGAGGTTGTTGAAATCGCAATAACTGGACATGAGGAGTGCGCTGGGTGGGCAGGAATTGCCTTGAATCATTTAAGTAAAAAAAAGTGGAAAGACAAGATAATAGAATTAATCAATTTCTATACAGACCGTAATAGAGATGATAATGCAGTATTTCATCACTCATGGCTTTTATTATATAAGCTAGGGTTTAAACATGCGTTAAAAGAATATATTGAAAAATACAAAATATATATGGAAGGAGAACTTGACAATGATGACTTATCAGATATAGAAAATATGGTAGAACGTTAAGGTGAATTAAAAGTACCAGAAGAGAAGATAGTATAATTCTTGACTAGATACTTAAATGCACTGCGATAATGTTAGATATCGTGGTGCATTTAAGTTATAATTTTTTATAGGGATTTACTATTTACGGAATATGTTGATAAGTGTCAGAATGAACACATCAAGTAAAATTGCCTAGCCTTAATGCTTTTCTTTTTTGAATTTAAATACAAATGATTTAAGAATAGCATAACTGTGAATGGCAGTGAATTTTTTACCACTCCTTGAGTTACAATTCAAGCAATATCATCCTTAATCCTCTTAACTGCTAATTTATAAAAGAAGGCGTTTTGTCAAGGATTATACCGCTTTAGAAGAATTTAATAGTAATGTTATAAGTACAAAGATTATTAACAGAGATTTAGAATAGGAGAGAATAAGGTGAATAATTTAGATGAAAGCTTATTTAAAGTAATATTAAGTATTTTATTAGATGAAAGTGAGGACTATTCAAACGATGCCAGATATTCAGCGGCTAAAATTATACCTTATTTTAATCTTGATATTTTAAAAAAGTATAAAAAAGAGTTACTTTATGTACAAAGATATAAATTGGAAAATTTGCGACCATTTCCTAACGATACTAGCTTAATTTGGCTATACGAGTGATCAGCAGTCAAGTAAAATACTTTGAAATCCTCTGCATAGTAAAAAATACTACTGCAGAGGATTACTTATAATTGTATAATTACCTGAGAAGATAATTATGGGCATTTAAAGGGCAAGAATATACTAAGTGTCCGGGGGGGGATGGTTTTCAAGAATATAATATTGTACTATATGATAATAGAATATATAAAACAACAGGCTATGATAGCTTTGAGTATAGTCATGCAGTTGCTTTAAATTGCCCTATTATTGTTTCATTATTTACCGAATTATTACAAAATATTTCTAGTTATAAACAGATAATTGTCATGCCTATATTATTTTAAGAAATTATAATTTGTCAATATATTTAAATAAATTAACTTCATTAAGAATCCATTCGGATAAATAAATCATCTTCTAAAACAAACAGAGCTTTAATTGAGTTGATGTTATTTTTACTCTTTTTGACCGCCAGATCATATAAAAGAAAGGATGTTGCAAAAAGTTTTATTCAGTCAAATTGCTGGTTGCTGCACAAGCAAAATCAAAAGTAGCAAATTCGGGGTATAATGAAGATAGTGACTGAATTATGATACAAACGACGGATAAATATGGCGTTTCTTTCAAATGTAATTCCTCTGATTGTCTGGCTTTATATCATTTATGTTAAACAAGACGGTGATGATATCTTCTTGCGGATACATACACATTCAGCTCCTTTTAGAGCTTTCAGGAGTTTGGATTTTTGTCCTTCCCCGCTTCGATTTTATTTGTTTTGATAAGCTTAACATGTAAATTCCAGTAGATCATTTCTCTCTTTCCATTCCATTATCATATTTTCTCCAAAAGAAAACCAAAGGCACAATTGCCAGTAAAAGCCCCAGTACCCCTTCTCCATTAATCAAAAAAATATTGCCATCTATAATCCCTGCCTTACCAGTATAAAGATTGCCTAACAAAGCCGTATTAAAGGTATTCCATATAGAGTGATAAATAATTACTGGAATAACACTCCCTGATAAGTAGTAGCAGTATGAAAATGCAAAATTGGACAAAAAGACAACGCCAGCCTGAACCACGCAGACGAGGAGCGGATTACCCAGCCCGGTTAACCTTGCTACAAGATATACAGTAGGTATGTGGTAAAGAGCCCATACCAATCCTGTAATGACAACTGCTTTCTTTTTCCCATATTGTTTCGTAAGGTTTGGCAACAAATATCCTCGCCAGCCATATTCTTCCCCTAATGCTGAAAACAGTCCAATAAAAATGGTAACTAGTATAGTTACAATCCAGGTAACTGGTTTCGCGGGTAAATGGATCACTCCCTGTGTGAATAGCACAGCAAGAAAGCCACACGTTAAAATAAAAAAGATTGGATAAAGGCAGCTAAACACCATTGCTTTCAAATTAAATGGCCTTTTTAGTATACTTATATCATTCCTTGATTTTTTATTATCTGCTTTATTAAATATCATAGTAATTATAAGCGGAATAAGCATTATAACAGAAAAATTATTTAAAGCAGTTTCCGGATTTAAAAAGACTATTCCTGTTACGAGCCAAGAGATACCAATTACTGTAACTATGTATTTTTTCATCATCAAATCAATCCTTTCCAATTCAGGTGTATTGTATATCATTCATTTCAAACTCTATCAAATAGAGTGTTTACTCAATCACTGCTTAAAATCGGCCAACGATAAAACCCTCTCAGCTAGCTAATAAACCAATAGTATTTTAATTAATTAAAATTTTTGATAAAAGATCTATAAATCTGGTATACTAGAAAAAATCATTCCCACAAAAGATTTCCTACTGACCTATTGTAGTAGATAACGAATGAAAATACCATATGTTTTTTGCTTTAAAAGTATTTAAAAGTAATATATATTTTTATTACACAAGTTTGTAAAATTACATAATCTTATACCAAAGATTATGTGAGAGTAATAGATGGAATTATTAACTATATTAGTTATTGTCTCGTTTAGTATTTAATTAAATTGTGAATCACCAACCATTCTCCTTCCCATACCTGTAATTCTCACACTGCTTTAATAATATTTTTATAAATCCCCTCACTAAGTTCACTAGAAAAACCCATTACTAGATGCTATAATAGAACCAGCAAATGATAAGGAGCAAAAACAACTTAATATGGATAAATATCAGGTATTAAAGCATTATTTTGGCTATGACAGCTTTAGGGAGGGTCAGGAGCCTCTGATGGATGGGATTCTTAAGGGAAGAGATGCCCTTGGTATCATGCCTACCGGTTCCGGTAAATCCCTCTGCTTTCAAATTCCAGCTCTTATGATGGAAGGAATCACACTGGTCATATCTCCTTTGATATCTTTGATGAAAGATCAGGTATCAACACTTAATCAGGCAGGAATCCATGCCGCATATCTTAACAGTTCTCTGACTGCCAGTCAGTATTATAAGGCCCTGGCCTATGCACGGGAAGGGCGATACCCCATTATATATGTAGCACCCGAACGACTTTCAACAGAAGAATTTTTAGATTTCGCACTTCACACCAAGATATCTATGATAGCGGTGGATGAGGCACACTGTGTTTCTCAATGGGGACAGGATTTTAGACCAAGCTATTTAAAAATTGTAGATTTTATAGAAAAGCTTCCAGAAAGGCCAGTGATCAGCGCATTTACGGCAACGGCAACGGAAGAAGTACGTGAAGACGTCATAGACATTCTTATGCTTCAAGAACCTGTGATAGTCTCAACAGGCTACGACAGGCCAAATCTTTATCTGGGAGTACAAGCTCCCAAGGATAAGTACGGGACACTTAAAAACTATGTGGAATGCCACAAAGAACAGTGTGGAATCATATATTGCTTGACCAGAAAGTTGGTAGAAGAGGTCAGCGACAGGCTAAAAGGAGACGGATTTTCCGTAACCAGGTACCATGCAGGATTAAGCGATGCAGAGCGTCGGAATAATCAAGACGATTTTATTTATGATAAGAATACAATCATGGTAGCAACCAATGCATTTGGTATGGGGATAGATAAATCCAATGTAAGATATGTGATTCATTATAATATGCCTAAAAATGTGGAATCCTATTATCAGGAAATCGGCCGTTGTTCAAGAGACGGTGAACCAGGAGAGTGTATTCTTTTATACAGTGGTCAAGATGTGGTCACCAACCAGATGTTTGTTGAAAACAATCAAGATAACCAGGAACTGGACCCATTAACCAAGAATCTTGTGATAGAGCGTGATCGGGACAGACTTAAAAAGATGACCTTTTACTCCTACACCAATGAATGCCTGAGAGACTACATACTGCGATATTTTGGGGAATATGGAGATAATTACTGTGGGAACTGTTCCAATTGCCTTACCCAGTTTGAAACAGTGGATGTGACAGATATCTCAAAACATCTCATTGGTTGTGTAGGAACAAGCAGACAGCGCTACGGTACAACGGTGATTCTGGATACCGTACATGGCGCCAGTACGGTTAAAATAAGAAATTACCGTATGGATGAAAATCCTCATTACAGTACCCTTTCTAAAACGCCCACATATAAGCTTCGACAAGTAATGAATTATTTGTTTTTAAATGATTACCTGGCAGTGACTAACGATGAGTACGCCATTGTAAAGATAACAGAAAAGTCTAAACGTGTACTAGAAGAAAATCAGATTATAACCATGAAGATGGCCAAGGAACAAGAATCATCAACCAAAGAAAAATCTGCGAAAAAGATTAAAAAATCAAGTGCAGCAGCTCAGCTTACCAGTGAAGATGAAGTGGTATTTGAAGAGCTGAGAACCCTACGTCTTTTGATTGCCAAGGAAGAAAAAGTTCCTCCGTATATTGTATTTTCTGATAAGACTCTTACCCACATGGCTATGGTAAAACCAAAGACAAAAGAAGCGATGTTAAGTGTCTCCGGTGTTGGTGAGTTTAAAGTAGATAAATACGGAAGTCGGTTTCTAGCCGTATTTAATGAATAAAATCATGGAAAAGACAAATAAATGAGTGGATACATGGAAAGACTACCTGTATTACCATACAGGAGGATTGATCATGAAACATTCGCTGATTTTAGTGCTTGTGACTTCCATAACAGTAAGTCTAACAGGCTGTAGTTATAATTTTGGTTCAAGCGGTACAAAAGCAGCAGAAGCATCTGAGGAAACAGACGAAGCTCAGGCGGCCCAGGCAACTGGTAAGGCAGCGACTCCGTCTAATACACCAGAATATGTATTTCGTTATGGAGAAGTAAATGGGGAAGATAACATTGTTACACAGACTGGACATAAGTTTGCAGAATATGTGGATGAATTATCAAATGGAAGAATAAAGATTGAAATATATCCAAACCATGCTTTAGGAGATGAAAGAACTTCTTTAAGGGATCTTCGAAGAGGTGGAAGAAATATTGATATGTATCGTGGAAATACAAATGCTTTAACTGGATACGGATTTAAAAAGCTCACCCTGTTTGGCCTTCCTTATATTTTTGAAAATCGGGAAGGGCTTTGGAAGGTCTTAGAGGATAAGGAGCTTGGACAGGCTTTTTTATCAGAAGGCACGGAAGTAGGTGCTAATATGGTAGGACTGTTTTATACCGATGAAGGAGCTCGAAACATATTTTCAACAAAGAAGATCCGCAATTTAAAAGACATAAAAGGAATGAAGATTCGTGTACCAGAATCCGTTCTAATGATGGACACTTTTTCAGCACTCCAGGCACGTCCGATTCCTCTGCCCTATGGAGAAGTTTATGATGCACTAAAAAATGGTGTTATTGAGGGAGGGGAAAACCCCGTGACAGGCTATTTGTCCAATGAATTATATGAAGTTGCTCCTTACTATTTAATAAGCGAACATGTCTTTAGCCCAGGAATTGTCTTGATGTCAGAAGCGAAATGGAATGAATTAAGTGAAGAAGATAAAAGCATTCTTATAGAAGCGGGACGAATGGCATCTGCCTGGAACCGATCCACCATACAGCAGGAAGAAGCAAGAATATATGAAGAATTAAAGCAAAAAGGGGTGACGGTCACCAGCTTATCACCAGAAGACATGGAAAAAGCACGTAAATTAGAAGAGATTGTAAGGATTAGCTTTACTCCCGGGCTGGAAGACTACCTGAACAGAATCATTGACATTCAGAAATAATCCCATTTCAATTAGTAAGAGCAGAGAGTATCTGTTCCTACTAATTGAAACATTTACATATTTTATTTATTGTCCCTGTTCAAATAGGAGACAACCATGCTAATATGGATAAAAAAAGAAAGGAAGGAACTATGAAGTTTTTTCATTTGTCAGATCTACATATTGGAAAGCAACTAAATGGTCAAAGTTTAAGGGAGAATCAGGAAGCAGTTTTAAAGCAGATCGTGGAATACGCTAAAACACTGCACCCAGATGCTGTTTTAATCTGCGGTGATATTTATGATAAAACAGTTCCATCTGGAGAGGCATATACGATGTTTGGCGATTTTCTTGGTGAACTTTCTGAGATAAGTCCAAAGATCACCGTACTTATCATAGCAGGAAATCACGATTCACCAGAACGTCTTTCCTATGCCGGTTCTTTCTTAGAAAAACATCACATTCATTTATCTGTGTTCCCGCCGAAGCGTCAGGATGAATATTTAAAAAAAGTAGTGTTACAAGATGAGTGGGGACCTGTGAATTTTTATCTTATGCCCTTTTTTAAGCCCGGATATGTCCGGCAGCTCTTCATAGATCACCAGCCCGAAGGATACCAAGAGGCAGTTAGAGCCGTGCTCCAGAGGGAAACTATAGAAGAAGGTGAACGTAACGTCATCTTATCCCATCAGTTTTACGCAGGGGGTGGAAAAGACCCGGAAACGTGTGAATCGGAGCAGGCAGTCATTATGTCAGGAGGGTTAGACCGAGTGGATGCCTCTGTGCTTTCTTCCTTTGATTATGCGGCCTTGGGCCATATTCATGGACCTCAAAAGGTTTTAAAGGATACGATTCGTTACTGCGGAACTCCATATAAGTATTCCGTGAGTGAGGAGCATCATAAAAAATCCATTACATATGTGACCTTAAATGCAAAAGGAGATGCCGTAGAGCTTACATTTCTTCCTCTTTTGGGCATTCAAGATGTAAGACGTGAACGAGGAAGTTTGTCTGAGATTCTTTCTAGAGTGACGGAAGAAACTCGCCATGATTTTGTCAGTGTGACCTTGACAGATGAGGAAGAGCCCTATCGAATTCGGGAGCGCTTGGAGGAAGTTTTTGATCATCTGTTAGAGCTTCGAGTAGACAATGACAGAACCAGGAATATGCTTTTAGACCAGGGAGAGCCAGTTCCTGTCTTAAATCCCATGGAAGCATTCTTTCAGTTTTACAAAGTGGTGAGAAACGATGATATGACACAAAGAGCTCAAAATATTATGGAAAAAATCATTCAGGAAGCAAAGGAGGAAGAAGGATTATGAAACCTCTTACTTTAACCCTGTCCGCATTTGGTTCTTATGGAAGCACGCAGACTGTGGATTTTGAACGAGTTGGACATGGTGTTTTTCTTATCACCGGAGATACGGGAGCAGGAAAAACCACTATATTTGATGCAGTATCCTTTGCTCTTTTTGGAGAAACAAGCGGCCAAAAGCGAGAGCCCTCTATGATGAGGAGCCAATATGCTCCCGAGGACGAGGAAACCTATGTTGCCTTAAGCTTTTTAGAACATGGAGAAATTTATGAGGTAAGAAGAAGCCCAACTTATCTTAGGATGAGCAAAAGGAAGAATAAAAGTGGGGAATATACTGGTGTGCAGGTACCTGCAAAGGCCTCCTTATTTCTTCCTGATGGATCTGAATATCCTGGTAATTTAAGAGATATAAACTTAAAAATCCAGGAAATCATTGGAGTTGATCAGAACCAGTTTTCCCAGATCGCTATGATTGCACAGGGAGATTATTTAAAGCTTCTTCATGCCTCCTCAAAAGAACGAAAAGAGATATTTTCAAGAATCTTTAACACTGGAATCTTTAGTCGGATTCAGTTAAAGTTAAAGGAAAAGAATAACCTTTACTTCGGAAAATTAGAGGATAACAGAAAGCTTTGTTTCCATGAACTGAGTCATATGGAGTTTTTGGAGGATAGCAGTCACAGATCAGCTTGGCAGGAGCTCTTGGAATTTAAGGAGACTAAGACCGACGACATCAGAAATATGTTAAATCTGGCACTTAACGAGGTTCAGGAGAAAGCAGAGAATCTCCGTGAACAGCAGGAAACATTAGGTACCATGTTTTTAGAGACCAAAAGCCAACTAAGTCTGGCAGAAGAGGTCAATCGGCTTTTTGATGGTCTTCATGGAGCAAAGAATCGTTTGGAGCAGCTGGAAGAGGAAGAAGCATTATGGAACGAGAAAAGGGAGCAATTAAAAAAAGCTGGGCTTGCTGAAAAATTAGGAGAAGTCGCAAGACAGCTTACCGAAAAAATACGAGAACAGGAAGAAACATTTAGTCGAACGGAAAAGCTTAAAAAGGAACTTGATTATCTGAGTCAAACACTAATCGTGGCGGAAAAAGCGTTAGAAGAAGAAAAGAAAACATCAGAGAAAGAACTTCCTCGTCTTCAAAATGATCTTAGCCGGCTTAATGAGGCAATGCCCCTTTATACTAGATGGAAAGAGGAGACAAAGGCTTTCAAAGAGATCAAAACATTGGAGCGGGATCTTGAAGCCAAATTATCCGAGATTTATTTAGATATTACAAATAGGAAAAACAGGATTGTGCTCCACGAAGACAGACAGAAAGGGCTAGAAGAGAAAGCGGAGCATCTTTCAATCTGGATACAGGAGAATAAGGAGAAGGAGGAGCGGCAGAAGGGATTAGAGCTCCTTAAAAAGTCATTATCCCTTTTCAAAATACAGCAGGCTCATATGGAGCAGAGTCAGGAAAAAACTATGTTGGCCCGTA
The DNA here is from genome assembly GCF_003609635.1 of Lacrimispora algidixylanolytica. Classification (GTDB taxonomy): domain Bacteria; phylum Bacillota; class Clostridia; order Lachnospirales; family Lachnospiraceae; genus Lacrimispora; species Lacrimispora algidixylanolytica. Next base: position 50,861 of record NZ_MCIA01000030.1, on the reverse strand, counting down.
AGAATTATAGGGAGGCCGATCATATTTACAATGAACGATATGATCAATTCCTGGCACATCAGGCTGGCATTTTGGCAGATAATCTGATGGAGGGAGATCCCTGTCCTGTATGTGGTTCCTCTAGTCACCCATTAAAGGCAAGTCTTTCTCCCGACGCGGTTACTCAGGAGATGGTGGAGCGGGCAAAGGTAGACCGCATTCAGACCGAAACTTTACTTTCCCAGGCAACAGAGGAAAGCATTAAGGCAGCAGAAAGCTGTAAGCATCAAAAAGAGCAGATGCAAATGGAAATAGAAACGTGGTTCCAGGCTTCTCTTTCTCTCGACCAGCTAAAAGGGTGCATGGATGAAGAAATAGATAAGGGACAAGAACAGCTTACTCAGATCAGAAAACAGGTAAATGAGGCAAAAGAAGCAGAAAAGATTTTAAAAGAACTGATAGACAACATTAAAACGGACCGGAAAATGCTAGAAGAATTGGAGCCTGCGAGAGAAGAGGCGAGAATTAGCCTGCAAGATAATCAGTTAAAAGCCTTTGCTTTCATAGAAAAGATCAAGCAGTTGGAGGAACGCCTCCCGTATCCAGATGAAAAGACAGCAGAAGAAGAGAAGGTGACACTTCGTAACCAGATTGAGCGTCAGACAACATTGTTAGAGAATATGAATGCAAGGTTTCGCCGTATTTCAGAAGAAGAAAGAGAAAAGAAAGGCCGTTATGCTTCTGAGATGGAAAATCTAGAGTCCAGAAGTAAGGCATCAAAACAGGCATCCATTGATTTTCATGAAGGATTAAAAACAATGGGATTTGAATCTGAGGAAGCGTATCTTCAGGCAAAACAACCCCTTGAACTCATGGAAAAATGGGAGAGGGATATAGAGGGCTATGAAAAAGAAGTATTAAGGTTTCGTACCATTTACAACCAATACATAGATCAGACGAAGGGAAGAGAAAGAATTGATCAACTGCCCTGGACACAAAAGGCAAAAGAACTTTCTGAGAAGCAGAAGGAGCTTCAAAAAGAGGAAGGAAAGGCTTCGGGGATCTTAAGCAGAATGATGCAATCCTATGAGACGCTTAACCGCCTTTGGAAAGAAAAAGAAGAACTGGAGGAGGAATACCGGCTTTATCATGACCTTTTTCAAACGGCTAATGGTAAGCTGTCTGTCAGTCTTGATTTTCAAACGTATGTGCAGCGTCAGTATTTTAATCAGATGATTCAAGCAGCCAATAAGCGGTTAAATGATATGACAGGCGGCCAGTTTCTTCTTAAATGCAGAGAGCTGGATTCCCTTGGTAAGCAGGGAGAGGTGGGCCTTGACCTTGATGTTTACAGTATGGTTGCCGGAAAGGTACGAGATGTGAAAACTCTTTCCGGCGGAGAATCCTTTATGGCGGCACTCTCCATGGCTCTTGGTATGTCAGATATCATACAGAGCACAGCAGGAAATGTGTCTATGGATGCCCTTTTTATAGATGAGGGCTTTGGCTCTCTTGATGAAGATTCCAGAATGAAGTCAGTTCGCATCTTAAAAGAACTGGCAGGGGAGAGACGACTCATCGGCATTATCTCCCATGTGACAGAATTAAAAGAGCAGATCGGCAAAAAGCTCCTGGTAGAAAAAAGCGAAAGAGGCAGCAAGATTCGCTGGGACTTAGACCGTTTTTCTTCTGAGACTTAGTTTTAGTCAATAAAAGCCTTCATTTTCTTTTTTAATGCTGTCCCGGACTTCCGATAAATGGGTGAGAAGATCTTCTAGGGCTGTCCCGCTTAGAGGAATCAGTTTTTGTAAGAGCTGGTTTAAAAGTGTTGGATTTAGATTCTTTTCATCAAAAAACTCTCCCGGGGTGATTTTGAAAAATTCACAGATGGACAGAAAATCTTCCATGCAGGGGGTGAGACGTTTCTGTTCTATCTCCTCAATAAAGGTATCTTTCTGTCCAAGAGAAAGGCTCATATCTTTTGCCGATATGCCCGTTTGTGTGCGTAAAAGAGTCAGTCTTTCTGGTATAAATTTTAGATTCAATTGTAATCAGCCTCCTTTTCCATATATTGGAAATTTTGTTTCCAGAAGTCAATTATAAGAGAGTATTGCAGATGAATCAAGAGAGAACCATTGATTTCTAAGGTTTTTGCTGAACGCTTTTTATCGATTGGAAGAATCAAAGCAATGACAAAGAAATGGACGAAACAAATAATATGTTCTATAATATAGGGTGACTCAAAAGAAAAGCCCGAAGTTAGAAAGGATTAAAACCATGTTAATATGTGAGAGAACCAGTGTAATGAATATAGAGAACGCCATGCGTGGCGCAAGAAATCCAATGAATAGCTGGGACCGGATGGACAGTAGTTACGACGAAGACGGGGAATACATATTAGGACCCAATGACCTTGGACTTGCAAAAAGACTGAGAAAAGCAGGAAATGATCACCGTAAATACATACGTCAGATTTTTGTTTCCGTGGACATTACCGCTCCAATTTATTGGTGGAAAGAATACGATACCTATAAAATTTCCACAGTGGCCAATTCCACCAGCACCATGCATAAGATCCATAGCAAGCCATTTAGCATAAATGACTTCAGCCATGACCATATGTCAGAACAGACGCTTGATTTCATGGAAATAGTGGTAGCAGAGCTTGAGAAAATCCGACTTCGTTATATGGAGAATAAGAATAAAGATGACTGGTATGATATGATTCAGCTTCTGCCTTCCAGTTACAACCAGATGCGGACATGTACTCTTAATTATGAAACACTGATCAATATGTATTTTGCCAGAAAGAATCACAAGCTGATCGAATGGCACACATTCTGTCGATGGGTGGAAGAACTTCCTTATGCGAAGGAACTGATTCTTGCAGAAGAATAAGATAAGAAAAGGAAAGATAAAATATGAATTTAATTGTTGCAGTGGATAAAAACTGGTCCATCGGGAATCAAGGCCAGCTTCTCGTATCCATTCCCGAGGATAAAAGACTTTTTCGGGAAGAAACCTTGGGAAAGGTGATTGTTATGGGCAGGAAAACACTGGAGAGTCTTCCAGGTAAGCAGCCCTTATACGGACGTGTGAATATAGTGCTTACAAAAAATCCTGATTATAAGGTGAAGGGGGCCATCGTCTGCCATAGCCTTGAACAAGTAATGGAAGAGCTGGAAAAATACGAGAAAAGCGATTGTTTTATCATCGGAGGACAAAGTATGTACGAACAGTTCTTACCATTGTGTAATATCGCACATGTGACATATATTGACTATTTATACAGTGCGGATACTCATTTCCCCAATTTGGATAAGGATTCTGATTGGGAGATGACCAAGGAAAGTGACGAGCAAACCTATTTCAATTTGTGTTATACATACCGATTGTATGAGAGAAAAAACACGAAATAAGACTCCTGGAAAACCTTTGTTAAAAATTTATTTATATTCTCTATACCTGTTGTCATAGCACTTTAAAGGTGGTAAGATGGTACAGGTGACATTCTCCTGAAGGTTTTTGTCGAATTCAGGAACGGTGCACAGGTATATTCACGAAGACATTAGGAGGATAAAGATGTATAGGATTTTAAACGCAAAGTTGTTGGCCGACAAGATCTATCTGATGGATGTGGAAGCACCCCGGATCGCCAAAGCCTGTCAACCAGGAGAATTTATTATTGTTAAGATGGATGACAAAGGGGAGCGAATTCCACTTACCATTTGTGACTATAATCGGGAAAAAGGATCGGTCACCATTGTATTTCAGACCGTTGGCGCAAGTACCGAGAGGATGGCAGTCTTAAAAGCCGGGGACAGCTTTGAGGATGTGGTGGGACCATTAGGAAACCCGTCTGAATTCGTTCATGAAGATATCGAGGAGTTAAAGAAGAAAAAGTTTTTATTCGTAGCCGGCGGTGTGGGTACAGCACCGGTTTATCCTCAGGTTAAATGGATGAGAGAGCACGGTATTGATGTAGACGTAATCATTGGATCAAAATCTAAGAGTCTACTGATTCTTGAAGATGCTATGAGAGAACAGGCTGGTAATCTTTATGTTACGACTGATGACGGTTCTTATGAAAGAAAAGGAATGGTTACGGAAGTGATTAAGGATCTGGTACAGAACCAGGGTAAGAAATACGATGAGTGCATCGCCATCGGTCCTATGATCATGATGAAGTTCGTTTGTCTTTTGACAAGAGAACTAGAGATTCCAACCATTGTAAGCTTAAACCCTGTCATGGTAGACGGAACTGGCATGTGCGGTGCCTGCCGTATTACGGTTGGTGGTGAAGTAAAATTTGCTTGCGTCGATGGACCGGAGTTTGACGGACATCTGGTAAACTTTGAGGAAGCTATGAAACGTCAGATGATGTACAAGTCAGAAGAGGGACGTGCGGTCTTAAAGGAAAGCGAAGGCGATACCCATCACGGTGGATGCGGACAGTGTGGAGGTGACGAATAATGGACGTTTTAAAGAAAGTACCAGTTAGAGAACAAGATCCAAAGGTAAGAGCTAAGAATTTTGAAGAAGTCTGCCTTGGATATAATGAAAAAGAAGCAAGAGAGGAAGCCTCACGCTGCATTAATTGTAAGAATCCCAAATGCGTGGTTGGCTGTCCTGTTTCCATAAATATACCAGGATTTATCAAAGAAGTAGAAAACGGAAATATAGAAGAAGCGTCAAAGGTTATTGCATTGTCTTCTGCCCTACCAGCTGTATGCGGACGTGTATGTCCTCAGGAAAGTCAGTGCGAAGGCGTATGTATCCGTGGAATCAAAGGAGAACCTGTTTCCATCGGAAAGCTTGAACGTTTCGTAGCAGACTGGGCAAGAGAACACGGCATTGTGCCACAGGCTCCAGAGACAACCAATGGAATTAAGGTCGCTGTCATTGGTTCTGGCCCTTCTGGTCTTACTTGTGCAGGAGATCTTGCTAAGCTTGGTTACGAAGTGACCATCTTTGAAGCCCTTCATGAGCCAGGTGGAGTTTTAACCTATGGTATTCCAGAATTTCGTCTTCCAAAAGCAGGCGTAGTACAGCCAGAGATTGATAACGTAAGAAAGCTTGGCGTTGTGATTGAAACCAATGTTATCATTGGTAAATCCGTAACCATTGACCAGCTTTTTGATGAAGAAGGCTTTCAGGCTGTATTCATTGGCTCTGGTGCTGGACTTCCTATGTTTATGGGAATTCCTGGTGAGAATGCCAACGGCGTATTTTCAGCCAATGAATACTTAACTAGAAGCAACTTAATGAAAGCTTTCCGTGATGATTATGACACACCAATTGCTGCAGGCAAAAGAGTAGCAGTCGTAGGCGGCGGAAACGTTGCTATGGATGCGGCTAGAACGGCTCTTCGTCTTGGCGCAGAAGTACATGTTGTATATAGAAGAAGTGAAGCAGAACTTCCTGCCAGAGCAGAAGAAGTTCATCATGCAAAAGAAGAAGGCATTATCTTTGACCTTCTCTCTAACCCAACTGAGATCTTAACCGATGAAAAAGGCTGGGTGAATGGCATGAAATGTATTAAGATGGAACTTGGAGAAGCGGATGCTTCCGGCAGAAGAAAACCAGTAGAGGTAGAGAATTCTGAATTTGTCATTGACGTAGATACTGTAATTATGTCTCTTGGAACCTCACCAAATCCTCTGATATCCAATACCACCAAGGGATTAGATATCAACAAACGCAGATGTATTATTGCGGAGGAATCGACTGGAAAGACTAGCAAAGAAGGTGTCTATGCCGGCGGAGATGCAGTGACAGGGGCTGCAACCGTTATATTGGCTATGGAAGCCGGACGTGCCGGTGCAAAGGGAATTCACGAATTTCTTTCTGCTAAGGAATGATCCGTAGATAGAGAAGGGCTGCCTTGTGGCAGCCCTTTTGAGACGGAGTAATTTATGTATGAACAGAAAAGTTGATTTATTAAATGGAAAAATATTTACCTCCTTAACAGGCTTAGCCCTTCCCATTATGGGGACCGCATTGCTTCAGATGGCTTATAATCTGACTGACATGGCGTGGTTAGGCTTAGTTGGGTCTGAAGCGGTTGCAGCAGTAGGTGCTGCAGGAATGTATGTATGGTTGTCACAGGGAGTTGTGGCCATGGCCAAAATGGGCGGACAGGTAAAGACAGCCCATGCCTTAGGTAGCAAAAAGCCGGAGGAAGCCGCAAAATACGTTACTGCCGCGCTACAGATGGGAATGATATTTGCAATTATATTTGGAATGATTTCATATTTTGGAGCCAGTCTATTAATCGGATTTTTCGGATTGAATCATGAATCCATTATCCAAAATGCCCAGGTATATCTAAAGATTACCTGCGGGCTTATTTTTTTCTCCTTTTTTAATGCGATTATTACTGGAATTATGACCGCAATGGGTGATAGTAAAACACCATTATATGCCAATCTTGTAGGTCTTGTTTTAAATATTGTTTTAAATCCTCTTTTGATTTTTGGATTTGGACCTATCAAGGGGTTTGGGGTAGCTGGTTCAGCGTCAGCAACGGTACTGGCACAATTTATTGTTTCTCTCATGTTTATAAGAGCGATCCGAAAGGACCACTTAATTTTTGATAAAGTTAAGATATTACAAAAGGTTCCATGGGATTACAGAAAGGAAATTCTTAAAATAGGATTTCCAACCTCAATACAAAATTTAATATATACCAGTATATCCATGATTCTGACCCGGTTTGTAGCTGGTTTTGGGGATACTGCGGTTGCAGTTTTAAGAGTCGGAGGACAGATAGAGTCAATCTCTTGGATGACAGCCGATGGATTCGCCGCCGCCATCAATTCCTTTATCGGACAAAATTATGGTGCCAGACAGTTTAAGAGAGTGAAGAAAGGATATTCAACAGCCATTGGTTTAATGGCCTTTTGGGGAATGTTTTGTACCGCACTTCTCATCTTTTTACCTTCTCAGATATTTGGAGTGTTCATTCATGAGCCAGATGTGATCCCAATTGGTGTCAATTATCTGGTGATACTTGGTTTGTCCCAGATGTTTATGTGCCTTGAGTTAACCACCATCGGTGCTCTTTCTGGGCTTGGAAAAACTCTTTTATGTTCCATTATCAGTATCATATTTACCTCAGCGAGAATTCCACTTGCTATCATTTTAAGTGGTACATCTCTTGGTCTAAATGGGATCTGGTGGGCGTTTTCCATCTCATCTATTATGAAAGGAATATTGTTCTTTATCTGCTTTCTTCTGGTTGCAAAAAAGCTTCCAAAAGATTAAAAAAAGCAAAATGATAAAGATTTATCACAATAAATTAAAAAATTAATAATTTTAGACTTGAATTTTACCCCTGTTTTAAGTTAACATATATAATAGAAAATATGGTAAAAGGGAACGGATGATGAAACGAAAAAAACTCATTGATTTCAGTGAAAAAGGTGCCAAAGTACTACGTAAGTATTGTTTAAGTTCACTAATAGGTATCTTGGTTTTGAGCCAGACAGTTCCGGCTTATGCCCTTACTAAGGCAGAAAAAGAAAAGCAGGAAGCACAAAAGAATATGGAAGAGGCCAAACAAAAAGCCAAAGATGCGGAAGGCAAGAAAAGTGCTGCGCAGAGTCAAGTTTCAAAGCTAACCTCTAATCTGGTAGAACTTTTATCTGATATTAAAGTGCTGGAAAATGATATGGCAAACAAAGAAGCCGAGATTAAACAGGCGGAAATTGATTATCAGGAGGCGAAGAAAGAGGAAGAAAAGCAGTACTTGGCAATGAAAAAGAGAATTCAGTATATGTATGAAAAGGGTGATACGGAGTATCTGGATATATTTCTTCAAGTAAAGAATATGTCAGACCTCCTCAATAAGGCTGAGTATGTAGAAGGTATTTATAATTATGACCGAAAGATGCTTGAGACGTTTCATGAAACAAAGCAAAAGGTTGCAGATTACAAGGAAGACTTAGAAGAAGATAAGGCTGAGATGGAAGGTATGAAGCTGGAATATAAGGATCAGCAGGGACAGCTTGAAACCTTGATCAGCAAAAAGAAAAAGGAAGTTTCAAACTTTGACGGCCAGCTTGCTTTAGCGAAACAGGAAGCAGCTACTTATGCTAAGACCATTGAAAAGAAGAATGAGGAAATCCGAAAAGCCAAAGAAGAAGAAACCAGAAAGCGGGCAGCAGAGGAAGCTAAGAAGAAAGCGCAGGAAGCAGCAAGAAAGAGTGCTGCGAAAAGTACAACTGGCAAGTCTTCAAACGTTAATAATTCGTATTCTGGTCCCACTGCAGCTAAAAGCAGCGGCGGCAGCGCCCAGGGACGATCTGTCGCAGATTATGGACTTCAATTTCTTGGAAATCCATATGTCTTTGGTGGTACAAGCTTAACAAATGGAGCTGACTGTTCTGGTTTCACACAGCAAGTTTACCGAAAGTTTGGCTATTCCTTGCCAAGAAGCTCTTCAGAGCAGCGCTCCGCAGGTCGTGAGGTATCTTATGCAGATGCCCAGCCAGGAGATTTGATCTGTTATGCAGGCCACATTGCTATTTATATTGGCAATGGACAAATCGTTCATGCAAGTTCTCCAAGGACGGGAATTAAGGTAGGTACAGCTACTTACCGGACCATTTTATCCGTAAGACGAATTGTTTGATTTACATAAGTAGTAAAAGCTGGAAGGCCGAAATCTCAGGATTTTGGCCTTCCAGCTTTTTGTATTAATTAAAAAGCACTTGCGGAATTCGACATTATATGAGAAAATGTAATCAAGTATGATGTGATATATTTAACAAAGTACTTTTCACAATTATTACTTATTTGAAAGGAGTTTTAACATGATTTATTCACAGGAAGTAGAAGAGATGTGCGTAGTAGCACAGGGCGTTCACCACGGCGCGGCTCCAATCCCAGAAGAAGCAAAATGGGTAAAATCTAAAGAAGTTAAAGATATCTCCGGTTTGACACATGGCGTTGGCTGGTGTGCTCCTCAGCAGGGTGCATGCAAGTTGACACTTAACGTAAAAGAAGGAATTGTTCAGGAAGCATTAGTAGAAACTATCGGTTGCACCGGTATGACTCATTCTGCTGCTATGGCAGCAGAGATTTTACCAGGTTTAACTGTTTTAGAAGCATTAAATACAGATCTTGTTTGTGATGCAATCAACACAGCAATGAGAGAGTTATTCTTACAGATCGCTTATGGAAGAACTCAGAGTGCATTTTCAGAAGGCGGTCTTCCAATAGGTGCGGGCTTGGAAGACTTAGGAAAAGGACTTCGTTCACAGGTAGGAACCATGTACGGAACCTTAAAGAAAGGTCCTCGTTATTTAGAAATGGCAGAAGGTTATGTAACCGGTATTGCTCTGGATGAGGAAAATCAGATCATTGGCTATCAGTTCGTAAGCCTTGGTAAGATGACTGATTTCATTAAAAAGGGTGACGATCCGAATACAGCTTGGGAAAAATCAAAAGGACAGTACGGCCGTGTTGCAGATGCTGTTAAGATCATTGACCCAAGACATGAATAATCGGCTGGTTAGAAGGTAGACATTAGCCAATAATAAGGAGGACAAGGTAATGGCATTATTTGAATCATATGAGAGAAGAATTGACAAAATCAATTCTGTATTAAATAGCTACGGAATTGCATCTATTGAAGAAGCAGAGAAGATCACAAAAGATGCAGGTCTTGATGTATATGAGCAGGTAAAGAAAATTCAGCCGATTTGTTTTGAAAATGCGTGCTGGGCATACATAGTTGGTGCTGCAATTGCAATTAAAAAAGGTTGTAGAAAAGCAGCAGACGCATCAGCAGCTATTGGTGAAGGCCTTCAGGCTTTCTGTATCCCAGGTTCTGTAGCTGATCAGCGTAATGTAGGTATCGGACATGGTAACTTAGGAAAGATGCTTCTGGAAGAAGGGACTGACTGTTTCTGTTTTCTTGCAGGTCATGAATCCTTTGCAGCAGCAGAGGGTGCTATCGGTATTGCTGAAAAAGCGAACAAAGTTCGTCAGAAACCATTAAGAGTTATCTTAAATGGTTTAGGAAAAGATGCTGCTCAGATCATCTCCAGAATCAATGGATTTACTTATGTTGAAACAGAGATGGATTATTACAGTGGTGAAGTAAAAGAACTTTTCAAAAAGTCTTATTCCGAAGGCTTAAGAGCAAAAGTAAACTGCTACGGAGCCAATGATGTAACCGAAGGTGTTGCAATCATGTGGAAAGAGGGCGTAGACGTTTCTATCACAGGTAACTCCACAAACCCAACCAGATTCCAGCATCCAGTGGCAGGTACCTATAAAAAGGAATGCAACGAGAAAGGCAAACGGTACTTCTCCGTAGCTTCCGGCGGTGGTACAGGACGTACTCTTCATCCAGATAACATGGGTGCAGGCCCAGCATCTTATGGTATGACAGATACTATGGGACGTATGCACTCTGACGCTCAGTTTGCAGGTTCTTCTTCCGTACCAGCTCATGTTGAAATGATGGGTCTGATTGGTATGGGTAACAACCCTATGGTTGGAGCTACTGTAGCTGTTGCTGTTGGTATTGAGGAAAGTGCTAACGCAGGAAAGTTCTAAGAAAAAGCTTGGCTTAAAAAGGAATTATAATAAATAGATGTAAGTAAAGGAGTCGTGCATAACGACTCCTTTTTGTAAACTTAAATATAAATAAGAAACGAATTATCTCTTATGGCATCCTGTTAATATTTGATATATAATAAAATCTACCTAGTTATAAAAGCATTAAGTCTCTAATTCATTTAAGATACGGGGGAAATGTACATGAATGAGGTTATAACACGATTTCAAGAAAGTCTATGCAAAAGTAAATTGAATTTTTCCATAAAACCCATTTTAATAGGGGGAATGGCAATGGAATACTACGGAATACGAAAATCTGGTGCAGATATCGATTTGATTATTACAGATGAAGATTACAAAGATCTTGCAAAACAAAATCCTGAAAAGCAGAAAGATTTATTTGGTGATTTGGGATTGGTCATCGATAAGTTTGAAATATGGAGGAGTATTGCTCATCTTGATTATGATTTCTATAAAAAAGATGCAATTGAAGAAGATCAAGCACTTATCATTTCAATCGATCGACTATTATGGTCCAGAGTATGTGCTATGGAGGTTGAGAAATATCGGAATGATCTTATGTTGTTAAAAGATTATTATTATAAAAATTATACAAATCAAAAATTTCATGAAGAGGCGAGATTACATGAAAAGTCTTATGAAAAAATAAAAGGAGCTATCTTTGGCGGAAAATATGAAGATTAGAGTCGTTTAATATGTAGATTGACCGGTGCATTAGATTAAGATTATATCGTCCAAATATAAATAGTGATATACTTATTATAAAATGAAAGGATCTTCTCAAATGAATATATGTTTCATCAGAGAAGATCCTTTCATTATCCTTTAAGAATAAAGGGTCTATCTTATAAAGTAGCCCCTAATATTATTAATCGTTTTCCTCTTTTTTTACATATTTCATATCCCCATTATTATTACCGCAGTAAATCCCTTTTTTAATGGGAGCAAATCCAAAGCCAATTACCACTCCCAACAAGAAAAAAGTTGATATTACGAGCTTCTTTTCAAGAGGACTCCATTCGTTATTTATAAAATTGTTCATAGTTTCTCCCTTCCAATTATAGTATCTAATTATATCATAGAAATGATTCCTAAGTAATACGATCCCAGTAAAATTATGAAACAAAACCAATATATATATTCATACATTTTTTGTTATGAAATGATTTTATTATAAGTACAGAAAAGAAAAGGAACCGTAGTACCGGCTCCGTATTTCTTACCAATATGCAAAAGGATAAAACAGTGGAACAAATGATTCATCGCCATTTAAGGGAGTTCGTCAAGTCCTGAACCAGGCCCGGTATAAGTCTCTGGTGCGGGGACGGGTTCCTGTTCTGCGGTTGGAGCTCCTAAGGTATCAGAAGGTTGGGCAGGAGCTGTTTCCCTTTGATTTTCAATATTATTCATACACTGTTTATAAAGCTCGTCTGCAACTTCCCAGTTGACGACATGAAACCAATCCTCTATGTATGCGGCGCGGTCATTAAAGCGTTTCAAATAATAAGCATGCTCCCAGACATCCATGCCAGTCACAACGCAGAACCCATCCGCGATGGGGGTATCTTGATTTCTAGTGGTGACGATTTCAAGTGTTCCATCGGGAGCCAACACGAGCCAGGCAAATCCAGATCCGAATACGGACAAGGCTTTTCTTTTATATTGATTAAAGAATTCTTCTAGAGATCCAAAATCCCTTACTATGGCAGGATAGAGAGCTTCAGCTCCAGCACGGGTCTGAGAATTAGTCATGCCGTTAAAATAGAGGATATGATTGTAAACGCCTCCTCCATAATTGATAATGCCCTGGCGTACGTCCTCTGGAAGGCTTTCCGGGTCAGATATCAGCTCTGGCAGTGATAAATTCTGCAGCTCAGGTTGATCTCTTAAAATTGTATTAAGCTCAACCACATAACGCTGTAAATGCCTATCATGATGAAGATACATGGTTTGTGTGTCAATATAAGGCTCCAGAGCGTCATAGGCGTATGGAAGCGGAGGATTCACAAATGGGTAATGTTCGTTCATGGGCTGTTATCCTTTTGCATTTTTGTATATGTATATTCAAATATGCTTTATATATGATGGATAAGCAAGGGAAGAAAAAAATAGTGTAAGCCGGAAGAGAGTATTGTATAATAAAGAAATAAGAGGGGATGAAAAACCAGTATTCGCAGTTTGTTATAGGTTTTACTTATAACCAGATAGTAGTAATACATATTATACCTTAAGCCTCAAACAAGGTATAATACGATCAAGAAAGAAATTTAAATCAGAGAAGATAAAAAACAGGAGGAATTCCCATGGCAAAGAAGAATAGAGCAGATAGAGAATTTAAGTTTGAGACGTTACAGTTACACGTTGGTCAGGAACAGGCAGATTCTGTTACTGATGCCAGAGCAGTCCCTATTTACCAGACATCCTCTTATGTATTCCATAACAGTGAACATGCAGCAGCAAGATTTAATTTAACAGACGCAGGCAATATCTACGGAAGACTGACAAATCCTACCCAAGATGTATTTGAACGCAGAATTGCAGCACTGGAAGGCGGAGCAGCAGCTCTTGCCGTTGCATCTGGAGCAGCAGCCGTTGCTTATTCCGTTGAGAATATTGCAAAAAATGGAGATCATATTGTAGCAGCTAAGAACATTTATGGAGGCACCTTTAATCTACTTGCTCATACACTCCCAGAATATGGGATCGAGACAACGTTCGTAGATCCTTTTGATTATGAGGCATTAGACAATGCGGTTTTGGAAAATACGAAGCTTATATTCATTGAAACACTGGGAAACCCCAACTCTGATGTAGTAGATATAGAGAAAATTGCTCATATCGCCCATGCACATAAAATCCCATTAATCGTGGATAATACATTTGCAACCCCTTATCTCGTAAGACCCATTGAATACGGTGCTGATGTAGTAGTTCATTCTGCAACTAAATTCATTGGCGGTCACGGAACTTCCATTGGCGGCGTGATCATTGACAGCGGAAAATTTGACTGGGAAGCATCAGGCAAGTTTGCAACCCTTACGGAACCAAATCCAAGCTACCATGGAATCTGCTTTACAAAGGCAGCAGGAGCTGCAGCATACATTACAAAGATTCGCGCTATTTTACTTCGTGACACAGGGGCTTCCATTTCCCCAATCCATTCTTTTATATTCTTACAGGGACTTGAGACCTTATCGTTAAGAGTAGAGCGTCATGTGGAGAACACCATTAAAGTAGTGGATTTCCTAAAAGGTCATCCTCAGGTTGAAACCGTGCATCATCCTTCTATCTCAGAGGATCAGGAGCAGCAGGAACTTTACCGTAAGTATTTCCCGAATGGAGGTGGTTCTATCTTTACCTTCGAAATCAAGGGTGACGATAAGAAAGCAAAAGACTTCATCGACCAGTTGGAGCTGTTTTCCCTTTTGGCAAATGTAGCTGATGTGAAGTCCCTGGTTATTCACCCAGCTTCCACCACACATTCTCAGATGACAGAAGAAGAGCTTTTGGGATCTGGAATCAAGCCAAATACCATTCGTCTTTCCATTGGTACGGAGCATGCAGAGGATATCATTGAAGATTTAGCAGAAGCTTTCAAAGCAGTGGAATAAGATTACATAACCGTACGCAGGCTGCCATTTCCATATGGCAGCCTGTTGAGCGCGTGTTAGGGAAGGAGGAAATATGACGTTACAGCAATTGCGGTATGCCGTATGCATTGCAAGCCAGAAGTCCATGAACAAAGCCGCTGCGGAATTGTTCATTACTCAGCCAAGCCTGTCCAGTACCATAAGGGATTTGGAGGAGGAGATCGGTCTGACCATATTTATTCGCTCCAACCGGGGAATCGTTATTACCTCAGAAGGAGAAGAATTCTTAGGGTATGCAAGGCAGATGTTAGAGCAGTACAGGCAGATGGAAGAGCGATTCGTAAAAAAAGAAAAATCAAAAAAGAAATTTAGTGTATCCATGCAGCATTATACTTTTGCAGTTCAGGCCTTCATCCATATGGCAAAGGAGTTTGGCATGGACGATTATGAATTTGCTGTCCATGAAACGAAAACCTATGAAGTAATATTGAATGTTAAAAACCAAAAGAGTGAAGTGGGAATTCTTTATTTAAATGAGTTTAACCAAAAAGCCATGGAAAAGTTACTTTTGGACAATGATTTGGAATTTATAGATTTGTTTCATTGCGGGATCTATGTATACCTTTGGAAGGGGAATCCTCTTGCGGGTCAGGAGAAAATTGGATTTGAGGATCTTAAAAATTATCCTTGCCTTTCCTTTGAACAGGGAAATAACAATTCTTTTTACTTGGCGGAAGAAGTATTTAGCACCTATGAGTACAAGCAGATTATAAAAGCAGATGACAGGGCGACTTTATTAAATCTTATGGTAGGATTAAATGGTTATACTCTGTGCTGCGGTATCATCTGTGAAGATCTAAATGGAGGGGAATATAGAGCCATTCCACTGGACACCACGGATAAGATGAGAATTGGGTATATTAAAAAGAAAAAGATGCCTTTAAGCATACTAGGAAAGAAATACATTGATGAGCTTAAGAAGTATGAAGCGCAGTTATTGTAATAGAATCAATAACCATAGAAAGAAACTATAGCAGGCTATTGTTTTTTAGTATTAGCGGTTCAACCTACCATATGAGTATACTTATAGGACAAACTAGAAAAATAGAAAGCGGTGAATAAGTATGGAATATGGGATTTCAACAAAGTGTTTATACGGCAATGGAACAGAGGAAACGGTGGATCGTTCAGGGGCAATCAGCTTCCCTATTTATCAGACAGCTACGTTTGCACATAGAGGTGTGGGTGAAAGCACTGGATACGATTACAGCCGTTTGCAAAACCCAACCAGAGAGCAACTGGAAAAGGTGGTTGCAGCTTTGGAGAGCGGTGTGGATGCATTGGCATTTTCCAGCGGAATGGCTGCCATTACGGCGCTGATGGAATTATTCCATCCCGGTGACCATATTATTACGGACTGTGATTTATATGGGGGAAGTATTCGTCTCTTTGACAACGTGAGCAAGAAAAATGGTATTTTATTCAACTCTGTTGACTGCGCCAAATGCGCCCCAGAAGAGTTTGAGAAGTTAGTAGGGGAGAATACAAAAGCCATCTTTATTGAGACTCCAACCAATCCCATGATGAATGTAATTGACATTGAGAAGCTGGCTGAAATATCAAAAAGGCACGGGCTTCTCTTAATTGTAGATAATACGTTTATGTCTCCTTATTTTCAGAATCCCATAAAGCTAGGCGCAGATGTCGTGGTTCATAGCGGAACGAAGTATCTGGGCGGGCATAACGATACCATAGCAGGTTTTCTGGTTACCTCCACCAATGAGCTTTCTGAAAAGCTACGTTTCTTAATTAAGACAGTTGGTTCCGGTCTTGCGCCTTTTGATAGCTGGTTGATTTTAAGAGGAATTAAAACTCTAGCTCTGAGAATGGATCGTGGAGAGAAAAATGCAGAAAAGTTGGTTTCCTGGCTTTGTCAGGAGAAGAAAGTAACGAAAGTATGTTATCCAGGTCTGGTCAATCATCCGGGACATGAAGTCTGTAAAAAGCAATCAAGGGGATTTGGATGTATGGTCACCTTTGAAGTGGAATCAAAAGAGCTGGCTCATAAGATTTTAAAAGATGTCAGATTGATTCGTTTTGCAGAAAGCCTTGGTGGGGTAGAGACGCTGATTACCTATCCTATTACCCAGACCCATGCTGATGTACCAAAAGAAGTTCTGGCAGCCAATGGAGTGACGGACCGCATTCTTCGGTTATCCGTTGGAATCGAGGACGTAGAAGATTTAATCAAAGAATTGGAGCAGGTATTTCATGAATAAAGGAAATCATGATTTTGATGAATTAATAGAGAGAAGAAACACCAACTGCCTTAAATACGATTTTGCTGTCCGCAGAGGAAAGCCGGAGGATATTCTTCCTTTATGGGTTGCCGATATGGATTTCAAAGTCTCACAGGCTGTGTTAGATGCCATTACAGAACGGGTTCAGCACGGAATCTTTGGCTACAGCGAGGTGCAAGACGATTATTTTCTAGCCGTGAAAGACTGGATGGAGAAAAAACATGATTGGATCGTTGAGAGAAGATGGCTTGTTAAGACCCCTGGCGTTGTTTTTGCTTTGGCAATGGCAGTAAAGGCTTTCACCAAACCTGGAGATGGAGTCATGATTCAGCAGCCAGTGTATTATCCCTTTAGTGAAGTCATTGAAGATAATGACAGGAAAATCGTGGACAACACCCTGGTTCTTGGAGAAGACGGCATTTACAGAATGGACCTGGAGGACTTTGAGAAAAAGGCAGTGGAAAACCAGGTCAAATTATTTCTGTTATGCAATCCTCATAATCCAGTAGGAAGAGTATACTCCAAGGAAGAGTTAGAGCGGTTGGGTGAAATCTGCATTCGACACGACATTTTAGTTATTAGCGATGAGATTCATCACGATTTTGTATATAAGGGAAAGCATCAGGTCTTTGCAGCCATCAGTGAGGAGATAAAAAACAGGACAATCACCTGCACGTCTCCTAGCAAAACCTTTAATCTTGCTGGACTACAGGTATCCAATCTATTTATCTCAAACCCAGACATTAGAAAACGGTTTAAAAAAGAGGTGGCCGCCGCCGGTTACAGCCAGCTGAATACCTTGGGGCTTACCGCATGTGAGGCGGCTTATCGACACGGAGGAGAGTGGCATAAGGAGCTGATGGAGTATTTAAAAGGGAACCTTTCCTATGTACGGGAGTATTTAAAAGATAAGCTTCCTAATATCAAGTTGTTGGAGCCAGAAGGTACTTATCTGGTCTGGTTGGACTTTCGGGAACTTGGACTTACAGAGATAGAAAGAGAAGATTTAATTGTAAAAAAGGCAGGCCTTTGGCTGGATAGCGGGGCTATCTTTGGGGCAGCAGGAGAGGGATTTGAGCGGATCAATATTGCATGTCCAAGGTCCACCTTAACCATAGCTCTTGATAAATTAAGAGATGCCATCGCAAATCTTTAAAAAAATAAAAAAAACATTGACACACACCTCCACATGTATTAATATAATTATAACATATAAACATATTAAACATGTATGTAATATAAGAGGTGGCCGAATATGAAAAACAATTATAGTGTTTTAAATAATCAGATCTTTTTAAATAATAAATGTTGTTGTCAGGCTGTATATATGGAGTGTAGTACAGTTTCATTGTAATGCCATCGCGTTGCCTGACAGCTTATGGATATGAAATAGCAGTATATTTCATGAATACCAAGAGCAGGTGCCATGGCGGCATCTGTTTTTTTCATAATTAAAATAATAAAAAATGGAGGATAATATCATGGGAGCAATCAAAGAAAGCGCATTAGAATTAATTGGAGGAACACCATTACTTAAATTAAACCGCTACAGTGCAAAAGAAGGAATTAAGGACGTCACCATACTTGCAAAGCTGGAATATTTAAATCCGGCTGGCTCAGTAAAGGATCGTATCGCACTTGCCATGATTGAAGATGCAGAAGCAAGCGGTGTGTTAACACCAGGTGCTACTATCATTGAACCAACCTCTGGTAACACAGGGATCGGCCTTGCAGCAGTTGCAGCAGCAAAAGGCTATAAGACAGTACTTACTCTTCCAGATACCATGAGTGTGGAAAGAAGAAACTTATTAAAGGCTTATGGAGCAGAACTTGTACTTACAGAAGGCGCTAAGGGAATGAAAGGTGCCATTGCAAAGGCAGAAGAATTAAAGGAATCCATTCCTGGTTCTGTTATTCTTGGTCAGTTTGTTAATCCGGCAAATCCAAAAGTACACAAAGCTACCACTGGACCTGAAATCTGGGAACAGACAGACGGAGT
Organism: Lacrimispora algidixylanolytica; assembly: GCF_003609635.1. Taxonomy (GTDB): domain Bacteria; phylum Bacillota; class Clostridia; order Lachnospirales; family Lachnospiraceae; genus Lacrimispora; species Lacrimispora algidixylanolytica. Next base: position 32,400 of record NZ_MCIA01000030.1, on the reverse strand, counting down.
GGTTGACATCTTTGTTGCTGGCGTAGGCACTGGCGGAACCATTACAGGTGTAGGTGCTTATTTAAAAGAAAAGAACCCGAATATTAAGATCGTAGCGGTTGAACCGGCAAGCAGCCCAATTCTTTCCGGTGGTAATCCTGGTCCTCATAAGATTCAGGGAATCGGTGCAGGATTTATACCTGACGTATTGGATACTAAGATTTATGATGAAGTCATTACCGTTGAAAATGAGGTTTCCTTTGCAGAAGGAAAAACATTTGCCACATCCGAGGGAATCTTGGTGGGCATTTCATCTGGAGCTGCATTAAAGGCAGCAAAGATATTAGCAGAGAGACCTGAGAATAAGGGAAAGACCATTGTTGTCATCTTACCTGATTCTGGTGACCGCTATCTGTCCACCCCATTATTTGGCTAAAGAGATCTGACATACAAGGCGACTGGTGGGTATCTACAGCTGGTTATAAGAAAATCTTATTACCAGCTGTATTTTTTATATAATATACAGAAACCTACAGGAATGGTATGATTAATAAAGAAGAAAGACGCAGGGAAGGGAGTTCAAAATGAAGGAATGTAAAATGAATTTCAACACAAATTTCACCATCATGTGCAGATGTTGCATGAGCTGCATGAATTACAAAGAAGTGAGTCCAATGCGTTTTGAAACCTGATACCCTTAGCATGTATGCTTAGATGAGCAGGTGTCGGACGGCATCTGCTTTTTTTGTACCCAAAATACAGGAAAGAAGGCAAAAATATGGCCATAGAAGAGAAATTTGGTAAGGTAGTAACTTCAGAAGATGCTCATGAAGTATCGAAGACAGGTGCGTTTGTAAGGCAGGATAATTATTTTATTTCCCCATTTGGAGACAGGGAAGGAGAACTTCCGGTGGAAGCTGGACGATACCGCTTAATCTGGACTCCCCTTTGCCCCTGGGCTACAAGGCAGGTCATAGCATTAAAGCTGTTAGGCTTAGAAGATGTGGTCAGTATTGGTACTGTAAGCCCTATAAGAACGGATAAAGGATGGGAATTTGCTTTAGACGAAGGGGGCGTTGACCCGGTATTAAAGATTCAATTTCTTCCTGAAATCTATGCTGAGACAGCACCAGAATACGAAGGAAGAGCTACAGTCCCGACCATTGTTGATGTAAAGACCAGAAAGGTAGTCAATAACGATTACCATCATTTGACCAATTATTGGGAGACCGTGTGGAAACTATTTCACAAAGAAGGAGCCCCTGATCTATACCCAGAAGAATTAAGAACGGAAATCGATGCACTAAACGCTATCATATTTCACGATGTTAATAACGGAGTTTATAAGGCGGGATTTGCTCAGTCCCAGGAGGAATATGAAAAGGCCTATGATGTCTTATTTGAAAGACTTGATTGGTTAGAGGAACGGCTTTCAAAAAACAGATACTTATTTGGAGACCAGATAACGGATTCCGATATTCGCCTTTATGTGACACTTACGAGGTTTGACGCAGCTTATTATTTCTGCTTTAAGACCAACAGAAACCGGCTGACCGATTTTGATAATCTCTGGAATTACGCAAAAGATTTATATTCCATTCCAGCATTTAAAGAAGCAACGGATTTTGATTCCATTAAGAAGGGATATCTTCTTGGAAACCACGCACATAATCCATATAATATCCTTCCTTTGGGCCCAGACATCTCAATATGGAAGGAAGCACATAATAGAGACGAGAAATTTGGAACTAGAAAATTAAATTACTAATCAGCAAAAAAGAGGAGAAAAGTTATGATGAAAAATTTTACGAAAAAGACAGTATTAGGATTGCTTGCAGCAGTAACCGTGATTGGAGCATTGGCTGGCTGTGCCGGAACAGAGAAGAAAACGACTGCTTCCGAAACCAATAAAATAGAAGAAGCCAGTAAGGCAGCAGAAACCAGTAATACAGCAGAAACCAGCAAGGAGGCACAAAATAGCTCAGAGCCTGTCACCATTTACGCAGCCACTGGTGGTTCACCAAAGCCATTTACATTTGTAGGTACTGATAATAAATTAACCGGACATAACATTGACTTAATCAATGCTGTTTTTGAAAAACTCCCTCAGTATAAGCTTGAAATTGAAGTAACTGATTTCCCATCTATTTTCGCAGGACTTGATTCTGACCGTTACCAAATTGGTGTAAACAACTTTGCAAAGAATGAAAAAAGGAAAGAGAAGTACTTATTTACAGATCCGATTTTCGCCAACGAATACGTTGCTATCTTTGCAAAAGACAATAACAAAGCAGCAAATATTGGATCATGGGATGATCTTGCAGGCCTAAAAACCATTTCTCAAGCAGGAATTAACATTACTACAGCTCTTGAAAATTATAACGCTGCCAATCCTCAAAATCCAATTAAGATTGAATACAGCGAAGAAGACTTAGTTCTCCAGATCCAGGATGTTGAGGCTGGTAAATACGATTTCGTTTTAATGGATAAACCAATGTTTGAGTATTATCAAAAAGAGTTTAAGTTCAACGTGACAGGTGTCACCATCAATAATGATATCTCAAAGGACTTAATGGGAGAGCCATACAGCTACTTAATCGTAAGCAAAGGGAATGAGAAGCTGGTAGAAGATTTGAATAAGGCCTTAAAAGAAGTGATTGAAGACGGAACCTCAAAGGAAATTAACTTAAAGTGGTTTGGTAACGATTATTCTCCTTCTTATAAATAAAGAAGGAAAGCTGGAGGAACAAGATGAGCAAAATATTTGATTGGCAGCTAGTATTTACAGAAATCCCCGCATTATTAAAATACTTGCCCGTGACCCTGAATCTGACGGTAATCGCCCTGGTAATTGGCTGGGCGGTAGGGCTTTTGATCGCATTTGTAAAAATCCGTAACATTCCGGTTTTACGGCAAATTTGTAGCTTGTTCGTATCCATCGTGAGAGGCACTCCCATTATTGTTCAGCTCTACCTTACCTACTTTGGGATTCCCATCGCCTTAAAATACTACAATTACTACAATGGAACCGATTTTAACGTCAACGGGGTACCGCCAATTATTTTTGCTATCGTGGCATTAGGACTGAATCAATCGGCCTTTGATTCTGAGACCATACGGGCTGCCATACAGTCCGTAGAAAAAGGCCAGGTGGAAGCCGCCAAATCCTTAGGGATGAACGGCTTCCAGATATTTCGAAGAGTGCTGTTTCCACAAGCGGTTACAGTTGCTATCCCGTCTCTTGGAAACTCACTCATTGGTCTGGTAAAAGGTACTTCTCTTGCATTTACCTGCTCCGTAGTAGAAATAACGGCTCAAGGTAAGATTCTTGCAGGAAGCAGCTACCGCTATTTTGAAATCTACTGTTCTCTTGCCCTTGTCTATTGGGTGCTGACAATTTTTGTGGAACGGTTGTTTGCATACATAGAGAAGAAGATGAGCGTGCCAGAACAAGTGACAGTTTTAAAAGGAGGAGCGGTAAATGAGCGCAATTGAAATTCGTGGACTAAGTAAAAAGTACGGAGAAAATATAGTTCTGGATAAAGTGAATCTAACCATCAACAAAGGAGATGTAGTAGCCATCATTGGTCCTTCCGGAACCGGAAAATCAACCCTCTTACGTTCCATCAACCTCCTTGAAAAACCAGAAGAAGGCAGTGTTATCATCAACAACCGGGAGATTAGTCTTACCACAAAATCCTCCAAAGAAAAACTAGAACTCCGAAGATATACAGAAATGGTATTCCAGCAGTTTAACCTTTTTAAGAACCGTACCGCACTTGAAAATGTCATGGAAGGCCTTGTGGTAGTAAAGAATCTAAAAAAGAACGAAGCAAGAGAGCTGGCAATCAAGCATTTACAAAAGGTGGGAATGGGAGATCGGTTGTTCCACTACCCAAGGCATTTATCCGGTGGACAGCAGCAGAGGGTAGCCATAGCCAGAGCGCTTGCCATGGATCCAAGACTCCTACTCATGGATGAACCCACCTCCGCTCTAGATCCGGAACTAGTCAGCGAAGTACTGACCACCATACGAAATGCAGCCAAAGAGGGCAACACCATCTTATTAGTGACTCACGAAATGAACTTTGTTAAAAACGTAGCAAACCGAATCCTGTTTTTAGAAAATGGAAGGATTGTTGCCGACGGAACACCAAAGGAAATATTTGATAATCCAAAGAATGAGCGCCTAAAAGAATTCCTGGTAAAGATCCATATGCTGGAGAGTCCAGATTTCACGATTTAGAGGAAAAGTAAAAGCGTTGGAGGTCTACAATGAACGATATCACTTACAAGACTACAAAAGAAAACATCGACTGGCAGCAGGTTTCCGATATATTGCGGCGGTCAGGGCTTTCAGACCATACGGTGAAAGAGCAGGAGACTATTTTTACAAACAGCTATGCAGTGGTATTTGTTTACCACAAAGAAACCTTAGTAGGGGTTGGAAGAGCCTTATCTGACGGAGTTTGTCAGGCAGCTATTTATAACATCGCCCTTGAGGAAGAATTCCAGGGAAATGGAACTGGAAAAAAGCTGATCAATCTCCTTCTTGATCAGGTAAAAGGTCAGAATGTAATCCTCTATACCCACCCAAGAACCGTGGCTCTCTATGAGAAAATGGGTTTTCGAAGAAGCAAAACTGCCATGTGTATCTATAGTGGATCGGAAGAATCCCGGTCCTTTATGGAACGAGAAGGGTTTCTACTTCCAGAAAAATACAGGTTTGTGGATGAATACGGAAGAGAAGATATGATGCGATAATAAGCTCTAAAAGAAAAGAGGAAAAAAAAGCATGTCAAAAAGATTTATAACCAGTGAAGTTGAAAAAGATGGGAAGTTTGTAAGACAGGAAAACCGTTTTATAACTCCCTTTGGTATAGAGGAAGGGCAACTTCCCATAGAGTCTGGAAGATACCGTCTTTTATGGTCCCCAGCCTGCCCATGGGCACACCGATCTGTCATTGTCCGAAGTCTTTTAGGGCTTGAAGAAGCCATAAGCCTTGGCACACTTGATCCCATACGACCTGATGTGGAGCGGACGGACTGGGCCTTTACCTTAGATGAGAATGACGTGGATTCGGTGTTAAAAATCCATTATATCAGTGAGGCATATCTCAAAGCAGATCCAGATTATAAAGGAAGATTTACGGTGCCTGCAGTTGTAGATCTGACCACAGGAGATGTGGTAAACAATGATTATTTTAACCTGACTAAATACTGGGAAGTAGAGTGGAGTAAATTCCATAAGGCAGGTGCCCCTGATCTCTATCCGGTGGAATTAAGAAAGGAAATTGATGAATTAAACAACATTATTTTCCATGAGATTAACAACGGCGTCTACAAAGCAGGTTTTGCCAGAAGCCAGGAGGCTTATGAAGAGGCTTACGACCTTGTATTCAACCGTCTGGACTGGTTGGAAGAACGATTAAGCCTCAGCCGATATCTGTTAGGAGATAACATAACGGAATCAGATGTTCGGCTGTATGTGACACTGGCCCGTTTTGATATTGCTTATTATAACGGTTTTAATCTGAATCGGAATCGAATCACTGAATTTCCAAATCTTTGGGGATATGTAAGAGATTTATATTCTCAGCCGGGATTTGGAGACACCACAGATTTTGATGCCATCAAAAAGCATTATCACTTGTGTGCGGTATCCAACAATCCTTATGGACTATTACCAAAAGGCCCAGACCTAGCTGGCTGGAAGGAACCTCATGGAAGAGATAAAGTTAATTATAAGGAAAGAAATTAAAATAGTAAATGCAATACGAGTAACGGTAAAATATCAGTTCAAATATTTAAGTATGCCCGGGATACAATCATTAGATGGTAAAAATCTTTAATAAATAGGAGGATATCATATGTCAAGCTGCAGCATCGGACAAAAAGTACGTCCAAAAGAAATCGAAAAGGAAATAGATGAAAGAGGTACATTCATCCGACAGCCCAATCATTTTACAACTCCCTTTGGTGATGGAGAGCATGAGTTAAAGGCAGAAAGTGGAAGATACCGCTTAATCTGGGCTAAGGGCTGTCACTGGTCCAATCGTTCCTCCATTGCTTTAGATCTGTTAGGTTTGACCGATGCTGTTGGCATCAATCTTGCTGGACATAGCCAGGAAAACCGTGCATTTGGCTGGGAATTCGTGTATAATGAGGACAGAAAAGATCCAGTACTTGGGTCTCAGTTCTTAAGTGAGTTATATTACAATGCGGATCCAGATTACAATGGACGGTGTACGGTGCCGGCACTTGTTGATGTTACAACGAAAAAAGTGGTGAACAATGACTACCACAGATTGACCAACTATTTTGAAGTGGCATTTCGTCCCCTCCAAGCTCTTGATGCACCAGATCTTTACCCGGAAGAATTAAGACCGGAAATTGACGATTACAATGACTGGCTGTTTCCCAATGTAAACAATGGAACCTACCGCATGATGTTTGCCCAGTCCATTGATGCTTATGAGGAAGCGTTTGAAGATTTCTATCAGGCTTTGGATCAGATTGAAGAGAGATTATTAAAGAACCGTTTCCTATTTGGAGATTATGTGACAGACAGTGACATAAGGCTTTTTGTAACCTTAGCTAGATTTGATACGCATTATTACCGCAATTTAGGCCCAATCAAGCACCGTGTGGTGGATTATAAGAATATCTGGGCATACTTAAGAGACTTATATGTGATTCCAGCGTTCCGCAATCATACATATTTTCGTGATATTGCGGCACCTCAGTCAGAAAATAAATCCTTTTTCCAGGACTTCAATTCCCGTTTTGTAAATCAAATCGATTACGAAGGCATCTGGTCAGCCCCTCAAAATCGGAAGGAATTAAGCAAGACTCCAGAAGAAAAGTTTAAACGCCATGGAAAAGGAAATGAATAACCTAGGCAGGTGATACTATGATTAATACAAAAAGGCTTGTAAGCCAATTTAAAACAATGGTGGAGTTTGATTCAGAAACCTATCATGAAAGAGAACTGGCAGACTATCTAATCGGTGAATTAAAAGAGCTGGGCTTTGAGATCTGGGAGGATGATGCCGGAATACAGCTGAAAGAGCGCATTACCGGATATGGCAGTCAGGCACCAACCGGCAACCTCTATGGCCTGTTAAAAGGAAATACAGAGGCTCCTTCCATTCTTTTGTCTGCTCATATGGATACCGTGAGGCCGGGAATTGGAAAACGTGCAGTCCAGGATGAAAACGGAGTTTTAACATCAGAAGGCGATACCGTTTTGGGAGCAGATGACCTTTCCGGAGTGGCTGCTATTTTAGAAGCTGTACGGGTGATAAAAGAAGAAAACATCCATCATCCGGATATTGAAGTGCTTTTCCCAGTGGCAGAAGAAAACTATGGAAAAGGAAGTCAGTTGATAGACTATTCTAAGATCCAATCAAAGCTTGCTTATGTCTTTGACCTTAGCGGAGAGATTGGTCTGGCTGCAACTGCTGCCCCTACTCTCATTTCTTTTGAAATAAGAATCCAGGGAAAGAATGCCCATGCAGGCTTTTGCCCTCAGCTTGGAATCAATGCCATTGAAATTGGAGCCCATGCCATCTCTCAGCTAAAGCAAGGCTGGGTGGATGAGGTAACTACGGTCAACATCGGTAAAATCAGTGGTGGAAAACAAACCAACATTGTTCCGGAAGAGTGTATTGTACTGGGAGAGATAAGAAGCTTAAAGGATGAGCAGGCCATAAAAGAGCTTAACAAATTAAGAGAAATCTTTGAACATACGGCAGCCAGTTATCAAGGAAGCATCGAGTTTCATTATGAAAAACAGATTGAAGCCTATGAGATTTCAGAAGAGGAAGAGGTAGTAAGGCGATTTAGAAAAGCCAGCGAAGGACTCGGTTTAAATACCGTGACCCAATATACTCTTGGAGGAAGCGACAACAACCATTTTGTCCGCAATGGCATCAGGGGAATCGTAGTTGCCTGCGGAATGAATGAAGTTCATACCACAAAGGAGTACACCACAGTAGACCAACTGGAAAAAAGCGCATCCCTGGCCCTTTCCTTAATAACATCATGAGAAAATGTAATATGATCAAATAAAAAAGAAGAAGCCGAGGCTTCTTCTTTCTCTATATAAAAGACTCGTACTCCGGTGTATGATGCAAGGAGACCAGTCTTAATTATTAGGTTGAGCCGGCAAAGAAGTCATTTTAAACCACTCCGCCGACTTAGAAAAACATATGTATGTAAGCGCTCTGACTGCTTTGGGTTTTTTCTATGTTCGTATTAATATCATATCGCAAATTTGTGAAGAAATTTTGTCCTGGTCCTAAAGAAAGCATAAAATTAATGAAGTTTTTCTGTAAAAAATTGGAAAAGTATACAAGCGTGGGTTGCAGATAATATGATATAGTAGAAAATTTCCCATTAAGCCAAATCATAGTTGCCTGTTGGCTTAAAATATGATATTTATATTATAGTTAGCCAAAACTAACCAATTACTGCAAAAAAAGGATTAATGGGAAACAAAAATTTGACTGTGGAGGTACGCAAATGTTACTGGAAAGGCATCTAATCGAATATTGTTCCCCAACGCTGGCTTCCATTAAGACAGCCAGCCTATTTAATCATTCCTTTTCATCGGAAGAAGAGCTTCAAAATCAGTTGACTCACTTAAACAGTCAGTTAGGTGAAAAAGGGATTTCCCTCATGGAATTATATCGCCGCAATAACAAGGCGCTGATCTATGTTTACCGAAAATCTCATTTAGAAGCGGATCTAAATCGTCCCGGTGTACGCAGGTTTCTTACGAAATACGGTTATGAGCATATGGAAGTGGAATATGCCCTAGGCATGCTAAAAGAGCGGCTGAAAGAATCCGGATCCTTTCCTCATGAGATAGGTCTGTTTCTTGGATATCCATTGGGTGACGTGATCGGATTTATTAACAATGCAGGAAAAAACTGCAAATGTATCGGTTGCTGGAAGGTTTATTGCAACGAATGCGAGGCAGTCAAGAAATTTGCAAGGTACCGAAAGTGCAGGGCAGTATACTCGCGTTTGTGGAAAAACGGAAGAACGGTCTGGCAGTTAACAGTAGCTGCCTGAACAAATAAAGAGGAAAGAAGAGGTAGGATAAGATGAGTAAAGTAGCAGTTGTTTTTTGGAGCGGCACAGGAAATACAGAGGTTATGGCAAAGAAGGTAGCTGAAGGAGCGAAGGAAGCAGGCGCAGAAGTTTCCGTATTTACCGCATCTGATTTCCAGCCAGAACAGGTAGATCAATTCGATACAGTTGCCTTTGGTTGTCCTTCCATGGGAGGCGAAGAATTAGAAGATGGCGAGTTTGAACCTATGTTTAAAGGCTGCGAACCGAAACTAACAGGAAAGAAAATTGCTCTATTTGGTTCCTATGGTTGGGGAGACGGCGAATGGATGAGAGACTGGGAAGAAACCTGTAAAAAGGACGGAGCAGTTCTTGTACATGAGTGCGTAATCTGCAACAATGAGCCTGATGCAGATGGAGAAGCACAGTGCGTGGAGCTTGGAAAGTCACTTGCATAATATCATAGATGAAAAAAGATCCGGATGGAAATGATTGTTGTCATTTCCATCCGGATCTTTTTTTGTTACAACCATCTATCAACCCATTTATCAAATTTATTGGTATAATAATGGTGGATTTATCTTATTATTTAAGGCGCAAGTGACAATAGAGCTTCCTCTAAGTCCTTTTTAAAGAATACCATTTTCCCTTTATTGCTTTCAAATATAAAGTCCATTAAACTTTTGCTGGTATAATGGGAGTAATCCCCGATAACTGCCATCTTAAAATTATAATTAGCAAACTTTTGAAGTATTTCCCCTGCAAAGCCAGTCTTAAGGTCAAAGAAACGTTCGTCTAAACTTTCTTTATACAATACAATCCCCATACACTCACTGTTATAATGAGCAGAAGCCATAAGATCAAGCATGGTCTGTACATCAGCTATTTTAATTTCCTTATCAATCAGGCCGATGGTTTGGTTGTTCCTTACAATCACATTCATGTGTTATTCTCCTTTTTAAGATATAGGGTAACGATGCTAGAAAATCAGATTCACAACGATATAAAAACTTCATTATATAACAAAAAACCTGATTTTCCAAAAAAGGAAAATCAGGTTTTATGACCTATCCGGGAATCGAACCCGGGATTCCGCCGTGAGAGGGCGGTGTCTTAACCGCTTGACCAATAGGCCGTTTTTTCTCTGTCCTTGCTGACAGCTTCATAATAATACCATAGGTTTTTTCATTTGTCTACACTTTTTTCAAAACAAATAAAAAAAGTGTCAATAACGAACATTTTATGTTATACTTTCTCCTAGAAAGAGGAGGAGGTTTATACCATGGAAACGAAGAAACGTGAAATCAAATACGACTATCTAAGGACCTTCGCAGTACTAGCCGTAATTATGGTTCATGCCATTCCTCTAGAAGCGGAAAACAAAGCGCAATGGCTGTTTTCTGCGGCTCTTACCCCTGTACTTCTGGCCTTTGTAGGTATCTTTTTTATGCTCAGTGGACTTTTCCTTCTACAGTCCCATGGACAGGATATTAAAGAATTTTATTGGAGACGGTTTTTGGGGATTTTTATTCCTTTCGCTGTCTACTGTGGGATATATTATTGGTATTATAATGTGTACCTGGCAACGGAATCACAGACTTGGTACGAGCATGGACGAGCTTTTCTCTTCGAGCTGGTTACTCAGACCATACCCTCTGCGCCTCATTTGTGGTTTATGTATGTTTTAATGGCACTTTATGTGTGTACCCCGTTTCTCGCCCGGATGTTTCATGCCATGACAGATCATGAACTCAAGATTTTTTTAATCATCATACTCCTGGTTCAGGGACTTTCTACCTATTTACCTCCACTTGGCATTAATATCGAACCAGCGATCACTTATATGATTTTTAAAGGCTGGCTGATCTATTTTGTTTTGGGATACATAGGGACTCGTTTATACCGGAATACCCCTTACCAGCCATTTGCCATTCTTGGAGCAGCCGGTTTTTTTATAACCTTACTTCAGAAATATATGATACCTGCTTATACCCCGGGGATTCATGATATGGCCTATCCTATGATTGCCATGGCAGTATCCATGTTTTTATTTTGTTATCATTATGGCGACATACAAATCCCGTTTTTAATAAAAGCGGCAAGTTTTATCAGCCGGTACAGCTATTCCATATATTTGATTCATTACTTAATCCTTGGTCAGATGGTCAAAGGGATCGCAGAGAAAACAATGTTGCGTCATTATTATGTGCCCAGAATACTTTTTGAAACAGCACTTACCTTCGCAATCTCCCTGGCAATAGCGGTTCTTGTGGATGAAACCGTGGTAAAGTTGCTAAAACTGGGAGCAAATGCTCTTAAGGGCAAAAGGAAGTTAAAAAAGGAGAATTAGACATGGCAGAGAAAATTGGTTGTGAAGACTGCATGTATTATAATTATAACGAAGAATATGAGTACTACGAATGTGAAATGAACCTTGACGAAGATGAGTATATGCGCTTCATAAGCAATTCATCGAAGCGATGTCCATATATTAGATTTGGAAATGAATACTCCATTGTAAAGAAGCAGATATAAAAAAAGCCCTATAAAAGGGAGGAGCCGGCATTCAATTTTTGAATACCGGCAATTATGAAAAAAATTTTATTAAAGTATGTTGGCAACATCTTTATCTGATGAATTTAGTATATCGCCCAAATATGAAGAGAGTTTGACCATGTTGTAAAAAGATTATGACTAGAATGTGAACAAAACTCCATTGCAGTTGTACTTTTGTAGCCTTGTATGATATACTTTCGTGAGTTAGTTATAACGAACTCATAAAAAAGGAGCATACATCATGCATAAATCAAAAAAAATTACAGCAGTTTCTCTAACTTTAATGTCCCTTGCCTTGCTTATTTCCGGATGCAGCAAGACATCAACAAACGATGCAATCAATCAATCCCTTAGTACATCAGTGGAAGCAGAAAGTGACCAAAAAGGCGGAGATAGAACCATTCAAACTTCTATGGGGGATGTGAAAGTTCCTGCAGAGCCCAAACGAGTGATTGCAACCTATGGGATGGGTGATTTACTTGCACTTGGCGTCATTCCAGTGGCCACCTATCAAGCAGATGGAACAGCCTATGAAAAAGAGGTAGCGGATTTGCCGGTATGGAATCAATTTGAAGCAGAGGAAATCATGGCTTTTGACCCGGATTTGATTTTAGTAGTCAATCAGGAACAATACGATGAGGTTTCTAAAATTGCACCTACAATCCTTATTCCTTTCACCCAACTTTCCATGGATGAACGGGTAACGTACTTAGGTGAAATTCTTAATAAAGAGGAAGAAGCAAAGAAAGCGCTGGTCGACTTTAAAGAGAAAATTGCCAAAGCAAAGGAAACCTTGAATCAAAAAGGCATTGATTCCCAGACATTTAGCATATTCGACTCCGGCAGTAGTGGCAGCATATGGGTTTATGGTGACAAATGGGGACGAGGAGGAGATCTGCTTTACAGCCAGTTAGGTCTTAAAGCACCTGATATCATCCAGAAGGAAATCATAGCAAAGGAACAGTACCGGGAACTTTCCATGGAATCTGTTCAGGATTATGCCGGTGATTATATTATATTCAGCGGAGAATTAGGAAATCTTGCAGATAATCCTGTATGGAACTCCATTCCAGCCGTGAAAGCCGGTCATGTGATTCAGATCGATCACAACCTTTTCTATGACATTGACCTGTATTCTTCCGAAGTACAGCTAAATTACTTAATGAAGGCGTTGATTGATAAATAAACCAGATTGCTTTACAACCCAAATCCCTTACGGAATTCACTTGGAGTGATCCCGTGAATCTCTTTAAATGCCGCAGTGAATTTTGCGGCATTTTCGTATCCACATAAGTTGGCAATATTCTTAATGTTTAAGTCATCATCAGCCAACATCTGCATGGCTCGTTTCATAATAGATTCCCTGGTATAAGCGTAAAGAGTTTTACTGTATAAACTTTTAAAGGAAATACGCAGCTTGCTTTCACTCATTTGCGCAATGCGGCATAATTCTTCATTGGAAGGAAGGGATAGAGGGGATTCGTCAATGATTTCCTTGACATGGTAAAGCTTCATCTCATCGCTCCAGGTAACGTAATTGCGGCGTTCGCCTTTTATAGTCTCTTTGTCTCTATTATGGGCAAAGAGGCACAGAAGTTCAATGGCTTTACACAAGTATGCAGGAGGAGGGAGCCTGTCTCCGCGGACGCCCCAGCGAAGCTGCTCCATCACCATCATGACGTTTGGAGCATCTATATGTTGTGGTTTCCACTTCTTTGCATCCGAAACCCGTATGGGATAGGTATAACCCGTAGCAGCTAAAAAATTCTCAATACAGGAGTCAAAGATCAAAACACTGGTAAAACACATGTGCATTCCTGCTGGAATCGTAAGGCGGACAGGTGTTTGACTGCTGATGATGAGATGAGTGAAGGGACTTAACTTTTTGGCTTGTTTTCCTTTTTGCGTAACAGTCATATCACCAGTGTCGATACAAAGAATAAGAAGATATGGCGTTTCAATATTCATCTTATAATCGATTTCCTCATTGGATTGAAACCAGGCACTGGCAACATGCAGACCTTTAGCCGGATTCGTCTCAGAGATCCAGCCATTTTTCCAGGTCCCGGGGAGAGTATGCATGGCATAGTTGCCATGCCACGTTGTATCAAAGCCAAAATATCTGGCAAAAGCTCCCCAGCCTAGGTTGTATTCATCAGTATATTCCATGTCTGTCCTCCTTGTTATCATAGGAAGAGTATATCATGCTTTCCCTTACACTTTCAAGTAAATGTAATCCAAAATGTGATAGGAACAATCCAAAACAGCATGAGAAAAACGGAAGAAAATGTTAAAATGTCCATATAAAATCAGGGTTTAATGTAATGATTCATTGTAATTAACCTCTTTTCAAATTGGCCTTTATGGATTGACAGAAGAGATGGAACATGTTAGAATATCGCGGTGAGTTAGCTTTATCTAACTATAGTTCGGTATACATAATGCCCCCATTCAAAGGAGAGCAATCAAAGGAGATATTATTATGAGAAAATGCAGCAAACGATTTCTTTCTGCTATTTTAGGTATGACAATTATAATGGCAGTCACTGGCTGCCAGAGCAAGAAACAAGATGTAACAAACGAGACTTTGCCGGTTACCAAAACCCAGGTAAGTGAAACCCGCAAGGTACAAACGGTTATGGGAGAGATTGAAGTACCAACAGATCCAAAGAAAGTTGTTGTAAACTGGTATATTGGTGATGTGCTTGCACTTGATTTGAATGTAGTGGGATATTTTGGCTGGTCTCATGAGGGAATGCCTTATTATGATAAAATGATGAAGACAACAGGAATTAAAAATTGGGAACGGGAAGAGGTCATGACCTTGGATCCAGATCTTATTATTACTTATAGTAAAGATGATTACGAAAAGTTTAAAAGCATTGCACCTGTAATTGTCGTTCCAGAAGGGGAGTTAAATCCCATCGATAGAATTATGTTTTTAGGCAAATCAACGGGCCGAGAAGAAAAGGCCCAGGCCGCTGTTGATACCTTCCAGACTAAACTTGCTACTGCAAAAGAAACGCTTCATGGTGATAAGTTTAAGGACAAGACATTTAGCATCAATGAGGATTGGGGCTCTGGTTCTTACGGTATTTATTATGAAACACAGTCAAGAGGAGGCACTCTTCTTTATAATTATCTTGGCTTAAAGAAACCGGAAAAGCTGGAGCAGCTCATTAAGGAAAAAGGAGAAAATAGGGAAGGCTTAAGTTATGAAGTGGCAGCCGATTATTTCGGAGATTACATGCTCTGGTTTCATACCTATGACTCTGCCGAAGGAGAGCCAAGCGAATATGAACAGTCTGCCATATGGAGCAGCCTTCCAGCAGTCATAAATAATCAGGTGGTTAGTATACCAAGCAGTAAGGCCGGCCTCTTTTATTATTCTGATGTGTTAAGCTTAACAGCACAGATGGATTATCTCGTAGATGCCATCAATTCCATAGCGAAATAATCTGGAAAGGAACATAACATGCAAAATCTCCCCAACAAGTGGAAAGGCGCGGCCCGCTTTTCTCTCTATATCGTTCTTGGGGTTGGACTACTAATATTGGTATCGGCAGCCTCCATCTCCTTTGGAGCTGCCGATATGCGTTTGTCCACCGCCTGGGGCGCCGTTTTCAATTTTGATCCCACTTTGACAGAGCATCAAATCATACACGCCCTGCGGTTTCCAAGAACCGTTGCGGATATATTGGTGGGATGCAGCCTTGCAGTCTGTGGAGCACTAATGCAGGGAACCACCAGAAACCCATTGGCAGACTCTGGCCTTATGGGAATTAGCAGCGGTGCGACGTTTGCCATTGCCATTGCTATGGCATTTTTCCCAAGCCGCACCTATGGACAGACCATGGCATTTGCTTTTCTGGGGGCGGCAGTAGCAACCGGAATGACTTATTATATCGCATCTTTGGGAAAGCGGGGAATGACGCCCCAAAGACTGGTGCTGGCCGGAATCTCCATTTCCATGTTATTTGGTGCATTCAGTCAGTATTTTTCTATCAGATACCATCTGGGACAGGCGCTTGCTTACTGGACTGCAGGTGGGACGGCCGGAGCTAAATGGAGTGAGCTTGCCATTGTTGCTCCCTTTTTTATTGGAGGTGTGCTTGTTGCAATTGCCATATCTCCATCCGTTACTGTTATGAGTTTAGGAGAAGATGTGGCAATTGGACTTGGAATGAATACAAACATCTTAAAAGGAATTTCAACAGTAGTGGTGTTGGTTCTCACCGGTCTTTCAGTTGTTGTAGTAGGCCCAGTTGGATTTGTAGGCTTAATTACGCCCCATATCGTGCGTTATTTCGTGGGGGTGGATTATCGCTATATCATACCAGCTTCCGGGCTTTACGGCGCTCTTTTAACGGTATTTGCTGATCTTACGGGAAGACTGATCAATAAACCTTATGAGACTCCTCTTGGTATCATCTTTGCAGTGATTGGTGTCCCTTACTTCCTTTATCTTGCAAAAAAACAAAGGAGGGAATTTGAATGAAAAAGAAACGGTTCACTCTGGGACGGGGAGTGATGATTCTTGCTCTTCTAGTGGTTATTATGGTGGCAATCGCTGTGATCAGTATCAATTCTGGCAAGATGAGCCTATCAATATCTGAGGTATTTCAGGTAATCCTTGGAAAAGGAACGGATAAACAAAATCTCATCATATTCGAATTTCGTCTGCCCCGCATTGTTTTAGCAGTTTTAGTTGGTATTGGTATGGGTGCCTCAGGCTGCATCATGCAAAGCCTTCTTAGAAATGATATGGCAAGCCCGGGTACTCTGGGAATCAGCTCAGGTTCCGGACTATTTGTCTTAATCTTTGTAGTCATGTTTGCTTCAAAAGGGACCTCCTCCGCTTTTGTTCTACCTCTTCTCGCTTTTGTGGGAGGTATGACAGCCGCAGGACTTATCTTTATCCTTTCCTATCGAAGGGGAAGAGATATATCTCCAACCGGTCTGATTTTAACCGGAATCGCCTTATCCAGCGGATATGGTGCCCTTACGACCCTTCTTACCTTAAAGCTGGATCAAAATCAGATGGACTTTATGCAACGTTGGGGCGCTGGAAGTCTTTGGGGAGATGATTGGAGGTACCTGGCAGTGCTGGCCCCCTGGACTCTTATTTTGATCCTTTACGTGATTTATAAATCCCGGATTTTAAATACACTGCATCTTGGAAATGAAACAGCCACTGGCCTTGGTGTTGCCGTAAAACCAGAATTTTTAGGGCTGTCCATTGCGGCAGTAGCTCTGGCCTCCGGCGGTGTTGCCCTTGGCGGAAATTTCTTTTTTGTGGGAATGATTTCTCCCCATATGGCAAGGAAGATCGTTGGACCAAACCACAAGTTTCTCTTACCAGCCTCCTGTCTAACAGGAGCAATTCTTATACTGTTTGCCGACACCATTACCCGTTCTATCAGTCTAGGAACTGATGTGCCCACAGGAATTGTCATCACTGTTTTAAGCACCCCTTACTTTTTATATTTGTTAGGAAAATCAAACGGGTAGCTTATATTCTTAGAAAAGGAGGATTTATGAACAGCATTACAACGGAAAATTTAGATATTGCATACGACGATGACCTGATTGTAGAATCATTGGACATTAACATACCACACGGAAAGGTAACGACCATCATTGGACCTAACGGCTGTGGTAAATCCACCGTATTAAAAGCCGTGGGGCGTATCCTAAAGCCGAAAAATGGTATGGTGTATTTAAATGGAGATGATATCAGAACGCTTTCAACCAAGGAAATCGCTAAGAAAATGGCGATTCTTCCTCAGTCACCATCAGCTCCAAGTGGCTTAACCGTCAGCGAATTAGTAGCTTATGGCAGGTTTCCTCATCAGAAAGGATTTGGAAAGCTGACCTCAGAAGATAAAAAAATTATCCAATGGGCCCTTTCTGTCACAAAGCTGACAGAATTTGAGAACCGGGAGGTAGACACACTTTCCGGAGGACAAAGACAGCGTGTCTGGATATCCATGGCCCTGGCACAACAGACAGATTTAATTCTTCTTGATGAGCCGACCACTTATCTGGATCTTGCCCATCAGTTAGAAGTTTTGGAACTGTTATACGATCTAAACCGCAGACAAGGCTGCACCATTGCGATGGTTCTTCATGATTTAAACTTGGCCGCTCGTTTTTCTGATTATATGATTGCAATCCGCTCGGGCAAAGTCATAAAGCATGGAACCCCGGAAGAAGTCATGACGCCTGACGTACTTAAGGAAGCCTTCTTCATTGATGCACAGGTCGTTCATGAGCCAAAAACTGGTCGGCCGGTTTGTCTTACCTACAATCTTTTACCCGCTGCCCCTGTATCTGGAAAGGAGGTGTAGGTTTATGGAGACAGCCATTCGAATATTTAAAGAGGCAAGAAAATACTGGATTTTTCTTATTGCTGGTCTGCTTTCTTTGATTATTTCAACTGCAGCCGGATTTTACATGCCGTGGGCACTTCGTGAACTTACGGGACTTGCTACGGAGGGATCTGCTGATTTTGGAAAAGAGGCTCTGCGCATCGGTCTTTTTTTATTGTTTACCACCGCGCTACAAGCAGCTGGTAGCTCCGCTTCCGGTTATTTAAATCATTATGCTGCTCTTAATTATGTGGCTGATTTAAGAACAAGACTTTACAGCAAGCTTCAGCATATGAGTCTTAAGTATTTTCACAAAAGCCGTACCGGTGATTTGACGGGCCGTGTGGTAAGCGACTCACTGGATGCAGAAGTGCTTCTCGCTCATGTGATTCCAGATTTCGCTTCCAATATCCTCACCTTTATTGGCGTGGGAGCACTTCTTTTTACCATCAACTGGAGATTGGCATTTATGAGCCTAATAACGATCCCCATCCTTGTGTGGATCACCATTTGGCAAAGCAAACATGTTTCACCAGTCTGGAAAGAAAATTCCAAGGTGAGGGGAGAGCTGGCTGGAACGGTGCAAGATAACCTTTCCGGAATCAAAGAGATTCAGATATTTAACCAGCAAAAGCAAGAAGAACTGAAGGTAACTGACTTATCAAAAAGACATAGCATGGCTTATCTTCGTGCCAGCTTCTTTTTTGAAACAACGTATCCTTTGTTGGCATTTGTAACGGCACTTGGTACTGTGCTTGTAATTGTGTACGGAGGTCACCTGGTTAGCGTGGGCAGTGTTTCCATCGCTGATATCGTAGGTTTTGTCATGTACCTTTCTATGTTTTACGGCCCGGTGAAAAGTTTTTCCGGCCTTGTGGAACGTGCAGGAGAGGCATCAGCAGGATGCCGCCGTGTGTTTGAGGTCATAGATGAGATTTCAGATGTAAAGGAAGCGGAGCATGTAACTGTGCTGCCTCGCGTACGTGGAGAAATCCAGCTTCAGAACTTATCCTTTTCCTACAATGAAGAGATTCCCGTTCTCGAAAACGTGAACCTTACCATAAAAGCAGGCCATACCGTAGCTTTAGTAGGAACAACGGGTGTGGGAAAGAGTACCATTGCCAATCTAGTAAACCGATTTTACGATCCTCAAAAGGGGGCGGTATTAGTAGATGGTGTCGATATCCGTGAGGTTTCCTTAGAAAGTCTAAGAGATAATATTTCCATGGTGCTTCAAGATACCTTCCTATTTCATGGAACGGTATATGAAAATATTGCTTATGGCTGGAAGGAAGCAACGAGAGAACAGGTAATTGCAGCAGCAGAAGCCGCCAATGCTCACACCTTTATCGAAGCCTTAGAACAGGGATATGAAACGCAAATTGGGGAGCGAGGCATCCGACTGTCAGGTGGACAGAAGCAGAGACTTTCGATTGCCAGAGCTATTTTGCGTAATTCCCCCATCTTAATTTTAGATGAAGCCACCTCTGCACTTGATGCAAAGACGGAAGCGGAGATTCAGGAAGCCCTTGATGAAGTGTCGAAGGAACGCACCACACTGGTAATTGCTCACAGGCTTTCTACCATTCGTCATGCAGACCAGATTGTAGTATTAGATGGAACAGGAATTGCACAAACAGGGACTCATGATGAGTTAATCGCACAAGGCGGGCCCTATGCAAAACTCTATGAAGTATCAAAAAATTAAAAAATAGTATAAAAACATATTGCCTTTTATTTCACAAAATAATAAGATAAGACATAGCTTAGGTTGTCAGGGGAATCTGGGAGGGGTTAGTTGTCCTGATATTAGCTTTTTAGCATGATTTTACACATAAGCATGACAGGAGGAGAAGGATGAGATACTTGGCAATTGATAATGGAGGAACTTTTATCAAATATGCTGTGATGGATGATCTTGGTACTATTTTGGAAAAAGGCAAAGAACCAACACCCGACAAGAAAAAAACAGCAGAAGATTATTTTAACGTTTTAGATCAGATTGTTCTGCCTAGAAGACATGACATAGGTGGGATTGCATTTAGCACTCCCGGGCAGGTGGATGTTGATACAGGCTTCTTACATACAGCAGGTGGACTTGTTTACCTCATGGGTCTTAACCTGTGTGAAGAAATACAGAAACGATATGGATTGCCCTCTTCTGTAGACAATGACGCAAAATGTGCCGCCATGGCGGAGCAATGGAACGGAAGCCTTAAGGGAGTAAGAAACGGAGCTGTCATTGTACTTGGCACCGGTGTAGGAATGGGCCTTATTATTGATGGCAAATTATACCGTGGCTCTAATTACACAGCAGGTGAGATCAGCTTTATTAATCTGGATCTGGACAACCCAAAGCGTTCTGAAAGTTATATGGCGGTTACCGGCTCTTCTTTGGCACTTGGTCGTACCTATGCAAAAGAAACGGGAATTGATCCGTCCGAAATAGATGGAGTCAGAATGTTTGAACTAATCAATCAGGGAGAGGAAACTGCCTGCAAGGTTCTTCATAATTATGTGAAAAAGCTTGCTGGAAGCATCTATAATTTTCAGACCCTTTTGGATTTGGAGGTTATTGCTATAGGTGGTGGGATTAGTCAGCAGCCTATATTATTAGAAGAGATCAGAAAAGAGATGGATTATCTCTTCGAAGCCCATCCCAGTGCAGCTTATGGTATAGCGGTAAAAAAACCAAAAATCACAGCATGTGAATTTTATAATGATTCCAATTTAAGAGGAGCACTGTATTATTTTCTTAATAGGAAGTAATTGAAAAAAGAGGAACATGAACCCGTAGAAGGTTCATGCTCCTCTTTCATTGATTTGGTTATATCTATCATCAGGAGTTGGTAAAATGATAGCTGTCCAACAATTGATTTTTCATCTCCCAAAGCTTCTTAGAGAGATCCACATGGACTTCGTGAGGATTGACTAGACGTCTTGATTCATCCCAAAGTGTGTTAAGCTCATGTTTGCAGTATTCCTGAATATCCATGACAGCCGGTGAATGATAAATACATTCTCCACCCTTAAATACCTGGATCATAAGGTCACGAACCGTATAAGTGTCAGGTGCCAGATAGGTTTTCTTCCATGTCTCTATTGGATCAAAGAGGAGCAGGGAATCGCTTTCTTTTATTGTTTCTCCTGTCAGGCAAATTAAGTCTGCGATAATTTTCCCGGTTTCCCGGCTGTAGATTCGTTTGATTTCCTTATTGCCTGGATTGGTGATTTTCTCTGCGTTTTCAGAAAGCTTGATTTTAGGAATAAACTCTCCTGTTTTCTTATCCATGATGGCTGCTAATTTATATACTCCGCCAAAGGAAGGGCAGTCTTTGGAGGTGATTAGATTGGTTCCTACGCCCCAGGAATTAATGGTTGCGCCCTGTATCTTCAAACTGTTGATTAATGTTTCATCAAGATCATTGGAAGCCGAAATAATGGCATCCGGGAAACCTGCTTCCACAAGCATTCGTTTTGCCTTTTTGGAAAGGTAGGCCAAATCTCCGCTGTCTAAGCGTATGCCGTAATTGGAAAATGGTATGCCTGCCTCCCTCATTTCTTTAAACACTGTTATGGCATTGGGAACGCCGGATTTTAATGTATCATAAGTGTCCACTAACAAAATACAAGCGGTAGGATAGAGCTTCGCGTAATTACGGAAAGCAGTCAGCTCATCAGGAAAGCTCATAATCCAGCTATGGGCATGAGTTCCTTTAATGGGAACACCAAACATCTTACCAGCCAATACGTTAGATGTGCCGACACAGCCTGCAATCATAGCAGCTCTGGCGCCATAGATTCCTGCATCTGGTCCTTGTGCGCGGCGCAGACCAAATTCCATAACTCCATCTCCGTCAGCTGCATAAACCACTCGTGCTGTTTTGGTAGCAATTAGACTCTGATGATTAATAATGGTAAGAAGAGCGGTTTCTACTAACTGTGCTTCCATAATGGGTGCAATTACTTTTATAAGTGGTTCCCGTGGGAATATGACAGTGCCTTCTGGTATGGCATAGATATCCCCGGAAAACTTAAATTTGCGAAGATATTCAAGAAAGTCTTCTTCAAACAAGCCGGTGGACCTGAGATAATCCACATCGTCTTCATGAAAACTAAGTTCATTGATGTATTCAATGACCTGTTCTAGACCTGCACTGATGGCGTATCCGTTTCCACTTGGATTGCTGCGGTAGAAAGCGTCAAATATGACCGTTTCGTTGGCGTCTTTTTCTTTGAAATACCCCTGCATCATAGTCAATTCGTAGAGGTCTGTTAATAAAGTCAAATTGCGCTGGCTCATAATTATTCTCCTTTTGCAAATTCGTTTCCCATAAGATACAAAATCACTGATAAGGCGGACCTATGAGAGATATATTATTGCGGTATTTTCATTTAAATAAAGTAATCTTCATTTATGGAAATAGGGTGGTTGAATATAAATCATACTTCCATGAAACATGGTACACATCACGATGAACTGATTTAAGTATTACTATCATGCCCACATATCATATTTTTTCATTTCGGTAAGAATTATATTTGTTTTTTCATTCCGAGGAATGTTTTGACCTGTTGCCACTCCGCAAATTAGTACAATAGAAACGAATGATATGTAAAGCAGTTTATGTATTAAGACTGCCTATCTACTTGGTATCTAAAAATGTCTTTTAAGGATTATACCACAAGATCGTAAAAATACAACGGGATTGATAAAAAAATAACAATATCTTTCTATCAATAAAGAAAAGTCAGTTACTAAAAAGTATAAACAAATTAAATTAACTGAATAATTACATACAATATGACAATTAATAATTTATACTCAAAATAACTATAAAATGACTTGCTAATTAAAGAGAGATGATGTATAATAAAGCCATCAACAAAAGATAAATACAAAAACCATTTTTCATAAATAACGAAAGATGGCAAGATAAAGGAGGTCGATTCCACCAGAGATAACAGATTAGCCTGATTTCAAAATAGAGATACAGGCAATAGGACCACCTATCACTTTTGCAAGAAGCGTATCAGGTGATGAATAAATGCGAAAGCATGGATGAAACCAGAACAACATTTACCAATCTTATGTATGCCTATAGTTGGTTACAACTGCAAGGGAATTAAAATTTACCAAACAGGAGGTTAACAATATAGAAAATAAATCTAAGAATGCAATTTAATTAGTTGGTAGATGAGGCTTACAAGCAAAAGGAAACGGGAACAAATTCATATTGAGCAATCCAAGGATTGCCAAAGTAAAATAACGAGAGAAAGGTATCTAAGAACCAATGGTTGAAGTTATGTAGAACGGGTGTCGAATTTCATTAATATGATTCGGTGCCCGTTCTTATGTTTTACCTTATTAACTCAAACCAAAATGGCCTTGACATTTCATTTCTTAAATCCTATAATTAGGAAGTATATATAAAATCTACTTATATTAAAAAGAAAAACGTTGATGGAGACAGTAGGTCTTAGCGAAATGAACAGAGAGCCGGGGAGGGTGGAAACCTGGTGAAAGTAGCTGGAATCGAATATCACTCCGGAGTTTCCGGCTGAACGCTTTGGCATTAGGTCAGGACGTAGTTTCTGCGTTAAAGAAAAGCATATGTTGGTATGCGATAATAGGTGGTATAGCGAAGCGCAAATATTGACTTCGTCCTGTTTACGGGACGGAGCTTTTTTTATGTAATAGGAAATGCACCTATTACATAAAAAGCCCTACCGGGCGGGATGCACATGCCACGCTTAAGGAAGATTGCCACTATCGTGTCAGCGTGTCAGCACTAGAGTCTGTCAAGCCAGGCTCTTATTATAAAAAGAAATGGAGGTCGCAAACGATGTATAGAAAAGTTCCTACAGACTTGAATTTTGTAGCGAGAGAAAAAGAGGTTGAAAAATTCTGGGAGGATCGTGAGATCTTTAAAAAGAGCATGGAAAACCGGAAGGAAGCGGAGACTTATACGTTTTATGATGGTCCCCCAACCGCAAACGGAAAGCCTCATATCGGCCATGTTTTAACTCGTGTTATTAAAGATATGATACCAAGATATCGTACCATGAAAGGGTATGACGTTCCACGTAAGGCAGGCTGGGATACTCATGGACTTCCAGTAGAGCTGGAAGTTGAAAAGGCTTTAGGCCTTGATGGGAAAGAGCAGATTGAAGAATATGGTCTGGAACCGTTTATTAAATATTGTAAGGAAAGCGTTTGGAAATACAAAGGAATGTGGGAGGATTTTTCAAAGACCGTAGGCTTTTGGGCGGATATGGATGATCCTTACGTTACCTATGAAAATAATTTTATTGAATCAGAGTGGTGGGCATTAAAGCAGATTTGGGAAAAGAGACTTCTTTATAAAGGGTTTAAGATTGTTCCCTATTGTCCAAGATGTGGAACTCCTTTATCCAGCCACGAGGTTGCTCAGGGTTATAAGGATGTAAAAGAACGTTCTGCTATTGTACGTTTTAAAGTAAAAGGGGAAGATGCTTATATTCTTGCATGGACCACAACTCCATGGACACTTCCTTCTAACGTTGGTCTTTGTGTCAATCCAAAGGAAACCTATGTAAAGGTAAAGAGTGGAGATTATACCTATTATATGGCAGAAGCTCTTTGCGAAAAGGTACTGGGAGAGGGTTTTGACGTACTTGAGACTTATGTGGGCAAGGATTTAGAGTATAAGGAATATGAGCCTTTGTTTGACTTTGTACAGCCAGAGAAAAAAGCTTATTTCGTTACTTGCGATACCTATGTTACGCTGACCGATGGTACTGGTGTGGTTCATATTGCCCCAGCCTTTGGTGAAGACGATTCCAAGGTAGGTAAAAAATACGATCTTCCTTTTGTACAGCTTGTAAATGCAGCAGGAGAGATGACAAAGGAAACCAAATGGGAAGGTGTTTTCTGTAAGAAGGCTGATCCTATGATCTTAACGGATCTGGAAGAAAGAGGACTCTTATTCTCTGCACCTACGTTTGAGCATAGCTATCCACATTGCTGGAGATGCGATACTCCATTGATCTATTATGCAAGAGAATCCTGGTTTATTAAGATGACAGATGTAAAAGAGGATTTGATTCGCAATAACAATACCATCAACTGGATTCCAGAAAGCATTGGAAAAGGACGTTTCGGTGACTGGCTTGAGAATGTTCAGGACTGGGGAATTAGTAGAAACCGTTATTGGGGAACACCGCTTAATGTGTGGGAATGCGAGTGCGGACATCAGCACGCCATCGGAAGCATCGAAGAATTAAAGAAGATGTCTAAGAACTGCCCCGATGAAATCGAGCTTCACAGACCATATATTGATGCAGTGACCATTACCTGTCCAGAGTGCGAAAAGCAAATGAAGAGAGTTCCAGAAGTAATCGATTGTTGGTTTGATTCTGGATCCATGCCATTTGCACAGCACCACTATCCATTTGAAAATAAAGAAATATTTGAGCAGCAGTTCCCGGCAGACTTCATTTCCGAGGCTGTGGACCAGACAAGAGGATGGTTTTATTCCCTTCTTGCCATTTCCACTTTAATTTTTAATCAAGCGCCTTATAAGAATGTAATTGTTCTCGGCCATGTTCAGGATGAGAATGGTCAGAAGATGAGCAAATCAAAGGGAAATGCAGTTGATCCGTTTGAATCTCTTAAGACATATGGAGCAGACGCTATCCGGTGGTACTTCTATGTTAATAGTGCGCCATGGCTCCCTAACCGTTTTCACGGAAAGGCAGTCATGGAAGGACAGCGCAAATTTATGGGTACTCTTTGGAATACCTATGCATTCTTTGTGCTTTATGGGAATATTGATGAATTTGACCCCACAAAATATACGCTAGATTACGATAAGCTTCCGGTTATGGATAAATGGCTGTTGTCTAAGTTAAATACTTTGGTGAAAACCGTGGATACCTGCTTAGAGAATTATCAGATTCCAGAATCTGCAAGAGCGCTTCAGGAATTTGTAGATGATATGAGTAACTGGTATGTCCGCAGAAGTAGAGAGCGTTTCTGGGCGAAGGGGATGGAGCAGGATAAGATCAATGCTTATATGTCTCTTTACACCGCACTTGTTACTGTAAGTAAGGTAGCGGCGCCTCTGATTCCATTTATGACAGAGCAGATTTATCAAAATCTTGTTTGTAGCGTTGATAAAACAGCGCCGGAAAGTATTCACTTATGTGATTATCCAGAAGTGAAAGAATCCTTTATCGATAAGCAGTTAGAAGATAACATGGATGAAGTATTAAAAATAGTTGTTATGGGCCGTGCTGCAAGAAATACAGCGAACATCAAAAACCGTCAGCCAATTGGTCAGATGTTTGTAAAGGCACCTCACACACTTCCAGTCTTTTATCAGGAAATCATTGAGGAAGAACTGAATGTGAAAAAAGTGGTATTTACAGACGATGTACGGGATTTCACTTCCTATAGCTTTAAGCCTCAGTTAAAGACCGTAGGTCCAAAATACGGCAAACAGCTTGGCAATATTAAAAACGCCCTTTTAGAAGTGAACGGCAATGAGGCAATGGACACATTAAACAATTCAGGTGCACTAACCTTTACCTTTAACGGGGAAGAAGTTGTACTTACAAAAGAAGATTTACTTATCGATACGGCTCAGACAGAAGGATATATTTCTGAGGGAGATAATACGATAACCGTAGTACTAGATACGAATTTGACACCAGAGCTTTTGACAGAAGGTTTTGTGCGTGAGCTAATCAGTAAGATTCAGACCATGCGTAAAGAAGCCGGATTTGAAGTTATGGACCATATCCGGGTTTACAGTAAGGGCAATGAAACCATTGGAAGTATCTTAAAGGCTCATGAAGAGGAAGTAAAGAGTGAGGTCCTTGCGGACAGCATTCAATATGAAACAACAGCCGGATATGAAAAGGAATGGAACATAAACGGGGAAAATGTGACCTTAGGTGTTGAAAAGATTCAGTAAGCGGTGAGGAGGTTTTGTGAAATGGGAATGGGATTTGATAAGGATACCTTTAAAAAAAGCGTTATCTTCAATATGAAGAACGTATTTCGCAGGACAGTGGATGAGGCAACTAAAGAGCAGATGTATCAGGCAGTTGCTTATGCAGTAAAAGATGTAATTATCGATGAATGGATTGCGACCCATAAGGAGTACGAAAAGCAGGATGTGAAGACCCTTTACTACCTGTCCATGGAATTTTTAATGGGCCGTGCTCTTGGAAACAACATCATTAACATCATGGCGCAACCCGAGGTAAAGGAAGTTTTAGATGAGCTTGGCTTTGATTTAAATACCATAGAAGACCAGGAGCCGGACCCGGCTCTTGGTAACGGGGGGTTGGGCCGTCTTGCAGCATGTTTCCTGGACTCTTTGGCAACTCTTGGGTATCCAGCTTACGGCTGTGGTATCCGTTACCGTTACGGTATGTTTAAACAGAAAATTGAAAATGGATACCAGCTGGAAGCGCCTGATGACTGGCTAAAGAATGGATATCCCTTTGAGATTCGCCGTGCCGAATATGCCACCGAGGTTAAATTTGGCGGCTATGTAAACACCGTATGGGAAGAGGGAAAGGAACGTTTTGTGCAGGAGGGATATCAGTCTGTCCGCGCCGTTCCTTACGACATGCCTATTGTAGGTTACGGAAACAATGTGGTGAATACCCTTCGTATCTGGGATGCAGAAGCCATCAATACGTTTAGTCTCGATTCCTTTGACAAAGGCGACTATCAAAAAGCCGTTGAACAGCAAAACCTTGCAAAAACCATTGTAGAAGTTTTATATCCCAATGACAACCACTATGCTGGAAAAGAGCTCCGCTTAAAGCAGCAGTATTTCTTCATCTCTGCAAGCGTACAAAGAGCCGTTGTAAAGTACATGGAAACCCATGGTGACATCCATGGGTTCTATGAAAAGACGGTGTTCCAGCTCAATGACACCCATCCTACCGTAGCAGTGCCTGAGCTCATGAGGATTCTCCTTGATGAGTACAGACTTGGCTGGGATGAAGCGTGGGAGATTACCACAAAAACCTGTGCATACACCAATCACACCATTATGTCGGAAGCTCTTGAGAAATGGCCTATTGAGCTGTTTTCCAGACTCCTTCCAAGAATTTATCAGATCGTAGAAGAAATTAATCGCCGGTTCCAGCAAAAGATTATGGAGATGTATCCCGGCAATCAGGATAAAGTACGAAGCATGGCCATTATCTACGACGGTCAGGTTCGCATGGCAAACTTAGCCATTGTTGGAGGCTTCTCTGTAAACGGAGTCGCAAGACTTCATACGGAGATCCTAAAAGAACAGGAATTAAAAGATTTTTATCAGATGATGCCGGATAAATTCAACAACAAAACAAACGGCATCACCCAGAGACGTTTTCTTCTCCATGGAAATCCTCTCCTTGCAGATTGGGTAACAAAGAAGATTGGGAAGGAATGGATCGTTAATCTTCCTCACATTCATCGTCTTGCTGTTTATGCAGATGATCCCAAATGTCAGCAGGAATTTATGGATATCAAATATCAAAATAAAGTTCGTCTGGCAAATTATATCAAAGAACATAACGGGATTGACATAGATCCAAGGTCCATCTTTGATGTGCAGGTAAAACGCCTTCATGAGTATAAGCGTCAGCTAATGAACATACTTCACGTGATGTACTTATACAATCAATTAAAAGATAATCCCAATATGGATATGGTGCCAAGGACCTTTATCTTTGGCGCAAAGGCTGCTGCCGGCTATAAGAGAGCTAAGCTGACCATTAAGTTAGTTAATGCGGTGGCTGAAGTAATCAATCGTGACCGTAGCATCGGCGATAAGATTAAAGTGGTATTCATTGAAGATTACAAGGTTTCCAATGCGGAAATTATCTTCGCGGCTGCAGATGTCAGTGAACAGATTTCCACGGCAAGCAAAGAGGCTTCCGGTACTGGCAATATGAAATTTATGCTAAATGGTGCCTTGACCCTTGGAACCATGGATGGAGCAAATGTGGAGATTATAGAGGAAGTGGGAGCAGAGTATGCCTTTATCTTTGGAATGACTTCCGATGAAGTAATCCGCTATGAAAAAGAAGGCGGATATGACCCCATGGAAATCTTTAATCAAGATTTCGAGATCCGAAGAGTGCTTATGCAGTTAATTAATGGTTACTACTCTCCAGAAGATCCAGAGCTGTTCCGGGATATCTACAACTCCTTATTAAATACGGCTAGCAGTGATCGGGCAGATACTTATTTTATCCTGAAGGATTTTAAATCATATGCAGATGCAAGGAGCCGAATTGGTCAGGCGTATCAAGATGAAGCATGGTGGGCAAAGGCTGCTATGCTAAATGTGGCATGTAGCGGTAAATTTTCCTCTGACCGTACCATCTCAGAATATGTAAACGATATCTGGCACTTAAGTAAGGTAAAAGTAGAGCTGGAAGAATAAAGATTTAAAACGCTTCGGAAGTGATTCCGAGGCGTTTTTTTGCATATATTGAACAAGGCCTTGGACTAAAATGGTAGTAACGGATTCTATATCCAGGCAGAAAGGTGGTATGATCATGGTAAAAAAGATGACACTGGCATGTATTATTGCCCTGTTATTTCCTTATATTATAACTTTGGCCTGGACGGGTAAAATAGAAGTGAAAAAGAACTTTCCCATGGAAACAAGTGGGAAGACCATAATTCTTGATCGAAAAGGTGCATCTTCGTCCATGGATGTAGAGGAATACCTGCCAGGAGTGGTTGCAAAGCAAATGCCTGCTGATTTTGGAAAAGAAGCCTTAAGAGCCCAGGCAATTATTGCAAGAACTTATATTTATGGAAAGATGAACGGTAAAAATGAAATAAACGAATCAGAGCTACACATGGAGTATCTGGAAAAAAAGCAAATGGAACGGCTTTGGGGAAGCGAATCCTTCGTGGCAAGTTATGCACTCATCGAGAATGCAGTACGTTCGACTTCTAAAATGGCCATGACTTACAATGGAACGTTAATTGATCCGTTGTTTCACAGAGCCAGTACAGGTATGACAAGAGCTGGGGACAATAATCATCCTTATCTTCAGCCGGTGGATGCGAAACGAGATGTGGAGGCAGATGGGTATTTGTCTGTAGCAGAATTAAGCAAAGAAGATTTTGTGGGGAAAATAAACCAGATATCAGGCGACGTTCCAGTAAAACCAGATCAAGTACCAGGAAGTATACAAATTATTAGTCGGGATCAAGGTGGCTATGTGGGACAGATTCAAATAGGAACAAAAACATATAGTGGGGAAGATATTCAGCGAGCCCTTCAATTGCCTTCTACATCTTTTTCCTTTGAAGAATATGAGGGTGGAATTCGCATTGTTTGCCAGGGAATTGGGCATGGTTACGGCATGAGTCAGTTCGGAGCAAAATGCAAAGCAGAGGAAGGTTGGTCAGCAGAAAAAATTCTGTCTTATTTTTATAAAAATATTGTAATTAATCCTGTATAACTCTTTCACTCTTGGTAAGAATATTATCGAGGTGATAAACGTGAAAGAGAGAATAGGTCAAATGTTCAAGGATAAAGTATTCCTTGTCCTATTGGTTCTAGGCCTGCTGACTATAGTTGCTGCAGCAGGAGTTATTACTGTTCAAAGAGGAAATGGTGGAGGAGAAAGTCCTTATCTAAAGGTACCGGACCAGAGCAACATGATTGTTCAGGAGTCTGTTCCCCAGGAAACACAGGTTGCAGTTGCAGGAGAATCTAACGCAACGAAGAAAGAAGAAATGCAGGCGGTTGATTCAGGTAAAGCCACTGCGAAACAAGAAACACAGGCACCGGCAGTAAAAGCCGGAACAGACAAAAATGCTGCTAAGTCTCTGGTACTTAATTTTACCGACGCTGCCAGAATGACATGGCCGGTAAAGGGAAATGTTATTTTAGACTACAGCATGGATTCAACCATCTACTTCCCAACTCTGGATCAGTATAAATGCAATCCAGGTGTTGTGATCCAGGGAGATGTAAGCACACCGGTTGTCGCACCAGCTAACGCAAAGGTGAAAGAAATCGGAGCCAATGAAGAAATTGGAAACTATGTTGTCCTTGATCTGGGCAACAAATATACCACTGTTTGCGGCCAATTAAAAGAGCTGCAGGTAAAACAAAATGAATATGTGAAAGAGGGTCAGGTTTTAGGCTATATTGCAGAACCTACCAAGTATTATTCCGTAGAAGGAGCTAACATATTCTTCGAACTCACTCATGAGGACAAAGCAATTGATCCTCTCAATCAGATGAAATAACAAGAAAGACTTCTGGAAAAAAGTTATAAAAAAATAATAAATTGTTCATACGCGATTAAGAGTCGTCTGCTATACTAATACCGAACAATAAACGGGGAGTGTGGCTATGAACATATTATTTTTTTTAACACCGAAAAACGAAGTGGCTTATATTTACGAGGATGATTCTCTGCGCCAAGCGCTAGAGAAGATGGAGTATCATAAGTACTCAGCCATACCTGTTATCAATCGAACGGGGAAATACGTTGGAACCATCACAGAAGGGGACATGCTTTGGGGCATTAAAAACAAGCTGAGTCTCAGCCTTAAAGAATCAGAGCGGGTGACAGTAGCAGCCATTGACAGGAGATCTGACAACCGTCCCGTATATGCGGATTCTGATATGGAGGGCTTAATTGATAAGGCTTTAATGCAAAATTTTGTCCCTGTAGTCGATGACCAGAAGAATTTCATTGGGATAATTACACGTAAGGATATTATCCGCTATTTCTATGAGAAGTCTCAGGAAGTACAAAGGCCGGCGTTAAAAAGCCAGCCAACAATAGGAAGTAAATTATAAAAAGAAGCGTTTCCTGCCATAACGGTAAGGAAACGCTTCTTTTATTTAGGAACGGCTCATCTTTTGCTTTGCTTCCTCTAACACAGGTATTGAGTCGTCTAAAGTTGTGCCAAGGATCTGTAGAAGTGCATCTTTTTCTAACGTTGGAGAGTAGTAAAAACCTTGCTGAAAATCGCATCCAGCATCAGTCAGTATTGTTACCTGGTTTTCTGTTTCCACACCCTCTGCTATGATGGTTATGTTAAGGTCTTTTGCCATCCTAATAAGGCCTTCCATGATATAACGGGATTTTTCGTTGGTCTCCAACTGCCAGATGAACAGACGCTCAAGCTTTAAAGTATCAACCGGAAGGTCTAGTATGGTGGAGATACCGGAATAGCCGGATCCGAACTCATTGAGGATAAGCTCAACCCCCATGCTTTTTAGTTTCTGCAAAGTTATATTGGCATTTAAGTACCCCATGGTTAAGGCTGATTCTTGAATCTCTAAGGCTAGCTTTCCTTCCGGGATTCCGTACTCTTTTAGAGAGCGCTCTACCTCTTGTGGAAAATCCTCTTGTAAAAGAAGGACTGGGGAGATGGGAA
>NZ_MCIA01000029.1 GCF_003609635.1 Lacrimispora algidixylanolytica | reverse complement strand
TTTTGGTATTTAAGAGACAGAGGATAACCTGCCACAGGATATGTCCATAATAAAGCCCCGAATGATTACATTGGAGGGCATAAGTGGATGTGTTTTAAGCAGAGTAACGGATTGTTTTACTGCAGTTTTAACATTATCCATTCCCTGGAGCCATGAATCTAAGTCAAAACCATCTTCTTTTAGCTTCTGAATCGTATCCCGTTCAATGCCACGCTGAACCAAATGAGTAATAATGGTTTCAGAGGATATGGTAGCAGACAGACAGTCTGTATGGCCGATGACCATAACTTCATTCACGCCATATTCAAGTACAGCGATTAAGAGACTTCTGATGGTGCTGTCATAGGGATTTATGATCATGCTTCCGGCTGTTTTAATCAGCTTTACATCACCACTTTTAACTCCCAATGCAGCGGGAAGAAGCTCCACCAGTCTGGTATCCATACATGTAATTAAGGCCAACCTTTTTTTGGGGTATTTGTTGGTATTAAAGTGTTTGTAAAAACCGCTGTTAACAAAGGTATCATTATACTTTAAAATTTCCTCAATCATAGTCTTCCTCCATTGTACTCAAATTAGTTTAATTGTAAAGGATGAATCTTAATGTGGGATAGACTTAACCCTTAAAGATTGTTTAGCTGTTAAACGACTAAATAGGGTGGAATTCCTTTGCTGCAAGATGGAGCGAGGGAATTCCACTTTTTTTATGCCAAGTATTTAGAAAATAAATAAATTTTCACATAAATGAAAGATTATTAAATTGTAAAAAACTAGATATAGTGCTACGATGGATATATGTATTAATTCTATTGTTTGGGAGGATGTTATGTTTTTGGATGCACTGCAATCATATTATGCCCCTGTTGTTGCTCTGGTGTTTTTTGCGGCAATGGTGATTACAGATAAGCTTTTTTCAAAGCGCATTAAAAGGCTATTCCTTTGGGAAATTGGCTTGATCTTTCTGGTGATTGTAGATACTTGGGCTGATTATTGTTTCAGCGGTATATCTACTTTGGAAGGTTCAAGGCTAAGAACCTTAACCTCCTTTATCAATTTCGCCATAAGCCCCTGCCTCCCGATGATTCTTGTGTTCCTATATGAGACAGAGGACTCCAAGCGCTTCTCCCGGTGGTTTTATGTTCCTATGCTTATAAATGCGTTCATGTCTTTATTAAGCATTTGGCTAGGCTTGATCTTTAACGTAAGTGCAGAGAATGTATATACAAGAGGTCCACTTTTTGTGATTCCCTTTGTGGCTTCTGGTTTTTATCTTTTGTCCCTTGTATTTTGTTCCGCCAAACAAAGGGGGAAACCGAATCGCAAGTCTGAGACAGGTTTTTTGCTGATTTTTTTGTTTGTGATCGGACTAGCCATTGTGACGGAGATTGTATTTAATGTTCATTTTATGGTATGGAGCGTAGCGGAGGCTTTCGTAATTCTTTACTATTTGTTTCTTACGACTCAGAAGATTCTTTACGATCCTCTAACAGGCACCTATAACCGGATTGCATATGAAAAACAACTGGAAAAAATCAACTGGCAATCGGAATGCACCATTGCAATGATTGATCTGGACAATTTAAAAAATATCAATGATCAGTTCGGACATTCCAGCGGAGATGCGGCTATTTGCAGCGTTGCTTCTTCCATATTGAATACAAAATGCAAGCACATGTGGTTATACCGGTATGGAGGCGATGAATTCGTTCTTTTAAGCAATCGATTAAATGCCGATGAAATGAAGAAAATTTTAAAAATCTCTCAGTCTCAGTGCGAAGAGATTCAGGGCATTCGCCCTTGCTTTTCTTATGGCGTGGCGGAATATCGTATGGGAGATGATTTACATAATACAATATTAAGTGCTGATATAGACATGTATCGTCATAAAAAGAACTTAAGGGATGTTTGAAGGCAAATGGCCTTGACAAACAGATAAAAAGCCCATATACTAGTCAATAACTTCATATATTAGTAAAGGCATTGATAAGAACAAGTAGCACTACGATGAACCAAACAGAAAGTAGCCGGGAGATGAGAGGCGCATGGGAAACGGGTTGTGAATACATCTTTGAGCTTCACACCAAACGGCAGATTGCTTAGTAGGCTGTGACGGATTCCCGCACCCGTTATTGTGCTAGAGTATCGATTCAGGTACTTAAAGAGATAAGCAGTGTAAGCTGCTTATGAACTTAAGGTGGTAACGCGAGATTTTAACCTCGCCCTTTTGATAGGGCGGGGTTTATTTTTATGTAATAAGATGTTTAGTCTTTTACATAAAAATGCCCTGCCGGGCGGGATGCACATGACGCGCATCATGTGGTTTGTCACTAACGTGACAGCTCGTCAGCGCCAGAGTCTGGTAAGCCAGACTCTTATATAAATTATAAAGGAGAATAGCTATGACAATTTACGAGGAACTCAAAGCCAGGGGATTGATTGCCCAGGTGACGAATGAGGAAGAGATCAGCAAGATGGTCAACCAGGGAAAGGCAATCTTTTATATTGGCTTTGACCCAACCGCTGACAGTCTTCACGTAGGACACTTCATGGCATTATGCTTGATGAAACGCCTTCAGGAGGCAGGGAATAAACCGATCGCCTTACTTGGTGGCGGAACTGGAATGATTGGTGATCCATCTGGAAGAAGTGATATGCGCCAGATGATGACGGTAGAAATGATACAGCACAATTGCGATTGTTTTAAAAAGCAGATGAGCCGTTTTATTGATTTCTCAGAAGGAAAAGCCATTATGGTGAACAACGCGGACTGGCTGACAGAGCTTAACTATATCGAGATGTTACGTGAAGTAGGTCCTCATTTTTCCGTTAACCGTATGCTTTCAGCAGAATGCTATAAACAGCGTATGGAAAAAGGACTCAGCTTCCTGGAGTTTAACTATATGATCATGCAGAGCTATGATTTCTATGAGTTATTTAACCGCTACGGCTGTAACATGCAGTTTGGTGGTGATGATCAGTGGAGTAACATGCTTGGTGGTACAGAGTTAATTCGTCGTAAATTAGGTAAGGATGCTCATGCCATGACCATCACCCTGCTACTAAATTCCGAAGGCAAAAAAATGGGTAAAACTCAGTCAGGTGCTGTATGGCTTGATCCAGAAAAGACATCACCGTTTGACTTCTTCCAGTACTGGAGAAATGTAGCCGATGGTGACGTGTTAAAATGTCTTCGTATGCTCACCTTTTTACCAATTGAACAGATCAATGAGATGGATAGCTGGGAAGGAAGTCAGTTAAATCAGGCAAAGGAAATACTTGCTTATGAACTGACAAAGCTGGTTCATGGAGAAGAGGAAGCCGAAAAGTCTTTAAAGAGTGCCAAAGAGCTGTTTGCTGGTGGCAATGCGGCTGATATGCCTTTGTATGAGATGGAAGAGGCTGATTTTACAAACGGCAGTGCTGATATTTTGACCATCGTTCAGAAATCAGGTCTTGCACCTAGCCGTTCTGAAGCAAGACGCAACGTAGAACAGGGCGGTGTAACCGTTGAGGGAGAAACTGTAACAGACGTGAAGACTCTTTTCTCAAAGGAGCAGTTATCCGGAGAAGGAATCGTAGTAAAGCGTGGAAAGAAGAAATTTGTAAGAGTCGTAGTAAAATAATAGATCTAAGTGAATATATAAAACGGCCGGTACAGGCAGGGCATCT
>NZ_MCIA01000028.1 GCF_003609635.1 Lacrimispora algidixylanolytica | reverse complement strand
TATATGCCTTAAAGAGAATAGGCGCGAGTGGCTCAGTGGTGGAGCACGACCTTGCCAAGGTCGGGGCCGCGGGTTCGAGTCCCGTCTCGCGCTCTTATTAATAGGTAGCCGGAATCTTGATTTTTTAAGGTTCTGGTTTTTTTATTGACAAAGAGCCATTTGAATAGTTGGTTCTATTGTATGCCGTTTTTGGGCATGCGAAATAAGTCTCCTTATCCCGACCATTTTTTCTATGATGTACAGTGAAGTATCCGAGTTCGGAATCGTTTGAAATTTCGGATTCCATAGGAACTTCGTTTTAATACTTTAATCTTATTGTTGAATCCCTCTGTTACTCCGTTTGTAATGCCATATTTGAATGCATTTAAGATTTCTTTTCTCCATGACTTAAATGTTTTGGCACATTTCTCGAATTCTGGTATTTTGCTATCCCTTGCATTTGCGATCCAGTCATCAAACACCTTTTGCTGCTTGCGGTAAGACTGTGTTTGACAGATATCATAAAACCATTCCTTCATCATGTGGGCCAGACGCAGGTCGTCACTGTATTGAAGCATTAGGTCACAGGCTTTCTTATTCTCATCCGTTAGCTTTTTGTAGCGAGTTAGTATTAGCTTATGGCTCCGCTTGTAGTATTTTCGGAGTGATGCTGACATGGATTTTTGGAGTCGTTTACGTACGTTTTCAATTGCCCATGTGACTTGCCGTATGAAATGATATTTATCTACGATAATGTTTGCATTAGGAAAGAAAACTCTAGCCAGCTCAACATACGCAAGCCACATGTCACATACAAAAAACTTAACTTTTATCCGCTCGGATCTGGGAATATCTCTTAAGTAGTCGGCCAGATGGCTCTGAGTGCGGTCGGGCAAGATATCAATAATCCGATGTTTTTTCGGGTCAACAAGAATACACTGATATTTTCCAGTAGAAGCATTGCCCTTGAATTCGTCAATGGAAATAGCCTCTGGCATTCTATCAGGAGGAGCATAGCCCGGGGTATCCAGTAGCCTGCAAATGGTCGAAACAGAAACACCAGTAAGTAGAGAAACCTGCTTTAAAGAGAAAGTCTGGCGGAGTAATGAAATAACATAAAAGGCCAGCCTTCTGGTTCTGCGGTGGTAAAGAGGTAGGAATGAGTAGTGTTCGTAGAACCGTTTGCCACAGTCTGTGCATAAATAACGTCGCCTTCTAAGAATGAGTGTAACTGTTTTCCCCTGAAAGGGGATATCATCCATTTTCTGAGTACGATAATCATGAACTCTCTTGGTGCTAGAGGAGCAACAAGGACAGGACTGCTCCGTGGGGCGTGTTTCGATGAATATCTTAAGAGAAGAATCTGCAGTAATTACTTTTTTACAAAAACATCTTCCAAGTCGAGGAATGCCTTGCTATAATTAGGGTACATCTATGAGTGGTCACCTCCGTAACATTAAACTTTGGTCGGGATAATGCGTTTGGGAGGCTTCTTATAGATGTATTTTAATACAACAAAAAGAATGTTGGAAGTATGCTTTTTAAGCACACCCCAACATTCAGTATAGAACCGTTTTTTAAGTCACTGTTTTACTAAGTACCTACTTTAAAGTCGAGCGGTTATATTTATGAGGGACAAGTGTGAAAGTTAAAATCACGCCCAGTTATTACATAGTGTAAGATGATAAATTAGTGATTGGGAACAATTCAGAACGGAAGAGGTTACACGCAAGGCGTTGCTTCTCTACTTTATTGGTGGGAATTGTTGCTGGCTGTTAAGTATTCCAGAAAGCCAGTCCTATTTTCTTGGTGATGGAGATTTTTTAGCCGTGTTGGATTAGTTGCTGTATTCAAGATCACCATTTTGACCGGATTGCATTACTCTACTTTTACAAACAATCAGCAGAAAATGACAGACTATCTTGGTGTTGAGAGAACTAAATTAACAAGAGAACTTAGCAGAATAAAAAAACGTCTTTACTGATTATACTAAAAATGTATTTATAATAAATAAACATCAATAAAAGGATTACTTTCGTTGCCATTGCAATGGAAATAATCCTTTTTTTAATATAAACTTATACATGAGTTAGTTATAGCTAACATAATAAGGAGGGCATTATGAAATTCTATTTCAGATGAAACGCTCCTGCTAAAAAGTACTGGGTAGTATGTATATGATCAAACCCAGGATATTTTTAACGAAGAGAATATTTCAAGTGCATTTCATGTAAATGTTGCAGTAAATGAACTTCAATATAACAATCGTATCGTAAAGAGCATCGTTTCAATTTCAATTACAAATAAATAAAGGAGGAAGATTATGAAAGACTTAAGTATAGCAATGGAAATGATACAGAAAAACCATAAGATATATAAGGAACCTATGCCAATCATAAAAGAATTTGTATTGGGACACCGGTGGTTTATGGTATCTGATACCAATGACAAATTATCCATGTCGCTACGAGTGGGAAAAGAAAAAGACTTAGATGAATTTGAGAAGATATTGAAATCCTTCATTGGTAGGCCGGCAGATGACTGTGTTTATGAACTTATTAACCGGGCTGATCCAGAGCTTAGGATTATAGCAGCTAGTTTATGCAATCTCTTAAGCAAGCCATTTAACTCCGCAGACAGACTGAAAGATAGAGGAATTATCCGAACAGAAGGACGTATATTTGACTATGATGTAAAAGATAAAAAGGTTGGAATTATAGGTTATGGACTATATAATGAAGTTTTTCTTGGAAAGTGTAAGGAATTTCATGCGTTTGATTTTCGGGATCCCAAGGGTATTTTAAATTATAGAATTGGAAATGAGATGAAGGTATATCCAGAAAACATCTATTGGCATCTTGGAGATAATGCACTTGAACATGAAGATGTGCTTGAAAGTCTAGATATCGTAGTAATGACTGGTTGCACAATTGTAAACAATACCTATAAAGATATTCTCAAAACATGTAAAAATGCGAAAATCAGAGGAATTTATGGCCCAAGCGCTGAACTGTGTCCAGAATATCTGTTTGATCTAGGGTATAATTATATATTTAGCGCTTCTGTAAGAGATAAGGAAGCATTTTATCAGTCTAATTTTGCAGCGATTCCAGAAGGAATGGATTTATCATATATGGATAACTATGAGCTTAGATGTGTTTGAAGACTTGTATTAATTACAAGAATATGCTCTGTAGAACTTGGATTAAAATTCCGCCCCATTCCATTCCTTGCTGGGCCTCCGGTCTTTCAATGTCCAAATCTTTAAGAACCAAGGCGGCTAATCCATTATAAACAATGCGAGCATGGTCGGCTCTAAAATCTACAATAGAGACCTTCTTATCTTTTATCTTATTCGCTGCCGTTTCTTTAAAGTAAGTGGTCTTTTCATCCCATGTTTTAAGAAAATCATCGGCTTCCTTGTCTTACTAATTGCTAGGGTATCTTTCCATATATATACCTCGGTTACATTACAGTAGGAGCGATTTCAGAAAGCTGGGTATATATTTTTTTATGGCGAACTTTTTATGCAATAATAATATCAGGCTTTAAAGCAATAATTGCTTCTAAATCAAGCTGAGTTTGAATTCCTAAATTTGCTACACCCTCCATTTGACTGCGAAGATATTCATAAACTGGCTTTTCAGCCCAGGGCTCAACGGACCCAAGTGGTTTTACGCCAAGAGTCAGTACAGAGTCTGTTGCTCCCTGAAAAAGTGTAACAACGCGAGACGGTATTCCTGTAATTGTAGTGCTGCCCATTGCTTGCTCGATCACATGCATATCCGAGTCACCGGCATTAGAAGAAGCGATGCTATTATTTACTTCAGATGATCCTTCAGCATTAGTTTTTGATTCCTTACTTTCTTTAGATGGGCTGGAGACCTTATAGGTATTGGAACACCCAGCCAGTAAAGCAGTAACAACAAGCAATCCAGTTAATAATTATGTTAACTTCAATATAGTCCACTCCTTAAGTGAGTGATTTATTTTATAGAACATAATGTTAGCCGTGGCTAACCAGAAATACTTGATCAGTCTATTATTAGGTTGAATACCTGTCAATTATAAATTTACTGTATTTGTTCTATATAGCGTTAGGTTTCCTTATTGACATTTTCATAGGAAGTGCAATCATAAAGATAGGGATGCATGTTAAGAATCTATAACTTTTGGAATAATCTAATTGCTTCTATATACATTGAGAGAGAAGATACCTTCTAGATGATCAGATCACGCACATTTCTACTATTTAGAATACCTGTTTTATGATAAACAAATAATCTGAACAAAAGTACCAATTAAACATTATAATATGACACTTTATACGAGCCATTACTATAATGGTATATCTAAAATATTAATTTACTCCGTACTAATACCACTTTTCCATATTATGAAGATCAACCTGTCGTTCAAACGCGAGTGTTACATTATAAATAGATGAAGATTCAAATTTTCCATATAATATTAGAATTGCACCCCCAGTTATAATGGAATGTGCATACTTCCCTCAAGGCCCATATGATCATACATCAATGTACATACAGTAAATGAAATCTATAGTTCAGCTTTGATGATCATTACAAATCTTCTATATATACTGGGCATACGAGCCTATAATTTCTGATTATCTTTATCCTGAAAAA
>NZ_MCIA01000026.1 GCF_003609635.1 Lacrimispora algidixylanolytica | reverse complement strand
AATATCAAGACATCCGAGGTGTTACATCTAACGATGTAACCAAACAAACAAACTCGTTCAAATACCGTAACGTACGGTAAACGAACAAACCTAAGACCAGAGATACAACGCTATGTATCTTAGATGAGTAGCCCGCACCCGCAGGCAAAAGTCGAATTGGTTAAGCTATAAAGAGCACAAGGTGGATGCCTTGGCACTAAGAGCCGATGAAAGACGTGATAAGCTGCGAAAAGCTTCGGGGAGGAGCAAATATCCTTTGATCCGGAGATATCTGAATGGGGAAACCCAGCTGAGCAAACCTCAGTTGTCGTATGGTGAATACATAGCCATACGTCGGGAACCCGGGGAACTGAAACATCTAAGTACCCGGAGGAAAAGAAAGAAAACTCGATTTCCAAAGTAGCGGCGAGCGAAATGGAAAGAGCCTAAACCGTCGTGCGTGCATGACGGGGTTATGGACTGCAATCAAGTGAGACGATTTGTTACCAGAACGGTCCTGGAAAGACCGGCCATAGAAAGTGAAAGCCTTGTATGGGAAAACAATAGTTAGCGAGCAGGATCCAAAGTACCACGAGACACGAGAAACCTTGTGGGAATTCGGGGGGACCACCCCCCAAGGCTAAATACTACTTAGTGACCGATAGCGCATAGTACTGTGAAGGAAAGGTGAAAAGGACCCCGGGAGGGGAGTGAAAGAGAACCTGAAACCTTGTGTTTACAAGCTGTGGAACCACGTTTAAAGTGGAACTGCGTACTTTTTGTAGAACGGTCCGGCGAGTTACCGTTACTGGCAAGGTTAAGCACTTAATGTGTGGAGCCGAAGGGAAACCAAGTCTTAATAGGGCGACTAAGTCAGTAAAGGTAGACCCGAAACCGGGTGATCTACCCATGTCCAGGTTGAAGCTGCCGTAAAAGGCGGTGGAGGACCGAACGCACATCCGTTGAAAAGGGTGGCGATGAGGTGTGGGTAGGGGAGAAATTCCAATCGAACCCGGAGATAGCTGGTTCTCCTCGAAATAGCTTTAGGGCTAGCCTCGTATTAGTCTGCCGGAGGTAGAGCACTGAATTTCCTAGGGGGCGTCAAAGCTTACCAAAGAATATCAAACTCCGAATGCCGGTCAGATGATGTACGGGAGTCAGACTGCACGAGATAAGTTGGGCAGTCAAAAGGGAAAGAGCCCAGACCACCAGCTAAGGTCCCAAAGTGCGTGTTAAGTGGAAAAGGATGTGAGATTTCAGAGACAACTAGGATGTTGGCTTAGAAGCAGCCACACATTCAAAGAGTGCGTAATAGCTCACTAGTCGAGAGGTCTTGCGCCGAAAATGTCCGGGGCTAAAACACGACACCGAAGCTGTGGAATGTACATTTATGTACATTGGTAGAGGAGCATTCTTACCGCGCTGAAGCATTACCGTAAGGAGATGTGGAGTGTTAAGAAGAGAGAATGCCGGAATGAGTAGCGAGATGGAAGTGAGAATCTTCCAGGCCGAATATCTAAGGTTTCCAGAGTAAAGCTGATCTGCTCTGGGTAAGTCGGGGCCTAAGGCGAGGTCGAAAGACGTAGTCGATGGACAACAGGTTGAAATTCCTGTACCGCATATTATCAGAACTGTGGGGACACAGAACCGAGAGAGAACCCGGGAATGAAAAGACCGGGGCAAGCATTGGACTGGTTAAGTTGGCAAATCCGCTTAACAACAGGAAGGTGTGACGCGTACCGAACATAAGTAGGGAAGTCTCTGTAGGGGCTGTCAAGAAAAGCCGCTATTGTGTAATATGTGCCCGTACCGTAAACCGACACAGGTGGATGAGGAGAGAATCCTAAGGCCGGCGGGAGAAGCATTGTTAAGGAACTCGGCAAAATGACCCCGTAACTTCGGGATAAGGGGTGCCTGAGAAATCAGGCCGCAGAGAATAGGCTCAAGCAACTGTTTAGCAAAAACACAGGTCTATGCAAAACCGAAAGGTGAGGTATATGGGCTGACGCCTGCCCGGTGCTGGAAGGTTACGAGGAGGGGTTAGCGGTAACGCGAAGCTCTGAATTTAAGCCCCAGTAAACGGCGGCCGTAACTATAACGGTCCTAAGGTAGCGAAATTCCTTGTCGGGTAAGTTCCGACCCGCACGAAAGGCGTAATGATTTGAGCGCTGTCTCAACAATGCACCCGGTGAAATTGAAATACCAGTGAAGATGCTGGTTACCTGCGCCAGGACGGAAAGACCCCATGGAGCTTTACTCCAGT
Organism: Lacrimispora algidixylanolytica; assembly: GCF_003609635.1. Classification (GTDB taxonomy): domain Bacteria; phylum Bacillota; class Clostridia; order Lachnospirales; family Lachnospiraceae; genus Lacrimispora; species Lacrimispora algidixylanolytica. The sequence goes on along the minus strand of NZ_MCIA01000026.1, from coordinate 870 downwards.
TTGATACTGGGATTCGGTGTCGCATGTACAGGATAGGTGGGAGGCTATGAATCAAGGACGCCAGTCTTTGAGGAGCCGATGTTGGGATACCACCCTTGCGATATTGGGTTTCTAACCTGCAGCCATTACCTGGCTGGGGGACAATGTCAGGCGGGGAGTTTGACTGGGGCGGTCGCCTCCGAAAGTGTATCGGAGGCGCTCAAAGGTTCCCTCAGAATGGACGGAAACCATTCGCAGAGTGCAAAGGCATAAGGGAGCTTGACTGCGAGACCGACGGGTCGAGCAGGTAGGAAACTAGGACTTAGTGATCCGGTGGTATAAAGTGGGATTGCCATCGCTCAACGGATAAAAGCTACCCTGGGGATAACAGGCTTATCACTCCCAAGAGTTCACATCGACGGAGTGGTTTGGCACCTCGATGTCGGCTCATCGCATCCTGGGGCTGTAGTAGGTCCCAAGGGTTGGGCTGTTCGCCCATTAAAGCGGTACGCGAGCTGGGTTCAGAACGTCGTGAGACAGTTCGGTCCCTATCCGGCGTGGGCGTAGGATATTTGAGAGGAGCTGTCCTTAGTACGAGAGGACCGGGATGGACTGACCTCTGGTGTATCTGTTGGTGATCAACACCATGGCAGAGTAGCTAAGTCGGGACGGGATAAACGCTGAAGGCATCTAAGCGTGAAGCCCCCCTCAAGATGAGATATCCCATCGCAAGAGTAAGACCCCTTGAAGACGACGAGGTAGATAGGGCAGAGGTGGAAGCATGGCAACATGTGTAGCTGACTGTCACTAATAGGTCGAGGGCTTAACCAGGTTGGTTTAGGTAAGAGTAAGAACGGATGATAGATATATAACAATGTGTGGTTTTGAGGG
>NZ_MCIA01000025.1 GCF_003609635.1 Lacrimispora algidixylanolytica | reverse complement strand
AGGTCCGGTATCGCCAGTAGGTCCAGTTGCACCGGTAGGTCCAGTTGCACCGGTAGGTCCGGTTGCACCGGTAGGTCCAGTGTTGCCAGTAGGTCCGGTATCGCCAGTAGGTCCAGTATCGCCAGTAGGTCCAGTATCACCGGTAGGTCCAGTATCACCAGTAGGTCCAGTAGGTCCGGTATCACCAGTAGGTCCAGTTGCGCCAGTAGGTCCAGTTGCACCAGTAGGTCCAGTGTCACCGGTAGGTCCGGTTGGGCCGTTTATATTAGGAAACTGCAAAAGGACCTTATTTTATATCAAGCTAAAAAGTAAAGGAAAATACAAAAACTATGGGCAAAGGCTTGGCGACAATAAGCCGCTAACATTCAAAGAGCGATTAATAACACAGATTGATATTTGACTTTTCGAAAAGCCATCTAGCATGGAAGCATTTTTACAGACTATGGAAGCAGTCGGCTATTAAGTTAGATCTGGTACGGTGGTGTTATCTACTTTCGTATCAAGTGCAAGAACGGTTTACCAGGCTCTGTTCTTCCACCCTTGGCAAAGGTTAGGGGCAAGAGGATATGCAGGCTATCATTAATGGTCACACTTCCATGCCGGAGGGCTAGAGCAAGACACCGCAACGCGCTGACTTTGGGTCAAATTTTTTCAGTCGCATTGCTTGCCATTTTTCTATTGGCACTTTTGGTTTATCATTCAATTTGACAAATTAGATATAGACTAAAATTGTTTTTTAGCATGGATTATCAGTAATTTAGAATATATTTTTTATGTCTATAATTATAATGTATATTGCTATGTTTATAGATAAATAGAGTATCTTATATCTTTAAAGGAGCAATAAAATGAAATATACAAAGGCTACAAATTAGGCTTTACACACAGTGTTATTTATGATTGAAGAAGAACAAGAAGCGATGCTAAGTGCACAAATATTAGCAGAACATCTTCAGGTATCTGCTACTTATTTATCTAAAAAATTGCCCCAACTTGTTAAGGCTGGATTAGTTCAATCAGTAACTGGGGCTAACGGGGAGCTATGCATTAAAAAAGCATCCTGAGAGCATTTCTTTTATGGATGTTATTCAGGCTATTGAAGGGTCTGGTTTTTTGAGTGAGGCCTACGACAGGAAAAAATTGTCCCATTCAAAAAGTGATGAATGAGTCAGAAAGTATGATGGTACAGTATTTATAGAAAAAAGCTTTTTAATATAATCTTTGATATGTACCAGGAGGAGCCAGCAATTGAGCCATAATTAATAAAAATATCATTATAGATACGGTAAAGTAACATTCTTTGTAAGTATACAAGCATCTACTCCGGTTATCCTAACTGGCGGAATTAAACAAGTCGAAATAGTGGAGCAGCTTCTTGCTAATGGTAAAGCCGGCTTTATTGGTGTGGGCAGGGCCTTGTTAAGCGATTCAGAGTGGGAAAAGCATTCGATAGAAAGGCTTAGTTTTTCCATAACAATTTTAATTAGTAGACCGTTCGTTTGAGTTTAATATCATGAATGGCATTGTACTCAATTTGAATGCTTATGATGTGTGCAGCGGTAAAGTCCCCCCCATTGTTGACATACTGGTGTCATGTAGGTATGATATTATAATTGAAACTAGGAGGAATAATTATGCGTTTGCATAGATTATTGGGTATTTTATCCATATTATTATCTCGTAAAACAATTTCTGCTAAAGAGTTATCTGTCAAGTTTCAGGTATCTCTTCGCACTATATATCGAGATATAAAAGCAATTGAAGAAGCGGGTATACCGCTGTATGCCATACCTGGAAATGGAGGAGGCATTGGAATTGTTGAAGAATATAAGTTGAATAAAACTGTTCTGACGGGTGATGAAATAAATTATCTTATGACAGGAATAGCTGGATTGAAGACAATAACAGATACAGAAAAGCTTCAGATTTTGTTAATGAAGCTGTTCCCAGCTAATCCTTACATTGTGGCTGATTTAGACATACTGATTGATTTCTCCGCTTGGAACAAAAACGCTACCGAAGTATTGAAGCAAAATGTTAATATAATTCGTATGGCAATTATGAGCAATAATTATTTGCAAATTGAATATTTGTCTTCTAATAGAAGGTCCAACTTAATCATTGCACCTTACAAGGTCATTTTTAAAAGTGCAGCATGGTATTTGTTTGGGAAGAGCACTGTTAATAGCGAATTCCATTTTTATAAAATAAGCCGCATAGTAAAAATGGAAATCATCAATGAGCAATTTGTTCCAGTAAATGCAGAAATACCAGCAGACTGGAGTGATGATTTTACAAATGATAGGGGAGAAAAAATAACATTAGCTTTTGACCAATCTATGGAATACAGGGTAATTGATATATTTGGAAAAGATAATTATGAACATGGGAGTGATGGTTCTATTATTGTAAATTTTCATTGTTCTAATAGGAACTGGTTAATACATTTTGTATTGGGATTTGGCATCAACATAGAAATCATTTACCCACCTGACTTAAAAAAAGAATACTTGGATTATATTAAAAGAATAATTTTAAAAAATCATTGTTGACAATATGCTGTCACAATAAAGGTATATAATATAAAAAACAAAATTAATTGTGATAGATATCCAATTATTCAACCATTAAGGATGGTCTCAATTGGTACACATGTATAAGGAAAAACAAACGTTGCTCCCCTAGAAGATTGGTCTAGTAAGCGTTGAACCTGCTGATAAATATATCAGCAAACAGCCGTATTTTGCCAAGGGGATAGAGATCGAATGAAAATTCAGTATTGATTTTGTTTCTTGCAATATGATAAAAAAGGTGGATTGTGCAGGTTTGGTCTCTGACATATACAAAGATAAATCAGTATTTTTTCGTTGTTTTATAATGAAACCAGCAAAACATCTATGGTCGAGGATTGTGGTGTTAACATTTTGTGCATAGTAATTACAGCGGCAGAGGTTCACAATCGAATAATGATTGTAGCAGATATAGAATAAACGTTTGTCAGTGAGAAATGTTGTACAAATGGATATACCTATACAAAGAAGATCAATCCTATTATGTACGTCATGAATAATCAGTATCAAGTTTTGGGTGAACATAGAAACAGGGATGAGGATGGAAAATCATTATTATAATTAGCATTATAAAAAATAAAACTTGGTTATAAATACATGGAAAGGAAAAATCATGCAAGAATATAACAGTAAAGGCGCTTTAATTGACGAGATAAATAAAACAGCTCAATTATTTATTCATGAGTTTGATGATATTGAGGAAGCGAATAAGGATACTCGCTATAGTGAATCAGATCGAACTCCACAAGAAATTATAGCGTATCAACTCGGCTGGATGAGTTTACTTCGCGGGTGGGACAAAGATGAATTGATGGGGAAAGAGGTTATTACACCTGAGCCCGGCTATAAATGGAATCAATTGGGGGGATTATATCAAAGTTTTTATGCAAGATATAAAAATGAATCTCTAGCAGAGCTTATGAAAATGTTTATTGATACGGTGGACTCACTTGTTAAATGGCTTAATGAATTTAGTGACGAAGAATTATTTAAACCAGGAGGTAGAAAATGGGCTGCATCAACAAGTTCAAATTGGCCTGTATGGAAATGGGTTCATATTAATACTGTCGCTCCATTTAAATCATTTCGCACTAAAATTAGAAAATGGAAAAAGACACATGCAACATATTAAATTGCTAAATTCTAAATTCTAAATATACTTTATACTTTTGAAATATGATAAAGCGGAATAGATATAAAATTTCTTTGAAAAGTTATTGAAAAGTGTAAATAATTATTTTTACTTCATAAAATGCGGTGACATTTAAATAAATGTGGCCGTGTTTTATTTTGCAAATCTATACAGAATCTATAGGCTACTGAATGGATGCTAATAAGATTTCAGAGTATCTTATCTTATTTATCTGAAATAGTTGAAAAATCAGGGGAATCAAATTGAATGAATGTATAATATTACATGTTAAAAGCTAAATAAAAAATTATAAGTTGATAAAAGTTGTATGAGTATTTATTTAAATGGAATCTATATACATGAATAAAATTAAGCTTTTACAGTCAATGTAAATCAAATTGTTGCTAAGTAGTAAGGTCTAGGTTATATCTAAGTTGTATTGAGAATGCAGCAATTTTATCCATATAGAAGTAGTTTCGTTATGATACAGAGTACAAGTGGCTTATTTTCCTAATATAAAAGCACCGGTGTCACCAGTAGGCCCGGTTGCACCAGTAGGTCCGGTTGCACCAGTAGGTCCGGTTGCACCAGTAGGTCCGGTTGCACCAGTAGGTCCGGTTGCACCAGTAGGTCCGGTTGCACCAGTAGGTCCGGTTGCACCAGTAGGTCCAGTGTCGCCGGTAGGACCAGTAGCACCAGTCGGTCCGGTATCGCCAGTCGGTCCGGTATCGCCAGTCGGTCCAGTATCGCCGGTAGGTCCGGTATCACCAGTAGGCCCAGTGTCGCCAGTAGGTCCAGTTACACCAGTAGGGCCGGTATCACCAGTCGGTCCAGTGTCGCCAGTCGGTCCAGTATCGCCGGTAGGTCCGGTATCACCAGTAGGCCCAGTGTCGCCGGTAGGTCCGGTATCGCCAGTAGGGCCAGTATCACCAGTAGGTCCAGTTGCGCCAGTAGGTCCTGTGTCGCCGGTAGGCCCAGTTGTACCAGTAGGTCCAGTATCACCGGTAGGTCCAGTATCACCGGTAGGTCCAGTATCACCAGTAGGTCCGGTAGCACCAGTCGGTCCAGTGTCGCCAGTAGGTCCAGTTACACCAGTAGGGCCGGTATCACCAGTCGGTCCAGTGTCGCCAGTAGGTCCAGTTGCGCCAGTAGCACCGGTAGCACCGGCAGGTCCAGTGTCGCCGGTAGGTCCGGTATCGCCAGTAGGTCCAGTATCACCGGTAGGTCCGGTATCGCCAATAGGTCCAGTATCACCAGTAGGCCCGGTTGCACCGGTAGGTCCAGTTGTGCCGGTAGGTCCGGTATCGCCAGTAGGTCCGGTATCGCCAGTCGGTCCAGTATCACCAGTAGGCCCGGTTGCACCGGTAGGTCCGGTATCGCCAGTCGGTCCAGTATCGCCAGTAGGTCCGGTGTCGCCAGTAGGTCCGGTATCGCCAGTAGGTCCGGTGTCGCCAGTAGGTCCGGTATCGCCAGTAGGTCCGGTATTGCCAGTAGGTCCGGTATCGCCAGTAGGTCCAGTATCACCGGTAGGTCCGGTATCGCCAGTAGGTCCAGTATCACCAGTAGGCCCAGTATCACCAGTAGGCCCAGTTGGTCCGGTATCACCAGTAGGTCCAGTGTCGCCAGTAGGTCCAGTTGCACCGATAGGCCCAGTTGTGCCGGTAGGCCCGGTAGGTCCGGTTGCGCCAGTAGGCCCGGTAGCACCGATAGGTCCAGTTGTGCCAGTAGGTCCGGTATCACCAGTAGGTCCAGTGTCGCCAGTAGGTCCAGTTGCGCCGGTAGGCCCGGTAGCACCGGTAGGTCCAGTGTCGCCAGTAGGTCCAGAATCACCAGTAGGTCCAGTTGTACCAGTAGGTCCAGTTGCACCAGTAGGTCCGGTATCGCCGGTAGGTCCGGTGTCGCCAGTAGGTCCAGAATCACCGGTGGGTCCAGTATCGCCGGTGGGTCCGGTGTCGCCAGTAGGCCCAGTTACACCAGTAGGCCCGGTAGGTCCGGTATCTCCAGCAGGTCCAGTATCACCAGTAGGTCCAGAATCACCGGTGGTTCCGGTGTCGCCAGTAGGCCCAGTGTTGCCGGTAGGTCCAGTATCGCCAGTAGGTCCAGTTGCGCCGGTCGATCCAGTATCGCCAGTAGGCCCAGTAGGTCCAGTATCGCCAGTAGGTCCAGTGTCGCCGGTAGGTCCAGTTGCACCAGTAGGCCCAGTTGCTCCGGTAGGTCCGGTGTCGCCAGTAGGTCCAGTTGCGCCGGTAGGTCCGGTTGCACCGGTAGGTCCGGTATCTCCAGTCGGTCCAGTATCGCCAGTAGGTCCGGTGTCGCCAGTAGGTCCGGTATCGCCAGTGGGTCCGGTATTGCCAGTAGGTCCAGTATCCCCAGTAGGTCCAGTGTCGCCAGTAGGTCCAGTGTCGCCAGTAGGTCCAGAATCACCAGTAGGTCCAGTTGTACCAGTAGGTCCAGTTGCACCAGTAGGTCCGGTATCGCCAGTAGGTCCAGAATCACCGGTAGGTCCAGTATCGCCGGTGGGTCCGGTGTCGCCAGTAGGTCCAGTATCCCCAGTAGGTCCGGTATCGCCAGTAGGTCCAGCATCGCCGGTGGGTCCGGTGTCGCCAGTAGGCCCAGTGTCGCCGGTAGGTCCAGTATCGCCAGTAGGTCCGGTTGCGCCAGTAGGTCCAGTATCACCGGTCGGTCCAGTTGCGCCAGTAGGCCCGGTTGCACCGGTTGGTCCGGTATCACCAGTAGGTCCGGTGTCGCCGGTAGGTCCAGTTGCGCCGGTAGGTCCGGTAGGTCCAGTTGCACCAGTAGGTCCGGTTGCGCCAATCGGTCCGGTATCGCCGGTAGGTCCGGTATCACCAGTAGGTCCAGTATCACCGGCAGGTCCAGTATCACCGGTAGGTCCAGTTGCACCAGTAGCTCCAGTTGCACCAGTAGGTCCAGTATCACCAGTAGGTCCAGTTGCGCCGGTCGATCCAGTATCGCCAGTAGGCCCAGTAGGTCCAGTATCGCCAGTAGGTCCAGTGTCGCCGGTAGGTCCAGTTGCACCAGTAGGCCCAGTTGCTCCGGTAGGTCCGGTGTCGCCTGTAGGTCCAGTTGTACCAGTAGGTCCGGTTGCGCCAGTAGGTCCGGTATCGCCAGTAGGTCCATTGTCCCCAGTAGGTCCGGTATCCCCAGTAGGTCCGGTATCGCCGGTAGGTCCAGTAGCACCGGTAGGCCCGGTATCACCAGTAGGTCCAGTGTCGCCAGT
>NZ_MCIA01000024.1 GCF_003609635.1 Lacrimispora algidixylanolytica | reverse complement strand
ATACTAAGACTACTTTTTTAAAATCCTGCTGGCAGATCATCAATGGTCATAAATACTGGTTTAACTCAGATGGATATGCTCTTACCGGTTGTCAGGAAATTGACGGTAAGTGGTATTACTTTGAGCCCAGAGCCGGCCATGACCTGGAGTGTGCGCTGTATGTATCCGATCAGGAAGGGGTGCAGCGCATTGGAGAGTTTCGAAATTAGTGAAATAGTGCTAAATTTGTTTGGCAAGGTTACCAATTGCCCAGGTTGATATAAGATGATAATATAAATGCATTCTAAAACATAAATCAAGTGCTAAAATCCCAGAATACTATAATCGATTATATTAAAAATTTACAGGTCATTTGTTACATACGAATGGCTTTCTTTTCTGCACTTTATTTTATGATTTGGAATGTTTATAACAAGAATAATTACAAAAGATATAATTTGGAGGCATATAGTATGAAAAAGACAAGTAAATTACTAAGCTTTATGGTCGCTTTAATTACAACGATAACAATGTTTTCCACAACTAGTTTTGCATCAACAGCCAAGCAGTTAGATCTTTCTGAATGGAAAAGTGTGACATTAGCAAATGATTTTACAGAAGATCCTCTTCCGAATTGGAAAATAGACTCTTCAGGAACTTCTGTAACACAGACTATTAATGGTAGGCCAGCAGCATTAATAGGCAATGTTGAATGCAGTAACGCTAAAATAGAAGGGTCATTTAGTGTTGATCCTACGGGTGATGATGATTATATTGGCTTCGTCTTTGGTTATAAGGATATTGGGCATTATTATTTATTTGATTGGAAACAGAAAAAACAAGTGGTTTCTGACAAAGGAACTGCGGAACAAGGAATGAGCGTAAAACTTGTAAATACTGGTGAAACAATTAAAGAAACCGATTTATGGTCAACTACAAGTAGTGGGAAAAAGGTTAAGACTTTATATCATAATGGTATTAGCTATCAATACAAAACTGTTTACAATTTTGAATTAAACTTTAGTGGCGAGGGAAGCATTAATATCGTAATAAAGCAGGGAGATAAAGTTTTAGATAATATAGCAATCGATGATAGTACGTACGCGTCTGGCAAATTTGGGTTCTATAATTTTTCTCAAGATATGGTTACATATAAAGGTTTTACTACGGAAATTTTAAGACCAGTTTTAAAAGCCAATGGCGGAGATTCCAAAGTAGATTTAACCTGGAACGCAATAACCGATGCAACAAGCTACACCATTAAGCGCTCCATGACTGCAGGTGGCCCATATGAAACAATATCAACCGATGTAACTGGTACTACCTATACCGATACTAATGTTACTAATGGAACGAATTACTATTATATGGTAACTGCAACCGCTGCCGGCAGGGAAGGTGGTAATTCTAATGAAGCCTCGGCTGCTCCAGAGGCATCTCAAACACCTCCCACAACCGAGGCTAAATTAAAAGTAGTTTTAGAGGTATCAGAGGCACTCCGATTAAGTGTAGATAATGACTTAAATGTTAATACACAAATGTCCTGGTCTTCGTCAGATCCAACTGTTGCTACAGTAAATGAAAAAGGTATAGTGACAGCTCTGGCTCCTGGCAATACAATTATAACAGTTAAGAGTGCGGACGGATCCTATACAGATTACATAAATGTATTAGTTGTAGAGAATGCAGACGATTACAGGCTTGCAATTGATTTAAAAATTGGAGAGACAGCCAGATTGACAGTAGATGATTTTACTAACACAGCAAATGTGACATGGGCTCCTATGGATTCATCAATAGCGAACGTAACCAGTAAAGGAAAAGTTACAGCACTGAACAAAGGATTGGTTTTAGTTAGTGCAAAGGATGCAGACGGAAATATCATTGGCCGTGTTTATGTAAGAGTAAGAGAATAGTTTGATTAAGGGCAGGTATCCGGTTTTTCGGGCCTGCCTTTTTATGCAAATGTAGTCAAGTTTTTCTAAATAGGTGTAGTCAAAATGTAGTCAACTACCCCTCAAATACTGGCTATATAAAGGGAGATATAACACCATTGGCATCATACTCACTTATACTTCGTATTACATAACCAAGAATGGCATTACCCTGGGCCAGATAGTGCAAGAACTAAGATAAAAATAACAGTAGATAAAGGCAAGAGATGGCTTAAGTTTAGAAAGGTTTTAATAGGAATAGTGGTATGGAAATAGGCCATATGATATAATTTTATTAGTTTATTTTGTGCACCATATCATGTTTTAATTTGCCTTTCTTCTAAATATATACCCTGTCTTATGTAGAATAAGGAAAGAAGTACAAACTACAGGGAATACATATGGTTTAGAAAGGGGTGGTGTTATGTCAGACACGGTTCATGTTATCAATTGTGTTGATCCGGTAAAGGCTTTTGAAGTTCTGGCAAAAATCATAGGGGATAAAGAAGAGATGGAGATCACTTTAAAAAGCCTAAAAAAAGGAGTAAAGAAAACAAGGAAGAAACCGGTTGATACCAGTTAGGAGGGACAAGCTAGTGGAACCATCTTTAACAGGAGCAGATCAAACGCAGTTTAGCGTTATCTCATTACCCCCCATCTCGTGCTGCGCCATCGGGCGTAGACAAAGTGTGCGATTTTTCTAATGATAGTATTTTAGGAAAATTTGATGCATACTTTTCAGCAATTCAAGTATTGGATAGAGATTCTTTTATGCACAGAGATTTCTTATATTATAATGAAGAGAAGAGTGGGCTGGTATGGGTATGGGCGCTAACAGAAGATATGGATGATGGTGGGAATGAAGTGGTATCTTTTGATGGTGGATATTATCTAACTTATGTCTACGTGGATGGGGATGAGGAAACCGGTGGAAAACGGTATAAAGAGGTAATCTCTTACGTTGAAAATTTAGATGTATTTGAACTGGATATACGACCAGGGCATTATATTATGGGACACATTATTACACCATCTGAAATTATAAAAGCTCAGAGATTTGCACAGATGGAAAATTTTGTTCCTATAAAATTAAAGGAGAAATAGTGGATAATCTTAAAGATATAATAAAAGACTTTCAAGGTTGTATCTCGATTAACAAGAATGGAAGTACGATCTTTGAACAAGCTTATGGATATTCCGATTATTCAAATAAGGTGTTAAATACCTTGGATACCAAGTTTGCAACAGCTTCTGCTGGAAAGGTCTTTGTTGCTGTGGCAATCCTTAAGCTGATTGAAGAAGGAAGTTTGAGTTTTCATGATACGATTGGTGAATTGCTTGATTTTGACCTAAATAATATAGATTCAAAGATAACTGTGGAGCAATTACTCAATCATACCTCAGGTATTCCTGATTATTGTGATGAAAGTGTCATAAAAGATTATTCCGATCTTTGGTTGGACTATCCTAATTATAAGATACGTACGTCCAGAGATCTTTTGCCTTTGTTTATCCATAAACCAATGATGTACCAAAGGGGGGAGAGATTTCAATACAATAATTCAGGCTATGTAATCTTAGGACTGATTATAGAATGTATTACAAAAGTATCTTTTGATACATATCTGACCGAATGTATTTTTAAACCATGCAACATGTTAAATACCGGTTACTATGAGCTTGACCGGCTTCCTGCCAAATGTGCCAATGCCTATATTTTTGACCAGGAGCGAAATGAGTATTATACGAATATTTACAGCGTGGATGTGAAGGGGACAGGCGCAGGCGGAGCGTATACCACAGTGAATGATGTGGAGCTTTTTTGGAAGATGTTGCTTCAAAATAAGTTATTATCAAATGAGATGACGAATAACATGCTAAGTCTTCAAAGCACTAATTTTGAGGACGAGTATTATGGATATGGGATTTGGTTAAATAAATTAGAGGCTGGATATATGCCGTATTTTCAAGGCTGTGATCCCGGAGTCAGCTTTTTATCCAGTTACGATCGAGAGAAAGATATATTAATTACTCTGATTAGTAATTTTGGAAACAATGTCTGGAAGCTAATGAGAGTATTAAAATCCCAGAATTTCTAAAGTTTGAGTTGCTTTGAAAATGGACCTGTTGATAAAGGTGATTTATTTCACTTTTTCAACAGGTCCAAACCTGTCCAAATCTTTCTAACTAAAGATTATGCGTTTTTGTATCGGATGTATTAATTTGATGTTTTCTTAGTTTCTGTAGCTGCTGGTTTTGCATCTGTAGTTGCTGCTTTTGTTTTGCTCTCGCCTGCTTTAGTTTCTTTTGTTGAAACACTTTCCTTCTTGGTATCATCTTTCTTGGGCTCTGTAGCAGAAGTGCTTTCTTTAACTTCTTTCGTAGTTTCCTTCACAGCTTTTGTAGCAGCCTCTGTAGTAACAGCTTCTTTTGTAGCTGCCTCAGTTGTAACAGCTTCTGTCGTAATATCGGTTTTTGTAGCTGCGGTTGTTTCTGAAGTTTTGGTGCTACCACAAGCAGAAATAGCTGCCATTGTCAAAATAGCTACACCTGTCAAAAATAATTTCTTTGTTGTTAACTTCATAATAAATTTCCTCCTCAAGACTTTATTGGTTCATCAATATGTTCTGACTTTCAGTTATCTTATTTTTCTGAAGTCAGAAGTTATTTTAGCACCAGGATATAACAGAATCAATGGGGTATTAGTTGCTTTTTTCTTAATAATATGTGAATTAAATATTAAAAAAAGATAAGTGTAAAAAGTGTGTCTAAATTCACGCAAAATTCACAGAAAAAACACAGGTTAAGCAAACTTCCTTCACAATTACGGTTTCTGAGTTTTTGATTTCATGATTCGTTTACCTCTAACACATGTAACACACGGGCAACTGGCCAGGTAAAACTGTGGCCAATGCCCAGGGCTACTGTAGTGATGGCAGCCACGGATATGTCATGGTTGACATTCCAGGCTGCTATTCTCTGATGGCTCATTCCGCTGAGGAAGAGGTTGCCAGGGACTTTATCTGTTTTGAACACCCAGATGCCGTGGTCGTCGTCTGTGACGCTACCTGTTTGGAACGGAATTTAAACCTGGTATTACAAGTATTAGAAGCAACTCCAAATGCTGTGGTTTGTGTGAATCTCATGGATGAGGCAAAAAAGAAGCGGATAGAAATACGACTTGATCTGTTGGAAGAACGACTTTTAGTGCCTGTAGCAGGGACCGCGGCAAGGAGTAAAAAAGGGCTGGATCAGATTTATACTTGTTTAAGACGCTGTCTTGGTGAAGATGGGGAGAAAACAAAAGAAGTGGTAGAAGCGGAAGAAGTAGCAAATGGGATAGATGCAGAAGAAATAGAGACGGTGGAAGAAGTAGAAGCAGTAGATAAAGCAGAGGAAGTAAGGGCAGTAAAAAGTGAGGTAGAAGTGGAAGCACAACAAGAGGAGAAGACGCAACAAGCAGAAGAAGTGGAAAAGGCGGAAGAAGAGACGGTAGAAGAAAGGGAAGAAGAAACGGAAGAAGAGACGGTAGAAGAAACGGCAGGAGAAACGGAAGAAGAGATGGTAGAAGAAACGGTAGGAGAAACGGTAGAAAAAACAACAGAAGCTGAAGGAGTAGAAGCAGAGAAAGCGGAAGTAACAGATAAAGAAAAGATAGCAGAAGAAGTAGAAAAAACAGAAGTAACAGAAGAAGCAGAAGAAGCAGAAGAATCAGAAAAAACAGAAGTAACAGAAGTAACAGAAGAGGTGGAAAAAGCAATTGAAGTAAAACACCAACAAGAACCTGAAGAGGCAAAACATAAAAAGGAAAATACAAAACTACTCTCAGAAGAACCCCAGAGCCCAATACTAATCCGCTATCCTCAATACATCGAAGATGCCATTAGCACCCTGACTCCTGTTGTAGAAAATATAACAGATGGAAAAGTAAATGTCCGCTGGCTATGTGCCAGATTGTTGGATTCCAATGAGAACCTCATGCAGGCAGTTAAAACATATTTAAAGCCAGTGGCAGAATCAAAGGAAGTGGCAGAGTGTCTAAAACATATTAGAGGTGAGTGGAAGGCCAGAGGAATTCAACAAGAAAAAGTAAGTGATGATATGGCTTCTGTATTTGTAAAGAAGGCGGAGTATTTATGCCGGGGAGTCGTAGTTTATGAGAACCAGACCTATAACCGGAAAGATCGGAAACTAGATTGGCTTTTTACAAGCAAATCCACCGGATTTCCTATTATGTTCCTGGTTCTTCTTGGGATTTTCTGGTTAACCATAACTGGAGCAAACTATCCCTCAAGGTTGATAAGCAATGTACTGTTTGCTGTGGAAGATTGGCTCTCTCAGACGGCCACGTGGATTGGAGTACCATCCATTCTATCCAACCTTTTGATACATGGTGTATACCGAAGTCTTGCATGGGTGGTATCGGTAATGCTGCCACCAATGGCAATCTTTTTCCCACTATTCACCCTTTTGGAAGATTTTGGATATTTACCCAGAGTGGCTTTTAACTTAGACCGTTGCTTTAAGCGTTGCTCTGCTTGTGGGAAGCAGGCGTTGACCATGTGTCAGAGGAAATTTATGCTTTTTTCAAATGGAAAAAGAGACTATAATTACTTGACACATTTTCCTCGAAATGGTATAGTTACAACATTAAACTGTAACTAAAAATAGTACAGAAATTAAAGAAAAACATTGTGTAAACTGGCTTTTGCAGGTGAAATAAGGAGGTACTTTTATTGGGTTTTTCAATTGATGTGAGCATCCCTGTTCTTACTGTATTTCTCCAGGGAATTATAAGCTTTTTTTCTCCCTGTGTTCTACCCCTGATTCCACTTTATATCGGATATTTATCTGGAGGAACCGGAGTCACGAAAGAGGATGGCCAGATGGAATATGACCGTAAGAAGGTCATGATACACACCATTTGTTTTGTAATTGGAATCAGCTTTACATTTTTTCTATTGGGACTGGGGGTTTCAGCTCTTGGAACCTTTTTTAAATCGAATCAGCTTTTATTTGCCAGGGTTGGTGGACTCATGGTTTTCTTCTTTGGTTTGTATCAGACGGGAATCCTTGGAACTTCCTCTATGATAGAAAAGGATAGAAGGCTTTCATTTTCCTTTGATAAGCTAGCCATGTCACCTTTCACAGCTCTCTTGATGGGATTTACCTTTAGCTTTGCGTGGACACCTTGTGTAGGCCCTGCTCTTGCTAGTGTCTTAATTATGGCAGCATCTGCTTCAGCAAAGTCTCTTGGTTTTATCTTAATTGGAGTTTACACCTTAGGATTTATTCTTCCATTTTTAGCAGTAGGATTTTTCACCACCACAGTGCTTGCATTTTTTAAGTCACATAAGAATGTGACAAGGGGTGCGGTGAAAGTGGGGGGCATCCTCATGATCGTAATGGGAGTTCTAATGTTCACCGGTAAGTTGAATGCTATGACTGGATATCTATCCACTCTGCCGACTCCTTCCATTACAAGTGAAAAGGAAACTAAGGCAAAGCCAAAAGAAACCGTAGAAGAAAAACCACAACAAAATGAAAGTACTTCTGCCAGTGATGGAACGAGTGAAGTTCAAAAACCTCTTCCAGCCATTGACTTTACATTACAGGACCAGTTTGGGAAGACTCATTCCCTTTCTGATTATAAAGGAAAAACAATTTTTCTGAATTTTTGGGGAACCTGGTGTCCTCCTTGCCGTGCCGAGATGCCGGATATCCAAAGTCTGTATGAGACACAGGAGACAGAAGGAGAGAATGGGGTCATTATTCTGGGAATTGCTGCTCCTAATTACGGACAAGAAAAGGATGAACAGGGAATTAAAAATTTCCTTAAAGAAAATGGTTATACCTATCCAGTGTTAATCGATACAGATGCAGAATTATTTGAAGCGTATGGCATATATTCCTTCCCAACCACCTATATGATCGATCGTGACGGGAATGTGTTTGGATATGCCAGTGGACAAATTTCAAAAGATATGATGCACAGCATCATTAATCAGACATTGAAAGGAGAGAAGGATTAATTTGATAGATAAAAACAGGGCAAGAAAAAGTCGGGCTAGAAAAAGAAACAGAAGTATTGGTTATGGTGTTTTACTATTAACCGCCCTGTCTGCAGTTTGGTTGCTTTATTCCAATGTTAGTAAAGGAAGCCAGGCAAATTCCGGAAAGCATACAGAAGAGACGAAACCGGGATCAAGTGAACAGGCGTTGGATTTGAGAAAAAAGTTAAAATCCGCTAGGATCGGCAGTACCGACCTGTCTGGGCTGACCATTGAGGAAGCAGAAGATACCATGGAAGAACGGTATCAATGGGAGCTGATGGTGAGTGCAGGAGAAGATACAGTCCTTCTGGATGATTTAATCGACAGTCAGATTAAGGCAATTAGAAAAAAGCTGGAGGAAACTTCTCCTGAAGAAACCCAGCAGTATGAGATTGATTACGAAGCGATGAGAGAGCCTTTTACCAAACAGGCCGCTGAGCTTGCAAATAAATGGAATCAAAGTCCCGTTGGCGCGCAGTTAGAATCCTTTGATAAAGAGACAGGGGCATACAAGTATAAACCTGGAAAGGACGGTCGGACCCTTGATCAGAAAAAGCTAGTCGAACAGCTTATGGAGGCCGTAAAGTCAGAGAATTACCTGGCAGATGTCAAGGCAGAATTTGCTCAGACACCACCTGAGAGAAATGAAGCTCAGGCAAAGGATCTGTATAAGGTGATTGGAAGCTTTGAAACAACCACTACAGATAATAAAAACAGAAACAAGAACATCAGCCTGGCAGTTAACGCCCTTAACGGATTGGTCTTAAAGCCAGGTGAGGAATTCTCTTTTAATAATACCACTGGAAACAGAACAAAAGAAAAGGGATATCAGCCAGCGGGTGCTTACCGCAACGGAATATTGATTGAAGAACCCGGTGGCGGTGTGTGCCAAGTATCCACCACATTGTACCATTCCATAATAGAAAGTGGCTTTAAGACCACAGAACGTAATTCCCACAGCTTTGCTCCTTCTTATGTAGAAAAAGGACAAGATGCCATGGTAAGTTTTGATGGATACGCAGGTCCAGATCTTAAATTTAAAAACACAAGCAAAAACTCATTGGTCATTCGTGCTTCTTTGGAAGGCAAAAAGCTTAAGATCTCCGTAGTAGGAATACCATTTCTTGATAACGGGGAAAAGGTTACCATTCGTTCTGAAAAAGTCAGAGATTCGGCCCCAGTAGCTCCTACTTATGAAGAAAATGCAGCGATTCCTTTTGGAACTGAGAAGATTGTTGATAAAGGAAGTATTGGTAGTGTATATAAGAGCTATCGAGTCATTAAAAAAGGGGATACGGTAATGAAAGAAGAACCCCTTCATAACAGTAGCTACAAAGGAAAACCCGCAGTCATTCAGAGAAATACCACTCATAAACCAGAAGAAACAGAACCACAAACAACTCCTGAGACTCATCCAGAGACGCAGGCAGAGACAACCGAGATTCCTCATGGACCAGGGGTCGGTTTGTCAGAGGCCCAGGAAAATGTCCAGCCATAAAGAAGAATGCAGCAGCCCTTCATCTGGAATGTGCCATTCCAAATTTCCTCATCCACGAGCCTCATGTCTATAATCTTCATCCCCATAGCGAGCTGCTATGTAAATATGATTATCAGCCACAGGGTGGATACATCTCAGTGCCGGAGCTTCCTTGATTGGGAAATGAGTCATCGGATTATTGTTTTGTAAACTCAATAAAGGTAACGGTAGAATAGAGGTCAGGCGTTGGTTCTTAGTTAAGAATCAGCGCCTTTCTTGTGTAATTAGAATTGACGTATATCGTACAAGCCGGTTGGAATAAGTTTATCCAGGAGGTGCCAGGATGAATGCAGACAACCAGAAAACAGAAGTAAAAAAAAGGATAGATATTAAAGTGGAACGTGTTTATATGGGAAGCAGAACACCCCAGGAACTGGTAATCGACCTGATGAAAAAACGAAGGGAATCGAAAGGATGGTTTCAAGTATGATCCAGTACTATGCGGGATTATATATGAGGCTGTCAAAAGATGATGACCGTGCCTTGGAAAGCGCCAGCATAGACACTCAAAGAAAGATGCTTTATTTCTATGCAAAGGAGAATGGATTTGAGATCTATGATGAATATGTGGATGACGGATATAGTGGGACAAATTTCAGCCGTCCGGCATGGGAGAGACTTCTTGGGGATATTGAAGCAAAAAAGGTAAATTTAGTCATTACCAAGGATTTATCCCGACTGGGAAGAGATTATATTATGACCGGACAATATACGGAAATTTATTTCCCGGCAAGAAAAGTTCGCTACATTGCAATTAATGATGGTTATGATTCCAACAGTTCTTTCAATGATATTGCTCCATTTAAAAATATGGTAAATGAAATGTATGCCAGAGATACCTCTAAAAAGATCCGAAGTGCATTTCAGACAAAGATAAAGGAAGGAGAATTTATTGGAAATTTTGCACCTTATGGGTATCAAAAAGACCCCAATAATAAAAATCATCTGATTGCAGACCCTCTGACGGCTCCTATCGTGCGGAGCATTTTTCAACATGCAGAGCAGGGAGAAGCCCCTTTAGCAATAGCAGCACGTTTAAATGAACAAAAGGTAGAGACTCCACTAAAGTATCGGTGCCTGACCCACCCTTACTTAAAAAAGGGAGAGACCACCAAAGACAGCCAATGGACCTCTGGTGCCATTTGTAAGGTGCTCTCCAATGAGGTTTACTTAGGTCATGTCGTCCAGGGAAAGACAACAAAATTATCCTTTAAGAGTAATATTACTCTGTCACAGCCAAGGAAGGAGTGGGTTGTGGTAAAAAATAAGCATGAGGCTTTGGTCACGCAGGAGACATTTGACCATGTAAAAAAGCGTTGTATTCCACGGAAAAAACGGGAAGAGAGGGAGTTCCTTAACGTATTTTCCGGACTGGCGGTTTGCGAAGATTGTAAAAGAAATATGTCTGTTACGTATAAAAAGGGAAAGCCAGAAGCGGCACAACTGGTATGCAGCGGATATAAGCAATTTGGTAAAAAAGTGTGCACCAGTCATAAAATAAGTTATCATGCTTTGTATCATAAGGTAGCAGAGGAAATCACAACACTTCTTAATTTCACACAAGACAGGCAGGAAGAAATGCGGAAAGCCTTAAAAAGAAGCAAAGGCACCAGCCCTCAAAAAGAGCCTGTCAAAGCACTGGGCGTATTAAAAAAACGTGATAGAGAGATATCTAGTATCATCGGTCAGCTTTATGAGGATAAAGTAAATCAAAGGATATCAGAAGAACGTTTTTACGATATGCTTTCTGCATTGGAACAGGAGCAAAAGGGAATTAACTATAAGTTAAGAAAAGCAATGCCAGAGCCAGTCCTACAAAAAGATGAGATGCAAACTGATGATCCAGAGTTGGAGCGGCTAATGAAAGAATTACACGGTGAAATGGAAATATCTCCAGAGCTTCTTCTATCATTGATTGATAAAATTGAGATTGGTCAAAAGGATGAGAAAACGGAAAATGAAGGACTAATCAGCACCCAGACTATACGTATCTTTTTTAAGTCAGACCGTCCAACAGGAGAATATGATGGGGCGAAAGACTCCTAAAAGAGTGTTTCGCCCCTGGTATCTTTAACAAGGGGAAAGTGTCATTCGCAGACTCCAATTACCAATTGCCATCCCATTTCTTTCTATGGTTGTGTAATCAAATTCAGTAAAACCATTTTTAATATAAAATTTGCTGTTACTCTCCGTATTGGTAAAGGTGATAAATGATGCAGGCTCATTGCCCTCATTTTCTTCCATGATATAAGGAATAACGCAATCCTTAAGAATCTTGCTGCCTAGCTGCTGTCCTTTACAGGATTTGTCAACTGCTAAAAATTCAAGAGTCCAGGACGGTTCCTTCAATCGGCTGCATGGTCTATGTCCTTCTTCAAGAACATTTAAATATTTCAAAAGTCTAAGGAGGCTGGTCTTTTTCAAAAGATCCATAGCACCGGAACGTAAATATTCCCAAATGCTGTCTTCGGGACTATCGGGCCGCTTTAGCATAGCCAAGCTCTTGATTACTCTATCTTCTTCTCCTACAATGCACACATGTCTTCTATGATATAGCTTTATATATACATAATGTGCATCACTCATAAAATTCACATAGCTATCCAGATCTTTAAAACCACCTCGAAGTTCCAAATCATTGATTGGATATTCACCAAATGATAATGCAGTCATCTTAGCAATGTTTTTTAATTCACTCTTTTTAGGTTTTCGATACACGATCATACGATTACTCCTTTTCTTTACTTTGATAAAACGGTCATGTTTTTACACGACATTTATATAGTTAGACTACATTAGTTGCTTTATTGCTATAAAAGTATTATAATTTAACTTGAGTTGTTTTGCTATATACAATTATTATTACAAATGTCTGAAAAACGACATATCAATACGATAACGTCGGATGAAAGGTGAAATTTTTATGAATAAGGATAAAATCGATGACAGAAGGGTACGAAAGACAAAAAGGGCTTTACGTGATGGATTGGCTGAGTTAATGATTGATAAGAATCTGCGCAGCATAACCGTGCGTGAATTGACTGATAAGGTGGATATCCACAGGGCCACTTTCTATGCTCATTACAAGGATATCTATGATCTTTATGAACAAATGGAGGATGCGGTTGTTGTAGAACTGAATCAAATATTAATAAATAACTTTTCAGTACCGTCCATCCAGTTTTATACTGTATTGTTTGAGTATATTTCTGAGAATAAACAATTATCCCGTATGCTGTTTGGCAATCATGGTGGAATCAGCTTTTTATATCGCCTGAACCTATTATTTGAGGAAAAATGCATGGAAGGCTGGTGCAAGGAATGGGAGCTTTCAGAAGAGGATGAAGAGCTGAAATACAAAGTTCGGTACCATGTACAGGGCTGCCTTGCCATTATCAGCAGATGGGCAGAATCCAACTTTACTTATCCAAATGATAAGCTCATAAGAATTCTATCTGATATTGATAAAAGTATGGAAGGATATGTAAAAAATAAATCAACAGAAGCTCAAAATAATAAATGAGGAAGGTTAGGTTTCTTATAATGTCCATGATAAAAAGAGTGTGAAGCATAAATTTCTTTTGACATGTGCATGGGTTTTGGATGCAATGCAGCAGGAATTGTTGGCTGCCGAATCATCGATTCTCCTAGAGAACGCTTAATTGCCATGATTACCAACAACTTTGTACCCTGCAACGGCAGATTCCCTCAACCATACAAAGAGCAACTATGAGATAATTCCATTTCTCTCTCGAATTTTTAGCTGTTGAGATATCTGATTCACTACAGCAACCTTTTCTTCCATACTATAATCTGAGCTTCTCAACTTCTGTTCGATCAGGTTCACATGAAAGCCATTTATTTTATCTGAAAGGGCATTATAATCCATATCATCAGAGATGTGAAATACAATTTCCTCTATGGAATTAAGTTTCACTCGATTCCCCTTTGCATCCATAATTTTAATCCATAGTATGAAATATGCAGTATGTCCTATTACGCAGAGCGTACCAAATACCTGCTTGCAACAACATTAAAAAAGAAAGGACACATTGCAGGATTTCACACCAAGCTTGCATATTTGAATCAGTAGTTATAAAATAATCATAACGAAGACATGGTATGAGGATTATCATACGTAAGGCAAAGGAGCATTTGATGATAACGATAAAGAAGATGGCAGAGCTACTTGAGACCAGTACGACCACAGTGTCCAATGTAATTCATGGCAAGACTGGTGAGGTCTCACCAGCTATGGTGGAAAAGGTACAGCAGCTGCTTGAAGAATATGATTATGTCCCCAATATTAATGCCAGAAATCTAGCAAAGAACAAATCAGGTATCATTGGTCTGGCGATGAAAGCCTGTCGGGATAAATATGAGAATTTCATTAAGGATCCGTTTGCCGGAGAGTTGACCGGTGCCGTAGAGAGTTGTGTAAGGGCGGGGGGATACTTCACCATGCTTTATATCTCTGACGATATTACGGAGATTATTAGTTCCGTAGCAAGCTGGAATGTAGATGGTTTGATATTACACGGCATGCAGGCAGAGGATGGGTTAATGATCACTCAGAAAATTAAAAAGCCTATGGTATTTATCGATTGTTACCTGGAAGAAACCGTTCCTCAATATGTGAATGTAGGAAGTGAAGACAGGATTGGCTGTTACAAAATCACCAAATACTTGATTGAAAACGGACATGAGAGAATCGCCTTTATAGCAGATAATCGCGTTGGTGTCGATTTTGAACGTTTAAAGGGTTATCAGGATGCCCTAAAGGAAGCAGACATTGTCTTTACGGAAGATCATTTCATTATGCTTGAGCCAAATGGGGCTGATTTAACGAAAGCCTTGGATGATGTATACAAAAGGATTGGAGACTTTACGGGATTGGTGTGTGCTTCTGATTACTATGCAGCCCATATCATGAATGATTTAAAAGACCGGGGCGTAAAGATACCGGACGATATCTCAATTGTAGGATTTGATGATAATGTTTACAGCCAGATCATAAGACCAGCCCTTACAACCGTACATCAAGACGTAACGGAAAAGGGGAGTTTGGCAGTTGATAAATTGCTTCAAATGATCGGACATCAAGAGATTGGAGAGCGAGTCATTCGACTTCCGGTTCATATCGAAGAACGAAATTCGGTAAAGAAAATAAAGGGAACACATGTGTAATTAAGCATGCGTTCCCTTTATTTTCTTTATTTTAGTTATAGTCGTATTTTGTGGAGAAAAAAGAAAAAGAAATTCTTGCCATAGACTCTCTAAAGTGCTAATATGATATTTAGAATAACTTATGCGCATAAGTTACAATAAAGTATTTAAAATGACCAATAATAACAGCAATATGTAGAAAGGGGAGCGTTATGAAGAAAAAAGGAATCGTTATGGCAATGTTAGGTGTGATGGCTCTGGCTCTTTTAAGTGGTTGTGGGGAAAAGAAGGCATCCACTCAAACAGGAACCGAGGAGGCACAAACCCAGACGCAGGCAAAGAGCAGTGGGCAGGCAATTCGTATTGTAAATGGTAAGATTGAGATTGATGAACCCTTAAAGGCTTTTGCTAAGAAGTATCAGGAGAAAACAGGGCAAGAAGTCATCATTGAATCCTTAGGCGGAGGCGCTGATATCAACGGTACTCTTAAGGGATATCTGGCAGCAGGTAACATGCCCGATCTCTTTGTCTTTGGCGGGGAAGGTGATTATAAGACTTGGAAGGATTACATGACGGATCTAAGTAGTGAAGAGTGGGCTTCTCAGACGGATTTCAGCTTTAAAGATGGAGATGGAAAGGTAGTAGGGTTCCCTTATGCAGTGGAAGGCTTTGGGATTACATATAACAAAGACATATTAGAGAAAGCAGGCATTGATCCGGCCTCTCTTACATCCTACGATGCTTATAAAAAAGCATTTGAAACCATTGACAGCAAAAAAGAGGAGCTGGGAATCACGGCTGTCTGCTCCGTTGCAGCAGAATCCGGACAGATGTATTGGTCAACCGGAAATCATCTCTTTGGATATTACCTCTCTGGAGGTTTAAAAAGAGGCGATACCACCTATATCGATATGTTAAAAGAAGGAAAGATTGACTCTGCTCGTATGGGCCAGTTTGCCGACTATATGAAGCTTTTGTTTGACTACTCCAATCCTTCTACACTCATATCAGGTACTTATGATGATCAGCTTGCTTTATGGGCTCAGGGAAAGACTGCCTTTGTCACACAGGGCAACTGGATTGATCCGTCCTTACCTGGCTATCAGGTAACCTTTGACTGCGGAATTGCCCCTCTTGCCTTTACAAAAGAAGAGATGAAGGGAATTCTTGCTGATTGTCCGTCCTGGTGGGCTGTCTATAACAAAGGAAGCCAGATTGATGCATGCAAAGCATTCTTAAAGGAACTTGCCTTATCAGAAGATGGTCAGAAATGTCTCGTAACGGATTGCGGTATGATTTCTCCTTACACCTCCAATAAGTTAAGCCCTAAGACACCTCTTGCCATGAATTTAAAGACCTATGTTGATTCTGGGAATTCCTATTCTTGGGAATGGACTAAGATGCCAGAGGGCATTGCCATGAATGCCACTGGAGACATTTTTGAGCTTTACGCAAAGGGTGAAATTGACAGAGATGGATTTGTAACCATGATGAGTACGGCAATTGCAGATTATGTAAAATAATTCCGGCAGGGCGGCGGCATCATTGCCGCCCGCCAATGGTGGCTGCAATAGGGGAAGAGGGGAGAATAATGGTAGAGGAGAAAAAAAGAAAATTAATTTCTGCTTTCGTTTTATTGTCTGGTATCCTAGGAGTTCTTTATGCCTTGTATCTGGATTTGTTTTACCGGGAATCACCGATTCGTGGCGCCTTGCTGGGAATCGGACTTCTTTTAATACTTTTTGGGGTTTATCTTTATCCGGTTAAGAAGCGTCAAAGAATAGTGAATGTATTGTTTTTGCTGCCGTTACTGGCCGCATTTTTCATTACCGTTTTCATTCCTTTTATTTTTGGAATCTTTTATTCCTTTACCAATTGGAACGGAATCAAATTCACAAAGTTTGTTGGATTTGATAATTACATACGGATGTTTCAGGCACCTGATTATCTGTACTCCCTTCTGATTACGTTTATTTTCACAGTACTTAATATGACTACGGTCAATGTCATGGCATTTGCCCTGGCTCTTTTATGCACCTCGGGGGCAAAGGGAAAAAACGTTTACCGGGCATCCTTTTTCCTTCCAAATCTCATTGGAGGAATTGTTCTTGGGTATGTGTGGCAGTTTATTTTTAATAAGGTATTTCCTTCCATGGTGGAGGGGAGCCTTTCCATGCTGACCAATCCAAACCTTGCTCTGTTTGCCATTTTAATCGTCAGCACCTGGCAATATGCTGGTTACATCATGATGATCTATGTAACCGGTCTGCAAAGCGTTCCAAGGGATATTTTGGAGGCTGCAGGGGTGGATGGAGCCGGGCGGTTAAAGACACTGATTTATATGAAACTTCCTATGATAGCAAATACATTTACAGTCTGCATCTTTTTGACGCTGGTAAATTCCTTTAAGCAATTTGATTTAAACTTTGCCATTACCAATGGTGCACCAAGCAGAATCCTGGGATCAAAGGCCATCGCATCCACGGAATTTTTGGCACTAAACATCTATAACACGGCAATTGCCAAGAACCAGTATGCAATTGGTCAGACCAAAGCCGTGGTATTCTTTGTTATCCTAGCCATGGTATCCTTAACCCAGGTTTATTTTAGTAAAAAGAAGGAGGTGGAGCTGTAATGAGTAAACGGAAAATAACAGGATTTGTTATGGAGCTGTTTGCAATTTTTCTTTCCCTGATCGTGTTATCCCCCTTTCTTTTGGTTCTCTTTAATTCAGCGAAAAAAAGTGCGGATATTGTGATCAGTCCCATTGCTCTTCCAAATAACTGGGGACAGCTTCTCACCAACCTTTCAAATGTAATACATAACCAAAATTTCAGCTATTTTAAATCCTTTCAAAGCTCTTTGTTTATTACAGCGGTCAGCCTGGTCTTTTTAACTGTGTTATCCAGCATGTCTGCGTGGGTGCTGGTACGAAATAAATCCAGGTGGTCTGATGTTATCTTTATGGTTTTTGTAGCCGCTATGGTAATCCCATTTCAAGTGGTTATGCTTCCGCTTTTGTCTACCTTTCGAGGCTTATCGGATTTTCTAGGAATCCGGCTTTTAAGCAGTTATACGGGAATTATAATTGCTTATCTAGGGTTTGGAGGTTCCATGTCCGTCTTTATTCTTCACGGGTTTATAAAAGGAATTCCAAGGGAGCTTGAGGAAGCGGCATGGATAGACGGATGCAGCCCGGAGGGGACATTTTTTCGAGTGGTCTTTCCTCTATTAAAACCAGTTCAGATGACGGTGCTTATCTTAAATGGTATATGGATTTGGAATGATTATCTGCTTCCATCTCTCATGCTTGGGTTAAACGGCAGAATCAAGACACTTCCGGTGGCGGTCAGCAGCTTTGTGGGTTCTTATGTCAAGCAATGGGATTTAATTCTGGCAGCAGCGTTCCTTGCCATGATCCCAATTGTTATCTTGTTCTTATGTGCACAAAAGCAGATCATTCAGGGGCTGGTAGAAGGCGCTATTAAATAAAGGAGTATACGATATGAATAAAACATGGTGGAAAGAGGCTGTGGTATATCAAATATACCCCAGAAGCTTTCAAGACAGCAATGGAGACGGAATTGGAGATTTAAACGGAATCAGGCAGAGGTTAGATTATTTAAAGCGTTTGGGAATTGATGTTATCTGGCTTTCTCCAGTCTGTCAATCTCCAAACGATGACAATGGATACGACATTAGCAATTATCAGGATATTATGAATGAATTTGGGAGCATGAAGGATTTTGACGATCTTTTGCGTGAGGCTCATGAAAAGGGAATTAAGATCTTACTTGATTTGGTGGTCAATCATACCTCTGACGAACATTCCTGGTTTTTAGAGAGCAGAAAAGGCAGGGAAAATCCGTACCGGGATTATTATATCTGGAAGGAAGGAAAAGAAGACGGCGGCTGCCCCAATAACTGGGGGTCTTGCTTTAGTGGTTCAGCCTGGGAATATGACAGCCAAACCCAGATGTATTATCTGCACTTATTCTCGAAAAAACAACCGGACTTAAACTGGGAAAATCCCAAGGTAAGGGATGAAGTATTTGAGATGATGGATTGGTGGTGTGAAAAGGGAATTGATGGCTTTCGAATGGATGTCATAAGCATGATTTCAAAGGACCAGGCTTTTCCTGATGGAGAAGTTAAAGATGGTCTTTATGGCGATTTTACTCCCTATAGCATTCACGGACCAAGGGTACATGAGTATCTAAAGGAAATGAACCGCAGGGTCTTATCTAAATATGATTTGATGACAGTAGGAGAGACCGCTGGGGTTACCATAGAAGAAGCAAAAAAATATGCTGGAGAAGCCCAAGAAGAACTTAACATGGTTTTCCATTTTGAGCATGTGGAAAGTGATGGCGAGCTGGGAAAATGGACAGATCAGAAGCCAAATCTTCTAAAACTGAAACAAATCTTATCCAAATGGCAGATTGAGCTTGAAAACAGTGCATGGAACAGCCTGTACTGGGATAATCACGATCAACCAAGAGCCGTATCCAGATTTGGCAATGATAGCAGTGAGTTTCGGGAGCTGTCGGCAAAGATGCTTGCCACCTGCCTCCACATGATGAAGGGAACTCCCTATATTTATCAGGGGGAAGAACTTGGAATGACCAATTATCCTTTTTCTGATATTTCCCAATTTCAGGACATTGAAAGCAAAAATGCCTACGAGGAACTGGTTGGAGGAGGGCATACCTCTCAAGAGCGAATGATGGAATATCTGCGGTGCAAAAGCAGGGACAACGCCAGAACTCCCATGCAATGGAATGATAAGGAGCAAGCTGGATTTACAAATGGAATTCCCTGGTTGGCAGTAAATCCAAACTTTAAGGAAATCAATGCAGATCAGCAGATAGAAGATCCGGCTTCCGTGTTCTCTTATTATAAAAAGCTGATCGCCCTTAGAAAAAAATATGATGTGATCGTATACGGCGATTACGAGCTGATCTTACCTGAGGATACCAGAGTATTTGCTTATATAAGAAGCCTTGGAAAGGAGCGGATACTGGTTATATGTAATTTTACTGAACAGGAAGTAAGTGTAACCATACCAGAGATTGATAGAATTGAAGAAAAAGAATACTTAATACACAATTATAAAGGAAAATCCTCCATGCATCAGGGGATTTTAAAACCCTATGAGGCTGCTGCTATCTATTGGAAGAAAAAATAAAGTGAGGATTGGATGGTAAGTCAAAATGAATAAAAAATGGTGGCATGATAAAGTGGCATATCAGATTTATCCGAAGAGTTTTAAGGATACCAATGATGACGGAATCGGTGATATAAGAGGTATCATAGATAAGCTTGATTATCTAAAGGAACTGGGCATTGATCTTATCTGGCTTTCCCCTATCTATTGTTCTCCTCTTGCGGATCAGGGGTATGACATCTCCGATTATTATAAAATTGACCCCAGATTTGGTACCATGGAAGAGATGGATGAGCTGATTGCTGAAACGAAGAAAAGAGAGATGAAACTCATCATGGATTTGGTGGTCAATCACTGTTCCGATGAGCACGAATGGTTTCAAAAGGCGCTAAAAGATCCAAAAGGGGAGTACGGCGATTATTTCTATATCCAGGAGGGGAAAGGCGGAAAGAGTCCAAATAACTTAAGATCGTATTTTGGCGGAAGTGCTTGGGAACGGATAGAAGATAGCGACCTGTATTATCTTCACTTATTCCACAAAAAGCAGCCAGATCTTAACTGGGAAAATCCGGTTCTACGGGATAAGATTTATGAGATGATCAACTGGTGGCTGGAAAAAGGAATTGCAGGTTTTCGTATTGATGCCATTATAAATATAAAGAAGGTAATTCCGTTTCATGATTATGAGCCTGACCGGGATGACGGATTGACTTCCTCCGAGAAGATGGTGGATGAAGCAGAAGGTGTCCTGGAGCTTTTAAATGAGATGAAGGAAGCAACATTTCAAAAACACGATGCTTTCACGGTGGGAGAGGTCTTCCGGGAAAAGAAAGAGGATTTAGAGGCTTTCATTGGAGAAAGGGGATGCTTTTCTTCGATGTTTGACTTTAATGAGACAGTGTTTGGAATCAGTGAGAAGGGGTGGTATGACTATCAACAAGTTACACCAGACGATTACAGAGATTGCTGCTTTGCCAGTCAGCTTCGTTCTGATGGCATTGGATTCCTATCAAATATCATTGAAAACCACGATGAACCACGTGGCGTCAGTCATTATATTCCAAAAGGAGAGTGTTCCGACAAGTCGAAAAAGATGTTGGCAACGGTTTATTTTATGCTTAAGGGCCTTCCTTTTATCTATCAGGGACAGGAAATTGGGATGGAAAATGTGCCGTTTTCCTCTATTGATGAAATTAATGATATATCCACACTGGACCAGTACAAGGTAGCATTAAACCAGGGGTTTTCAGAAGAAGAGGCGTTTTCCATCGTTTGTCGTTACAGCAGGGACAATGCGAGAGTCCCATTTCAGTGGGACGATGGAGCAAATGCTGGGTTTACCCAGGCAATCCCATGGCTTAAGGTAAATCCTAATTACAAGGAATTAAATCTAAAACAGCAGATGGAAGAGGAAGATTCCGTATTCCATTATTATAAAAAACTGATTGCTTTACGAAAAGGTGAGGCACATAGGGAAACCCTTGTATACGGGGATTTTGAACCGGTCTATACGGAGCTAAAGCGAGTGATGGCCTATTACCGAGTGGGCGAGGATGAAAAAATATTGATTATTGGTAATTTCAAAACCCAGCCTCAGGAACTTATGTTAGAAGAGGAAGACTATGAAGTGCTGCTTAATAATGAGCAGGAATTGGCATCCGTAGGAAGAAAGATCCTGCTAAATGGATATCAGGCAGTGATTTTACGATTTAAGAGATAGCAGCAAAGAATAAAAAAGGTCAGGGAAGACGGTTTTAAACCGCTTCTTTGACCTTCTTATAGGAAGCCTTTATCATAAGGCTTTTTTT
>NZ_MCIA01000023.1 GCF_003609635.1 Lacrimispora algidixylanolytica | reverse complement strand
GAAGAGCCACAGATTCAAACTCACATCTCTTTAAAAGTAGTTCCGAGATACACTGGCAAACCTGTTTTAACCCATAGTACTGAATGGATTTTATTTGGCCTGAATCCTCTGCTACAGGAAGGAATTCTCCTGCTCCAATTAGTCCAAGTCCCTTGATAAAGATGCGCATATAAAGTTCAGCTCGAAGAAACACATTTGTGCCAGTCTTTAACGTAGGTCGGTACCTAATTTCTACCTCGTCTTTATCAAGTGCGGTCTTTAGATAATGAGCGATGGTCTGTCTGCGAAGAAGCTGATTATATAAGGCTGTGTCAAACACTACGGCTTGATTTGGGCCACCTTCCCCTGCCTTTGAGATTGCAAGGTCTAGACACTTTAGCATCTGATCTGGAGTATTGGCATGGCCTGGGTAGGAGCAGATTCCCATTTGGGTGGAGCATAAGCAATCGGTGCCATTTACTTTCCATGCCCGGTCAAATCTCTCTGCCAAATCTTCTGCCAGGTAGAGAGCCTGACCCTGGGTATATCCATCTAAAATGATAATAAACTCCACACCAATATAGTGATAAACGTCCTTCTGGGTTAATTCTCTTAGAAAGTCAAGGATCTGTTTTAAAATGGCCTCACAGTAGTCGTAACCGAAAATCTGATTCAGACGCTTGAAGTTTTCTATGTACAGCTTTAATACAACACCCGAATTTCCTGATTCCATTGCTTCTTTAAGGTGCTCATTGCAGGAATCCCGTTCCAGTTTGTTTTTTTCTACTGCAGAATCTACCTTAATCTCTACTGGTTCCTGGATTGGAGCGGGGGGTGATTTTTTCTTAAACCAACTCATTGGATCTGCCTCCTGATCGCTTGTTGTCTTTGTCTTACGTTATTGTATGATAATTAATGGGTGAAATCAAGAAATATTTGGCAGAAATAACATAAGCATTATTCTAAAAATTGGGTGAATACTATTGGTATGGAATATATGTAGGAGGCGATAACTTGAAATCAATTTGGATGGATACAACAATGATTCCCAGACGTAATTCGCTTACAGGCAACAAGCGGACTGAGGTGGTAATAATAGGAGCCGGCATGGCAGGTGTTTTAACTGCATTTTATCTGCAAAGGCACGGTGTTCACGTAGTGATTTTGGAGGCGAACCGAATCGGAAGCGGACAGTCGGGATTTACAACTGCAAAAATCACATCCCAGCATAATCTCATTTATCAAAAGCTTGAAAAGTCTGTCGGAAAAGACCATGCAAGACTTTATGGAAAAGCCAATCAGTTAGCGGTAGAAGAGTATGGAAAACTAATAACACGAAATTCCATACAATGTCATTATGAAAAAAAAGATGCATATCTATACTCTGTACAAGAATCAAAGAAGCTGTTAAAAGAAGCAGAGATTGCAAAGGAACTAGGACTCCCGGCATCTTTTGTCCAGGAAACCAATCTACCGTTTTCCGTATGTGGCGCAGTCAGATTCACCGGACAAGCACAGTTTAATCCGTTGGAATTTTTAAAAGAAATCTCTTCTGGGATTACAATATATGAGCGGACAAAAGTAATAAAAGTTCATGGACATGATGTTATAACGGATAGAGGCGTCATAAAGGCTGAAAAAATCGTCTTTGCCTCTCATTATCCTTTTGTCAATATACCTGGATTTTATTTTGCAAAGATGTATCAGGAAAAAAGTTATGTGTTGGAGTTGGACTCAGTGGATGATCTTGGTGGGATGTATCTGGGGGTTGATAAAAAGGCATATTCCTTGCGAAATTATGATGGAAGACTGTTACTTGGCTATGGAAGCCACCGAACAGGAAAAGTACCGGATACCGATCCCTTTATAACCATGAGGCATACGGCAGAGCATTTATTCCCCAAATCTAAAATACTAAGGGGTTGGACTGCTCAGGATTGTATGACCTTAGATGGAATTCCTTATATCGGGACTTATTCTGCTTTCCGCCCTGACTGGTACGTCGCTACGGGCTTTGGAAAATGGGGAATGAGTTCCTCTATGGTGGCTGCTAAAATGCTATCTTTACAGATTACAGGAAAAAGAACGCCCTATGATTCTGTATTTTCCCCTCAGAGACATCATATAAAAGCTTCCGCACTTCGGGCAGCAGAACATGGCTTGGAGTCTGTAAAAGGACTGTCAGCCGGAATTAGACCAGGGGTAGTTAATTGCCCTCATTTGGGCTGCAGAATGATCTGGAATCAATATGACAAGCGCTGGGAGTGCCCCTGTCATGGCTCTGGTTTTGAAATTAATGGTAAAATTTGCGCTGGCCCTGCACAACGGAGTCTTCCTTTCATAGATTGATAGTAGAAACTTTTCATAATTGAAAGGAGTCAAACATCCTATGGATTGTTATGCGAAACAAGGATATCCCGACGGCTTTAACCGTAACGGTACATCCTACCCATGGGAGCCTGCCATGGACCTTGATATGACAATGGGCCCTGGTACGGTAATCCGTCCTGACATGCCAATTGGTTCAGGCCCGGCAAGAACTATGAATCCGGTACCAGCTCCCATACCAATGAGCCGCCAGGATTTATCTGCAGGCCCATGTCCATGGACCCCAGTTAAAAGACCTTGCTGTACAGTAGTAGACAGCGCTACAGAAAATTGTCCAAAGAAAACTCCAGGAAACCAAGCCTGTGTGAAGCCAGAAAGATGCTCAGAAATGCCATCTTGCGTAATGCCAGCAAAATGCCCAGAGAAGCCATCGTGTGTAATGCCAGCAAGATGTCCGGAAAAGCCATCGTGTGTAATGCCAGCAAGATGCCCGGAAAAACCATCCTGTGTAATGCCAGCAAGATGCCCGGAGAAACCATCCTGTGTAATGCCAGCAAGATGCCCGGAAAAACCATCCTGTGTAATGCCAGCAAGATGCCCGGAGAAACCATCCTGCGTAATGCCAGCAAGATGCCCGGAAAAGCCATCCTGCGTAATGCCAGCAAGATGCCCGGAAAAGCCATCCTACGTAATGCCAGCAAGATGCCCGGAAAAGCCATCCTGCGTAATGCCAGCAAGATGTCCGGAGAAACCATCGTGTGTAATGCCAGCAAGATGCCCGGAAAAACCATCCTGTGTAATGCCAGCAAGATGCCCAGAAAAACCATCGTGTGTAATGCCAGCAAGATGTCCAGAAAAACCATCCTGCGTAATGCCAGCAAGATGCCTGGAAAAACCATCCTGCGTAATGCCAGCAAGATGCCCAGAGAAACCATCGTGTGTAATGCCAGCAAGATGCCCAGAGAAACCATCGTGTGTAATGCCGGCAAGATGCCCAGAAAAACCATCGTGTGTAATGCCAGCAAGATGCCCGGAAAAGCCATCGTGTGTAATGCCAGCAAGATGCCCGGAAAAACCATCGTGTGTAATGCCAGCAAGATGTCCAGAGAAACCAACTTGCGTGATGCCCGCAAAATGCCAAGAGCCTTCTTTCACATCTCCAGCTATGTGTCCCTGCTGGTCCCCAGCTCCAAATGTATGCCCGAACAACTGGATTCCAACTCCTGCTGTTGACGCAGCTGCTGAATGCATTGACAAATATCCAATTGGAATGGCCTATGTGCCATGGCAGACCTGGCAACAGGTATATTCGGTTGATACGGCATTAGGTATGGGTACCATTTTCCCGGATTTATATAAACCATTTACGATGGGAGGGTGCCGATAATGAATTGTATGTCTGATTGTGATATGTTATTAAAACAGGTTTTCCTGACTAGTTTTGCAGTGGATGACGTTGTTTTATACCTGGATACCCACCCATTAGATAAAGATGCCTTAAATTATTATTACTATGTAGCAGATTTAAGAGAAAAAGCAGTTGAGGCGTACCAAGAGCAGTGCGGCCCTCTGATGAATGATGGTGTCATGGATGAAAACTGCTGGACCTGGTTACAGGATCCGTGGCCATGGGAAGGAGTGTGCGGCTAATGTGGAGATATGAAAAAAGATTACAGTATCCGGTAAATATTACCACTCCTAACCCCAAGATTGCTACGTTTATTATGAGTCAGTACGGTGGACCTGATGGAGAAATGGGTGCTTCGATGCGTTATCTATCCCAACGTTATGCAATGCCGTATAAAGAGTGTAAAGGACTTTTGACGGACATTGGGACGGAAGAATTGGCACATCTGGAAATTGTAGCAACCATTGTTCACCAGTTGACCAGAAACCTTACTCCGGAACAAGTAGTGGAATCCGGCTTTGGACCGTATTATATTGACCACACTACAGGTATTTGGCCCCAGGCGGCAGGGGGCGTTCCATTCAATGCCTGCGAATTCCAGTCAAAAGGCGATCCCATCACCGATTTAGTAGAAGATATGGCAGCTGAGCAGAAAGCACGCAGTACTTATGATAACATCCTGCGTGTAATTACAGATCCTGATATATGTGACCCTATTCGCTTTTTAAGAGAAAGAGAAATTGTCCATTTCCAGAGATTTGGAGAAGCACTGCGTATCACCCAGGATAATTTAGACAGTAAGAACTTCTATGCATTTAATCCAAGCTTTGATATTAGAAAACCATGCTAAAATGATCGGGCTGCAGCGTAATAATATGCTGCAGCCATTTTTTGTCAAATGATGTCACTTTTTTCCGTTTACTGAATGGAAAAACAGGAAACAAGTACAATCCATGTCACATACATGTTACCAGAAAGGGAAGAGAATTATGATTAAAAAGCCAGTGATTGAAAATTACATAGAAATAGATGAAAAGGTAATTCTTATAAATGAGCTATCACAGAAGAGGAGAGAAGAGATGGCAGATACTCTTCATGATAAAATGATGGAAACAGCCAGATATCAAAAGGTAATAAAATAGAAGGGGATAAAAGGGAGGAAGCCGGCAGAATGAGGGGCATCCTGCCGGCTGAGTATGAAAAAGTTATCAAAAAGGTGTTTGCCTTTTATACATATTAATATACAGGATAAATGTGATTGTAGTTTGTAGAAAGTGTGAATAGTTTGTGAGGAGATATGCTTCATGCATGTAACCATTGCTTCCAGGGATAAGATAGAGAAAAGGGGTGAAAATGTTAAGGAGGGAACTATTGATAAAGCGTAGTTATGAGGAGGACAATTGTGAAAAGGACAGTGGTATTTGATTTTGACGGAGTCATTCATAGTTATATAAGACCCTTTAAGAGTGCTGAAATCATTCCGGACGAGCCAGTGAATGGCATCAAAGAAGCAATCGATGAAATCAGAAAAGCCGGTTATGAAGTTGTGGTTGTGTCCTCCAGGGCATCAAGCGAAGCAGGTAAAAAAGCAATTGATGCGTATTTGAATCATTACGAAATTAGAGTAGATGATATTGAATTTGAGAAGGTGCCTGCCATCTGCTATATTGATGACAGGGCAATTTGCTTTGAGGGGGATCCATCTTCCTTACTCCGTCAGATCCGATCATTTAAACCTTGGCATAAGAAGTAATAAAAAGCCCTGGAAAATATATTGACCAGGGCTTTTTGTTACCTATTAGAATTTATAGTACAGTCCTGAAATGGAAAGAAAAATTCTGGCATCCCAGTTGAGTATGGAGCAATGTCATACTGTTGGTAATAGATAACAATGCCATCAGGCTTAACATAAAATCCTTCGATGTTGAAATTTCCTTGTACAAGAGAAGGGTAGTCTTCAAAATAGGTAGAAGGATCTTTTTGAAGTCGCTCTGTTATCTGCCTGTTAATATCCGCAAGAATGGATTCCATAAATTGTGGATCATTAGGAAAATAATCAGCAAGGCTCAGTCGTTTGCCTGTCTGGAAGTCCCAGGTTTCAGAGGTACGTTCTGTGTTTCCATGTGCACCGCCCAGATAGGTATATTGATCTGTATAAAGACTTACCACACAGTCATTGTTATATGTAATTTGATAGATGGAAAGAAATTCATAGCTATTAAAGGGATAATCGTTCTCTTTTTGATACTTTGCCTGTTCCACGGCTTCCTTGTATAAGACTGAACGGGTGTATATTTCATTTTGCTTTGCCTGATATTTATAATAATTATTAATTCGCCAGGCCGTGGTGGGACCGCAAGTTGTAGTAAAATATGGATAGTGAATTGTATAGGTAAGAACAGGGATATCCTGATAATAAAGGGTATCTGTAAGTGTCTTATTGGTTATGGTCTGCATAGAAGCCTCACATGGGAATTGTTTCTACAATATATGGATAAGTTAAAATGATTATGAGTTTTTGTTTCACATATTTTCCCGCCATCAGGGCAGACTATTTTTGAGGTGATAATCATGAAAAAAAGTGAAGAAGAGGCTAAAGCATCAGAAAACGCCGATAAAACAGACAACAGACCGGAAACCTTTCAAGACCACTGGAAGACCGGAAAGTTCCTGGGTCCGAATACCCTTAGATATGAAGAAAATCGCAAGGAATATGAAAATGAGGAATAAGAAGATGCAGGAGGAAGTTTAATAAGAGCTTCCTCTTGCATTTTCTTATTATCTGTTTTTAAACTAAGGTGGGCTTGATGGAGAAATAAGTGTTTCTATGCGTTATCTTTCCCAACGTTATGCAATGCCGTATAAAGAGTGTAAAGGGCTTTTGACGGATATTGGGACGGAAGAGTTAGCCCACATGGAAATCGTAGCGGCTATCGTCCACCAGCTAATTAAATGAGTAAAGATGAAAAAGGAAGCTGCATTACAATTAACTGTGGGTGTTGTGGTAATAGCACTGGTACAACTAATGATAGCACACCAGTTGGAACTATAATTTCGTTTATGGGGACTAGTGCTCCTGAGCATTACTTAATGTGCGACGGAACTATTTATAATACTGATGATTATAAAGATCTTTCACAATTTATTAAAGATCAATTTGTCTTAACCTTGACGGCTACTAGGCGTAACAGCTTTGCAGTTAATTAAAGTCAATGTTATTATGTTTCCTTCATGGTTTATCAAATCGGATAGAACTCAGTGTTTAAGAATTAATACTTTAAGTGTTTCGCGATACCTTTTTACAATTATTCTCCTTTTGAAAATGCCTGTCAACTTTTAGTTGATGGGTGTTTTCTTTTACACTTGTTTGATATATAATAAAGGAAAAAGGA
Organism: Lacrimispora algidixylanolytica; assembly: GCF_003609635.1. Classification (GTDB taxonomy): domain Bacteria; phylum Bacillota; class Clostridia; order Lachnospirales; family Lachnospiraceae; genus Lacrimispora; species Lacrimispora algidixylanolytica. The sequence goes on along the minus strand of NZ_MCIA01000023.1, from coordinate 248,082 downwards.
AACGCTAATTTTAATTAAGTGAACATTGGGGGATAATCATATGGTACAAGCACTAATTCATATTGCTTTAGTTGTGAAAGACTATGATGAAGCCATAGATTTTTATACAAAGAAACTCAAATTTGAATTAATTGAAGATACCTACCAAGCAGAGCAAGATAAAAGATGGGTTGTTATATCCCCACCGGGCTCATTAGGAACTACCATTTTGCTTGCAAAAGCTTCAAAGTTAGAACAGGAGTCTTTCATAGGAAATCAAGCTGGTGGAAGAGTATTTTTATTTTTAGGAACTGATGATTTTTGGAGAGATTATAATGAGATGATAGCTGTTAAAATAGAATTTGTTAGACCTCCAAAAGAACAAGATTATGGCATTGTCGCAGTGTTTAAGGACTTGTACGGAAATCTTTGGGATTTGGTTCAGTTCAAAGAAAATCACCCGATGTATTGCCGTACTAGATGAGATAATACGAAACTAAAAAATAAGGGTTATATAAGAGCTCCCCAAATTATAAAATATGATGTCATATCGCTCATACATTATAGAAAGACTAAAAAGATATAGTCACTCACACAGTCCTCCACCTGATGTCTCTTTTCTTTTGGGCGGAAAAGGTATATTCTAAAAGAAAAAGGTCAAGAAGGAGAAGCATATGTCTGTGATTGGATTTTCATTTTATCTTATACCTATAGCTCTAATAGTCATAATTATAGCCATAATCATGAACAGGCACAAATAAGAGACAGTCAATACGTCTCTTTTTTTGTATAAAAAACAAACGTAGCCAACAACTAAATAAAACTATTACACAGAGTAATAAATAATTCCACTCTTTTTAAAAGATGATTCATCGTTCGTTTTCTTCCATCACATGATACTATATAAGTATTATTTGCATAGGAGAAATGGTTGTGAATAAAGATGATTTGGCTAACTCGCTAGGGTGGGGAGTTATTGTAATCGGTATTATAGCAAGTTTTCTGAAAGAAAATTTATTCAGTGTGGTGTATATAGTAGTAGTGTGTATTCCAAAGGGGCGTTTAATTTTAGTATTGCAAATGTGACATTATTATAAGCATATTGTTTGGACTTATATTCATTCTAATTGGAGAGATCCTAAGGGCTGTGGATGACAATAGAGATAAAATTGCATTTCTATCCGATCAAATGAAAACACACAATAAACATTGCATTTATGTAAATAAATTAATAGTTACGATTGAGAGCGAGGATTGATTCCCCGCTCTTTTCTTACCAGTACAATTGCATGAGACTAGTACAATAAAAATGACTTTCTGATCCTCTACATAACTACAAAAACCATGCCACCACAATCATTAAGCAGCTTAAATCAGCACCTCAGTCATAACTTATTCCCCAATTATACCGTTTTTTCAACAAATATTTCCCTTATTCGATTGACGGAGCCAATTTATACTAGTAAAATAAAGACAAATATACAAGAGGTGGGGCATTATTTATGGATAACAGAAATAGCATTTTGACAGACACACTTCCGGATCAGGCTATTTTCGCACTGGATATCGGAACCCGTAGTATTATTGGCATGGTGGGTATGCCAGATGGGGAGAGAATTCATATCGTTGCCATAGAGAGGGCCGAGCATACCAAACGGGCGATGATCGACGGACAGATCGAGGACATTGAACAAGTTGCAAAAATTGCAGGACAGGTAAAAGATAGGCTTGAGAGAAAGCTAGGCTGTAAGCTTCAAAAGGTATGTGTAGCTGCGGCAGGAAGAGCGTTGCGTACAGAAAGCATCACCTTTGAGATGGAGCTGTCCAGGGCGCAAAAGATTGATGCCGAATCCGTCAGCAGACTAGAAGCAGGAGCGATCAGTGAAGCCGAAAAACTGTTTATGAACCGGGAAGGGAAAGATTCTGACCGGCAGTTTTACCTGGTAGGGTACACGGTAAGCCGATATTATCTGGATAACTACGTGATTTCTAATTTAATAGATCACCATGGAAAGGTATTAAAAGCGGACATCATTGCAACATTCCTTCCCACAGAGGTGGTAGAAAGTCTTTATTCTGCCATGCATAAGATCAACTTAGAGGTAGCAAGTCTTACCTTGGAGCCCATTGCTGCTATCAATGCAGCCATTCCCCAGAATATTCGATTGCTGAACCTGGCAATGGTGGACATTGGGGCTGGTACTTCAGATATTGCTGTGTGCCGGGATGGAAGCGTGACCGGATACACCATGGCAATTCTTGCCGGAGATGAAATCACGGAGTCAGTTATGAAAGAATATCTGGTGGATTTTGATACAGCAGAGAAGATAAAAGCAGAGATTGACGAAAAAGAGGAGATTCAGTTCACTGATATTCTTGGTTTTGAGCAGACCATTACCAGAGATTCTATCTTTCAGAGCATTAAAGAAGCTTCATCTAGGCTTTGTGAAGAGATATCTGAAAAGATTCTTGAAATCAATGGCGGAATGCCTTCCGCAGTATTTCTGGCAGGAGGCGGAAGCAGATTGTCAGGTCTTAAAGAAGGAATTGTTGAGCATTTGAAAATTGATACTAAGCGTGTAGCTATTGCAGGAAATAATTTTAAGATCAATGCTTTTTCCGAAGAATATGATCTGGAAAATCCTGAATATGCAACCCCTCTAGGAATCGTTATTTCAGCAGGCTTTAACATTATAAATGACAGTTACCGGGTTATACTAAACGATCGCCCAGCTAAGATATTTAGAACTGGTAGCTTTACCGTTATGGATGTACTGATGATGAACGGGTACAATTATCAGGATATGATCGGCCGTTCCGGACAAAATATAGTAGTCTCTGTCAATGGAAAACGAACCATTTTCTACGGAGAGAAGGCGGAACCTTCTGTATTAAAGCTAAACGGAGAGGAAGCGCAGCTTTCAGATCCTGTAAACTCAGAAGACTGGATAGTATTTGTCCCTGCGATTAGTGGAAAGAGTGCTTCCGCTAAGTTGTCTGATATAACAGAGCTTAGTCCCAATAAACTGATTATGGTAAATGATAAAAAGGTGGTTTCAAACGTTGCCATAAAACCAGGTGACAACATTATAATAGAAGAAATCGTTATGGAATCTGATTTGTATCTGGATGAAGAAGAAGCAGAAGAATTCATAGATTCTTATGAATCAGAGGAACAAGATGAAATTCCAGCAAGACATGTGGAAACAATTTCAAAACCTTTAAATGGAATCCATTTAGCACCTGCCGAGATGAGAGTTGCTTCTATTGATCTGGATCCTTTTTCTGAAACACAAAAAAAGCAGCAAGAAATAAGGGGAGATCTCACCGTTTTTCTCAATGATAAGCCTTTAATTCTTCCTCCAAAGCCTGACAACCAGCCATATTATCTTATGGATGTCTTAGAATATTCCGGTCTGGACTTTAAGAATCTGACCAGACAGGTTATGCTTGAAATAAACGGAGAAAGTGGAGCTTTCCAACAGGAATTACATAGCAGAGACAATATTAGGATCTATCAGATATAGTAATCGTTCAGTTTCAAAATATCATATTAAGATTGATTAAATATGTAAAAAATAATAAAATGTTGTTCTAAAACTCACATGTCGCGTATATCAGCATAAAGTATATTACAAGCCTGATTAATGAGGAGTAAAGATAGAATGAGTTGTAATAATTGGAATAACTGTGGATGTAGTAATAATAATAACTGTAATACAAACTGCTGTACCACCAATCCTTGTAAAACTGCTGTTAGTGATGCGACAACAGGAAACATGAATATGTGCTATCGTAAAGGATATTCAGACGGCTTTAAAGAAGGCTATGAAACAGGTTTTCGTGATGGTTTCTGGTCAGCAACAGGTTGTGTAAAAAATACAGTTATGAGTGATACGGATACAAACTGCTGCAGATAATCCATTTTAAAATTAGAGTCCGGTTCCCACTATGGGAACCGGATTTTTTGTGTAATAGAAAATCATATCCTATTATAGGAAAAGTCCTACCGGGCGTTCAGCACTAGAGTCTGCCAAACCAAACTCTTTATTCTGCACTAAAAAATTATGACTAAATAAAAATATCATTGTTTGGTTACAATGTACATTGAAAAAGTAGTTACGATATGCTAACATATATACAAGTCATCAAGTTTGTATACAAATATATAAGTTTGAATACAAACTGGCTTAAAACTACAATTGAAATAACTGACCCCCCAAAAACACAGGAAAAGGAGAATTGAATCATGAATAAAGATTACTTAGCAAACCAGTTTTCCCTTGATGAAAAGGTAGCCTTAGTAACAGGTGCTTCTTATGGTATTGGATTTGCCATTGCTACATCTCTTGCAGAAGCAGGCGCTACCATCGTTTTTAATGATATTAAACAGGAATTAGTAGATAAGGGTATTGCTGCTTATAAAGAAGCAGGAATTACCGCTCATGGATATGTGTGTGATGTTACCAGCGAAGATGGCGTAAATGCTATGGTAGCTCAGATTGAAAAAGAAGTAGGAATCATTGACATTTTAGTAAACAATGCTGGAATCATCAAACGTGTTCCTATGATTGAAATGTCTGCAGCTGATTTCAGACAGGTAATTGATGTTGATTTGAATGCACCTTTCATCGTAGCAAAAGCTGTTATTCCATCAATGATCAAAAAAGGTCACGGAAAGATCATCAACATCTGTTCCATGATGTCTGAGCTTGGTCGTGAGACTGTTTCTGCTTATGCAGCAGCAAAGGGCGGACTTAAGATGCTGACAAAGAACATTGCTTCTGAGTACGGTGAGTTCAATATTCAGTGTAACGGCATCGGACCTGGCTACATCGCAACTCCTCAGACCGCACCTCTTCGTGAGACACAGGCAGATGGTTCCAAACATCCATTTGACCAGTTCATTCTTGCAAAAACTCCAGCAGGCCGTTGGGGAGAAGCAGAAGATTTATCAGGACCAGCAGTATTCCTTTCATCTGACGCTTCTAACTTTGTAAATGGACATATTCTGTATGTAGATGGTGGTATTTTAGCTTACATCGGCAAGCAGCCAAAGTAATAAGAATGAATACAAATGGGGGCAGGCTACGATGGTTTGCCCCCGTTTTTTAATGCTGATAATATAGAGGACGGAGAGAGATCCATGGAAGGAAAAACCAAGACCTATAAAAACCGTGGTGAGCTGGTGTTTGAGACATTAAAGCAAGAGATTCTGGATCTGGAATTAAAACCTGGTCAGATGATCGGTGAAAACGAAATATGCGAACGTTTTGGTGTTTCTCGGACTCCGGTCAGGGAAGCTGTTAGAAAGCTACAGGAACAAGGTTTCGTCATTTCGGTGCCATATTCTGGAACACAGGTAACCCTTTTAAATCTGGATAATATCAAACAGATGATCTATATGAGAGTCGCTGTTGAAACTATGGTAATGCGAGATTTTGTGAATATGGCTACTCCCATGTGGATGGAAGAAGTACGTTATTTGATTCGCAAACAGCAGGCTCTGATCCAGGAAAAAGGATTTGAACCAGAACAGTTTTACCGTATGGATGCACAGATGCATGCCATCTGGTACCGGGCAACAGGGAAGAATAAGCTTTGGGATATGATACAAGCCCAACAGTTGCATTACACAAGATTCCGTATGCTTGATTTCGTGACCGAAACGGATTTTACCAGAATCATACGGGAACACACGGAGCTGTTTGAACTTCTTGAAAAGAAGGATATAGAAGGCCTGGAACGATCTCTAAGAGAGCATCTGAATTATAGCATGAAGAGAATGAAGCACCAGATCGAAGTGGAATACAAGGACTATTTTGAACAGGAAGAGCAGGAGGAATTCTAATGGCTTTGATTTCAATTAGTGTGAAAGATAAAAATGGCAAAGTAAAGGCTCTAGCATCAGGTGAGAATCAGGCAATCCTTGCATTTGAAGGTGAATATGAGGATGGAGATGCAATTGTCCTTACAACAGAGTGTACAGACGCTCATTACGTCATTCGAATTGATGATAGTCTAGATGAGTCACTGGTGTATCTAACAAAGCCAGAGATAACATATACGATCCCATTTGGGGAGAAGAAGGTTTCCTATAATCCAAAAGCATTTACGGGAGAACGGCATTATCTTACCATACGGACAGCCGCAGAGCATGAATCTGGTGCCTACCGCAATCTAGCAAAGAATGTGATGGATCAGCATGGAGAGACTGGTTGCTTCCCTCATGCATTTGCTAATGTGGAAACCAGAGGAGAAGCGGTATTTGCAGCACGCAATGCCATTGATGGCGTACTTGCCAGTGAATCCCATGGAGAATGGCCTTATGAGTCTTGGGGCATTAACCGCCAGGATGATGCAGAGCTTACCCTGGAATTTGGCCGTTCCATAGATTTTGATACATTGGTTTTATATACCCGTTCTGATTTTCCTCATGATAACTGGTGGATCAAGGCAACCTTTACATTTTCCGATGGGACAACCCATGTTGTGGATATGGAAAAGAGCAAAGAACCTCACGTATTCCCAGTGAAGCGTAAGAACATTACTTGGGTTAAATTAAGTAACCTAATAAAGGCAGACGATCCTTCCCCATTCCCTGCATTAACTCAGATTGAAGTATATGGAAAAGAATCGCAATAGCTTTTGATAAAAAGTGTTGAAATGAGCCAAAACGGCAAAGTTTGAACACTTTTTTGTTATGGTAAAGTTGCAAAAATGTGGAAATACCTCTTTCCCTTTTGTATAGATTCAGTTAAAATAGTGGCAGTGAGCAAAATTGACCACATAAGGAGGAAGCAGATGGAATTTTTGTTTTTAGAGCCTGTCTTTAAAGAGGCCATCTGGGGCGGCACCAGACTGCATGAGGTATTCGGTTATGAGATTCCTAGCGATACAACAGGGGAATGTTGGGCAATTAGTGCTCATGAAAATGGAGAATGCAGGATTTCAGGGGGAAGTTATGACGGAGAACTGCTCAGCAGCTTGTGGAAGGAGAAACCAGAGCTTTTTGGATATTATCCGGGAGATCAGTTTCCACTTCTCATAAAGATCATTGATGCCAAGCAAGATTTAAGCATTCAGGTTCATCCAGATGACACGTATGCAGGCGTCCATGAAAATGGCTCTCTTGGTAAAACAGAGTGCTGGTATATTCTAGACTGCGAGCCAGGAACGGAAATTGTAATAGGCCATTATGCTAGGGATACGAAAGAGCTGGAGTCCATGATTCAAGACGGAAGATGGAATGAATTGATCCGTAAGGTTCCCATTCAAAAGGGAGATTTCTTTCAGATTAATCCAGGCTGTGTCCATGCCATAAAAGGTGGGACCATGATTTTAGAAACTCAGCAGAGCAGTGATATTACCTACCGTGTTTATGATTATGACCGCTTATCAGACGGGAAGCCAAGGCAGCTTCATATAAAGCAGAGCATTGAAACCATAAAGACACCATTTCAAGCGGATGAGAGCAGGAAGGTTAAGGAGTCTCTAGAGGGCGCAGACCATACTCATTTTGTAAGCTGTCAGTATTATTCCGTGGATAAGTATGATATCACAGGCACATTTTCAATAGAATTTAATCAATGTTTTACCAATGTAAGCATTATAAGTGGTACAGGAACTGTAAATGGAGTTGGGATAGTGGCAGGGCAGCATTTTATCGTGCCTGCAAACAGCGGATTATGCAGATTTGAGGGGACATTGTCTATCATCTGTTCCAATCCGGAATAATACGGGAGGTTATTATGAGACTTGGGGCATTAGAAGCAGGCGGCACAAAGATGGTTTGTGCCATTGGAAATGAAAATGGGGAAATTTTGGAGCGTATATCCATACCAACAGAAGCACCAGACATAACGATGCCTAAATTGATCTCTTATTTTGCCGATAAGGAGATCGAGGCATTGGGGATTGGCTGTTTTGGTCCAATCGATTTAAATCGAGATTCTGATACTTATGGTTGCATTACCACGACTCCAAAACTTGCATGGAAAAACTACAACATCGTTAAGATGTTTCAGGAGGCATTAAATGTACCAATAGGCTTTGATACCGATGTCAATGGCTCCGCACTGGGAGAGGCAACTTGGGGGATTTCCAAGGGGCTTGAAAGTAGCATGTATATTACCATTGGTACAGGCATCGGGACTGGAATTATTACAAATGGAAAGCTCCTTCATGGTATGCTTCATCCAGAAGGCGGACACCTTCTTTTGTCTCGTCACCCAAACGATTCCTTTGAAGGGACGTGCCCTTACCATAAAACTTGTCTGGAAGGACTCGCTTCTGGACCTGCGATTGAAGCTCGCTGGGGAGAGAAGGGAATTCAACTGGCTGAGCGGAGAGAAGTTTGGGAATTGGAGGCTTATTATATCGCGCAGGCATTGGTTGATTATATTATGGTCCTCTCTCCTCAAAGAATCGTAATTGGTGGTGGAGTCACGCATCAGGAGCATCTTATGCCACTGATTCGGGAAGAAGTAAAACGTCAGCTAGCTGGATATATTGATACCAAAGAGCTCTTAAATATGGACGAATACGTGGTTTTACCAAGCTTAAATGATAACCAAGGAATCATGGGTGCGTTGAAGCTTGGGCTGATCGAATACCAATTGGAAAAGAAAGGGTAATTGCCATTTATCTCCTAATGAAATTCCATTTCCTGTATGATATCATATGTTTGTAACAGAAATGTAATCATTATGTAACAATTACGGAGGATATTACCATGAAGAAGTTACCAGTATTTTTATTCGCAGCAGCAACAGCACTTACCGTAGCAGGCGTTCCTATGACAGCTCAGGCAGCAACTTGTTCCAGAACATCAAACTATTATAGCTCTAACTGTTCTAATCAGTATGGAAATCTTAACAACTTATTAAACTGTTATGGAACAAAGGGAAGCAACAGCTCAACTGGAAACAACAGCAATTGCGTTAAAGGTAAGACAACTTGTAATATCAATTTTAGCCAGTGTGGATCTTTCGCAAGATATTGCAGATAATTACGATAAGACATTATAACAGGCCGGACGGTAATCGTTCGGCCTGTTTTTTAGGAAACTTATTTCCTGGTGTTTACGATATCATCCAGTACCTGAATTAAATCGTAAATGGTGTTAATCTGAACATTTCGCTCCAGAATCTCATTCTTAAGATCGATGGAAAGCGTTTCAAACTTCGCCTGAACGGCGGGAGCTATATAGGACATGGTCATCACCTCATCATTATACTGCGCACTTGCAAATCAATTATGCATTCATTTATTACTCACATAAAATTTATTCCCTCAGCCATACTAACATAGAGGTGATGAAAATGGATCAAGATAAAAAGAGTAAACATGTGCATAAAAATGAATTTGAGGTACACAACAATACCAATGATAAGGGTAAAGTAGAAAATCAAAATCAGGCCCACAATTCCCGTAGGGAGGGAATGGGGCCTAATACGAAGAGAAGATCGGATTAAATAAAAGAGGGTGGAAGCCAGGATGCGCTGGCTTCCACCCTTTTAAGTTCCATACTTATGATCGGGCAGTTTTACAAAACTTCTTACCGAAGAAAAAAGCACAAAGACGTGCAGAAAATGAGTTGTTTATCGATAGTAGGGCATTTGCGCGGCGGTTTTTACACTGTCAGAGCGCCCCTTTCTCTCTGATCGATAAGTTGTTTTGTAATAGTATTATATGTAGGAATCCTGTACTTGTGAACAAGCAGAATCCTGTCCGTAATAACAGCCAGCCACGGGAAGAAATGTGGCTGGCTGAGATAATCATTCGTCTTTTGTAGATACGATATGTAGAGAAGGTTTTTCATCAATTTCCAAAAGACCAAGTTCTGAAAGAATGGAGAGTGTGGCAATGGTTGCAAGTTCCACAGAAACGCTGACGGAAGCTGCAGTAACACAGCCAATCAATGCTGCTGTATCTGGGGTGATCTCCATGTGTTTATAAGAACTGTTAGAGACTGTCTTACTTACTTTCTCTATTACATAATCCATATTTTGATTGATTACCTTTGAAGTTATATCTTTGGTCAGGTCATTAAGCTTCGGCATAATAATCCACTCCTTTTCTCAAATCCGGCCCAATCAGGCTTTCGATTATTATTTATAGTAGTAATGCGACAATAGAAAAATGGATATCAATCCAACGTTTCCACCGGTGACTTAAATGAAATACATAATTGTAGCACCAGTTATCAAACATAAGCTTAAACAAAAATGCCATATAAGAGGTTTGAATCAAGTAACTACAACTTAATCTTAATATACCAAAACAGGATATAGAAGTCTATATTTATTTGAAATTGTAACAAGGAATAAACAATGAAATTAAAAAGTGTTTTGAAAAGAATCATAACAGAATGAAAAATAAAATTTAGATTGATAGCCAGAAGAATATGAGATAAAATAATATCATTGTTGATTTGTAATAACGTTAGTTAAAAATGAACTGATTTTGGAAGGAGATAGAAATTATGAGTAAGTATAATGCTTTATGGGAATTTGTTGGCAAGAATGAGGAAACCACATTCCAATTGTCATTTGAACAAATACAAGATATTTTGGGGTTTGAAATAGACCATTCATTTTTAAACTACAAGAAAGAGCTCACAGAATACGGATACCAGGTAGGTAAGATTTCACTGAAAGGTAAAACCGTTATATTTAATAAGATTGTTTAGCGATGACATTATGTTTCTTCTGTCATTATGTAATCTGCTCTATTGTGGTCCATAAAAACATTCGAGAAATAAAGTGTCTGATTCATCTCTAAGGGAGTGGGGTATGAATAACAAAGCCAAATCCCGATGATTTTGGTGAAGAGCATATGAAGGGTTGTGGAGAGAAGAGGACTATATGGTGATTATTTCAGAAACCTGTATTCCTGAGACAATGAGTCTGGAAGAAATGGTAGAGATGATATCTACTGATATAATAGGTTAAAATAGACGGGCATCTGGCAAACCAGGCCCGTCTTATTTCGCTTTAATCCTTTCTATTATTTATTGATATCATTTTTCTTGTGTATTACCTTTAGAAAAAATGAATCTAACGTTTCAATGCCAAGCGACAGATACCGAAATAGGGATTCAGCGGCGAATGAAAAAACAATCAGTAGTACGATACATACCTTGGACATCTCACTGATGGCATACAGCCGATGAAGGAAGATTCCACAAAAAGCCAATCCCAAAATGTTAATTATAATAATTCCGTATTTTATTCGATTGAAAGGCGCACTAATCTTTGTCAGTATGATAAAACCAACCACTGCCAAGAGAAGGGTAGAAGCGGTTGCTATATCATTTTTAGGAAGGGAAAATACTTCCCCGCAAAATACAAGTGCACCTACAGCCAGTACGTCTGTCAGACCTGCTGGAAGTGCTTTGATCATGACATTCTTTAGAAAATGACCCTCAATTCGTTTCTTGTTTGGTTCCATGGCCAACAAGAATCCGGGAATGCCTATGGTAAACATGCTTATCAGAGATATTTGAGAAGGTTCTAGTGGATAGGTGAACATAAACACCACTGAAAACAGTGACAGCAATAGAGAAAATATATTTTTTACTAAAAACAACACGGCAGAACGCTGCACATTGTTTACAACTTGTCTTCCTTCCAGCACAACATCAGGCATATGTGCAAAATCCGAATCAAGAAGAACCACTTGTGCAGCCTGTGTGGCTGCTTCACTTCCTGAAGCCATTGCTACACTACAATCCGCATCTTTCATTGCAAGAATATCATTAACCCCATCTCCGGTCATAGCCACTGTATGTCCATTCTTTTGAAGCGCCTGTACCAGTTTTTGTTTCTGTTTTGGTGTAACCCGTCCAAAGACTGTATATTCCTCTAACGCACTTACTAACTTGCTTTCTGTGTCTAGTGTGCTGGCGTCTATGAACTTATGGGCATTATCGATACCAGCACATCTGGCAACTTCTGATACGGTTTCAGGGTTATCACCTGAAATAACTTTAACAGTGACACCTTGTTCCTTAAAATAAGAAAAGGTTTCTTTTGCGTTTTTACGGATGGGATTTGATAAAATAACGAAGCCTAAGGGAATAACCTTTTTTGTTAGCTCACTTGCAATATCGTCTCCTTCGTATTTTCCTAATACAAGAACTCTATGTCCTGTTTTTATATAAGAACCGATTTCCGGTACGATTAATTCGTAGTCTTCCCGCATGACAAATTCAGGTGCACCAAGGATAAAGCTTCCTTCCTTAAATACAACGCCGCTGTACTTTGTAGTGGAAGTAAATGGTGTAATTGTAAGAGGAATTCGAGTCTCTTTGTTTTTACCGAATGTTTTCGTATATTCCTTTATGGCATGAATGGTGGCATTATCGTCTTGTATGGCAAACGAATAATCCACGAAAAGCTGCGTCAATTCTTCCTCTGTATTTAAAATCCCATGATACGTCTGGCTTGGTAAAAATTCTTCAACCTGCATTCTGGTTTCAGTAATTGTTCCGGTCTTATCAACGCATAGCACATCCACTCGTGCCAAAGTTTCAATACTTTTCATATCGTGAAGAAGAATATTCCTTTTAGCCAATCGCATCGTACTTAGGGCAAGTGCTATCGTTGTTAGCAGATATAGCCCTTCTGGTATCATTCCGATAAGAGCAGCAACCATAGAGATAATGCTCTTTTGCATGGTTTCCTGACTTAAGAAATAACCTTGATAAAATAAGAGTGCACCGATTGGAATGATTATGATTCCGATCCATTTAACCAGTTGGTTAATAGATCGAATCATCTCTGACTGTTCTCCGCTACCCGCTATTTTTGCCTCTGCAGTTAGTTTGGAGATATAGGAGTCATCTCCCACATGTTCTAATTTTGCATAGCATTGTCCAGATACTACAAAACTTCCAGATAGTAGTTTGTTCTCACTGACTTTTTCTATTTCATCGGCCTCGCCTGTTAACAGTGCTTCATTGACCTGCACTTTTCCTTCGATGACAACTGCATCTGCACATATTTGATTACCAGCGGATAGTAATATTATGTCGTCCTTAACTAAATCTTCGGATACAATCTGTTGTTGCGCACCATTTCTAAGTACCAGAGAGTGTGGGGCATTTACTATATTCATTTTATCAAGTATTTGCTTCGCTCTTAGTTCTTGTACAATTCCAATCATTATGTTTCCTATGATAATTGGCAGAAACGTAAGATTTCGATACGAACCTACATAAATAAGCAATATGGCGATAATGAAAAAAATCAGGTTAAAATAGGTAAGGAGATTGGACATGATTATCTCCTTTACTGACTTTCCGGTTTGATTATTCGTATGATTAACGAATCCTTGCTGGACTCGTTCTTCCACTTCTTGATCTGTTAGTCCTTTTAATGCCGTAATTGGTATTTCATCTGTCATATCACCCATGCTTCACCTCATTGGTTATTTTCCCGGCTTATGAAATTCTGTTTCATTGTAATAATATTAAAAAATATAGCTTGTATACAAAACCTGTTAAATAGTCGTTTCTGACAAACTGATAGATGCTTCTTAAGACACCGGAGTGTTTGGCTGAAAAACCGAGAAATAATTACATCTTCATTATAGTAAAACAATAGAATTAACAAGAGTCTTAGCTGAAAACTGATTTTAAACAGTCTATTGCTACAAAATATCTTTTGTTTTTAGAGTTACCTTTTTATAGTATATTATAATCGTTAAAATATAACCTTTATAATCTTAAACTACAATAAATATATTCTAAAGCAATCATTAAAATATGTATGACTGTATTGGTATTTTCAATTTGGTGATTATCTAAATTAGAAATAGAAGATTGAATGTAGGATTTACTGGAATTAAAAAAAGAATTATAACGATTTAAAGGAAGTAGTACAACGCTGAATATGCGTCACTATCGGGGCAATAACAGTTTATGGTGTATCTATGTTTCCTGATATCTGATAAACAGCGGAAAAATTAAAAAAAGTTTATATTATGTGTCAAAGCGGTTCTAAAACTAGAATAACAAAAACCCTGGCAGATACAAGAATTTCTTGCATCTACCAGGGTTTTCATTCACATAGAGACAACAGGATTCGAACCTGCGACCTTCTACACGTCAAGCAGACGCTCTCCCAGCTGAGCTATATCTCCATAGAAGAATTGTAACTGAAAGAATTAAAAAAGGCAAGTGATATATAAGGTGAAACAGTGCATTTCTTATCGACAAAATTCGCATCATAGACACAAAAAAACCGGAAAATCTTATGGTTAAGATCTTCCAGCATCCACTGATATCATTGAATCGGAGTAACAGGATTTGAACCTGCGACCTCTCGGCCCCCAGCCGAGCGCGCTACCAAGCTACGCCATACTCCGTCTTCCTGACACTATGACATTATAGCAGAAACTTTATGTTTGGTAAAGTATATTTCTTGAAATAATTTCAATATTAGGATATTATTATAAGGACAAGATTATTAATATTTAGAAAAGGTGAAAATAGATGAAACCAATCGTAAGCTTTGATGTAGACATGACGTTGCTTGACCATAAAGACTGGACGATACCGGACAGTGCCATGGAAGCCATAGAACAGCTGAGGGAAAATTACACCATCGTGCTGGCTACTGGTAGAGATATGGATTCGATTTTCAGCACAGCCATTCGAGATCGGGTAAAGCCAGATGCCATCATACATCTCAATGGGACAAAGGTGACAGTAGGGGATGAGATCATTTTTGAACACACTTTTGATAAGAGCTTGCTGAAGCAGATATTAAAATATACGGAGAAGACGCCATATAGTGTTGGAACCACCGTAGAGGACTTTGATTACTATATCAATCCGGAAGGGGTAAAAGCACATGACATCTGTCTTTGGGGGCAATCCAGCAGAAAATTCAATGATCCCTATAAGCTATTAGAGCTAAACGTAAGGACCATGGCTTACATGGGAGATGAAACTGGTGCCAAAGCCATGGAGGAGGAATTTCCAGAAATCCATGTCCATATGTTTGCCGATAAAAAGGGTGCAGATGTGGTAGAGCGAAAAGCGTCAAAGGCAGTGGGATTGCTTCGACTCTGCGATTATTATAAAATACCATTATCAGAAACGATAGCATTTGGAGACAGTATGAATGATTACGACATCATAAAAGTAGCAGGAAAAGGAATTGCCATGGGAAATGCGATGGAAGAATTGAAAAAAGCCGCTGATTATGTAACGGATCCCATTGATCAAGACGGCATCCGAAATGCCTGTCTTCATTTTGGATTAATCCGGTAAATGGTACATGCAATATTGAAAAAGGAGAGACATAACGATGATTAAGGAAAGACTTGAGAAGCTTAGAAGCTTAATGGCTGAGCGCAATATGGATGCTTATATGATTCCTACCTCTGATTTTCATGAATCTGAATACGTAGGGAGTTATTTTAAATGCAGAGAGTTTATGACTGGTTTTACAGGCTCTGCAGGTACGGTAGTCATCACAATGAATGAAGCTGGACTTTGGACGGATGGCAGATATTTTGTTCAGGCAGCCAAACAGCTTGAAGGCAGCAGTATTACTCTGCGCAAGATGGGATATCCAGGAGTTCCAACAATAGAAGAGTATCTAGAACAGGTTCTTCCAGAAGGTGGTTGTATTGGGTTTGACGGACGTGTGGTGAGCGGTCAGAATGGACAGGAGCTAGAAGACTTGTTAGGGGAAAAGAATATCACCCTTTCCAATGAAGAAGACCTTGTAGATGTAATATGGAAAGAGCGCCCAAGCCTTTCCGCAGAACCTGTGTGGATTTTAAAAGAATCTTATGCCGGATTAGCATCCTCAGAAAAAATCAAAGAACTGCGCAGCAAGATGAAAAAGGAGAAGGCAACTGCTCATGTTTTAACAACTCTTGATGACATTGCCTGGCTTCTTAATATCAGAGGAAATGATATTGAGTGTACTCCTGTCGTTCTTGCTTACGCCCTGATTACCCTTGATGAGTTTTCTTTGTTCATCAATGATCAGGTGTTAAATGAAGAAGTTAAGGCTTATTTAAAAGAATTAGGAGTAAGCATATGTCCATATGATAGCATCTATGAAGTTGTCGGACAGTTAAAGGATCAAAAGATTCTTCTGGAAACAGGGAAAGTCAATTACTCTATCGTAAAGGGGATTGCAGATTCAAACCGAATCATTGATAAGATGAATCCAACGGTACTTTCTAAGGCTTTAAAAAATCCTGTTGAAGTAGAAAATATGAAATTAGCTCACATTAAGGACGGCGTTGCTCTGGTAAAGTTTATTTACTGGCTGAAACATAACGTTGGAAAAGAAAGAATTACTGAGGTGAGCGCTCAGAGTTATTTGGATCAGCTTCGTTCCAAACAGGAAGGTAATCTGGGCTTAAGCTTTGATACGATTTCTGCTTATGGAGCAAATGCAGCAATGTGCCATTATAAAGCTGTTCCAGAAAATGATACTGTTATCGAGCCAAAAGGTCTATATTTGGTGGATTCTGGCGGGCAGTATTACGAAGGAACTACAGACGTAACAAGAACCATAGCAGTAGGACCTCTTACAAATACAGAGAGGGAGCATTTTACTCTTACTGTTATGAGTATGCTGCGTCTTGGGGCCGTTAAGTTTTTATATGGCTGTCGTGGACTGACCCTAGACTATGTGGCAAGAGAACCATTTTGGAGCCGTGGAATCAACTATGATCACGGAACCGGTCATGGAGTTGGTTATTTATTAAATGTCCATGAGCGTCCCAATGGAATTCGCTGGCGTATGGTTCCTGAGAGACAGGACAATGCGATTTTGGAAGAAGGCATGGTTACTTCTGATGAGCCTGGCGTATATATAGAAGGAAGTCATGGCGTCAGAACTGAAAATCTGATTGTTTGCAAAAAGGCAGAAGAAAATGAATACGGTCAATTTATGGAGTTTGAGTTTTTAACAATGGCACCCATTGATCTAGAGGCTCTTGATACTTCTATAATGACGGAGGAAGATGTGAGACTTTTAAATAAGTATCATAAAGAAGTTTATGAAAAGTTATCTCCATATCTTTCAAAAGAAGAAGCTTTATGGCTGAAGGAAAACACCAAGTCAGTTTAATTATAAAGGGAAGCAGAACCATATTGTTTGTGGTTCTGCTTCCTTTTACTGGTCCGCCATTTTTGTAAGTCTTAGTAGGAGTGGAAAAACTGCTTCCAAATCTTCTGTGGTCAAATGCTTCATTAAGGACGCGGCCTCGTTGAATAAAGGTTGTTCCTTTTTTTCCGTATTAAAAAATTCTTTGGGAGATATCTCAAGATAATCGCAAATTTCAAAAAACTGATTCATAGAAGGCATTGACCGCCCGGAAGAGATTCCCTGAATATAGCTTTTGTTTTTTCCTAAATCAAGGCTCATCTGATACTCGGAGATATCTTTTTTCAGGCGGAGCTCTGTGATTCGATTCCTTACGAACTGCTCATTCAACATAATCACCTCTTGGTTAATCATATAGGATAATCTATCCAAACATTACGTATTATATGCGTAATAATACCTAAAAAACAAGTTGCATATACGTTTAAAAAGCGTTATCATATATGTTATACCAGTGGAAAAGATGCGGAATGATGGATTCCGGAAGGTACAGGGGGAAGTATCATGGTAGGAAAATCGAGAAAGGAATTGGTGAATGGGAGCACTCAAAAAGAGTATCAATTCTTCCATTACAGTGAGGCGGATCATCTATATAGAAACATAATTCATTTTGCAGATACAATATTATTTGAATATACTTACCAAGATGGACAGTTATATTTATCAACCAATGCGAAAGGGCAGCTTAATTTGTCTGCATTCAAAGATTTCTTTGATACATACAAGGATAATGCTCCCCAGTTTGGAGAGGTCTTGTCAATCGAGACCTGTCTTGGAAAGACCGGAGAACCATACCATTGGTGCTCATGCAAACTGAGTACAAAATGGGAGGAAGGAACAAATACACCGGTGAGCCTGATTGGTAAATTACAAGATATCACTAGTCTGAAAAAAAGAGAGGAGCAGCTCTTATTTCAGTGCTTAAAGGATGGATTGACTGGAGTATATAATAAGACTGCTTTTGAACTTCGGGTAGAGGAAAAGCTAAAGGGTGGCCGTATAGGCTGGCTTTGCATGATTGATATTGACAATTTTAAGGTAATCAACGACAGCTTTGGTCATCCAGCTGGAGATCGTATGCTGGAGCAAGTGGGAAGAATGTTATGTCATATATTCCCAGAACCTGACTTGGTTGGAAGAGTCGGGGGAGATGAATTTGTGGTTTTTACCTCAACAGAAGATGTTGGTGAGAGAGCTAAGAGCCTTTTGGATATGGTGGAAAGCATTGTACCAGAGGAGGAAGGGCGAATCTCAGCTAGTATAGGAATCGTATCAAGTTCTGGAAAAAAGAAAGAGAATTATCAAGAGCTTTTTTTCCGAGCGGACCGTGCGATGTATCGTGCAAAGGAATCTGGAAAAAACCAGATTGCTTTTTATCATAATAGTTGGGCCACGATATTATAAAGAATACGAGATGTAGATAAAGTTACGGGACAGGGGGTGCAGAGACCTGCCCCTTTTTTTATGCTTAAAATCACTGATTTTTATGGCAGATTAACTAGTGTATAGTCAATGTTGATAGCTGGCAATATT
Organism: Lacrimispora algidixylanolytica; assembly: GCF_003609635.1. GTDB lineage: Bacteria > Bacillota > Clostridia > Lachnospirales > Lachnospiraceae > Lacrimispora > Lacrimispora algidixylanolytica. The sequence goes on along the minus strand of NZ_MCIA01000023.1, from coordinate 229,426 downwards.
TTGTCTAAGAGGTCTTTGGTTTTGAACTTCAAACTAGATGTATTGATACAGGGATGGCAAGCAAAATATTCATGAGATAAAACATCCTCATCAATGAGTAGGCGAACCTGCTTGTTCTTATCATTCATAAGACCGAGAATAGAAACAGAGCCAGGGGTGATATCCAGATATTTCTCCATAAATTCAGTGTCGGAGAAGGACAATCGAGCAGACCCTATTTGCTTGGATAGTATAGCGGTACGGAACTTTTTGTTCCCTGGTAACAGGAGAAGATAGAAATTGGTTTTTTGAGCATTACAAAGGAATAGGTTTTTACATACCTGAACTTCCAAAATAGAATCAACCTCCTGACAGGCTTCAATGGTAGGAAGGGGAGAGTGGTCCAGTCGAATAAAGGGGACCTCTAGTTGATCTAAGAAATCATAGGTGCGGATCTCTTTTGGGAGGCGTCCAACTGGATTAAGAGGTCTTCCTTTATATACAGTTTTATCCAGATAAAAAGAGTCATTTTCATCGTCCATCATTATATTTCCTTTGTGTTTTTTAGATAATTATATCCTTGTAGAATGAAAATGCAAGCCTTTTTCAAAGGTAAGTAGGATTTTAATGGTTTTATGGGGAATAATGTATTATAATAGAAGTAAATATCGTAAACAATGATAGCCCGGCGTAAAGTCAGATGCAGATTCCTTAACTGATAAGCCGGGGTTTGTTATGTTTGATGTTAAAAAAAAGGTGGATAAATGAATGGCAGATAACAGGTTTAATAAAGACAAATTTCGTGGTGATGCAATGATAAAAGGTGAGAAAAAAGGAGAAAGGACGAGAGATAAGACCGGCCAGAAATCGGGAGAAAAAACCTGGTCTAAAGCAGGCGAGCAGACTGGAAAGAAGTTTGGCGAGAAAACCTGGCAGAAATCAGGGGAAAAGACCGGACAGAAGTACGGAGAGAAAACTTGGCAGAAAGCTGATGACAAGACTGAGCGCAGATCGGGAGAAAAGACCTGGTCTAAAGCTGGTGAGCAGACTGGAAAGAAGTATGGGGAAAAAAACTGGCAGAAGCCTGGGGAAAAGGCCGGACAGAAGTACGGAGAGAAAACCTGGTCTAAATCAGGCGATCAGACTGGAAGGAAGTTTGGCGAAAAAACCTGGCAGAGAGCTGATGAAAACACTGAGCGGAAATCAGGAGAAAAGACCTGGTCTAAAGCTGGTGAGCAGACTGGAAAGAAGTATGGCGAGAAAACCTGGCAGAAGCCTGGGGAAAAGACCGGACAGAAGTACGGAGAGAAAACCTGGTCTAAATCAGGTGAACAGACTGGAAGGAAGTTTGGCGAAAAAACCTGGCAGAGAGCTGATGAAAACACTGAGCGTAAATCAGGAGAAAAGACCTGGTCTAAAGCTGGTGAGCAGACTGGAAAGAAGTATGGCGATAAAACCTGGCAGAAAACAGGAGAAAAGACCGGACAGAAGTACGGAGAGAAAACCTGGCAGAGAGCTGATGAAAACACTGAGCGGAAATCAGGAGAAAAGACCTGGTCTAAAGCAGGTGATCAGACTGGAAGGAAGTTTGGCGAAAAAACCTGGCAGAAATCAGGGGAAAAGGCCGGACAGAAGTACGGAGAGAAATCTTGGCAGAGAGCTGATGAAAAGACTGAGCGAAAATCAGGAGAAAAAACCTGGTCTAAGGCAGGCGAGCAAACTGGAAAAAAGTTTGGCGAGAAAACCTGGCAGAAATCAGGGGAAAAGGCCGGACAGAAGTACGGAGAAAAAACCTGGCAGAGAGCTGATGAAAACACTGAGCGGAAATCAGGAGAAAAGACCTGGTCTAAGGCAGGCGAGCAAACTGGAAAGAAGTTTGGCGAGAAAACCTGGCAGAAATCTGGGGAAAAGGCCGGAAAGAAGTACGGAGAGAAAACTTGGCAGGGAGCTGATGACAAGACTGAGCGAAATCCAGGGGAAAGAAGAAACAAAACCCAATGTCCTGTTTTTCGGATATGTGGGGGGTGTCAGCTACTAGATATACCTTATAAACAACAACTTGAGCAGAAACAAAAGCGGCTTGAAGAGTTATTGAAGCCCTATTGTAAACTTGAAGCAATGATCGGTATGGAAAACCCTTATCATTACCGTAATAAAGTACATGCTGTTTTTGATCGTGATAAAAAGGGAAATCCATTTTCAGGTGTCTATGAGGCAAATTCACATCATGTTGTTCCAGTTGAAAGCTGCCTGATTGAAGATCAAAAGGCAGATGAAATCATTGGTACCATCAGAGGCATGCTTAAATCCTTTAAAATTCGTACTTACGATGAAGATACGGGATATGGTTTACTTCGTCATGTTTTGATCCGACGAGGTTTTGCAACAGGGGAAATTATGGTTGTTTTAGTTACTGCTTCACCAATCTTTCCGTCTAAAAATAATTTTGTGAAGGCATTACTAGAGAAGCAACCGGAAATCACCACAGTAATCCAAAATATTAATGGTCGTGGAACCAACATGGTTTTGGGAGATAAGGAACATGTACTGTATGGTAAAGGATTTATCGAGGATATTTTATGTGGATATCGCTTCAGAATTTCTTCTAAATCTTTCTATCAGGTGAATCCGGTTCAGACTGAAATTCTATATAAAAAGGCCATTGAAGCGGCCGGATTGACCGGAAAAGAACGAGTCATTGATGCTTATTGCGGAATTGGAACCATTGGCATCGTTGCCAGCCAGTATGCAAAAGAGGTCATTGGTGTGGAATTTAATCGCGATGCTGTAAAAGATGCATTCGAAAACGCAAAAATAAATGGTTTAAATAATGTGAAATTCTTCTGTAACGATGCAGGAAAATTCATGGAAAATATGGCGGAAAACGGAGAGAATGTTGATGTAGTATTCCTTGATCCCCCAAGAAGTGGAAGTACAGTGGAATTTATTGATTCGGTTGCTAAATTAAATCCTAAAAAAGTGGTATATATTTCATGTGGACCGGAGACGCTTGCAAGAGATTTAGATCTTTTTAGGAAAAGAGGGTATGAAGCTAAGAAAGGTTGGGGAGTGGACCTGTTTCCTATTACGGGGCATGTGGAGACAGTAATTCTAATGACACGTTGAGGTCAAAATGATGAATAGAACACTGAAACCTCAATATGTTGCGGTTTCAGTGTGAAAAACGGGCAAAAATCAGGCTAAATAATGGCCGATTTTTGCCCTGATTTTTAGGGAAAAATATTGTTGGCATAGGTGATTTTGATGGTAAGAGATAAAAAAGTCAGAATCATATCTTACAAAACAGAAAAGAATATCCTGCTACACAGTCTTGGGAAAATGATGGAGCAATTATTGAAACAATAACAGTCTATGGGTTATCTGAAAAAACAACAAAATAGTTATATACTGGGTTTAGTAAGAAGCACTGAGAAAATAAGAAGTATACAAAATGACGCTATCAGTGTATTTTAGGAGATGATTATGAAGAATGAAATCAAAACGGATTACTATGACAATTTTACCTGCATTGCAGACAGGTGTTCGTTTACTTGTTGCCAAGAGTGGAAGATTGCAGTAGATGATGATACTTATATAAAATGGAATCACTTAAGCTTAACAAAGCAAAACAATGATTATTTAGATCAATATGTAAGACAAAAAGATGGCACACGTGTCATTGCTTTGAATGAACAGAAGCAGTGTCCTTTCTTAAATGAACAGAAACTTTGCAATCTAGTATTGACTTTTGGAGATGAAGTTTTGTCTGAAACTTGTGCGATTTTCCCAAGGCAGATACACGAATTTGCAGATAGAAAAGAATACTCTTTGGTATCCTGCTGCCCAGAAGTTGTGGATTTGATGAATCAGCAGGATAAAATTTGTTTTACGAAGAATATGTTTGATATGGATGAAGACATTTTGTTGCAGATTCGAACTATGATGATTACTATTATACAAAATCAACACTTTTCTATTTCAAAGAGTGTGATGATGATTTTTTATATCCTTCTGGAGATTCATCAAAATGAATCTGTATTAAAAAAAGAGATAGACGAATATAAGGACAAAGCTGTCTTAAAAGAATTATCAGATACCATAGATAACATGAAATTTCTAAGTTTAGATACTTTTGAAGAAAATAATGAACTTTTTTTAGATATAGCTGAAAATTATCGAAAGCAAGAACTATATACCAGTTATCTGGAACCAATAGCTGTGTTAGCGGAAAACTTATCGAGAGACTATGATAAACGTAAAATGATTGTACAATTACAGAAATTCGAAAAGCAGTTTTCTTCTTATGAAAAGTTATTTCGCAATTATCTTATTGTAGAAATTTTTTCAAATAGTCTGATGCCAGACTCGGATTTGGAAAGTATGGTTGTTATGATTCAGTGGATTGCTATGGAATATGCGATAATGAGGCACTCAATCTTTCTAAGTTGGTTACTTGATGAACAAGAAAAACTGTCTTATACAGTGGTACGTAATTATATAGTTGTTATATCACGAATGATGGGATATGACCAAGAAGATATCTGTGAATATCTGGATAAAAGCTTTAAAAACTTAATCTGGGAATGGGGATATTTGGCTTTGCTTATTGGAGCGAATTAAGGTGAATAATTTGATATCACCGAGTTTTTACTTAAAGAATATACCAATATAATACTCCGTGCATGTGGGTAAGACGGGAATAAAAAATTGAACTGAAACTTGCTAATGATACTGTTTGGCTTTCAATTGATCAGGTGGCCGAATTGTTTCAGAGAGATAAGTCTACTATCTCACGCCACATAAAAAATGTTTTTAATGAGGGTGAATTAACTCGAGATGGAGCTGTTGCAAAATTTGCAACAGCTCCATCTTTGAATTTGTTGATTCAGTGAAAATATTAAAGGTATTAAATAATAACTATAAATTAGTTTACAAAATAATTTTTTATTTCTTTTTATAGTATGTAACTGGAAGATATATAAAACGCCGGCAACATATTTATTCAGTTATATCCTAACTAAATGTTAAAAATCTAAAGGAGGAAATAAAAATGAATGTTAATTCTTCAGGAAAAGCTTTTACTAAGGAACATAAAAATATGGGTGGAAATCCCAACTTAACAGGGCTTGAATCAGCAGAAACTGCAAAAGCGCAGACAAATTATAATTACGGAGAAGCATTACAAAAAGCAATCATGTTTTATGAGTTCCAGCGCTCCGGAAAACTTCCGAAAACCATCCGGAATAACTGGAGAGGAGATTCCGGTCTGACGGATGGAGCAGACGCCGGACTTGATTTGACCGGCGGTTGGCACGATGCAGGTGATCACCCGAAATTCAACCTACCGTTGGCGTACACGGCTGCTATGTTAGCCTGGAGCGTTTATGAATCAAGGGCCGCCTTGAAACAGAGCGGTCAGCTTGATTATCTGCTAGAGGAAATCAAGTGGGCAACCGACTATCTGATAAAATGCCATCCATCTGCTAATGTATTCTACTATCAGGTAGGTGACGGCAATGCTGACCATTCCTGGTGGGGACCTGCCGAGGTTATGCAGATGGCACGTCCATCCTTTAAGGTAGATTTAGCAAGGCCTGGTTCTTCCGTAGTAGCTGGGTCAGCAGCAGCTTTAGCTGCCGCAGGTGCTATATTTGCAGAAAGCAATCCGACTTATGCCGCAGAATGCGTCCGTCATGCCAAAGAGCTCTTTGCTTTTGCAGATACCACCAAGAGTGATGCAGGCTATACTGCAGCCAATGGTTTTTACACCTCCTACAGCGGTTTTTATGATGAACTTAGCTGGGCAGGTACCTGGTTGTATCTTGCAACAGGAGAAACCACTTATTTAAACAAAGCGGAATCCTATGTGAAAAACTGGGGAACAGAATCCCAGTCCACTACCTTTGCTTACAGATGGGCTCATAACTGGGATGATGTACATTATGGCACAGAAATCCTTCTTGCCAGGATCACAAACAAAGCAATTTATAAGACAGCATCAGAAATGCATTTGGATTACTGGTCCACCGGTTATAACGGAGAACGTGTCTCCTATACACCAAAAGGCCTTGCCTGGTTGGATTCCTGGGGAGCTTTGCGTTATGCTACTACCACAGCCTTCTTAGCAAGTGTTTATGCAGACTGGTCCGGTTGTACCGCTTCCAAGGTAACTGCGTATAATACCTTTGCCAAGCAGCAGGTGGATTATGCTCTGGGTAGCGCAGGACACAGTTTTGTGGTTGGATTTGGTGAAAATCCTCCAAAGAGACCTCACCACAGAACGGCTCACAGTTCTTGGGCTGACAGTCAGACGGTTCCCACCTATCACAGACATACAATCTACGGTGCTTTAGTTGGCGGTCCCGGAAGAGATGACAGCTACACCGATGATATCGGTAATTATGTAAATAATGAAATTGCATGCGATTACAATGCAGGATTTGTAGGTGCCCTTGCTAAATTATATGGGGTGTACGGCGGAATGCCAATTGCTGACTTTAAAGCAATCGAACCGGTAACCAATGATGAGTACTTTGTAGAAGCAGGAATCAATGCCTCCGGCAGTAATTTTATTGAAATCAAGGCACTTTTAAACAACCGCTCTGGCTGGCCTGCTAAAATGGGAGATAAGCTGTCCTTTAAATACTTCATCGATATTTCAGAAGTGAAAAAGTTGGGATATAAAGCATCTGATATTACGGTAAATACCAATTACAATAACGGAGCTGTGGTATCCAAATTACTGCCATGGAATGAAGCGTCCAATATCTATTATGTCAATGCAGATTTTACCGGAACCAAGATTTATCCTGGCGGACAGTCTGCTTACAGAAAAGAAGTACAGTTTCGGATTGCAGCGCCATCCACAGTAACCTGGAACAATGCCAATGATTTTTCCTATACGGACCTTTCTGGAGCTACCTCCGGAAATACCGTAAAAACAGCATATATTCCGGTATATGATGCAGGAGTAAAAGTATTTGGCAAAGAACCCGGCAGTACCGTATAGTTCCACTATCAAAATTGAGCATGAGAAGTAGACATTCTGGGTGTTCTGTTATTCGATTTATTAAATCCTCAAACCAGGTATCATCTGGTTTGGGGATTTTTTGATACTCATCCTGCTATTGTATCAAAACATATATTTGATAGAGTGTAAGAGGAAATGAAGTGTTTTTTAAGCTGGTAATGTGTTATAATTTGTATGTAAAAAATGAACTACAGTGTAGTTCAAATAATATCTATTTATCCGAGGAGGAAGTTGGTTGTAGCAGAAAGCCTGAGGCAGAAGTGCAGAAAGGTTATGCCAATCTGACTTATTAAAACAGATAAGCAAATAATACAGTAAATAAAGACAGGCATTAGCGTAATTGTACCATATGGTAAATATACGGTATTGCCTTGGCAGAAGAATACTCTGAAACACAACTATTTTGAGCAAATGAAAGAAGGTTTGTAATGATTAGATCAGTAATGAAGGATGTCATTTTCCTGAATCAGAAGTCAGAACTGGCAACGGAAGCGGACATGCAGGTTGTTCAGGATTTGCTTGACACTTTAAAAGCCAATGAAGCAGGCTGTGTAGGAATGGCGGCTAATATGATTGGTGTCAAGAAGAGAATAATAGCAGTGAGTATGGGCTTTGCTAATATTGCGATGATTAATCCAGTGATTGTAAAAAAGTCTGGTGAGTACGTGACGGAAGAAGGCTGTCTTTCTTTGATTGGAGTTCGTAAGACTACCAGATATAAGGATATCGAGGTAGAGTTTTGGGATATGAATTTCAATAAACAGTGTCAGAAGTTTACTGATTGGATTGCACAGATTATACAACATGAAATTGACCATTGCGATGGCATCGTGATATAGAAGAATAGGCAATGATGGAAATTGTAACAGTGAAATGAATACTAGAAAAGCGGAAGAGAAGGATTTTATATTTAACATAAGAATCAGGAGGTCAGATTGTGATAGAGACAGGAACAAAAGCACCAGCATTTTCATTGCCGGATCAGAATGGGCTGATGCACACGTTAGAGGAGTACAAGGGTAGGAAGGTTATTTTATATTTCTATCCAAAGGACAATACTCCGGGCTGTACCAAGCAGGCTTGCAACTTTGGAGAGTTGTATCCGCAGTTTCAGGAAAAGGGGGCTGTGGTTCGAACCACATATCTCATTGATGAAGATGGGGTAATTGTACAAGCCTTTGGTAAAGTGAAGGCAGAGGAGAATCCGGCACAAATGCTGGCTCACTTATAGGATATGAAGATAATAATTTCTCCAGCAAAGAAGATGAACGAGGATACGGATTCCATTGAGGTTACCGGAATACCCGGATTTATTAATGATGCAAAAATATTGATGCATGAAATGAAATCCATGTCCTTATTAGAAGGTAAGGAATTGTGGAAATGCAATGATAAATTAGCAGAATTAAACTATAAGCGCTATAAAGATATGACTTTGATGCGTAAACTGACACCGGCAGTAATAGCATATGAAGGCTTGCAGTATCAGCATATGGCTCCGAAAGTGCTCACAGCTAGAGCACTTTCGTACCTATCAGAGCATTTGCGTATTCTGTCAGGCTTCTATGGAGTACTAAGGCCCTTTGATGGGGTAACGCCATATCGACTAGAGATGCAGGCAAAGCTATCCGTGAATGATTGCAAAGATTTATATGATTTCTGGGGAGACCGGTTGTATCATAGTCTGATGGACGATGACAGAATTATCCTTAACTTGGCTTCGAAGGAATACTCACAATGCATCGAAAAACATATCACACCAAAGGATCAATTTATTACGATTGAGTTTGGTGAGCTGGTGGAAGGGAAAGTGAAGCAAAAGGGAACAATATCTAAGATGGCTCGAGGTGGTATGGTACGGTTCATGGCAGAGAATAATATTTCTGATCTGAATGGTCTCAAGGATTTTAAGGAGTTGGGATTTGCTTATTCCAAGGAGCTTTCCAGCAGTTCAAAATACATATTCTTGATGTGAGAACGCCATACTCTTTACCTAGGGCTAACAGTTATAGTCTAGGGCTTCGTCCAAGAAATCGAACTGCACCTGGAACCGCAACGCCAGATTGTTGATTTGGCAGTGGAAATCGGCTCCATCCTCTGCTTTCCCGATCCACAAAGCTTTCTTCTTGGAGGACGCTTTTTCATAACATTCCGTTGCTTGCCTCACAACCTCAGGGCCCTCAGATTCTGCGCGAATAGACAGGAAAGCGCATTTGAGATCTCGAGGATCCAGCTCCATATTACTTTCTGTTGCAGGCAACCATTCTACAATACTGTCGAAACCATGCATCCAACTAACTCGATTAAGTGTTACACGGGAAAGCCATGGCAAACTATTTATAATCTTCTTGGACTCTTGTGCATCCCCCATAATGAACGGAGGCATAACACCATTTTTAATCACGAGTGGCCAAGAATATAATGGTGCACTAGCAACTAACGCAGCAAAACGATCATCATTAGCCGCATTGAAGGTACTCTTCATACCACCATAACTATCGCCGCATACGACCAGCCGTTTAGCATCTACGTCATGACGAGCAACAAGGAAATCAGTGGCTGCATGATAGGCACCTAGCAAATCGGCTTTTGGGAAGTTCTTTGCTGTGATCTCGGGGTTATAGGATCTTGGTTGCACATCATAAGGAAGATCTATGAGCAATGCGTTATACCCTCGATCAATGGCTTCTTTTCCTCCAAGGAAGAAGGTGTCCTCCTTATGTGATTCTCCACCGTTGTGGAAAATGATTGTTGGTTTTGGCTTGTTACTGTTCTCAGCCTTCAGAAAAATGCCCGGAAACTTATAGCCTTTGTATTCGATTTCCACAAACTCATGGTTTATCGTTTTAGACATAGCGTCAAGATATTTCTTGAAACACTCTACGGTCTTAAAATAGACTGGAAAGAAATCCGCATCCGTCGGATCTATCGCGCAGTAGGATGCTCTGTAGTACCCGAAGGCTCGTAAGAACGCTTGTCCAGCACTAATCCGATGTCCTTTTTTCAGGCAGTCTTCGCCAATTGCTTCAATCTTTTTTGCCTCTTTCTCAAACCCTTCTTTCCAGCTCACAGCGGACTTTGCATCAACTTTGCGAGCGACTTTAAACAACTCACCTGGCGTGCAGGCACCATAGGCTATCCATCCAACGAACCATTGAAATATGAAATCCAGATCTTCGTCTTCGGGGTCCATGAAGAAGAGCCTGCTTTCCGAATTCATGCGTTCAGCTAATATCTCATTATTTTTTACTGATGGCATTTCTCACATCTCCTTTTCTAATAAATATTTTGATTATCATTTGCACAAGATCTTCCAGGATCTAATCAATGCTCTCAGAATGGTAATAAATTAAGGCTTTATGTACCTCCTTTACTGGCAGGTGATTCCATCCACCCGAGCCCCCTCAATATCCTTATCTGTGAAGACTGCCGTAATCAATCCAATCTCAATCGTTTAGACGACGTCCCCCTTGAGCAATCATCTGTGTCATACCCCTGGTTACCATTTCTAGAAAATCAGAAATCAACTGTGTTTCTTTCTGATCCAATCCTGTTGTAAACTCTTGCCAAACTTCCCACATGCATTCATGGTGTTTTTGATGCCCTTCACAGATTTGTTCTCCTAGGGGGCTAAGCCGGGAAAAAACCTCCTTTCGGTTGCCATCTTTTTTGTAAGACTCAATCAGTTCTTTATCCAGCAGCTTCTTTGTACCCTGGCTCACCGCTCCGCTGGTTATTTCCAAATAAGCAGCCAGTTCGCTTACATTTGCTCCCTCCTGGGACTTTATGGCCTCCAGTAGGTGAATCTCAGAATGGGAAAGCAAGAAATCACCCCCATAGGACCAAGGTGTCTGCATCTCCTGAATCATCAGGTTACCCATCTGATAAAATTGTTCTATTAAATGTTCTTTGTTTTTCATAGTAACTAAATAATATAGTAACTAAATAATAATGTCAAGAAGTTTTTTGATTTTAGTATATTACGAAGGGATGGATGTAGGAAGCAATCGTACAGGCAATCCAAAATCAGACACATAAATTAATTACTGTTTTTTAAGTGTTACTTCTTTCCTCATGATTTGATACTGCAGGAATAGCAATGGGGTATGGGGATAAAACTAAACTTATACCATTTATACCTTAGGATATGTTCTAACGAATATCACTGATTGCAAGAAATGTGGACAAGCTGGTCTGATCGAAATATGGATACAAAAGTGTCCTGTGGGAGTGTGCGAACCACCAGAAAACCGGCACAAAGAACTGCAATAACTCTCCAATCTTAGAAGAGTAAGCCTTGCAGTAAGGTTATATAGAAATTATTGGATATCAATTCATATAGAAACGATAACCAATTTTACTACCGAATAAGTCTATATCAAGAGATAAAAAACAACTAGCCAACTTAAGGCATGTAGAGGTTGTAGTGGTTTTAAAGATAGCCTGAGACTATTGAAAATAACGAGTCTAATTAGGATCTATGACAGATGACGATAGATACTTTTTTATTGCAGATTGAAGAGGTAAGAATATTATGATATTCTATAAATGGAGGTGCTAAGAATGAAAAACCAACAAAAAGAAACACCAAATGGCAATGAAGTGTTATCTGATAATCCTGTAGCTATCAATAATAAGTTACGTAGATATATTCTTATAGGAACTATAATATATACAGCTTTAATTTTGTACCTCATGTTCTTTGGGTTTCATAGAATCGAGCAGAAAATCGATTATAATCAGTATACATTTATATTTGTCCCGGAAGGGATTCTCCTAAGGTTTCCAAAACTAACAATGTCTTGGTTATACGATTTTGGAAACATTGCCGCTTTTATCCCTTTTGGAATCATAATTCCATTGCTGTATCGAACCCGTTTTAGAAAGTTCATCACATTATTTATATTAGTGATCGGCTTTTTGGAAGTGCTACAGTCTTTAACATTCCTGGGTACGTTTGACGTTATGGATATTATATCGAATACATTAGGTGCAATCATGGGATTCGTTGCTTATAAAGTAGGGTTTTCCTCTGAGATAACCTTTAAAAAGCTTGTTGCCTCGGCAGTCTCTGTTCTTATATTATTTATTGGGGTTATGACTGCTTCTGAAACAATTGATTATGTTGTACATGTGAATGAAAGAATAGGGCCTGTTGAAGCAATAAACGAAATAAGTGGAACCGCACCAGTAACTGAAAGTATATCAACGTTCTCGGTTCAAGGCGAAAAAATAGAGCCTACTTTAAATTTGTTTAGCAGCAGTGATGGAATGAGTAAAGATTATCTTTTTAAGTTAGGCAAGGAAAATCTATGGTTCTATGCTAATATTGGTATTCCCGACGGGGAAGAATATAGTGGCTCCGCTACGATTATGGTCAATGGAGAAGAGCTGATTCAATTTAGTGATAAGGACGAAGATAAAAATACGTTTAAAATGAGAATGTTTTTTGATTCGGAAATTGAAGATGTTAAAATCATAGTCACTGGAAACGCTAAAGTATGGGATGTTAGCATTGCAGAAATAAAGCATTGGTGGGAGTAATTGTGATAACGAAAAAATGTGCAATATCGACTTGACAAAAGCGTATAGCAACCATATACTATTGGTATGGAAAAGATGAAAAACAACAAACATGACATTGCAAATGAATCCTTAGATTTGGCGTTGGCCTTAATGGAACTAGATAAAAAGACACGTTACTACGGAACGGATGTTCCTATTTTTCACTCTGAAATTCATGTAATAAAGGCAATCGCCGAACATTCATACATTCATGTGGGTGGTCTAGCCGATATCCTAGGAGTAACAAAGGGAGCTGTTTCCGAAATTCTTAAAAAACTGGAGAGAAAGGCTTTGGTTAAAAAAGAAGTTGATGAACTCAATTTATCTAGATATTTGCTGAGTCTAACGGAAAAGGGGCAAAAAGCCCATAAAAATCATATGATTTACCATGATATTATAAACAACATGGTGGACACTGAGCTGCAAAATGCTACTGAGGCGGAAATTCAATTTTTGTCAAACTTTTTGTTAGCTTTAATCAGCAAGGTTCAAAACTTTGATGAAAATATCATTCAATAAAAATTTTATTAAAGAGTATAGCAACCATACACATTTTACACATAATAGGTAGGAGGTACAAACATTAAAAAGAAAATAATAGAACATCAAACCTTTGATAATAATGAGGAAAGCGAACGGCAGTATCGAGAAAAACTTAAAGTTGACCAAAGAATACATCAAACATTTTTAAATTCTTTTTTCCAATGCTTCTGTGTTCCATTTTATCCATATGACAATACAATATTTCCACAAACCGACTCGTTTATCAAGCATCCGGGTGATAACGAGAATAAAAAGGGTTTAAAATAATGGGAAAATTAATTGAATTAAAGTGTATGGTATCTATACACGTTGCACTAAAGTTAAAATGGAGGATCTGCTGTGAAACATAACAAGTGTCATCATTTGGAGAAAAAACTTAGTCCTTCAAGAGAGGAATATTTAAAGGCTATATATAAACTTTCTGAAAGAACGCAATTAGTACGCTCAATTGACATTGCTGTATATTTAGGAGTTTCAAAGCCTAGTGTTCATAGTGCTGTGACTACATTACAAAAAGAAGGGTTGGTTATCAAGCCTTTGGGTGGTGAAATCCAGCTCACTGAGGAAGGCCGCAAACAAGGAGAGATAATTACAACTAAGTTTCAGGTTATAAGCCAATTTCTAATTACTTGTTGTGATGTGAATGAACTGATCGCAAGCGCAGATGCATGTAAAATAGAACATATTATTAGTAATGATGCTATTTTAGCTCTAAAAAAATATTTGGGGTTGGTACAAGGTGATGCTCTTTGAAAATGCAAAAATGATTTTTTTTGAACCTAGGTTAGTATTTACTAACTAAACTGCAAAATCATTCAAAACAAAGGGCATGCATGACACCACCGAAAGACCTTCCAAAGACGCGATGGAAGGGAAGACGGAAGAAGGAAGAGAATAAATGTCCTGGTATCCGCCTATCTTGAAAAACCTAAATTTTTACAGCATGGTGCAATGAATCGATCTATATTCGGAAGGAGAATAGCCAAAATTTTTTTTGAACATCCTTCCAAAGTGCGTGATATCAGAGAAACCTACCCTCTCGATAATCTCAGAGATAGGTAATAGAGTTTCTTTGAGCATTTTCGACGCTAAATACAGTCTTAGACTAATGAGATACTCCATTACTGAATGACCTGTAATCCCACGAAATCTTTCTGTTAACGAGGTTCTGTTGATATGAAATTTATCGGTAAGCTCTTGTATGGTTATCTTATTCATATAATTTGTGTACAAATACAGAATGATCTCTTTGATATCGCCAGGGTCTTTATCAAGCTCTACGCTTTCAAGGGCCTCATCAATAATGAGTAATCTTGATAACAAAAAAAGCATTTCAATTAGATAGGTTCTGCTTCTGCAGGGCCAATCATCATCCAATTGAATATCCAAGGCATTTTTTATATTGTCAATAATGTTATGTATTCTGCGTGCGTTGCTGGGGCCAAGATGCAATAAACCCATAAATTCATTTGTTTTTCTTAAAAACGGGTTTAACCAGTATAGATCTTGTATTTCATTTAAAGATAGCTGATGATCAGATGCTCTAAGTACAGGAAAATCGAAATGTTGATTGATAATTTGTGGGTGAAAGAAGATAGCCGTACACTGAAGAGATACTTCTGATTCCAAAGAAAATGTATCTGTCTCATTCAGACAGAGAGCAGATGGAGCTACGATGATTTGTTTGTGATTATTAAGAGTAAGTATTCCAGTACCAGAAATAACAAAAATCATTTTATAATGGTCTCGCTTATTTGCACCATCTGTGAAGCAGTTGGCGCTTGTATGGTGGATAGGAAACTGAAAGCCCGGATAAAATATTTTACCCTCTGTAAAGTATGTACTCATACGACCCCTCCTGAGCAATGATATATTTAATTATATCACTGCTCAGGAAAGAAATATAGAATTTTCATTTAATTGCCAAGTATTTTTAGCTCCTCACACAGCTTTAATCCGAAAGCTACGGAAGCATCTGGATTTCTTCCTGTAACAATATTACCGGATACAACAACCTCTTGATCAACATAGTTAGCCCCATTTTTGGTTAATTCCTTAATACCATCACTCCAGGGGAACATGGTTGCTTTTCTGTTCTTAAGAAGACCAGCTCTTGCCAGAATCGGCGGTGCTGCACATATTGCTGCTATCATCTTTTTTTCTTTATCTGCATCTTTTAGTAGATTTCTGAGATCTTTATCATCCCACAAACTACCGATTACTCCTGTGCCACCAACGATAACGATCCCATCATAATCCGTTGCTTTTGCATCGGATATCATAATATCAGTGGTACAAGTTGATCCATTTAGCCCAAGAGCTGTTGTTGTAGTGCTTGCTACAGTTACATTAGCTCCGTTTATCTCAAGCAACGTTTTGGGAGCGTATAACTCTACATCTTCAAAATCTATTGGGGCTACTACCATTAATATATTTTTAGAGAATTTTCTGATTTTTAAAGCGTTACAGATAGCCAGTCCAAAGCTTTTTGACGCAGCTGGATTTTTTCCTGTTACGATATTTCCATCCGTAACAGTCTCCTCATTCACATATATGGCACCTCTTGAGGTAAGTTCCTTGATTCCATCGTCCCAAGGAAACATGGTAACTGTTTTATCTTTTAAGATTCCGGCCTTAGCGAGAGCTGGGGGAGCTGCACACATAGCTGCAACTATTTTGCTTTGAGAATTAAATTGCTGAATCAGTGTTCTCAGTTCTTCGTTGTCCCATAAATGACTGATAACGCCGGTTCCTCCTGCTAATACGATGGCATCATAGTCATCAGTCTTTGCATTACTGATTCTGATATCTGGTGTTAATTTAAATCCATTAATACCAATTGCTGTATCCGTTGTTGTGCTAGCGATTATTACTTCTGCACCGTTAGCCTTTAAAATAGCCATGGGTTCAACAACTTCACAGTCTTCAAAATCCTTTGGTGCAATTACCATAAGAACCTTCTTTTGAGTCGATGTTTCCTTTGCACTGACGGTATTGATTGGACCAAATACAAAAGCTCCAAGTACCATAAATAAACTCACTGCAAAACAAATCACTTTTATTACTTTTTTCATCTCTTTTACCTCCATTTGATATCTATAGTTTATCAAATGAGTATTTGATCTGTAATAGCGAATTGTCAGTGCTTTTCGGTGTATTAACAGGAAAATAATATAATTACTACCACAACGGGTGTCCGAATGCAGGATATGCTGGTCGACGTTGTATTTATTCCGGTAATTGATTATCTCATGCAGCAGTTTTCTACCCGTGAATGGTTTCATAAGCATAAGCACAAGATGATTTTGTGTATTAATTGAATCTTAAATTGTATATAAAATAGTTAAATGTTATACTATATTAAGTATTTATGAAAAACGGGGGCGATGATTTGAAATTTAAAAGTGATAAAACAAAAGATGATAGAGACATCTTTGCAGAAACTTGTTCATCCATTATCAACGGGGTAATCAGTTTTTTTATTCTATTACTAATGTTGGTATTTCCACTGAGATATAATAATTCCTACATAGATATCTTAGTGATCAAATATCAATTCTATTGGGGCTGCATAGTGCTTATGTTAGCGCTTTGTCTCGTTCTTTCTTTCAATATGTTAATTATCGATAATTTACAGAATAAGGGGAAGCACGCAAAAATGCTTTTTTCCAGGCTGCACCCCAAAAACTGGAGTAAAACATTTAGCATAACCGATGTTTCAGTTATAGTTTTTTGGATCATTCTTGTAATTTCTACATTTCAGTCGGATTATTTTTATGAGTCGTTTTGGGGGAACGAAGGGCGGTACTCCGGTCTATTTTTACTCACATTATATGTTGCATCATACTTTATGATTAGTCGGTTTTGGAAGGCCAAGGAATGGGTTCTGGATATTTTCCTGATTAGTGGCATGGTGGTATGCTTTATTGGAATTACGGATTATTTTAGAATGGACATCTTGCACTTCCATGATAAAATTGCGTCGGAAGAATGGGATATATTTACCTCGACCATAGGTAACATTAATATATATACCGCTTATATCGCACTGGTTTTAGGTGTTGCAGCGGCTTGGTTTGGGGTGACAAGGAATAAGGTAAGAGTAATTTGGTGTTATTTATGTATGGTAGTGGGTTTTTTTGCAATTATCATGGGATGTAGTGATAATGCATATCTGGCGTTGGCAGCATTATTTGGATTTCTGCCGTTGATATTATTTAAAAGTAAAACTGGGATTCGGCGTTATTTATTGATGATTGCAACATTTGGTACGGTGGTGCAATGCATTGCCTTCATCAACCAGGCCTATGCGGATAGGGTTATTGGACTTGACAGTTTATTTGAGGTATTGGCTAACTTTAATGGCTTGATGTATGTGGTAATAGGATTGTGGGTGGCATATGTTGCAGTCAATATATGGAACAGGAGTAACCAGAATAAGGGGGATCAAGCTGGCCAAGTGTTGGTATATGGGTGGGCAGGTGTGCTGTTACTTTCCGTATTAGCGGTTTGTTTTTTATTGTTTGATGCAAATGTGGCGGGAAATGCAAAAAGGTATGGCGGGTTAGGAAGGTATTTGGTATTAGATGATAGCTGGGGAACGAACCGAGGTTATATCTGGAGAAAATCCTTGGAATTATATAGTGATTTTAAACCAATTCACAAATTGCTCGGACATGGGCCAGATACATTTGGAATACTTACCGTAAGCAAAATCAGAGCTGAAATGCCACAGCGTTATGAAAATACCCATAATGAATATTTGCAATATTTTATGACCACCGGTGCGGCTGGTTTGATTGCCTATGTTGTTTTTTTAGGTTCTGCAATTACCCGTATCTGGAAACGAGTGGAGGAAAAGCCTTATATAATAGGATGCTGTTTTGCCTTGATTTGTTATAACACTCAAGCGTTTGTTAATATAAGTTTACCGATTACATCCCCGATGATGTGGCTGTTGCTTAGTATTGGAATGGCAAGTTGTAACAAAAGAGATCAACGAATATAATTTAAATATAGATGTTTTCAAGCATTAAAGCTAAATAAAAGGTAGGAATTCAAAAACAGTATTATTCCATTGGAATATCAAATTGGAATTTATGTGAAAGGGTTGGTGGGGGAATGAATTATAGGTTTGATTTTTATAGAAAAGATTATTTTGATGAAATAGAAGAGTTGATATTAAATTCATACCAATGGGAGAATCCTACTTATGGATTGAGTCGATTAGAATTTACGAATGGTTTACACCCATCTTTTTTGCATTTTTCTAATGTATGGGAGCGAACCGTTGGTGTGTATTTCCTGGATAAAACTATAGTTGCTTGTGCGATCAATGAGGCTAATGATAACGGAGCAGTCTTTTTCCTTTTTAGAGAGAAAAGGTTTGCGGAGCATAAAGAACTTCTTAGCGACATGATTTATTTTGCAAAAACAACTATGTCGTGTGTGAAAGATAAGAATAAGATACAACGTTTTGTTCGTATCTTGATTCCTCAATGGAATGTGACTCTATCAGAATTGGTTTTAGAAGAAGGATTTGTAAAAGAAGAGGGGGGAGAACGAATACGAATTCGTACATTTGGTGCTGAACGATATCCTGTTAAGCTACCAGAAGGGTATACCTTTGCTGATGGTAATGAAACCCCTCCATTTTATCTGGCGAATGTACATATGGCAGCATTTCACTATAGCATTCATGACGTGCCGGATTGTGCAAACGCATTTTCTGAAATGCGTAATGAAAAGCATTACGACCCATTCTTAGATCTCTGTATTTTAGATCCTCAGAAGAGACCTGTAGCAATGGCAATTATATGGTATGACAAGAGAATGCCGTATTGTGAATTAGAACCTCTTGGAGTTGCTTTTTGGGAACGAAGAAAAGGTTTGGCAACCGCTATATTAAATGAGGCTTCCAATCGAGTGTTAGAAAAATACCCAGAATGCAAAGGCATGACTGGTGGGGATCAGCCATTTTATGAGGCTACAGGATATTATGTGACAGATTATGTACCTTCATATCGCTATGATATGGAAATCTATCCATCATGGGATGAGAGATCTTTGAAGTGGATGCCCCCAAAAGCTATCTCTTCTCATAACTAATTGAAAGCCAGTAGTTTTCACAGGTTTCTAATCCAATTAACTGTCAGAACTAATATATCCATTATGGGGTGGCAGATCCTAAAGTTGGGATCATGAAGATCCAGATAATTGATTGATAGAAATTGTCATAAATACCCTCATTTTCACATAAGATTATAAGGTGAGTTATTTTATAATGTACAAGCAAAATAACTTAAAGTAATAAAAGGTGGAGGATAGTTAAATGATAAGGAAAACTAAAAACTTTAAAGCATTGATTACAGTCGTGATGGTGTGTTGTATCGTATGGACAAATGGCATTACTGCTAAAGCTCAAAGTGTGTCTGAAACAGAACCGAATGATAGTATGGATACCGCACAGCTGATACAAGCAAATTATGAAACAGCAGCCCAGGTTGTTAACGGCAGTAGACCCAATCAATATGTAGTGAAAGGCAATACTAGTAACAACGATGAAGATTGGTATAAAGTCTATCTAAATGCTGGTGTACAATATATTACTTGTAATGATAAGCCGTTTGATTACGAAATATATAATTCCAATAATAACTTAGTATCTTCTGGTACCTATACAAAAAGTCGCTTATTTCCAGTAGGATATTCTTTTAAAGCTACATCAGAAGGATATTATTATGTTAAAATTAAAGGACTTACATCGGCAACCTCAAGTTATATTCTATTGGTTGGGGGACCTACATATTCAGTTGGAACTTGTTCCGTATCTTTAGGAAGCGTAAATATGAGTGGAAAGAATGTTACAGTACCTGTTGATTTGCGTTTTAAAAGTGCAATACCAGAAGGATCTATTGTATATGAAATATCAATGAGCGGGGTAAAAAGCAATTCAGTAAACGGGATTACAGTGAAAAATTCAACCAGTAATAATACTGTTGTTTTGAGTAATTATTCCTGGTATAAGTCTGGACTTGCTTCCATGAATATGCCACTGAAAGGTAGTTGGCAAATAAATTTTACTTATAATAAAAATACAACATTTACACCAAAGCTCAGTTTACTTTTTGCATATCCGTTGACTTTAGATTATGTAGATAACATAGAGTTTTAGATGGTGAAACTTATAGGAACTTATTAAGTTCTGATGATATTATTATTATCTAGTTAAGCTAGATGTATAAGTTTGTCTTATGACATAGACGAGAACATTAGAAACACGATTACCGATTCTTTTTCCGTTAGAGCCTATTTATAGTAGGGGGGAGAATCGGTATTTTTTATTTTCTAATAACTTTGATATGCTTAAACTATATTGGATGTAATAAAAGAGATGATAGCGACAATAGCTTCCCAGGATACTTCAAAAGAAAGCAAAAGCATTCAACTAGCAGGATGAAATTATATCAATATGAGCAAAATTATGATAAGATAGAAGTACTAATTAATTTTCAGTTACTTTGCATTATTAAGATTAAGTTATTACGTTAATATTTCAAAGAATTCTGTATAATATCCTTGAATTATTATAAAATAAAAGACAATGATATATGAAGCATTTAGTAAGAAGGAAATGATTCATTATATCCCTATGATGGGGATATTCAATTTTAAGCCTAAATAAAAGGAGGATTTATCTATGAACAAGTATATTTTCAAAGACTATTTTACAGAGCCTGAGGGAAAAATAGCGAAGCGGATGCTTTTTAAGAGCGATGATGTAATTGCCTTTGTATTAAACATTGCGAAAGGTGAAATACTCCCAGGGCACACACATATGGAATCAACTCTTTTTTTACAGGTCATGGAGGGGAATGCCAAGGTTGTTACTGATGGCAATGAGACCTTGTTGCAGACTGGCGAATTAATGCAAGTGGATGGTAAGGAAAGCTTACAGGTCATAAACGTAGGTGAAGATGTTTTGCGTCTTTATGTTACAATTTCACCTATGGGTTCAGAGGCGTTTGCGACAGATGCAAACGTTTAATGACTTATACTGTTTCTTCTATATAAAAGACTATTATTTACCTTTATAAGATTTATAGAAATAGGGGGGGATATGTTATCCCCAAAACTATTTAAACGAAAGCCCTCATATCGCTGAGGGCTTTTTTTGTGGGAATATTTATCTTTACCAATTGAGATAATCAATCATTTGTATTGTAAATCAACAGCGTGGTAACTTGATTCGATATCATAGGAAGATTTAAAACTTCGAAGAATAAATACTAAAAAGTTCATAATGAGCGGTTGATGAGAGAGTTGTGATCAACGAAGGCAGTTTGATACCTAAGAATCAAAAGGCTGAAAAAAACTTTAATTTAAATATTCTAAAATCTCTTTTGCAATTTGATCATTCCCCCCAGCGTTAAGCATAATCGCCTGATAGGACTGTATGGTTTTTTTATAAGAATCATCCTTTAACAAATTCATTGCACTATTTGCTAAAAATTCAGGTTTTAAATGTTTCTTTGAGATAGATTTGCCCATATGAAGAGTCTCTATTTGTTTTGCTACAGCAGGCTGGTCATTTCCTACAGGAATTACTAGCATAGGGACTCCATAATATATGGATTCGTTGACACTATTCATTCCACCATGAGTGATAAATAAACTTGTGCGCTTCAAGATCTCTAACTGGGGTACAAAGGGATAAATAAAGATGTTATCTGGAATAATGCCTAGTTTTTCTGCTTTTACAATTGTTCCAATTGAAATAATTACAGTTACAGGTTTATCCTTAAATGCCTGAATGCATTTCTTGAAGAATGTTGTGGAGGTATTTAAAAGTGTGCCAAGAGAGATATAAATTAAGGGAAAGCGTAATTTAGGAAATTGGAATGAGGTTTCTGTTTCCCTGTCCTTAAGCGCGGTACCTATGTATTTATAAGATATGGGATTAAAATCATTAGAATAAATTTGAAATTCTTTTATTGTGTAGGTGAAGTTTAGAGGCGGGGCATTATCCACCATCTCTTTTTCAATGCTGTTATAGCGTAAATGGAATTTTTTTTGAAGCTTCTTAGAGATAAGGCTGCATAACTTGGGGTAGCGGAAAATGCAGGTCATATACCAGCCTCCGGTCTGACCAAAATATTTCAGAACTCGTTCATTCAGGGAAAAAGTAGAAAATAGCCGAAAGGATGGAATCCCCAGTTCATCAGCCAGGGATTTTCCAGGCAAAAACAACATTTCATAAATAAGGCAGTCATAATCGTGACCAATTCTTTTTACCGTATCGTACGCAGCGCCCCAACTTTTTATTTCTTTTTGGGAGGGGGACAATGTTTCCGGGTAATGATCATACGGGATAAAGTGAGCCCCTGTTTTTTCCACCTTTGATTTCCAGTCAGGTGACTGGACGAAAGTAACCTCATGTCCTAAGGAAGTTATAACCTTTGCCAATCCAAGGGTAGGGTTGGTGTGTCCAGAAAAGGGGAGATTGACCATTAGAATTTTCTTTTTACTTATCATAATATTCTTTTAACCTTTCTTTAATCATTTTTTCGCTGGTTTCACTGATAAGTGGTGCTTCAAACTTTTTGAGGAGAGTCACAATAAACTGGATTCTGTTGCATGCTTCCGGGTAAGTGCTGTTGACAATTATGGGATCCAGCCATACATCAAATAGCAGAATGAAAATTTCAGAAACCTCTTTGGGATACTGGCAATTAAATTCCATAGAGACATTTCCTTGACGGATTATCTCTTCCACGTATTTACTTAAAATATTAATTGAATTTCTCAATGTATTTAGTAAAGCATATGGAACCTTCTCAGCCCAATGATTCTGAGTTAAATTCAAAAGAGCATGATCGGTTTGTAGTTTTCTTACAAGAAGATCAATTTTTTCAATGGAATTTAATTCGTCTTCCAGAATCAGATGTTCAAAAAAATCAATAATATCCTCTTTGCTTTGAATAATAATAGATTCAAGAATCTCCTGCTTGCTAATAAAGTGATGATATAAAGCGCCCTTAGATAATCCAGTAGTGTTCATGATTTCTTGCATGGTTGTGTTCTCGAACCCTTTTTGGAAAAATAGAGTGGTGGCACTGGTAATAATCTTTTGCCTTGTGTTGTTAGCTTTGTCTATCCTTAACATGGTTATCCATTCCTCCTCCTCTCATTAAAAGACCGCTGGTCGGTTTTTTAAATTGTATACAAATATTAAAAGTATGTCAAGTAAAACTATAAATAATGATAAAAAAACATTAAAGACTTATTGTTGGACGGAATGTCGAATATTTAAAAGAAATAAAAGTGGACGAAAAGCGACAGAAAGTGGACATTTTTTCAAATATCATTGATTTTATGCTTTAATCCATAACATATAAATACTAAGTTCCAATAGATAGAAGAGCTTAGATTTAAAGTTCTTAAGGAAAAGCTACTACGTGGGGGAAGGGAGGAAATGGGATAATGAAATTAGCATTGCTATTTCCGGGCCAGGGAGCTCAATATACAAGTATGGGAAAACGTCTCTATGAAAAATTCGATTGGGTAAGAAAGATATATCAGAATGTGAGTGATCGTTTTGCGTTTGATATATACAAACGGATCTGTGAAAGTGATTTAGAATATCTGACAAGGACCGACAATGCCCAGATCGCTATATTTGTAGCAAGCTACATAAACTATTTGGCTTTTTTAAATGAATATAAAATCAAACCTGATTATATGGCGGGTCATAGCCTAGGTGAATTTACAGCACTTGTAGCATCTGGGGCATTGTTTTTTGAAGAAGCTTTGGAATTAGTTCTTGAGCGAGGAAGACTAATGCAGATAGAATCAGAGAAATCCCAGGGCGGAATGCTCGCCGTAAAATGGGACTATGAAAATGTGAACCAGATATGCGAAGAAATTATGGAAAAACATCATTGCAAAATCAGTATTTCTAATTACAATTCAAAAAATCAAATCGTCCTCTCTGGAGATTCAAACTCATTAAATATAGCAGAAAAAACGTTAGAAATGAATGGAATATTGACAACCAAATTAAATGTTGGGGCTGCATTTCACAGCAGCCATATGGAAACAGCATCCTCTGCTTTTTCCACCTTACTATCAAAGATTAACTTTTCCATACCAGAATGCAAGGTGATTTCAAATGTCAGCGGTCTTCCCTATGAAGGAGATTTTAATAGTCTGTTGTCAAAGCAGATGATTTCCACGGTTCGTTGGTATGAATCAGTCAAATATCTGGAAGAGGAAGGTGTTGATATCTACATAGATTTAGGGCCAAAGAGTGTTTTAAAAGGTATTATGAAACGGAATTTAAGTAAGGGGAAAATATATTCTTATGAAGATGAGGAGGATAAACTCTTACTTAATAATATACTAAAAAATAGGAGGGACTCTAGTTAATAAAATGAATTTTATGAGAGAGGTGAATTATGAATAAGGCAGCGGTTGTGATTGGAGGTTCAGGAGCCATAGGAAGTGAAATTTGCAAAAGGCTTGCAAGCGAAAACTATAATACATATTTCACTTATTTAAGAAATCAGGTTTCTGCCAGCGAAATGGAACAGGCCTTTCCTGGATATTTGCATGGTGTTTTCTGCGACGTGCGCAATCCTGAAGAGGTGGAAGCTTTCATTGACAGAGTCAAAAAAGAATGTGGCAGAGTGGATGTTTTAATAAACTGTGCAGGCATTTCAGGGGAGAGTCTCTTTGTAAACAAAAGTGTTGATGAATGGAAACAAGTCTTAGAAACAAATCTATTTAGCGTTTTTTATTCCTGCAAGTCAGTAGTCCCCATTATGCTGGAGCAGTATAGTGGTGTGATCATAAACGTCTCCTCGATCTTAGGGACCTTTGGTATTCCTGGCATGGAAGATTATTGTGCATCGAAAAGCGCCATCATCGGATTTACACAATCTCTGGCTTCAGAAGTGGCCAGGTTTGGAATCCGTGTAAATTGCATCAGTCCTGGAATGATCGATACTCAGATGTCAGTGGGAGCACAAAAACAAATTGGTAAAAGTGTAAAAAAATTAATTCCATGCAGAGAATTTGGTACAGCAGAAAATGTTGCTGATCTAATGGAATTTATGATTTCTGATAAGGCAAGTTATATTAATGGTGAAAATATATTGGTAGGCGGTGGCCTTGGGAGAACACTCCCGGTCAGCTAAAAAGAAAGGTGGAGAAACAATGGAAACAATGGAAAGCATGGAATTATTCGATATGGTACAAAGTACGGTTGCAGAGGTTTTGGATGTGGAAAAAGAGGAGATCAATGAGGGCACAAGGCCTGTTGTTGATTTGGATGCGGAGTCTTTGGATCTGCTGGATATCTTATTTAAGTTAAGCCGGTTAACAGGTAAAAAGATCACGATGCAGGTGATTCAAAAGGATGTAAGAGGCGGTCTGACGGAAGATGAATTTATAGATGAAGATGGATATATTACGGAAGAAGGAGTTAAAAAGATCAAGGCGGCAATGGGGAATGACAATATACAGACGGAAAATATAACCTCAAAAGAAGTTTTAAAGTTGATTGACATTAAATATATTATGAAAATTTTCAGAGAAACCCCGGCTGGAGAAGTGTAATATGCGTTTCCATTTGATTGATAAATTGCTTTCCTACTCGAAGTGGAAGGAAGCCTTGGCACTAAAGAATGTGACGTATGGGAATCCGGAATTTATAAATGACAGCCATTATATGGATGATACTCTTTTCCTGGAAAGCATATTTCAGTGTGCTGCTTGGCTGATTGTGATATCTTCCGATCAAAAACTGAGGCCCACCATCGTGACGGCAGAAGGGTATCAGATATTTGAACAAGTGTGTCCAGGAGAGCAGTTAAAAATTAAGGTCGACATTCAGGATTATAATGAGGAGTACGCAACCATTCGCGGAGACGTCTATAAAAAAGATAAATTATGTGCTTCGTTAAAAAATGCCATATTAAAGCTGGTTGATACATCAGACTTAGAAGATCCGGAATTAACTAAAAAGTACATAGAGTACTTGACTCAAATCAAAGGGGATGTTGGAATTTAACATCCCTTTTTAGAAAGGCGAAAATATTATGTCAAATGAGGATAGAAAAGTTGTTGTCACAGGCATGGGTATGATAAGCCCTATTGGTAATAATGTGGCTCAATCGTGGGATAACTTATTAAATGGCAAGTCAGGGATCCAAAAAATCACACTATTTGATACGGAAGGATTCTCCTGTAAAATTGCAGGCCAGGTGAATGATGAGACTTATAACACTGATCTGCCACACAGTAGGGGTACCCATTTTGGATTAGCTGCAACAAAAGAAGCTCTTGAGGATGCGAATTTAATAAATGACGAGGCAATACTTGATGAGATGGCAGTTTTCATTGGCAATTCAGGGAACAGAACCGGGTTGGACGACTTTTCAGAAGAATTCCATGCCCGTAATTTAAAAGAATTAACCTTGAGAGATTTAAACAGTGATAGCCAATTTGATAAAAGCAGATATTCGGCCGCAGCAGAAACCATTGCAAAGAAATATAAGATGTATGGAGGCTGTTATTCCATTACCACAGCATGTGCATCAGGAACCCAGGCGATTGGTCTGGCCTTTGATAGCATCAAGACCGGAGAGAATACGGTTGTGCTTGCAGGAGGATGCGATGCCATGATAACGGAAATAGATTTAATGGGATTTTGCATGTTGGGAGCGGTAACAAGCGGATACAACGAAAATCCTTCAAAAGGAAGCAGGCCCTTTAATAAAGACAGAAGTGGATTTGTTTTGGGGGAAGGAGCCGGTATGCTGATACTTGAGGAGAAAGAACATGCTATGAAGCGGAATGCAAAGATTTACGCTGAAATTGCTGGCTTTGGAAATGCCATTTCTGGATATAGCATTCTTGACACACCTCCCAATGGCGAGAATTTAGCCCAGGCTATGCGAAATGCCATGAAGGAAGCTGGAATTGACAAAAAGCAAGTGGGATATATCAATGCCCATGGGACGTCAACACGTGATAATGATTCATCGGAGTCAGCAGCTGTTATTGACGTATTTGGAGAAGATACTTTAAGTGTCCCGATAAGTTCCACCAAGGCATCCACGGGGCATTTGATTTCCGGGGCGGGAGCGATAGAAGCTATTTTTTCAATTATGGCTCTAAAAGATCAGTGCCTGCCGCCTACATTAAACCTTGAAGACATTGATGGAAAATGTTCTTTGTGTCATATCCATAGTGCATTAGAAAGAAAAATTGATTACTCCATGTCAAACTCACTTGGATTTGGCGGGTCTAATACAAGTGTTATTTTCAGGAGGTTTGAAGAATGAGTTTTATTATGGTTGATAGGGTTTGTGAAGTCAATGCCTCCAGTATTAAAACAATAAAGCTATTGTCAATTGCTGAACCTGTTTATGAAATACATTTCCCTTTCTTTCCGGTACTTCCGGCTGTGCTCTTGTTGGAAAATGTCAAACAGAGCATTGATTTATTCATGAAAAAAAACGGGGAGGAGGGTAAGGTATATTTTTTTAATGGCATCAAAAAGCTAAAAGTATATAAAGCCCTGTTTCCTGGAGATGCAATCATTACGGAGGTATCCTTAACTCGGAAAGTCGATGATTATTATTTGTTTGATGCCAATATTTACAATAATGAAATGATAGCAGCTAAGTTAAAAGAAGTTAAAGTTGTAGTTGGGAAGGAGAACTGTATATGGGAAAAAGAGTTGCAATCACAGGATTAGGTATTACCTTGGAATCAGGTATTACTGGAATTGAAGAGAATAAGACATTTAAAAATAGAAAAATAAAAAAGCTTTTGTCCAGAGGAGAAAAGATATTTTGCAGTTCTGCCAATCATGCGGTTCTTGATTCAGGAATATTAGAAATCGATACGGCAAAGGAAAAAAGAGGGATCTTTCTTGGGACAACAAAGGAATCTTCTTCAAGAAATGAATTATTAAATGTGTTAAAGAGCATTTATGATGGAGAAATCAGACATAAGGAATTTTCCGAAGCAGTCGTAGAAAATATGTCTCCTCTTTTTGTGGTAAAATCTCTGCCCAATGCATGTTTGCATTATGCGGCTGAAGAATTCGGCATCAGAGGAACCAATTCTTTATTTATAACAAATGGAGTAGCCAGTTCCCAAGCGCTAGCCGCCGCGTATCATACAATCCTTAGAAGAGATTGTACCTGGTGTTTGGTTGGGGGATTCGACTCTCATATGGAAGAAAATGAATTTTACAATTATGAACAATATGGATTTAGAGTCAGCGACATGGGCGATGAAAAAAGTAGTGAAGTATTAGGCGAAGGGGCTGGAAGCATGATCGTGGAAGATTATGAACATGCTGTTTTAAGAAATGCCAAAATATATGGAGAAATCATCGGGCACGGGGAAGTTTTACTGGATTTTGAAAACAAAGAAGCAGACAATATAAGAATTTTGAAACAAGGAATATTAAAAAGCTTAGCAATGGCACATAAGGATGCTAAGGATATTGCTTTTATCAATACGGACGGGATGTCTTACAAGAATTATAATGAAATAGAAGAGAAAGCCATTCGAGATATCTTACCTGATATTCCGCAGATAAACTTAAAGGAACAGCTTGGAAACCTCATGGGAGCAGCTTGTATTGTGGAAATTACCAGTGATTTAAATGATAGCGGGTCAAATCATAATAAATCCCAGGATTTTATGAAAATATCCGCTGGCTTTGGAGGACAAGTATCCATAATGATAATAAGGAGGAATGAATTATGAATTCAAGAATATCCGGAATAGGTTCTTATTTCCCAGGAACTGCTATATCAAATGAGATGCTGTCAGAAGAGTTTGATATCGACCCCTGGTTGTTGAAGGAATTAGGGGTAGAAAATAGATTTTGGGCATCGGATCCTAAGGATTATACCCTGAATGAAACACAAAGTGAAATGATGGCGAAGGCCATAGAAGCAGCAATTGTAGATTCAAAAATCCAAAAAGATGAGATTGATTTACTAATTACCACTTCAACTGTTCCAGATTATACCCTTCCGACAACCGCCACTTTGGTACAAGAACTGCTAGATATCAAAAAGTGCAATGCCCTGGAGATTCATTGTGGCTGCGTTGGAGCGTTGCAGGCAATTGATATCGCAAATTGTTATATTAAATGCGGGAAGGCCAAAACAGTCGCGATAGCAGCAGGCAACCTAATGAGTACCTACTGGCTTAGAGATTGGAAAAATGGTGAGATAGAGGGGATGGCAGATCAATTAAATATGGCAATGTTTTCAGATAGTGCCAGTGCCATTATTATACAGGAATCAAAAGAAGAAGGGATTTTATACAGCTTTTCAGAAAGCGTCGGAAGTGGGATCGAAAAGGGCATTTTTCTGGACATGGGTGGAGCTGTATATCCGGGAGACAAAACCACTTTTGCAGAGAAACGGCATAAGTGGAGTCAGAGACCGAAGCTGATTAAGAAACATGGCAGTACATTATCAAAGAATGCAATCGAAAAACTGGCAGAAGGTACCGGTATAAGAATAGACGAGTTGAAGTGGATTATCTTTCCTCAGGCCAATCCATCCTTACTTCTAAATGATATTGAAGGATTAAGGTCTAACGGGTTCCCAGTTGAAAAGATAAGATATAACGTAGATAAGGTTGGAAATAGTGCGACAGCATCGCTGTTTCATGTGTTATACGAAATTGATAAAAATGGGGAACTTACTGAGGGAGACAAAGTTGCCATCATTGGGGGAGAAGCCTCAAAGTGGATGTATGGAGGCGTGTTATTAGAATGGAAAAAATAGCGCTGGTTACAGGCAGTTCTAGAGGAATCGGGAAAGTGATTGCCGAAAAATTACTGTTAGAAGGTTATACGGTATATCTTCATTATTGTATGAATGAAGAATTGGCTAAAAATACATATGAAGAATTTTTGAATCGAAAATTTAAGACCAGACTGATCTGTTCGGATATTTCTAATGAAGACGAAATAAAAAAGATGTTTGAAAAAATTAAAGAGGAATCGGGATACTTAGATGTATTAATAAACAATGCGGCATCAGGGGTTCATAAAAGCATTGTAGATATTAGGAAAAGAGACTGGGATTTTACATTCGAGGTAAATGCTAGAGGGACTTTTCTTTGCAGCAAATATGCAGTTCCCTTAATGAAGGCAAGTACATCGTTGTACAAGTCAATCGTGAATATAACCAGTACCGGGAGTCAAAGGTACATACCAGGCTATTCTCTCATAGGAGGAACAAAAGCGTACATCGAAAATCTCACAAAGTATATGGCATGTGAATTATCCAGCGATGGAATTAATGTAAATGCCGTTTCGGGAGGTCTGGTTGAGACGGACTCTTTAAATTATTTTCAAGATAAAAAACTGGTTATTGAGGAATTTAAAAAGAGAGTTCCGGCAGGTCGCCTGGTTGTGCCAGAAGACATTGCAAATTTAGTATCATTTTTATGTAATTCTAATTCTGAAATGATTCGAGGTCAGACAATTGTAGTGGATGGTGGTGCATCTTTGATTTAAAAATACAGTTTTGGAGGGTATGCATATGAAACACAATAGCAAAAATAGGGATGAAATATATACAGGAAATACATGCTATCCGGGAAAAAAATCAAGATTTGATCTCTGGACAAGGGGGAATGTAGCGGAAGCCTTTCCTGATATCATGACACCGTTAAGCTGGTCTCTGTGGGGAGAGGCCATGAATGAATTGTTAAGAGATTCTTTCCGGCACTATTCGTTCTCACCTGAAGTGAAAGAAAAGTGTTTTATCATGCTAAATGGCGGTAAGCTTTACTATAACATTGGCTTAGTGAATTTTTACATGAAAAGAATCGGGCTGTTTTCCATGGATACGATTATCGGAGGGGAAACGGCGTATAGTAATAAACATCGCAAAGAGAGAATACATTGGCTTCGATTTATGGTTCATATGCCAGGAAGTATAAAAGCAGAAAAAAATAATAAGCAACTGGAAGCAGAATCAAAGCTGAAGTGGAGAGAATTTCTCCGTTACCAGAAAAAATGGGTTGATCTTGATTATAATACCTTTGATTTAAATATGCTTTTTAGTTTGCTTAATGAAAGAATTACATACGGAAAAGAAAACATGCATCTGCATACGGATGCAACAACGGCCGCATTTTCTAAGATGGCATTACTTCAATGGAAGCTGAATAAATATGGTTATGACAATTCTACTTTATTAAAACTGGTGAATGATATTGAAGGCATTGAAATGGCTGAAATCAGTAGCTACATGGAACGTTTGAAAAATATAATCGTGCCATCAGAAAAAAGCCAACAGATATTGGAATGTCTGAAAAGTGAAAACTGGCAGCAGCTATTAATCGATTCCGGTTTTGAAAAGGTATACAATTTTATCAATGAAAATATCATTGAAAAGTATGGACACCGGGGAAAAAATGAATTGGAAATAAAGGAACCTTATTGGGCCGAAAATCCGCGTATGCTTCTAGATATGATAATAGAGAGATGTTTAAATAAAGAAGCAGTTAGATTGAGAGAGCAGGAGAAAACAAGCGTAGATGATAAAAAGTTTGGAAAATTAATTACCCAGGCCAGAACTTTCACGAAATTAAGAGAAAATAACAAACACTATTTATATATTATAATAGCTGAGATTAAAAGAGTTTCAAGAGTATTAAATAATAAGTTATGCAGCGTTATACCAGAAATGGAACCGGATGATATTTATTTTATGCATTATGATGAAGTAAGGCGTTTGATTAAGGATTTCACAGAGTTTGCTGAAATAAAATCAAAAGTCATTCTAAGGAAGAAAATTTATTCTGATTGCATGACAAATAGTAAAGAACCAGAAACTAAAAAATCATCGAAAAAGGTCCTTCGAGGAATACCAGCTTGTTATGGTAGGGTAAAAGGAAATGTAAGGGTAATAAATCATAATTATGCCGGGAATATAAAAAAGGGTGATATTATTGTGATTAAATCACTTGATATTAGCTGGACCCCTCTATTTTCCGTTGCGGGTGGTCTGATTACTGAATTGGGAGGCATATTATCTCATGCAGCAATTATAGCAAGAGAATACAATATACCTACTATAGTTAATGTGGAAAATGCCACGACAACCCTGGAGGATGGAGACCGGGTCTTATTAGATGGTGAGACCGGAGTGATCTATTATGATAAAGTTCTTCCTACTTAAAAAAAGTACCTATTCATTCCAGTCAGTAATCCATATTGTTCATTCCGTTGATCCGAAAGGGATTGTAACTTATGATAACAATGGAAAACGGATTTGAACCAAATGAAATATATATAGACTTCAATCTGCAAAGAAAGGATTAATTTCGAATGACAAATCGTGTTTTTATAACGGGAATGGGTATGATATCACCTCTGGGTGATAATGTTGATCTCAACTGGAAGAACCTTTTAGAAAGAAAAAATCACTTTGTGCCCTATGAAATATTTATGGGGAAAGGCAGAAGGAAAGAAGAATTCTATGTAGGAAAGGTTTCTTGTAATTCAGAAAAGAAGAAATACAGTAAATTGGCGGAAGACGTTTTGATTCAGGCCATTCATGAATCAGGAATTAGTCCGGAAAAAAATCTTGGAAGAACTGCATTGATCATCGGCAGTAGCTTAGGAAACAGTGAATATATGTTTAAAAGTATAACGGATGAGACTGGGGAGCTGGATTTAGATGAGATATTACCTGAGGTTCTGGCTCATAAGCTTGCTGAAAAGTATTTTGTGAATACCACTGTAATAGTTATAAACAGTGCCTGTTCGTCATCGTCAAATGCAATAGGGAAAGCATATCGACTAATTAAAAATAATAGTATTGATTGTGCTTATGTTATCGGTATTGATGCGGTGCTTTCTGATATGGGTTTGGCCAGCTTTGCTGCGTTAGGGGTCTTGAGTGCTAGTGAATCAATGAGACCATTTGATGTCCATCATAACGGATTTATTTTAAGCGAAGGATCGGGAGCCTTAATATTGCAAAGAGAAGATTTTATTGAGGAAGACCATTTGAGTGCCTGTACGGAAATTGTTGGGTATGGTGCCAGTTGCGATGCCTATCACATCGTTGCTCCTGATCTGAAAGGGAAAGGTGCTGCATTGGCGATGAAGATGGCGCTAAAGGATGCAGATATTCCATCTACAACAATTGATTATATTAACTGTCATGGAACAGGAACGAAGTTAAATGATGAATCGGAATACAATGCAATGGAGTTGATCTTTGATCACAGGGTTCATGCAAGTTCAACAAAGGGAATGACAGGTCATTTGTTAGGAGCCTGTGGGATCGCGGAAACTATTTTTTCCTGTCTATCAATCAAACATGATTTAATTCCTGGAACTGTAAATTTAATTGACCCGATAAAAAAAAGTAACATCAATTTGCTGTCGGAAGATGTACAGACGAAGGTGAACATTGTCATGAATAATACATTTGCTTTTGGAGGTCAAAATGCGTCGCTGATATTAAAAAAATGGAAAGGAGAATCCATTTGAAGCGTACATACATCAAAGATATCGTTTGTCTTTACCCGGATGCAGTTAGTGGCTGCATAGAGATAGATTCTTTTTTGCATCCGAAGGAAAAAAGAAAGCTCGACCGGTATTCTCAGATATCATTAGCAGCTTCCAAAAGGATACAGGAAAGCAATCCAGACTTTTTTAGATATGGAGAGGATATATGTGTTTTAGCAGCAACCTGCTTTGGAGCTTTGGATACGCTAGCAGAAGATGTAATCAAATATCATGATACCGGTTTGGTATCACCAATCTTTGTCACCAAGATACTTTCCAATATGCAGGCGTCTGTTATAGCAATCGCTTTGCAGTTAAGAGGTACTAACTATACGGTATCAACAGGCATGAATTCGTCCTGTGATGCTGTGATTGACGGATATGAGTTAATCATGGAAGAGAGAGAGAGACATGTGTTAGTTGCCAGCAGTGATTCTTGTTCTAGTGAATATGGAATGAAGATACTAAATAATTACACCAGTTCTGATGGGAAAGATTTTGGTGAGAGCGGGGCAGCAATATTACTAGATTCTCAGTTAGAAGCAGGAGTTTTGGCGGAAATAACAGGTATCTACAGGGGAATTTTGCGTGAACAGGAAACGATCTGGGAGAGATTAAATGTTGATGCTGGTAATGAAGTGACTGGAAGTCATGGAATTTACTTAAGAGAAACAAATAAACAGATCTATGGTTTGCCTCTTTCTTCCGGTTCCCAAACAATCTTTGATATAAAGAAAGGAATTGAATATTGTAAGGATAACAATGAAAAGGAGTTCTTTGTGTATAGTATTTCAAAGAAAAGAGAATTTAGTGCTATCAGCATAAAATACGTTGCAGATTAAACACATATTTCAGGAAGATAAGGGGATATATGCATATGTATGCTAAAAATCTGAAAAATTTAAATATTCGTGATAATGTCATTGTTGGTAGTAAGGCCGCAAATTTAGGAGAACTATACGCATTAAAAGTGAACGTTCCAGAGGGTTTTTGCATTACTTACAATGCATATGAAGAATTTGTAAAGGAGAATGGAATCAATAAATTCATTCAACTTTATTTAGATGAAAATAAGAATGGCAAGATATCATTGGATGAGTGCAGTGTTAACATTATAAAAAGTTTTCTGCATGGAAGCATGCCAAATCACATGGGAATGGAGATTTTCAAGCAATACCGGGCCTTGGGCAAAAATGTAAGTGTTGCCATAAGATCCTCCGCCAATATGGAAGATCTGGAAGAATCAAGTTTTGCAGGGCAGCAGGATACGTTTTTAAATATCTCTGGAGATTATAACGTTATAGAATATGTGAAAAGATGTTGGGCATCACTCTGGTCTCCGAGAGCCATTGATTACAGAATGAAAAGAAATTATGAAAACAATAACATCAAAATGGCGGTTCTTATTCAGAAAATGATCAGTCCCAAGGCATCTGGAGTTGTTTTTACCTGCAATCCTATGAATCATCGAAAGGAAGAGGTGCTGGTTAATTCCGCATACGGTCTGGGTGAAGCCGTTGCTTCCGGTGCAATATCACCAGATACTTATATCTACGATATTAATAATAAGAGGATTACTTACAGAAAAAAGGGGAGAAAGGAATTTCGGTATGTAAATTCCGACTCTGGTATAAAAAAAGTATTTAATAGCAGTAAAATGATTCACTCATATTCAATGAATTATCTGAATGTATGGAGATTGGTGAAGGTATGTAAAAAAATTGAAGGTAAGTTTGGCTGCCCCCAGGATATCGAATGGGGAATTGTAAATGGGAAGATATACATAGTGCAATCTAGACCTGTAACATATAGAAGAATAGATACTAGGTAAAAAGTACAATAAGAGCGGTGATTTTTACATGGTGAAAATAATGAGCATAAAACAAGATAACCTATTACCTGCGGAGGTTAATAGTATGAATATTGGAGTTTATACGAAAGATCTATGTTTCATGAGCTCGGTCAAAAAAGTAATACATACCTTTATGCAATGTAAATATTCCAAGCTGGACCTATTTGTCTGGGAAGATATAAAGAGCGCATTATTTCTTATTGATGAAGAGTATTGTGACGGTTTTATTATTGATATCACTAACAATACAAAAGAAGAGTTGTGCGGATTCATATCAAAAGTAATAAAGCAGTATCCCCATACTAAAATCATAGTTTTAATTGATGATTTGGAATGCATCGACTGGTTCTTAAAGTATAAAATTTTTAAGTATATGTCTAAGAAAAACATTATGAAGGAACTAGAAACAATTCTTTCAATCTTACACAATATCGTTACTGGTAAAAGAAATAGAAGTCTGGAATTAACCAGTAAAACAAGATATGATAAAATTTATTACGACGATATTTTGTACATTAATCGAGATGGGAAAAATGTAAACATATTTACTGCTGACAATCGATGTGTAACCTTTCGGATGAGTTTACTTCAGATTTATGAAAAACTAGATAAAAAGATTTTTATCTATATAGATAAAGGTTGTATCGTAAACAGCTCCTTTGTGACCGAGTGCACGACACAACAGCTCCAATTGATCAATGATATAAAATTACCTGTTAGCAGGGATGGAATAAAAAGGCTGTCTAGGCTTCTTTATCTGGAAGCGCCTTTGTCAAATTAAAGTCATGTGCCATCTATTTCCTGTTTATAAATAGCTTTGTCTTCTTCAAATATTAAAAATTAAACGGATAAACAATGATGCATGACTGTGTAACAAATGCTGCTATTAGCAACATTTAATTTGCTATTATGAAGCTGAATATTAATTGTGAGTTAGTCTTAGGTAACTAAAATAGAGTATTACAAGACAAAGTAATCAATATATATATAAATATCCTTATGAGATTTTTAAGATAATATAGAGTAAATGAGAAGTCGGTGGCTGATATTTTCAGCCACCGACTTCTCATATTTTCATATGAAAGAGTAATTGGAATGTAATGGCTGATTGAACTTATTCAAGTATTCCATTTCTATAGAGTGATACTTTGTTGTGATAATCGAAAATGAAATAATCAAACACAGATTCATCACTTTGCCCCAATCATCTGATTTTTCGATTACATCAATAAAAACAATCAATTTCACCTATTGAATCTAGCATGTTATCATGATATCAAATAATAAAATAAACACCAATGCTTGGTTTCAAGTTTTTATTAAGACAGAACATGGAGGTGTCCTGTGAAAGAAATTTTCATTCGTAGAAGTATTCGTAAATTTAAAGACACACCGGTAAAGAAAGAAAAGATAGATCAATTATTACGGGCTGCTATGCAAGCACCATCAGCATTAAATCAACAGCCATGGGAATTTATTGTAGTTGAAAGCAAGACAGCTCTTCAGAAGCTATCCAAAGCGATGCCAGATGCCAAACCAGTTTCTAATTCCGAGCTAACAATTATTTTGGTAGCAAATAGCAAGAAATTCAGATATGAACCTGATTGGATGATGGATATGAGTGCTGCGGCCCAGAATATTTTATTAGAAGCGGTACATTTGGATCTTGGAGCCGTGTGGATGAGCATTACATCGGTTGATTCTGCTATCAATTATGTGCGGGAGATGTATGAACTTCCATCAGATATTAGACCATTTGCATTCATTGCCATTGGTTACCCGGAGAGCAATAAGAATCAATTTATAGATCGATATCATGCTGAAAAAATTCATTATGAAAAGTGGTAACATCTTGATTCACAGCACTATACGCAAAAGAATTAAAAATTCCCCCAAATGGTATAAGAATATAAAAGGAGAATTGATCATGTCTAAAAAGATTGTTTTATTAAATGGGAGTCCAAGAAAAAATGGTAATACAGAGATTTTGGCAGATGTTTTTATACAGGGAGCGGAAGCTAGTGGGAATACCGTCACAAAATTTAATGTGGGTAGAATGAAGGTTACGGGATGCACTGATTGTAAATATTGTTTTACTCATCTGGGAGAGTGCGCAAAAAAGGATGACATGCAAGAGATATATAAAGCTTTGTATGACGCGGATCTATTAGTATTAGCCAGTCCTGTTTATTGGCATGGCATGACAGCACAATTAAAATCCGTAATAGATAGAATGAATGTAAGCACTGCAAAACCGATGCCTATAACCGATGCCGCGTTGCTTGCAGTATATGGAGATACGGATACGGAAGCGGTAGAAGCAACCATTAGCCATTATAAAGCGATCATAAAGTATATGGGGTGGAGAGACTGCGGAATTGTAACACAATCGGAAGTTATGGAAAAAGGGGATATTAGTGGTCTTTCTAGCCTTGCGGCAGCAAAAGATTTAGGAAATGGCATTCAATAGAAGTTATCTCAGCATTGGACTAAGTACTCAAGCCCTTTGCATGAGTATAGGCCTCCTATCAATAAATTTTCAAAATTATTACGTGGGATATGATATAAAAAAAGCAAGCAGGGCATGTGTATTGAAACTTGTCCTGCTTGCTTTTTCCTTATTATTCATCAGTAAATTGAATTATACTTAAGCTTTAATCGCCCAACGTAATTTAGCACATCGAGCCCGACTATTCTCACCGCGTTCAGCTGCAGATGGTCGAATCGCCTCAGGCGCTATTTCTTTATAGAGGCCATCACGATAGAAACGCTGGAATGATTTTTTAACCAGACGATCTTCTCCAGAATGAAACGTGAGAATCGCAACACGCCCACCCTCAGCCAAGGCAGAAGGAAGCTTTTCTAAGAAATCATATAATACTTCAAACTCTTTATTGACATCAATTCGTAAGGCTTGAAAACATCTTTGACAAGATTTTTTGATTGCCTCGTCCCTATCTTTTTCCGGTAAAAATTTAAGAGCGTCTTTGATCACTTGCTGTAACATACTTGTTGTTACAATGTCTGTTCCCTTTTTGATAGTGGTAACGATGGTACGAGAGATTTCTGCGGCATATGGCTCATCCGCATTTTCTAACAACATCCCTTGTAATTCATCTTTGTCAATGGATTTAAGTCGATCTGCTGCGGAGATGCCTTTGGATGGATTTAATCGTAAGTCCAACGGGCCTTCCGTCTTAAAGGAAAATCCTCTTTCAGGATTATCGATTTGCATGGAAGAGACTCCTAAATCTGCCAATATAAAATCCAAAGGTCCGGATTCGGAAGTAATTTGATCTATGTTGGAAAAGTTCGTGTGCCTTACTGTTAATATCTCGGGGCCATAACCCAAACGTTCTAAACGATCCTTGGTTCGTGGTAATTCAATCGAATCTACGTCAGTCGCATATAGGTGCCCCTTTGAATCTAAGCATTTAAGCATCTCCAACGTATGTCCACCATAACCCAAGGTGGCATCTAGTCCAGTTTGTCCAGGGGTTATTTGTAAGAACTCCAATATCTCATTCACACAAATGGAACGATGCATACCAGCAGGAGTATTGCCCTTTTGAATTACCTTTTTCACGGCATCTGCATATAACTCTGGTTGCAGTTCCTTATATTTATCCTTAAAAGCCTTAGGGTGAGTACCTTTATACCTAGGCCGACGTTGATGTTTTTGTTCCTGATTATCCATTCTTGCTTCCACCTTTTAAAATGTTTTAATTATATATGATCCAAAGCGTCGCCCTAACGGACGGTTTGAACGATTCCTGTAATTTACATGATATCAAATACATGTCATAATAGCAAATGCATATTAGATAAGTATGACAGTAAATCCTTTATTTGTCACAAGATGAAATGATATCTTAGAATAAATTCGGTTTCAGTGTCGATTTATGTTGAATTATATTTTAATAGATGATATTATATGTCAGGTGCGTTTTCGCATATACAAAACGAAAGGATTTACAAATAATGTCAACCAAAACAACTCAATCTATACAGTCAACACCAACCGTTCAATCCAGTTCTTCTACCATTGCCAATCCAGCTCCTCTTGGGCTTTTAGGATTCGGAATGACCACCTGCCTGTTAAATCTTCACAATGCAGGAATAATTCCTCTTTCTATCGTGATT
Organism: Lacrimispora algidixylanolytica; assembly: GCF_003609635.1. GTDB lineage: Bacteria > Bacillota > Clostridia > Lachnospirales > Lachnospiraceae > Lacrimispora > Lacrimispora algidixylanolytica. The sequence goes on along the minus strand of NZ_MCIA01000023.1, from coordinate 189,739 downwards.
GTAGCTATGGGATTTGCATTAGGAGGCGCCGCTCAGATTATAGCTGGCATCATGGAATTCAAGAAAAATAATACCTTTGGTGCTACCGCATTTACGGCATATGGTTTCTTTTGGTGGTCTTTGATTATCATCTGGATTAATCCATTTGAAGGTATCAAAGCTGCTGATCCTATCAGCATGGGATTTTATTTAGGTCTCTGGTGTGTATTCACACTCTTTATGTTTATCGGAACACTGAAACACAATCGTGCAAGCCAGGTAGTATTTGGTTCTCTTACCGTTTTATTCTTCCTGCTTTCACTTGCTAACTTTACCGGCGTAGAATCTATACATACGATTGCTGGATATGTTGGAATATTCTGCGGACTTTCCGCTATTTATAATTCTATGGGACAGGTTTTAAACCAGGAATTTAAGAAGACTATTTTACCTTTATAATGAATGCATATAAAAAGGATTTGAAACCTAGTGTTTCAAATCCTTTTTTTGCGTTGTTTAGGATATTTTTATTACTTTCGATCACAGTTCTTTCTCATTCAAAGAGAAGCCTTTGCTCATTGGAATACAAATTTATTTTGGTTCCTCTTGCAAAGCCAGCCAATGTAATGTTGTATTTGTTTGCCATTTCAATGGCGACATCTGTGGGAACGGAGCGGGCCACTAGGATTGGAATCCTCGCTTTAATAATTTTTAATATCATATCACTAGGGACTCTGCCACTGGTAATAAGAGCTGTCTTGGATAAATCAATCCCATGGTCAATGGCGTAGCCAAGTACCTTATCTACTGCATTATGTCTTCCGATATCTTCCATTAGATAGAGCATACCTTCCTCATCGTATAATCCACAAGAGTGAATTCCTCGTGTTAATTTATAGATGTCACTGCTTTTTTGAAATTCATTTACATAGAATAAAATCCTTGAAAAACGGATGGTAAAATTGTAATCCAAAGTTGTTAGATTCTCATCGTTCATGAGATAGTAAGCGATGGAGTGCTGTTTTCCACAAGCGGTGGTAATCGTACGAATTCCTTCTGTAGCTTCAATCATATCTTTAAAGGTATCCTTAGTAATTAATGTCACAAAGGCTTTGCCCTCGTCTTCCATGATCTCAATGGATTCGATATCTGAAATTCCTTGAATGATTCCTTCTGTAAATAAATTCCCCAGAACCAATTCATATAAATTCTTGTGAGTACATATTAGGTTAACATAACGAATGCCATTCACATAGATAGATAACTTGTATTCAATGAGAATCTCCTGTGATTCCTCTGACTGTTCTTGCGTACTGCATAATAGGATTTTATGGGTTTGGCTGATGTGGTTTTTATCTGGCATGGGCTTCTCCTTTTCGGATTTATCAGGTTTCTTAGGAAGCTTCGTCAAGCAAATATAATAGAACCCTTACGGTAAAGAGATTCGTTTCTCCTGTTCGTGGTTCACTATAATTATATTCAAAGATACCGTTATATTTTTTGATGGTATGATTAACAGAATTTAACCCGATTCCATGCCAGGCTTTATCTTTTTTTGTGGAATAGGGCCTCCCGTTTTTGATGCATAGTTGAGAGGTGTCATAGGCGTTTGTCACCTGGATGGTAAGAACCTCATGAAACTCTGAAATATCAACAAATATCTCTCTTTTTTCTTTCGCAAGTTTCATACAGGCTTCCAGTGCATTATCCAAAAGGTTGCCTAAGATAATCGTAAGGTCCATCTTATCTATGCCAAGAACTTTAGGTAGGCGAATATGTACTTCTGTTTTAACGTGATAATGTTGAGAGAGATAAAGCTTATTGTTAATCAATGCATCAATGACAGGATGACCACTGTCAATACCGGCTTCTTGTGCTTTTACGTTAACGGTGAGCTTTTTTATGTATTCGATTAATTCGGTGTTTTGGCCTTGTTCCGCGAGACCGGATATCGCAGCCAGATGATTGTGCAGGTTGTGTCGGTCCTCCCGCAAACTCTTTTGAAACCGTTGGATCAGTACAGATTGTTTTTCGTAGGCATTGTTTTGCTGCGAGAGCAGGAGATTTTCATACTTTAGATTTTCTTCCAGCAAAAGCTTGTCATATAAATAAAATAGCAAGATATTAATGGCCAATAAAACAAGAACTGCACTTGTCAGTAAAAACGAAGATTCCGATTGATTGGAAATAATCTCTAACGTCAAACTGTTTAAGATATAGATACTTCCTGCAGGAATCAAAAATATAGCCAGCCAGCGAGTCGGCCTGACCTCCGTGTTATAAACCTCCTGTTTATAAAAGAAGACTTTACTCCATTTCACCAGACCAAACATCATGGTATTCGATAAGATGATCCCAATGAGTACAAAACAGTCTTGCTGTATTATGGTTTTAAAAGAGGCTCCAACAAAAAGAACGAGAAAAGCCGCCGTACAATCTTCACTTGCAAGAGATAAGATATATATAAAAGAGGCAGCTAGAGAGCGTTTAAACACGGAAGTTTGATACAAAAAAGAAATAAAAAAACAGATTCCCAAGTTAAAAACGATATTTAATATTGGGTTAAACAAATTAAAGTATAGGTATGCTCCCACAAGGTAATAGGCAGTATAAGCAATCCCGATGGCCCAAATGGGGACTCTCCTTTTCTTTAAAAAAGTCTGAATAAAATCGTATATTACATAAGTTCTAAGGATATTCATGAATAAATATGTAATGATTACGTTCATTTGTCGTCTTCCTTATTTTTCCTAAGCTGTAAATAGTTCGCCCTTATTTCCTTTCTCTTTGGGCCGCTTATGGTCAAGCTTGCATCATTAGACATGAGAACTTTCTCATAGGATATCTGCCGGATGTGGTAATAGTTGATTAAAATAGAATGATGAATCAATAAAAACCCCTGGGCTTCTAACTTCTCAAATACCTCCATAAGTTTCCCATAGAAAATATAGCGGGCGTCTTTTGTAATCACATTGATTTTATGTCCTTTGGATATTTCAAGATAAATAATATCCTCAACAGGAATATTACATTGCCCTCTGTCAATATCCTTAAAACAAAAAAAGTCGTCCTTTATTTCATTTAACCGTTTATAGGCACTCAAAAGGTCTTTTTTAAAAAGCTCAGGATCAATGGGCTTTGACAAAAAGCGAAAGGTGTCAAGGCAAAAAACTTCTTTTGCCCGGTTATCATAGGACGAAATGTAAATAATAATGGTTTTTTTGTTTTGAAAATAATATCTTAATTTAGCTCCAACTTCAATTCCGTTCATACCATTCATACTAATATCCAGAAATGCCAAATCATAAATAGTACCTCCTTTTAGTTTTTCACACAACATCTCCCCTGATGTGAAAGAATCGGTTAAGTAAGAGATATGCGCTTCTGATAATGTGCTTTTAATCATGGATTTGATCTGCTCAATAAATATGGATTCGTCGTCACAGATAGCAATTTTAATCATGAATCTCTTTGTCTCCTTCCATTCTTTTACTAGATAACATTTTATCACAGTAATGTGTAAAAAAAAATAATAAAAGTGTTGAAAAAAGAAGTATAAGAGAATTTGCTTGTTTTATAAGAGAAAATGAAAAGCTATTTTATCGAAAAAGGGATTATGCTATACTGGGCAAAATTAGGTAACTTAATTTAATCTTTTAATACGAAGGAGAGTATAAAAATGAAGAAATTATCTGTTGTTATGGGAAACGTGGTATCTGCTCTTGCTCTTAAATCTGCAGTTGTAACAAGCAATTTAGCATGTGGGTACATTTATTATCAGCCAGAGATGCCAAAAGAAGCAAAGAAACTAAGAAAATTCTAAGATTATGCTTAGAAGATTAAGTCACGTGATAGCCGATCATTTGATCTCAATGGGGAGATTTGAAGAAGAGGATAGGCCTATCTATCAGTTTGGTCTTGAGATGTTACTCTTGAATATCTTTAACATTTCAACCGCAACTTTTATCGGGCTTGGCATGGGACAACCACTGGAATGCTTTATGTTCTTGGCACTGTTTATCCCTCTTCGCTGCCATGCGGGAGGATATCATGCCGGTAATCCTATCTGTTGTTATTTCTTGTCGAATGCGGTTATTGTTCTAATTCTCTTTCTTATGCGCACCCCTCCAGTGCTAGTGGAGCGGGGCGCAGGTCTGTTCCTCTTAATTCTATCCTCAGGTTTGGCGGCAATTATGGCTCCTGTGGAGAACTTAAACAAACCTCTCGATGAAGTTGAGAAAAGAGTTTATGGAATCCGTACTCGGGCAGTACTGGCAGTTGAAGTTTTTATTGGTCTTTTATTCTATGCAACTGGTTATTTCCAGGGTGTATGGATTGTAACAATCACTATTGCTCTAATGGTAATAACTGAGATTCTGGGACTTTTGCAAAACACCTATAGTCGCAGCCACTGATTATTCTATTTTGAAGGTGACCAAGGGGGCATATTCCCGAGAATGAGGCAAATTCAGCAAGGAGGCTGGTAATCGTGGAAGAAATTCATGACAATCAGATTGCTTATATCAATTTGACCACTGGTGACGTGAAATTAGAAGAGATCACCAGTGACCTTAGGAAAAACTACATAGGTGGACCGGGAATTAATACAAAGATTTTGTATGATTCTGATGCAGCAGAATACGATGCGCTTTCAGAAAAAAACTTATTGATCTTTGGCATTGGGCCAAGTGTAGGTACCGGACTTCCAGCTAGTAACCGTTGTACGATTACAGCCAAAAGTCCCATTACCGATGCGTATGGAGATTCAAACCTGGGCGGAGAATTCAACGTCAGACTCCGTACGGTGGGAATTGATCATCTGGTGTTTTCAGGAAAATCTGATCACCCGGTGTATGTTCTCATCAAAAGCAATGGAGAGATAGAAATTTTAGATGCCAACGAGCTTTGGGGAATGCATACAGAAAAAGTCACAGAGCTTTTGATGGAGCGCCACGGAAAAGGTTCGGAAGTGACCTGCATTGGTCCGGCAGGAGAAAATCTGGTGCGCTTTGCAAGCGTCATCATGTCAAAATGCCATGTGGCAGGAAGAACCGGCATGGGCTGTGTCATGGGGGCAAAGAAGTTAAAAGCCGTTGTAGTGGAAAAAAAGGTTGGAAAACCTCAGATATTTAATCCAGAAAAGGTAAAGGAAATCCGGGATCAGTGGATTAAGAAATGCCGTGCATCGGTCATTTTAAAATCAGGTAACATTCAGGGAACCTTAATGCTAATCAAGCGGTATCACAAACAAGGAGCTTTACCCATCCGGAATTTTCAGATGGCTGATGATAAAAAGGCCAAGGAAATATATGCTGAAAACTTTTTGTACAAACATGAGACTAAGCGAAAAGCATGTATCTACTGTCCCGTTGGGTGCGCCAGAGAATATGAGATTAAAGAAGGACGTCATAAGGGAGAAAAGGGAGATCGTCTTGACTATGGTGCAGTAGCAGGCCTCGGGCCGTTAAACGGCATCTTTGACTGGGCAAGTATTCTTCATCTAAAGAACCTAAGTGACAATCTTGGATTTGATGCCATTGAAGGTGGTTCAACCATTGGTTTCATCTTAGAGTGTTATGAGAAAGGAATCATTAAAGATCCCGAAAAAACCTATGAATTTGGTAATGCAGATGACGTGGAAGAATTGATCTATAAAATCTGCCGCAGGGAAGGAATTGGAGATATTGCTGCAGAAGGTGCTTACCGGGCATCTATTGTGTTACATGCTAAGGAGTATGCATTTTGTATCCGAAAGTCCTCTTCCGGGCTTCATTCCAATTCCCATCTGGCGAAGTCTTTAAGCTATCTTACCTCCACCAGAGGGGCAGATCATCTAAAGGGTTATGTGTTTACCGCAGTCTTTGGCGGATTTTTCTCTGAGGTAGTTTCAAAACATATCTTTAAAACCAAAGCAGAGAAGAATTTTTCAAAGGTAGGGAAAAAAGGCCGCGTGGTGTGCTGGCATGAAAATTACAAATACGTCATCGACTGCCTGGGTCTCTGCCTTTTTGCCATAACCGCACTCCCCAGCGCGGGAGTCGCTTATTTTAATGAATTTGCGGAGGTCACAAACGCAATCCTTCATATGGATTTAACGGATGAAGATATGTACTTTGCCAGTGAACGTATTTATCAGCTTCAAAACGCTTTTAATGTGGCATGTGGTCTAAAGCTGGAAGATTATCAATGGCCTGAACGAAAAAAGGAACATGGTGTGAACGATAAATTCATTAAAGATACAAACATCAAGGTTGGCGGAGAAGAAGGGATGCTTCCGGAGTATTTTCGGTACAGAGGTCTGACACCAGAAGGTACACCTACCCAAAAACGCTTTCATGAATTGGGACTCTCCATGTACATAAAAAAAGCAGAAGCAACAGACTTTGATGACGTTATTTCAATAGAAGATTTGTTAAAAGAAATCGATTTAAATGCCAAATTGACGAAGAAAGAGAACAGGATCAACGAGGTTATGAGTTCCCTGATTTGTAAGCTTATGACAAAGCAGGATGAAAAGGCACTGCGTCACATGAAAAATGAGTAGCATTCACAGAGGCGGATATCCATGGGTTGGTTAAAAAATGAAGAGAAAATAGAGATAAGGTCATCAGTTTTCATTCCCATTTCCAAGAATCATATAGACATTGTTTTTGATTATATATATGACAGAGAGAAGTTTCATCGTTGGTTTGACTTTATTCCTGTGCTTTGGATCAGCTTTGATCGAAGTCATCTGGATATAGGCTGCGTTGGGACAATTTGTTTTACCATGCCCCTGTTTTATTACAAATTAAAGGTTACAGAAGTGGTAATGGGAAAATCCATTGTCCTTAACGGAGCTGGCGGTCCCATGAGAGGGAAGGCGTACTTTAATATCCATCCCGCAGAAGGTGGGGTCATATTGGAAAACATTCATATACTATCTGGAAAAAATAAGTTTCTCCATAAATACTATGTTTTTTGTTTGGTTCCCAATCATCTGGCTTTTATGAATTGGAGATATTTGGTTTTGAAAAGGCAAATTAAAAAAGAACTTGAAAGAAACAAGAAATTACATAAGTAGAGAGGTGCTGTTTATGAGAGGTGTTATTTTAGCAGGAGGTCACGGGACCCGTCTTAATCCATTAACAATCATTACCAACAAACATTTGCTTCCGGTCTATAAAAAACCTATGATCTATTACCCCATAGAGACCCTGGCTAAAGTGGGAATCAAAGATATCCTCATCGTAACAAGCGGAGAATATCTAGGCCATTTCTACAAACTTCTAAAAACAGGGGAAGAATTTGGAGTAAAGCTTCATTATGAGATTCAGGAAGGCAACGAAGGAACCGGAGCCGCTTTATTGTGCGCGGAAGAGTTTGTAAGAGGGGATGAGTTTATGGTGATTCTTGGCGATAACATCGTGACAGAAGACTTAACCTCCTTTGTTAAGGCTTTTGAAACAGAAAAAGATACCTTCAGTGCCAAGATTCTTATTACCCAATCAGATAACCCAAAGCTCTACGGCGTTGTTGAATTTAAGAAAGATAAAATAACCAGGCTGGTAGAAAAACCTAAAGTTCCTTTTTCCAATTACGTTAACACCGGTTTATGGATCTTTAAGCCAGAGGTATTTGAGCTTTTGAAAAAGATGAAGTTAAGTACAAGAAATGAATATGAAACCACCGATGTTCTCCATTACTATGCGGAACTAGAAAAGCTTACTTACGGAATCTTAACATCCAAATGGACCGATGCGGGGACGTTCGAACAGTTATATGAGGCAACCGTTTTAATGAAAGAGTTAGAAGAGAAGGAGAAAAAGGAAATTGAAAAAGATCATGTTTATCAGCCTTCCGGTGTCAGGACACGTAAACCCTCAGCTCAACCTGTGTAAGGAACTGTCTCAGCGAAATGTGACCCTTATCTATTATACGTTCGAACAATATTTCCACAAGTTCGACCAGATGGATGGGGTGGATCTGCGGAAATATCCCGATGATTTCTATCACTATTACAATAAGCTAGCTGCCGATGAGAAGCTTCAATCCCAATTCATGAATCTGCTCTATGTATTTTATACATTCACAGAAAAGCTCATGCCCTTCATGATGAAAGAGGTGGAAAAGGAGAAGCCGGATCTTATTATATGTGATACTTTAGCCATTTGGAGTAAGATTGCCGCCAGATATTTTCAAATTCCCTATGTGTATTTTGTAAGCAGCTTTATGGGGGATAAGATCATGATGAAAGAGACCCCTGCTTTTACTCGAAGTCTGGTAAAAAGTGCGGCAGTTTCCATTCCCTATATTATGAAATTTAACACCATCATCAAACGGCTGGAAAAGCAGTATGGCAAGGTAGTGGATAAACCTTGGAATATCATGGAACCAGGTGGTAAATTCACCATGGTGGTGACATCCAAAGATTTTCACCCGGGCGGATATCAATATCCTTCCAATGTTAAATTCGTAGGCCCAGCCTTTGTCGATAAAGAAGACCTCACGGAAGAAAAAAATACTATCTTTATCAGCCTTGGAACCATCTGTTTTAGCCATACCTACTGGGATATCTGCATTGATGCTTCTAAAGATTTGGGATATCAGGTTGTGGTATCCTTTGGTGGCAACAGCAATAACAAAGTAAATGCGGCCAACTTACCAGAAAACGTAAAAATCTATGAAAATCTTAGCTTAGAAGAATACCGAGGCGTATTAAAGAGATCCGTTTTATTCATCTCTCATGGAGGTTTTAACAGCATTAGTGATTCCATTCTTTATGAGACCCCCCTTATCATTTGCCCTGGTCATGCGGAGCAGGCCAGCAATGGAAGAGTGGTAGAAGCGGATGGCTGCGGAAAGCTCTTTATGGCAAATACCAAGGAGTTTCAAAAGGATAACCTTAAGGCGCTGATTCTTCAAGTAATTAAAGATGATGATATGAAAAAGAATTTATCAAGATATCGCAGTTCCTTTTTAAAATCCCCTGGTTTTAAAAAGGTGGTTGATGAATTAGACCAGGAATTTCAATTGTTCTGATACGTACATAAGGGAGATGGATTATGGCTTTTATCGTAAATACAGCGCAGTACCTGCCTGTCAATGAGATATCCAATGACGAATTAACCCAGTTTCCACCAAAATACCGACAGCTCATTGAAGAAAAGGCAGGAATTAAGAAAAGAAGACACGTGACCGATGAGTGTACTTCAGATATAGGGGCCATGGCAGTAAAGCAACTCCTAGAAAAGAGCGGGATAAATCCCTTGGAGATAGATGTTCTCATTTGCGCTACATCGTCTCCTGATCGGATACAGCCCGCGACTGCTACGAGAATTCAGGATATATGTGGATTAGAAAATGCTTATGCTTTTGACCTTAATTCCGTTTGCAGCGGTGGAATTTATGGATTAAAAATTGCTTCTTCTCTCATAAAAGATGGAGCAAAGAATGTGATTGTAGTAGCCTCAGAGGTGTACAGCAAATTATTAAATCCCAAAGACATTGCTACGTTCCCTTATTTTGGAGATGGAGCTGCCGCTGTTTTATTGTCTGATCATGGGATCTATGAACTTAATGATATCCTGCTTTTTTCAGACGGAAGTGGTTGTGATGTAATTCAGGTTCCGGCAGGAGGAAGTATGCTTCCGGCATCAGCCGTTAAAAAAGATCGGGATTATTATTTTTCCATGGAGGGACAACGTGTATACCATTTTGCCTGTGAAAAAGGAAGCGAGCTGATTGAACTCCTTGCAAAAAGGAATGAGGTTGTGGCTGACAGGATTATCACTCATCAGGCTAACTTAAATATTATCAAAGAGATTGGTAGGCGTACCAGCATTCCAGAAGAGAGATTTTTCATCAATGTGGAGAAATACGCCAATACTGCTGGTGCCTCTGTTCTCATTGCCTTAAACGAATATCTGGAATCGGAAGAAGCAAAAAAAGAAGACCATGTTTTTCTGGCGGCTTTTGGGGGAGGTCTTTCCTGGGGTGGATGCTATCTAAAGAAAAACATGTGAAATAAATGAAAAAGAGGGGGAAGTAATTGATGTTAAATGAGATCATGACACTAGCCACAGATGTTTTTGAGGATGACGATATTTTGCCTACTTCCAGACTGGAAGAAGCAAAGAGATTTGATTCTATGAATCTGGTTCAGTTTATCATTGAACTGAGCGATGCGTTTGAAATGGACATTGAGGATGAAGAAGTGGAAAAAACCATGACGTTTGCAGAACTGGCAAAGCGGCTGGAAGCAAAAAAAAGGCTTAAGTGAAATCAATGATGTGAGGTGTATATCATGGAATTTAGATTGTTGACCGAATCTTCTGAAAAGCTTAGGTTTATAACTGGCTGGGAACATGCATTTAACCGGTCTTTTGAAATGCGTGATTATAATTGGATCTTTGATTCAAGAAATCTTGTCTATGGAGCCTTTGAAGAAGAGGTTCTCTCCTCTGGTTATTGTATTTTGCAAAATCAGACTGTCTTTCATGGGCAGTTGGTAAAGGGCGGACTGTGCAACAATGTATTTGTCACACCAGAATATCAGGGGTGCCATTTGTTTACCAAGCTTGGGCGGTATGTACTTTCAAAAGCTGGGGAGCAGGGGATACAGATTTTAGTTGGTCTGCCAAATGAGAACTCCCTTCCAGGTCACCGGAGAGTAGGGTGGACCACATTTCCAAAGAATCATTATCTGGAAAAGAAGATGGAAGATATAGTTTTTGATGAGACGTTGGATGAACGAATCAGCCTTGTTACCCCTCTCAATTTTCCACTGTGGAAAAAGGCTTTCACGGAGTTTGCCATTAATATTGCGGCGGGTAGATCTTTCTCCATTATAAAAGGGGCAGATTACTTTTCCTGGCGTTATTTGGAACGTCCCTCTGGAGATTACAAGATATTTATCTTTCAAGAGGATGAAAAGGTGAGAGGATACGTGGTTTATAAATACTACCAGCCTTCCTGCCGGTTACATATTCTTGATGTGGAGGCAGAGAGTGAGGCCATCTTTTTGGAGTTGTTAAAGGCAGCAGGTACGATAAAGGAACCGATAGCACTGATTAATGTGTTAGGCTCTACCATTTATTTGGATTATTTTAACCGTGCTGGATTTGACCAAAGTGCAGAATATAGCAATTTAATAGCATATACTCCAATGGCAAAAGGCCCTGTCTCACTTGGAGATACCTGCAATCTGGTCATTGGGGATAATGAGGTTTTTTAACATAGCAGATAAAGGAGATAGAGCAGTGGCATATGCGAACGCAAGCGTCGTGTTACAGGGGAAATTAGAGGAAATCTTTGAATATATATTAGATGGAAGAAACAATCAAACTTGGCGGCCTGGTGTGAAAACTGTGGAATATTTGTCAGAGGAACCCATTGGTGCTGGTGCTGTGTTTTTACAGGAGATGAAGGGGCCTCCCACAAGAACCATCAAAGCGGATTATAAGATTATAGAATGTGATCGTTATAAGAAGATCTCTTTTTTAATCTTAAACGGTCCCTATACACCGGTAGGAACTTTTTTGTTTGCAGTTACCGACGAAGGGGTATCCGTGGATTTTTCCATGGAAGAAGCCGATGTGATCAGCCTGGAACGAGAAGCGCATTTTCAAAAGGTTGTAAACGACATTCATAATCTCCAGGAACATTTCGAAAGGAAATGATACATGTATGAAAAATATACTCTTAGGAAATGAAGCAGTTGCAAGAGGCGCTTTTGAATATGGAGTAACAGTTGCATCTGCCTATCCGGGTACGCCAAGTACGGAAATAACAGAGAATATCAAAAAATATGAAAACATTAACACAGAATGGTCCCCCAATGAGAAAGTGGCCCTGGAGGTAGGAATTGGAGCTTCCATTGCAGGAGCAAGAACCATTGTTTCCATGAAACATGTGGGGCTGAATGTAGCGGCTGATGCTCTTATGTCAATTTCCTATCCGGGAGTGAACGCAGGTCTGTTGCTTGCGGTTGCGGATGATCCAAGCCAGCACAGTTCCCAGAATGAGCAGGATACCAGATATTATGGGATGGCGGCAAAAGTCCCGGTTCTTGAGCCATCGGACAGCCAGGAGTGCAAAGATTTTGTGGGCCATGGATTAAAGATCAGTGAGACATTTGACACGCCGGTGATTCTTAGGCTCAATACGAGGATTTCCCATTCTCAAAGCATGGTGGAGCTTCAAGAAAAGGTTCCATACCAGCTAAAAGAATATGACAAAAATCCAAACAAGTACATTGTGGCTCCGGCAGTTGCGAAAAAGAGAAGAGTCATAGCTGAGGAACGGTTAAGAAAACTGGAAGAATTCGCAGAGACCACAGAGCTTAATACGGTGGAATATAAGAATAGGGATATCGGAATCATTACCAGTGGTATTGCGTATCAATATTCCAAGGAGGTGCTTCCAGATGCTTCTTATTTAAAACTTGGACTTTCCTATCCTCTTCCCAGGAAAAAAATTACGGAATTTATTAAAAACTGTAAGATTGTTTATGTCATTGAGGAGCTGGAACCCATTATGGAAGAAAAGATTAAGTCCTGGGGGTTGTCGGTTATTGGAAAAGAAGTAATTCCTATTATCGGTGAGTTAAACCAGGAAATCGTCCGGGCATCGGTGCTAAGGAAAACCATAGATGGAGTGAAGTCTGAACTGTCAAAAGAAATCCCTGTAAGGCCTCCAGTTCTCTGTCCTGGGTGTCATCACAGAGGGGTATTTTATGTTTTGAAAAAGCTAAAGCTTCATGTTTCCGGGGATATCGGCTGTTATACCCTAGCGGCATTTGCACCATTAAGCGCCATGGATACGTCCATCTGCATGGGAGCCAGTATCGGAATGGCCTTTGGGTTTGAGAAGGCCAGAGGAAAAGAGTTTTCCAAAAAAACTGTAGCGGTGATCGGGGATTCCACCTTTATTCATTCCGGCATCACAGCCTTAATTGATGTGGTATATAATCAGGGAAATACTACGGTTATCATACTTGATAATTCAACCACAGCCATGACCGGGCACCAAGATCACCCAGGAACTGGCTGTACCATTCGAGGCGAAAAAAGCCATGCGGTTGATTTTGTAGCTCTAGCAAAGGCCATTGGCATCAAAAGAATTCAAACCGTCGATGCTCATGATATTACAGAGCTGGAGCGAATCGTTCTAGAGGAAACTCAGGCCGAAGAACCATCTGTAATCATCACTAAGCGTCCTTGTGTACTCCTTAAAAATGCTTCTCTAATCCATGAGCCTCTAAGCATCACCGGCTGCAAAGGCTGCAAAGCATGTATGAAAATCGGATGTCCAGCCATATCATTTTCTAGTGGTAAAGCAGAGATTAAAAAAGATCTTTGTGTTGGTTGTGAACTTTGCACTAGAATTTGCGAATTTGATGCCATTAAAAAAGAGGCATAAGAGGGGAGATATGAGATGAATATTCTTTTAGCGGCAGTTGGCGGTCAGGGTGCTGTGCTCGCCAGCAGAATTCTGGGTAAGATGGCACAAAACAGCGGGCTTGATGTAAAGGTTTCCGAGGTGCATGGCATGTCTCAAAGAGGTGGAAGTGTTGTCACTTATGTGAGGTTTGGCGAAAAGATTCATTCACCTATCATAGAAAAAGGAACAGCGGATATAATTCTTGCCTTTGAGATGCTTGAGGGGGCTAGGTATGTGGAATGGTTAAAACCAGGCGGAACCTTAATCACCAGTAGCCAGCGCATTGATCCTATGCCGGTCATCACTGGCACTGCAGAATATCCAGAGGATTTAGAAGAACGAATTCAAGCGCTGCCAATCCATTATAAGGTTATTGATGCCCTTACCTATGCTAGGGAAGCTGGAAATCCAAAGACGATTAATGTGGTTTTAATCGGAGCGCTTGCTTCCACCACAGACATTGAAGAAGAGAAATGGCATACCGCAATAAAAGAATCGGTGCCGGATAAGCTGGCAGATATTAATTTGAAAGCTTTTAAAATCGGATTTGAAATGAGTCAATTAACAAAATCAAATGGGGAAAATGATGAGATATAAAAATGCAGTAGGTTACTTAACCATATTGATTGTAATACTGGCTGGCATTGCAGCTGCCTGCGGGATCTTTTTAGCAGGAGGAGGGAAAGAAGTCCCTTTGCGGTCCCTCCACCAAAATCTGGTGATGGTATATGGACAGGGGCTTTATAAGAATGAATCCGTATCCATGGCATTACAGGCAAGAGCTCAGGATGGGATAACCCTTTTTCTTGGAATTCCTTTTTTGTTATGGTCGTTCCTCATTGCGAGGAGAGGTTCTTTAAAAGGAAGATTTCTTCTTCTGGGATTTTTGGGATACCTACTTTACACCTATACAACTTATTCCTTTGGAGCAATGTATAACGGGTTATTTCTCGTATATGTGGCATTGATGTCTACTTGTTTTTTCGCTTTTATTCTGACATTCCTGTCCCTATGGGAGGAAGATATACAATCCAGATTAGATACGAAATTTCCGGAGAAGTTTGTAGGGGGTATCCTCATTGTAACAGCGGTAGCGGCATCCATGATGTGGCTAAAGAGAATATGCATTCCCCTGATTAATCAGGAAGTCCCAGGGGAGCTGGAACATTACACCACTATGGTCATTCAGGCTCTAGACCTTGCCATCTTACTACCAACCGGAATTCTAGCAGGAATTTTACTAATGAAAAAGAATAAGTTTGGCTACCTCTTAGCACCAGTTATGGTAATTAAGCAAATGGTCCTTGTCATTGTAATTATTGCCATGTTTATCAATCAGGCAGTCAATGGATTATCTACTGATGGTTCTGAACTTGTAGTCTTTCTGGTGATTGCAGTTATTTTAAGTAGATGCCTTTACTTATTTTTAAAAAATATCAAAGAATAATAGAAAAGAACAAAGGAGATACCTATGAGACAATTAAATGAAGAGACAAAAAAAGAAATCAAAGAGATGGTGTACTCATTTTTAGCAGATGAGTGTGAGGTTCCTGTAACAGAACTTAAGGGAGATTTATCTGTAATTGATGATTTAGATGGAGATTCTCTTATGTTTGTTGAGATGATCGAGCAATTAAAAAAGAAATATAGTTTAAACATCCAGATGCAGAACATTGGAAAATATCTGCTTAAAAACCCGGCAAATACCATCAAAGAAGTGGTTGAAACTGCTTATTTGGTTTATGAAAAGGAAAACGATATTGTAGAGGTGCTATGATCATAAACACAGAGTCTGCTCCCATGGTTCAATATGATACCGTGGGAGAGAATATCGGCGTTCTAAGACTTCATAATGGAAGAGATAATCTGGTGGATCATGCCATTTTTCTGGATCTTTTTCAACTGAAACAGTGGCTTAATAATTATAAGTTTAAGGGATTAATACTTACGGGAGAAGGAAGGAACTTTAGCAAGGGCGCCAATGTAAACCGGATTAGGGAGTATAAGGGTTGTCCGGAGATTCTGGAAAAAGAACTGAATGAGGGAAAAAAGATCTTATCTTATATAGAAGCCCTGCCACTTATAACAGTGGCTGCAATCGAAGGTGCCTGCTTTGGAGCTGGGCTTGAGATTGCCCTTAGCTGTAATTACCGACTGGCGGCAGAAAATGCTTTGTTTTCCTTTCCGGAAGTCACCCTGGGTCTTTTGCCAGGGTTTGGAGGTACCATAAGACTTCCTGCCCTAATTGGGCAGAGGGCTGCAAAAAGGTTGATCTCATCAGGAAATATGATAACCAGTGAGGATGCGATGCGTATTGGTCTGACAGATGAGATAACTGGTAAAAAGGAAGCGTTTCAAAAAGCCGTGGAGCTGATTGAGGGAATGGTGAATCACTGCTCTGGCAAACAAATGGAATACTTGAGTGGAATGCTGGACCAGCCATGGACTGATTGCTTGCCCATGTACGAGAAAGAAAGCAAAAATTTTACGGAGCTGATAAAAACCATGGATATGGGATAGGGCAGGAGATGATATTATTTTAACCAATCAGTGTTGGTTTGAAGTTCAGGGACATGAACTGGATTCTTTCAAACATGTAAATAATTCCGTTTATTTAAACTATTTAGAAACCGTGCGCTGGAATTTTTTTCGTGAATTTTCCATGATGGAGGACTTAGAACGGGAAAAGCTATACCCGGTTGTCATAGAGGTAAACGTTAAATACATCAAAGAATTGAAGCTATTTGATAAGTTTGTCATAACCAGCCGTTATTGGATTGAAAATAACTATATTGTATCAGATCATAAAGCAGTGTGCAACGATCGAAAATCTACCATGATGAAAGCAAAGGTAAAGATGCTTTTAGTGTCTGAGGATCGCCTTGTATATGATATTCCACCTCATATCAAAGAAGTTTTTCTAGCCGAAGAACCAATCATAGCCCATAGGGGGGAATGATTTGATGGACAAGCATTTGTTAATCTGCCAGATTAAAACGGTCAGGGATTTAGCGCCACTTGTAAGCGGAACCACTGAAATAGGGGAGAGAAACACCATAGTTTTGCATCTGAAAAAAGACTGTTTTAACGCTATGGAAGACACAGAATTTGAGCAGGTAAAAAGAATCTTATTTGATCCAAATATCATAGCTATTCTGATCATTGACTGTGAATTTTCTATGAGTCTATACGAGAAGATGTATGTTTTTGATCTGTGTTTTGTCTCCAATGGCGGGGCTTTGCAATTTGACCCGAAACATGAGAATGGTCTCCGATTTCTGCACCTACTATTTTCTCCCAAAACTTCACTGGGGAAGGAAGCCAGGATCCTAGATTATCAGGAACTCCAAAACTATGGTTTTGCCAATGCTTTTTTAAGAAAAGAAAGCTTAATTGAAGATTTGGAATCAGAAATTCGAAGTCTTACAATGGACAGGACAAGAGAACAGCTTTATGGGATCAAAAGCTGTATGAATGCTTATAAAGACTGCTGTCTGTTTGGCAAGACACTCATAACCGATCCAGAACCCAGTTGTTTTTGTCAACTGGCCCTTTTGAAAACTGAGGAAGATAAGAAGTGATGAGACATGAATTTGAGACTATTATATATGAAGAATCAGAAGGTATAGCATATCTTTGTATCAATATGCCCCCAGCCAATAAAATGAAATCCCAGTTTCTCATGGAAATTTCAATGGTTATAAAGGAGTATGCCTTAACCACCAATGCTTCTGGGATCATCATATATGGGAGCGGAAGGCATTTTAGTTCTGGGGCGGATGTTGGAGAACTCCTAGAGTTTATTAGTTCTCATACTATAGTAGAAGATGGTGCGGTGACCCATTATCCGGAATGGTATTTGGATTGTAAAGAGAGCTTTATGCAACTCTTTCATATGAAGATTCCAGTGATTAGTGCCATTGGAGGTTTCTGCATTGGTTCTGGATTTGAACTTGCATTATCTTCTCATATAAGAATCTGTGAATCAGGTGCCAGGCTTGGATTGCCAGAATCCACCTTTGGACTTTTACCAGGGGTAAACGGAACCTTTCGGCTTTCCGAAGAAGCAGGTTTCTTTCATGCCTATGAGTTGATTGTAAAGGGAAGCCTAATTGATTCTAGGGAGGCAAAGCAGATGGGAATGATTGACCTTCTGGTACAGAGAAAAAGCTCGTTGGATTATGCAAGAAAACTCATTGCTTTTATCAATGAACATTGCAGCGATTATAGTTTTGCCAACCGGTTTCATTTCTTAGATGGGTTTAAAGAATACTATTTTAGTTAGAGAAGGGAGTCAAGTCGATGGCAATCAATGTAAAGTTATCTGGCGTAGGTACATATCTTCCAGGGAATCCGATTGATTTTGACGAAATCAATCATTATCTGGGAGAATTTCAAGAGGCACCTAAAAAGATTAAAAACTGGGCAGGAAGAGTTCAACCTATTATTAAAGAGATGCTTGGGATCAACCACTGTTACTATGCCTTTGACAATGAGACAAGGACATTTACCGATGATAATTTGACCATGTCCGTCAAAGCTGCAAAAAAGGCCATGGAAGATGCTGGCGTATTAGCAAAGGATATTGATCTTTTAATATATGGTGGTGCTTTTTCCCACCAGATTCCGCCCATCACCACCAGAATCCAGGAAGAGCTGGGAATTGACTTGTGTGGTGAAATCCACATTCATTCCAACTGCACTTCCGTTTATAAAGCGATTAAGTTGGCCCATATCATGCTGGCTTCAGGGGAATATAAGAATGCGCTTGTTATCTCCTCTAGCGTGGCAAGTTCCTGTTTTATTCCGGAATTTTATAATCAGAGTCTAATTACCAAAGAAGACATATTCCTTCGTTGGTATCTTTGCGATGGGGCAGGGGCTATGGTATTTTCTGCGGTAAAAGATGAAAAGGAGGGCTTGTATTTGGAAGATACCTACTTTGAATCCACTGGCAGCAAAAAGCGGTCAGCCATGGGAAACAGCTATCCTTACCACTGGACCAATCCTAAAGAGGATTATGAAAACGGCTACCATCATATTCGTCAGATTTATCTAAATGAGATGCGGGACTATGCGATGGAGGAAAATGGAAAATCCATCTTTCACAATGCTTTGATTCGTATGATTAATGAAAAAGATATA
This sequence comes from Lacrimispora algidixylanolytica, assembly GCF_003609635.1. Lineage (GTDB taxonomy): Bacteria > Bacillota > Clostridia > Lachnospirales > Lachnospiraceae > Lacrimispora > Lacrimispora algidixylanolytica. Next base: position 171,193 of record NZ_MCIA01000023.1, on the reverse strand, counting down.
GATCTAAAAGACTTAAAGCATTTTGTAGTAAATATGCCATCAAAATTTGTAAGAGAACTGATTATTGAAGAATGCCTTGGACTTGGTATCCGAAAAGACCAGTTTTACAGTGCCATTGAAGATGTTGGGTATGCAGGTCCTCCTGCCGCTCTTATTTCCATTGATAACCTGTTAAAGGAACACACCTACCAGAGCGGAGATTTGATATTTAGCTTTGTTATGGAGGTGAGTAAATTTATGCAGGCAGGTTTTACATTAAGAAAAATATAAAGTGAGGAACAGGACATGAAAATATTATTGGTAAATCCTCCCATACCCAGAGTTTTTCGTATGTTTGATTTTGCTGACGATGCCGTGAGAAAATCCTTTGGTAGAAGAGTCATGGTGGGGCCACCTCTGGCTCTTAATGAACTGGCAAGTATGGTTCCTAATGATGAAGTGGTGATTATGGATCAGAAGACAGAAGAGGATAATACCGAGGGGTATGATTTTGCCCAGGCGTATATGGAGGAGTTAAAGCGATTTTCTCCTGATTTCGTGGGAGTCACCTGCATCACGGCACAGTATAATTCCGTATTAAAAATCTTGAATATGACAAAAGAATATAACAAGAACATTTTAACCATGGTAGGCGGTATCCATCCCACCCTTTGTCCTGATTCGTTTGCTGGCTCAAAGGCTGATCTTGTTACAGTTGGAATTGGTAAATACAGCTTTAAGAAAATGATAGAGATGTTTAAGGCTGATGGCTGGCTGGCAGATTTTAGTAAGATACCGGGACTAGGAATTAATAAGGGGACAAGCCTTTTCTATACTCAGTCCATCTGCAGCCTTACTACTGAGGATATTAAGGAACAGCATATTTTGGATACTGTTATGCCAAACCGGAAGCTGACGGATAAATATAATTATACCATTCGCCAGATGGGAAAAAAGATCCACTATATCAGTACCTCTCAGGGGTGTACTCACAAATGCAACTTTTGCAGCATCTGGCAGACCACTGGCGGACGGTATTTTCACAAAGATGTGGAATGCATTATCCGGGAATTAAAAACAATGGATGAATACCCTATTATTCGTTTCTGCGATGCCAATACCTTTGGTGATATTAAAAAGGCTAGACTTTTATTTACCAGAATTATTGAAGAAGGGCTAAATAACCATTATTATCTGGCGGATGTGCGGACGGATACCGTGATTCGGCATCCAGATATTATTGAGCTTGCTGTAAAAGCAGGACTTCGGATCACAATTTGCGGATTAGAGGCCACCAGCAATGAAGAGCTAGAAGCTTATAACAAACAAAACACCATAGAGAATATTTCCACTGCTTTAAAGTTTTTAAATAGCCTTGGCATCTTAGTCAACGGCAATTACATTGTAAGACCGGAATATGTGGAATCGGATTTTGACCGGGTCGCTCAATTTGTAAACGATAATCCCATTTATCATGCCGGTTTTACGGTACTTACCCCATTTCCTGGAACGGATCTTTATGAGACCATGAAAAAAGACATTATCAATCACAATCTGGATTATTACAACTTAACCAACGCAGTGGTAGAAACTGTGTTACCAGAGGCGAAGTTTTATGAACAGGTTGGAAAATTATATAAGACCAGTAAACTTGCAGGAGATGAATATCGCCAAAAATACGGAAGTGACCTGCTGGTAGAATAGGAAACGTATGACAATAGGAATCGTTGGATCAGGAAGAATGGGACAGGATCTTTTCTATTCCTTGATCGGGTGTGAATGCAGTGTCATATTGGTATCAAAAAGCCCGGAACAGATAGAGAAGATAACAAAGAAAACCCAGAGAATATTAAAAAGAGATCCACAGCGTATGGGAAAAGAAACTCCCATTATAACTGACAGACTGACAGACTTAGCAAGCTGTGATGTGATCATAGAGACTGTCATAGAAGATTTAAACGTGAAGCAGGAGATTTTTCAACGTCTGGAAGAGATTGCAAAAGATACCTGTATCTTTGCAACCAATTCCTCTTCTCTTGATGTAACCAATGTATTTAATTATGGAAAGGCAAAAGAACGGTGCCTGGGGCTTCACTTTTTCTATCCGTTAAAAGTAATTTCCACGGTAGAAGTAAATGTAGGTACAGATACAAGTGAGGAGACGGTCAAAGAGATGGTTAAGTTCCTTTCTATGATCGGCAGAAAACCTTTGATATTAAGAGGAGAAAACCGACTGGTGTTATCAAAGCTTTTGATCTCACTGGCGGCATATACCTATAAGTTGTCTTTTGATGGGGAACTGACTTTAAAAGAACTTGACGGGATCACAAAGCAGATGCTTCTCTTTGGAATCTTTGAGATGGTGGATTCCACCGGTTTTCCAATCATATCTCAGTGTCTCACCAATTTGCCGGACGATCTTCATGTTACCCTTTATCAACCACTTCTTTTACAAATAACTGACTTAATGAAACAAGGGAAAGATGGTAGAAGTGGAGAGGGACTTTTATCCTTAGAAGACCCTCATAGGAAAGAGATTGCAATTATGGAAAGCCGGGCAGAACAATATGAGGCATACGGGTTGAAATTCCTTTCATTTTTGCTCAATGAAATTGCGCGGTACATGAGGGATCCTCTTTTAGACAAAAAGCAGTTTGAGGAAAGCATTCAGGAAGTCTTAGGTTTATCCGTTTCCTTAAATGCTCTTTATGAAGAACTTCAGGAGGATACGCTATTAGAAACCTTAATCGAAGAATATAAAAAGACTTTGGATCCATTGTTTTGTCCATCAGATTTTAACGTATTTCGTGAAACATAAGGGGGTATTCATGAAAGAGAATAAGACTGTGATTACAGGTATGGGAATGATTAATGCGTTAGGGAACACCATGGAAGAAAGCTTTCATAAAATGATTGAGGGAGCCTCTGGAGTAAGACCGATCACTCTGTTTGATCCTTCTGAATTAGAGACAAAAATTGCCGCCGAGGTAGATAATAGCTTTTTAGAAAAAGCAAAAGAGCTGATTAAAAAGAGGGAACGGGGCAAGATGACCCGCTTAACTCAGATGGCATTAGTGGCGGCGGATGAGGCGGTCAAAGACAGCGGAATAGATTTTAATTCCTGTGATAAGAGCCGTGTGGCCGTGATTTTGGGAATTGTAACGACTGCTTATAGTGACACAGAAAAGGAACAATCAGAAAACAACAGCATTGTCAAATCCATGCCCAATGCTCCCAGTGCATGGATCTCCATCCGATACGGGCTCAAGGGTCCCAATTTTAATGTATCCACCGCCTGCGCTTCATCTGCTTATGCCATTGCATTGGGGCAGCAGTTGATACATTCCGGCTTTGTGGATGTGGTCATTACAGGGGGCGCTGACTCACACATTCAAAAAGATTATATCAAAGGTTTTAACCAGATTATGACGCTTTCCGTAAAGAATGAAACGCCGGAAACTGCCTGTTGTCCATTCTCCAAAAGCCGGGATGGATTTGTAATGGGAGAGGGAGCCGGTATTATGATATTAGAATCAGAAGCACATGCAAAAAAACGAAATGCTAGAATCTATGCAGAAGTAGGAGGCTGTGCTATCACAAGTGACGCCGGAGACATTACTGCACCGGAAGCAGATGGCGTCATGATGGCAAAGACCATGACGCTTGCCATCGATCAGGCTGGTGTAAATCCAGAAGACATTGATTATATCAATGCACACGGCACATCCACCTATTTAAATGACAAATACGAGACGATGGCAATCAAATCCTGTTTTGGCTCCCATGCCAGTGACCTTTACGTATCCTCAACCAAATCCATGATTGGTCATACGGTGGGGGCCTCCGGAGTCATTGAGGGAATTGTTACAGTTTTAACTATGGACCGTGGCATCATTACTCCCACCATCAATTATAAGGAACCAGACCCGGAACTGGATTTAAATTATGTACCCAATCTTCCGGTCAAAAAAGAAGTAAAGATGGCAATCTCTAATTCCTTTGGCTTTGGAGGGCATAATGCCAGCATATTATATAAAAAATACGAAGGAGAATGAAGATGAAAAATTATTTAGTTACTGGCGGTGCTGGATTTATCGGTTCAAACTTCGTGAAATATTTATATGAGAAGGAAACGGATATCCATGTGACCGTGCTGGATAAGCTTACATATTCTGGTAACATGGATAATCTGGCAGATGTAATAGATCGGGAAGATTTTACATTTGTAAAAGGAGATATCTGCGATTCTAGTCTGGTAGAGACGCTAATGGAAGGGATTCAGGTCGTGGTCAATTTTGCAGCAGAGGTCGCGGTGGATCGTTCCATTGGAAACACCCAGGGGTTTTTAATGACGGACGTAATTGGAGTATATGTGCTTTTGGAGCAAGCATTAAAAAACCGTGACACTTTGGAAAAGTTCATTCAGATATCTACGGATGAGGTATATGGGCAGATACAGGAGGGAAGTTTTTACGAGACATCGGAATTAAAGCCAAGAAATCCCTACTCAGCATCAAAGACTGGGGGAGATCGCCTTGCCTACAGTTATTATGCAACCTATGGCCTCCCTATTTGTATTACAAGAGCTTCCAATACCTACGGCCCGTTTGCATACCCGGAAAAAGTAATTCCCTTATTTGTAACCAATCTCTATGAGGAAATTCCGGTTCCTGTGTTTGGTGACGGCAGCCAGATTAGAGACTGGCTTTATGTAAAGGATCACTGCAGCGGGATCTACCAGGTCATAAAGAATGGTGAAAACGGGGAGGTTTATAATGTAGGTGGTGCCCAGGAAGTCACTAATATAGATCTGACAAAACGGATTCTATCTCTTATGGGGAAAGATGAATCCCTTATCCGTTATGTCAACGACAGACCGGGCCATGATCTTCGTTACAGTCTAAATACCGACAAACTCCGGGCTCTTGGCTGGCAGCCACAATATGATATTACAACTGGGCTTTCTAAAACAGTAGATTGGTATGTCAATCATGTTGATTACTGGAAGAAATTAAGAGATGGCATGGATGAGCGCTATTTCAAAGGATTCTGGGACTAAGAACAGGAGGCGGCATGAAAAATCTGATACTGTATGCATCTAAAAATAACACAACAGAGGAAACTGTTTCGCGAATCATGACTCACGCAATCCACCCACTTGCCATCCATAAGATATCAGAGGTCGGGGACTTAGATTTATCCGGCTATTCCCATATCTACATTGGTGCAGGGATTTATGGAGGAAAGCTTCCCAATTCTGTGACAACCTATGTAAAGAAGAACAAAGAAAGTCTTTGCCAAAGGCCTGTCACCTTTTTTATCCACGGACTGGATTCTCAGGAAATCTATTCCCGGATTGTGAATCAAGGGGTAAGCAGGTATCTAGACAGCCAAAGCTATGACAGTGTTTATCTGGGAGGAAAACTAGATATTTCTACTCAGAACTTTCTCATAAGAATGATCCTGACGGAGATTGCAAAAAAGAATCACTTTGATCCAAATATGGCTGATACCCGCAAAGAAGAAACCATATTGGAACTTATAAAGCGGTTTTAGCTGCGGTGTACGGCCTTTTAACTCTGATGAAACTAGGGGCGATCACCCTCTTAAAAGAAGATGTGTATCTGGCAGACCTAGATCAATGCAAAGCGGTGAGTGAAATATCTTACGAAGATTATTTATCGGAAGAAGAAAAAGTCCGGTTAGACCTTATTACGATTCCAGTATCGAGAAACAGAGTGATGCTCCGGCGTTCACTAACCAGAATCATATTGAGCAGCCTTCTAGGCTGTTCTCCAAACAAGATCCGGTTTTGCAGGAATTCTTATGGAAAGCCCTATATTTTAGAACCAGTCACTGATGTAAGGTTTAATCTATCCCACAGCGGAAAATACCTAATACTGATTGCAGATAGGAATAAGGAAGTTGGCGTAGATTTAGAAACAGCCCAATCCTTCAGAAAAAGAAAGTATGAGACCTTAGAAGCTATCTATTCTCCAGAAGAATTTGTCTTCTATCAGACGCTCTCCATGAGAGAACAGTATCAGATGTTTTGCAGAACTTGGGTTATGAAGGAAGCAGTCACAAAAGCGCTCACCTTAGGCCTTACCGCTGATTTAAATAAGATATCCCTTCCCATTGGAGTGGATCTTTCTGGTGCCATACTTTCACTAAAATATTACCGCGCGGTGTTAAAAATTCAGTGGATCACAAGAGAAGACAATCAGATTGCAATTGCATATTGGGAGGAAGAATTATGAATCTGCTAATCACAGGCGTCAATGGTTTTGTAGGCGGACATCTCTTTTCCAAACTAAAGTCTCCTGAAAATAAGATCTATGGCCTGGGGAGAGAATCATCTTCGGTTCATGCCCTAAATGGATATTTTTCCGTGGATATCACAAAGAGATTTGAGTTGGATCAGGAGTTTGATGCGGTTATACATCTGGCGGCACTAAATCGTACCACCATTGGAGCAGACATCGACAGCAATATCTTTCATCAGGTAAATGTGGAAGGAACAAAAAATCTCATTCACGCTTGTAGCTTTTCTAAGTTTATTTATATATCCACGGCTGCCGTATACGTAAGAGAACGTGAATCGATCACAGAAGAATCTCCCATAGCTCCAGTTGGAAATTATGCCAAGACAAAATATGAGGCGGAGCTTCTCTGCCAAAGCCTCATTCCCAATAATAAGTTAGTAATTCTCCGACCCGTTAACATTACTGGAGCCGGGCAAAAGAACATAGCAGCAGTTCCCCTGTTTTTTGAACGAGCAAGGAACCATGAAGCGCTGGAACTCTCTGTGTCTCGTCATAAGATCATCCAGTTACTCGCTGTATCTGATTTTACCCAGGCTATCAGTCAGTGTCTTGGTTTTTCGGGCAGTGGGATCTTTAACTTAGCCCCAGAGGATTCTATGACTATGCTTCAATTGGTAAATAAAATTCGTAAGCTATGCGATTCAAAGTCTTTGCTTTTGACAAGGGAAGAGAAAGAAGAGATCCCTTCTCTCATCAATGCTAATAAGGCACGACAGCAATTATCCTTTCAGCCAGCTAAAACCATGAATGATATATTAGAGGATTATTACGAATCACAAAAGGGAGGGACAGAAAGATGAAAGTACTGGTGATAGCATCCCATATTGATGATGAAGTGTTAGGGTGCGGAGGAACCATAAAAAAGCATACAAAGGCAGGAGATCAGGTTTATGTGGTTTTTATTAGTTCACAGTGTTCCAAGCGTTTTGATGAAGAGCTTATAAACACAAGAAAGTCTCATGCAAAAAATGCGGCAGATGTGTTGGGAATACAGGAGATATTTTTCGCAGACCACCCCTTAATCATGTTAGATACCATTCCTCAACTTGATATAGTTACATCTCTGGAGCGTATTATCTTTGATATAAAACCAGAAGTTTTATACTGCCATTATGATGCTGATATGAACTCTGATCACCGAATTGTCTCCCAAGCCGCCATGGTCTGGTGCCGGCCATCGAAAACCCCCTTTTTAAAGAAAGTATTGTTTTATGAGATATTTGCTTCCACACAGAAGTTTGACCCCAATTACTATGTCGATATCAGCAATGAGATAGAGGATAAGTTGGCAGCTCTTTCTGTTTATTCCACAGAGATCAATGCACAGACAAGAACCTTAGATACCAGCAGAATTGTGGCTGGATATCGGGGAGCGGAAATTAATACGGCTTATGCGGAAGCATTCTATTTGTACCGGGAAATTATATAAGGGAACTTATCTTAATTGGAGAGGAGCGTGGATGGAATGTTGAAAGGAATAAAAGTGTTATCAATGTGTGTCACGGCTATTATCTTATCTTTTATCAGTAGGTTTATATGGGACAGGCGGACAAATAGAATCTATTTTAAGTCCAGAAAGAATCAAAAAAATATAGGAGACAGATATGGAACGTAAGATCAGAAAGAATAATAGTATGGCAATGATGTTTGCCGGTATCGGTACGGATTATCGAAAGGTAATTCATAAGATTCCAGGGAAGGAAAGAGAGAGAATCCATCAGCTATCTGCCATATTAAAAGAGAAGTATAAACTGGATATTGATTCTTATCTTAATGGAGATCCCATGGACTTGGAGTGTAATTTCTATAACTGGCTCAGTATTTATACCTGTGATTATGCCATATACGAATGGTATGTATCCCAAGGAGTGGTACCGGACTATTTAATTGGATATAGCATGGGGCTTATAACAGCACTGGCCTGCAGTCATGCCATTACCTTTGAGGCAGGAGCTCTTTTGCTCTATGATATTAACCAAAACGTGAGTGAAAATGAGGGAATGGCAACCATCATTGGGTTTGATAAGGACGAGCTTAGCCGGATCATAAAGGAGAGTCATTGTGAAGAAAAGGTGTTTGTTGCCTGCGAAAACAACCCTTATTGTTTTGGTATTTCAGGATATGAAAATAACGTTCGATCGGTATGCCAGGAGGCAGCAGGACAAGGTGCCCTTAAAATATATGCCATTGATTCCAAATTCGCCTTTCACACCCCACTGTATCATAGACCGGAGCGGGATCTGACTGTAAGCGTAGAAAAAATCAAAGTGGTTGATTCCACCATACCGGTGGTGTCCAGCATAGATCAGAGCATCCGGTGGAAATCTCAGGACATTACAGATGAATTAGTTCGGAATATGTACAGTACTATGAAATGGGGGGAATCGATTGCTATGCTCTCTCAGTCAGGAACTAAAAATTTCATTGAGATGGGGCTTGGAAAGGGCTTAACTAAAATCTCCAGATCCATTGAGGATACTTGCCAGTTTGATACCTTTGACACCGTAAGCAAAGACATAGCCGGTCATGTTACCGTAGGAGCATTGGTACATGAAATAGGAGCATGCTAAAAGGATAAGATATGATAGATCAATACAATAGAGATATCAATTACATAAGAATTTCAGTAACAGACCGGTGTAATCTGGGTTGTGTATATTGTATGCCAAAAGAAGGAGCTGTTTTTCTTCCCCAGAGCGAGATTTTAACTTACGATGAAATCATAAGGCTCTGTCGGTGCTTTGCTAAGCTTGGAATTAAACAGGTAAAGATTACTGGGGGAGAGCCTCTGGTCAGAAATGATATCGTATCCTTGGTAGGAAAGATTAAAAGTCTGGAAGGAATCAGCCGCGTTACGCTAACTACCAACGGAGCACTATTAATGGAACACTTATCTTGTCTACTTTCATCAGGATTAGACGGGGTAAACATAAGCCTTGATACCTTAGATCCAGAACGGTACAAGCAAATTACAAGAAGAGACTGTTTTTATCAGGTACGTACTGCCATCAAAGAAGCAGTTAAATATAGTGAATTAAGGGTTAAAATAAACTGTGTTCCCTTGGCAGATACATCAGAAGAAGATATAAGAGATCTTGTTGAACTTGCTAGAGAGAACCTATTAAGTGTTCGTTTTATTGAGATGATGCCCATTGGATTAGGAAAGAACTATTCCTTTCAAAATGAAGAGGAGCTCCGTTCCCTGATTACACTTGCCTATGGAGAACTAACTCCCATTCCTTCGACGGGAGTGGGCGGTCCCGCCCGTTACTATTCCATACCAGGCTTTCTTGGTTCCATCGGGTTTATCAGTGCTATGTCCCACAAATTCTGTAATGAATGCAATCGGATACGGCTGACAGCGGACGGACATCTAAAGACTTGTCTCCAATATGAAAAAGGATGGGATCTAAAGTCTATGCTAAGGCAGAAGACAACAGATTCTACCTTAGAACGGGCCATTGCTCTTGGCATCTATGGAAAACCAGGTGGCCATAGCTTTCATTTGCCCCAGTATCCAGGGTTCCATGAGCAGGATTATATGTCACAAATTGGCGGATAAGAAAAAGACAGCGATTAAGCAGATAAAAAAATATTAAGATAGAATGGAGCAAGAGATGAAATTTGTACGAATGATACTATTAAGCCTTATGGTAAGCACCTTATTAATGGGATGTGGCACTGTCAAAACCACAGAAACTACAGTAACCACAGCACCTGAGCAAGCTGCTACAGGGAAAGATACTCAGGTTGTACCGGTAAAAGGTAAGATCATATTATCCACTACCACAAGTACCCAGGATTCTGGACTTTTAGATGTAATTCTACCCGATTTCACGAAAAAGACAGGCTGGGAAGTGGATACGGTAGCAGTGGGTACTGGCGAAGCATTAAAAATGGGAGAAAACGGAGAGGCGGATGTGCTCCTTGTTCATGCCAAGTCCAAAGAAGAAGAGTTTATAAAAGCGGGTTACGGAGTGAAACGCTATGATGTAATGTATAACGATTTTGTTGTTGTAGGTCCTACCGGAAAGATTGATAAGAACGAGGATGTAAAAACAACATTCCAGGCAATTTTCGACAATCAATATCCCTTTGTATCCAGAGGCGATGATTCAGGAACCAATACAAAAGAGCTTTCTATCTGGAAGACATTAAATCTCGTGCCAGATCAGAATTTAAATTACATCAGTTCCGGTCAGGGAATGGGAGCCACACTTCTCATGGCAGATGAAAAAGGGGCTTATACCTTATCCGACCGTGCTACCTGGCTGACGACTAAAAAGAAGACTTCCATGGATATCATCTGTGAAAAAGATACGCAGCTACTCAACTATTATGGCGTTATTGCTGTCAATCCTCAACAAAATAGCAAGATTAATGAAGAGGGAGCAAAGGACTTTGTGGACTGGATTCTATCTGATGATACTCAAACTCTAATTGGTAGTTTTGGAATGGATGAATATGGACAGTCTTTATTTACTCCAAATGCAGGAGCAAATAAATAAAGGAGTAGGCTTATGCTGGTTCTTTCCAATTTCCATCTTAACCTTAGTCCTGAAACTTTGGAAACCATATGGCTGACCATGAAATTGGGGTTTGTATCAACCTTTCTTTCCTCCTTATTTGGAATTCCTCTGGGGCTCTTGTTGGAAAGAAGAGATTTTTTTGGCAAGAGAATCATCTTAAGAGTGAATCGAACTCTTATGGGATTTCCCCCGGTGGTGGTTGGTCTTATGGTCTATCTTCTTCTCATGCGCAGAGGCCCTTTTGGAGAACTCTCCCTGCTGTTTTCTTTCCCTGCCATGGTCATAGCCCAATTATTCATTATCACGCCCATTGTCAGCGGAATGGTTTGCACAGCGGCTAAGAATGCGGCACCTGAGATCCGGACGTTTGCCATTAGCATGAACGCCAGCCGGAGCCAGACTTTTTTCCTGCTGATAAAGGAAATGAAGCATGACATCTATTTTGCACTGGCAACCAGCTTTGGGCGGTCCATCAGTGAAGTAGGTGCCGTCATGATTGTGGGCGGTAATATTCAGTATAAGACAAGAACCATGACCACCGCAATTTCATTAATGAGGAACAAAGGGGATTATAGCGAAGCCATCACTCTTGGGGTGGTTCTTTTGATCCTCTCATTTTGCATACAGACACTAATGGATACGTTAAAAAGGTACGAGAACAATGGTGAAAATTATTAAATTGAAAAAAAGAATAGAAAGTTTTCAACTGGATATTAAAGGGCTGTTTCTTCAGGATAAAAAGGTACATGGGTTGATTGGCAATAACGGGAGCGGAAAATCCACATTGATAAAACTCATTACTGGCTTAATGAGACCCGATCAAGGGACCATTGATCTTGGCGGACTTAGGAGCAAGGACATCACATTCACCACCCAAAGGCCCTATATGCTTCATGATACGGTTTACCATAACCTGATCTACCCATTAATGATTCGAAATCAGATGCCTTCAAAGGAGGAGACTGAGAAATGGCTTGAACAGTGTGGTCTCACGGGAAAAGAACAGCAGTTTGCTCCAAGCCTCTCAAGTGGAGAACGCCAGAAGCTTTCCTTTGCCAGAGCTCTGATTTTTAAGCCGAAGCTTGTGTTTATTGATGAGACTATGGCAAATATGGACCTGGAGAGCATTGGAGTATTTGAAAGCATCATAACAAACATTCAAAAGGAAGATCCTATTACCTGGGTGATTGTAAGCCATCAACCTGCTCATATCTACAATCTTTGCCAGGAGGTACATATGATGGAAGCCGGGAGCCACCTCTTTTCAGGAACACCAAAAGAGACGGGATACTTTATGAGGGAAAGGCATGAAAAACAATGGAGTTACTAAGGGTTGATACCATAGAAGCAGCAAGAGAGAAATTAGTAAATGCCATGCAGGAGAAAAAGCCTAATATAGTCCGGTTAGACTTATTAAAATCTCTTGGTCATATACTGGCTCAGGATGTTATAGCACAAGAGCCGGTCCCTTCCTTTCGGCGATCCACAGTTGACGGATATGCTGTGGTGTCTGGGAATACTGCGGGAGCTTCGGAAAGCCTTCCTGTGTTGTTAGAAATGGTGGAAGAAGTATCCATGGGTCACCCTTCTTGTTGTCCCGTGAAAACCGGAACCTGTGGGTATGTGCCTACAGGGGGCATGATCCCAGAGGGGGCCGATGCCATGGTTATGGAGGAATACTGTGAGATATTTGATGAGAATCATCTGGCTGTCTATTGTCCGGTAGCACATGGAAAGGATGTCGTATCCCAGGGAGAAGATATCAGAGAGGGTGAACTGGTTATAAAAAAAGGAACCAGAATCCGTCCTCAGGAGATCGGCGTTATGGCCAGTCTTGGAATTATGGATGTTATGGTGTATGAGCCTTGGACAATAACCATTTTCTCAACTGGAGACGAGCTGGTGCACCCCTCTCACCAACCAGCACCTGGAGAGATCAGAGATATTAATTCCTATGCACTGAGTGCCCAGGCAGAAACATATGGTCTTAAGATACAGGAAGTTATGGTATGCAAAGATGACCAGGAGACTTTAAAAGGCAAGGTAAGCCAGTTGATGAAAATCAGCGATCTTGTCATAATATCTGGCGGAAGTTCCAAAGGAAAGAAGGATGCTACTAGTCAGATTATTGATGAAGTGACAGATGGTCATACTCTGATTCATGGACTAGCTTTAAAGCCAGGAAAGCCCTCCATATTTGGGTACGATCAGTCAACGGCTACTCTGGTGACGGGTCTGCCAGGTCATCCCGTCGCAGCCATGCTGGTATTTGATCTTCTAATTATATGGCTCTATAAGTATATGACGAGTCAGAAAGAAGGTCATTCCCTTTTCGCCCGTATGACCACCAATCTGGCCGGTTCACCGGGCAGAACCACCTGTCAGTTGGTAAGGCTTATTAAGAAGGAGCAAGAGTATTATGCAGAGCCCGTACATGGTAAATCCGGGCTAATTACCAGCTTAACAAGGGCAGATGGCTATTTGATGATTGGACAAAACCAGGAAGGATTAAATAAAGACGAATTGGTGGAAGTATTTTATGTATGATAAAAATCTTCATGAGAAGGCAGAGGTTATGGGAAAAAGAAATCTATACTTGAACAATACTCCTGTGGAGGAGGCCCGTATTATTTATAAAAATGCCCTTAAAGATCGAATTAAGATGGAATACGAAGAAATTCCTACGGAACAGAGTCTAGGACGGATTACAACAGAGGCGGTGTTTGCATTATGTTCTTCTCCTATGTTTAATGCTGCCGCCATGGATGGAATTGCTGTGATTGCCGAAAGGACAAAGGGAGCAATAGAAAGAGAACCTCTGGAATTAAAAAAGCAAGAGGATTTTATTATTGTGGATACTGGAGATCCGGTTAAATATCCTTATGATGCGGTCATTATGGCAGAAGATGTTCTGGAAATTGATGAAAGTACCGTAAGTATTTTGGAAGCAGCCGCACCCTGGCAGCACATTAGGCCTGTGGGAGAGGACATTGTATGCGGGGAGATGCTTTTAGCCAGTATGCACAAGATTCGCCCCATTGACATTGGGGTTCTTTTTTCCGGTGGAATCACAAAAATTAAAGTGGTAAAACAGCCAAAGGTAGCCATCTTTCCTACCGGTACAGAGATTATAGAGCCGGAAAGTGAGCCAAAAGAAGGGGATATCTTAGAATCCAACTCAAGGATGTTTGAAGCCATGGTAACTTCCTACGGAGGAATCGCTCATCGTTTTCCACCGATTGAAGATGATTATGAGAAGATCAAAAAGGCGGTATCTGACGCCCTTGTCCACTACGATATTGTGATTATAAATGCTGGATCCAGTGCTGGAACCGAAGATTATACGGTTCATATCTTAAGAGAACTTGGCAAAGTTTTGGTTCATGGAGTTGCCATAAAACCTGGAAAGCCGGTGATACTTGCGGTGGCAAAGGATAAGCCGGTAATCGGTCTGCCAGGATATCCGGTGTCAGCTTACATTGGGTTTGAGAATTTTGTTAAGCCTATCCTTACCATGTTTTCCGGTGAATACGGCTATGAAAGCAACCAGGTAAAAGCTGTCCTTTCAAAACGTCTGGTGTCTTCCTTAAAACACAAAGAATACGTAAGGGTAAAAGTCGGAGAGGTAGGAGGAAGACTGGTGGCATCTCCACTTTCAAGAGGAGCAGGGGCGGCAATGAGTCTTGTGCGCGCAGACGGCTTCTGTGTGATAGATCAAAACTGCGAAGGTATAGAGGCTGGGGAATCAGTAACGGTGGAACTATACAGAAGTATGTCTGAGATTAGGCATACCCTAGTTTCCATTGGAAGCCATGATCTTATTCTTGATCTTATTGGTGATTTGATGTCATTTCATGACCCAGGAATTTACATGTCCAGTACTCATGTGGGAAGTATGGGAGGACTAATGGCCCTAAAACGGGGAGAAGCCCATATGGTTCCAATTCATCTTTTGGATGAAGAATCAGGGGTATATAATCTTCCATATTTAGTCCGATTATTTCAGGAGCCCATGTCAATCATAAAAGGTGTGAAACGGATTCAGGGCCTAATGATTCAAAAAGGCAATCCGTTAAATATAAAAGGCATAGAGGATTTAACCAGATGTCGTTACGTAAATCGGCAAAGAGGAGCAGGAACCCGTGTACTTTTTGATTATAAGTTAAAGCTTTTAGGGATTGATCCTTTGCTGATAACCGGCTATGGCAGAGAGGCGGCTACCCATATGGCAGCAGCAGCTCTTGTGTCCAGTAACAGCGCAGATGCCGCCATGGGAATCTTCGCCGCAGCAAATGCAATGGGACTGGAATTTCTTCCTATTGGAGAAGAAGAGTATGATTTTGCAGTCCCGGTCAAATATTTAGATCTTCCAGAGATGTTATCTTTTATTAGGGTATTAAAAGGTGAGGAGCTTCACCATCGTATGGACCAGATTGGCGGATATCAGTATGATCTGGCAGGGGAGATCCAGTATCTTTCATAAGACAACCTGTGGAGCGAAAAGAGGTATGGAAAATGAGAGAAGAGAATAGTTTTACACATTTTGATAACCATGGAAATGCAGTCATGGTGGATGTGACAGAGAAAAAAGAGACAGTCAGGGAAGCGATAGCAAAAGGAAGAATAAAGGTCAACAAAGCCATTTACGAAGCAATCAAAAACAGTACAGTGGAAAAAGGTGATGTGCTGGGAATTGCGAGAACCGCTGGAATTATGGGGGCAAAAAAGACCTTTGACCTCATTCCAATGTGTCATATTCTTGCCATTACGAAAGCATCTGTGGATTTTAATATGGATGAGGTAAACCATGAGATTGAAGCAGTTTGTACCATAAAGATAACTGGAAAAACTGGTGTTGAAATGGAGGCTCTGACCGGTGTAAGTATTGCACTCTTAACGGTTTATGATATGTGTAAAGCAATTGATAAAAATATGGTGATTAAGGACATCTACTTGGAACATAAATCAGGTGGAAAAAGCGGAGATTTTTCTCATGAAAGATAGATATGTAAATATGATTTCTATTTCGATTATTGTATCAGAAACGTAAAATACATGAATTGCATACGAAAGCTAGAACGAAGTGAAGACCGGTAGTAGGAATTGGGAGGATTATGGGAACTGTAAAAGCAGTGTGCATCAGCGAGATACGAGGAACTCAAAAGACCAACGTTAAAACAGCCAAATTTGCCGTAAACCATGGAATTGTAGGAGATGCACATGGAGGGAACTGGCATCGCCAGGTAAGTCTTTTATCATATGAAAAGATAGAGGCGTTTCAGAAGGAGGGAGCGGATGTAACCCCTGGTGCCTTTGGTGAAAATATGATTGTGGAGGGATTTGATTTCAGTTCCATAGCAATAGGCACTAGATTTCAATGCAATGACGTAATTTTGCAGCTAACCCAACATGGAAAGCAGTGTCATACTCATTGTCAGATATATGATAAAATGGGAAAGTGTATCATGCCGACAGAGGGTACCTTTGCAGAGATTATTCAAGGTGGGACCATTTCTGTGGGAGATAAACTAATTCAGCTTGAAGATCGGGATGAACGATTTACGGCTGCTGTCATAACACTAAGTGATTCTGGTTTTGCTGGTAAAAGAGAAGACAAAAGCGGATTAATATTATCAGCTATTTTAAAAGAGAAAGGCTACTGCATTGTGGAATATTTAATACTCCCCGATGAACAGAGCCAAATCGAAGAAGAATTGATCAGACTTTCTGATAAGAGAGAGGTAAATCTAATCGTGACAACCGGCGGAACTGGGTTCTCCCCGAGAGATTGCACGCCAGAAGCAACGCTTGCAGTAGCCACAAGAAATGCGCCCGGTATCGCAGAGGCAATAAGATTACACAGCATGAAAATTACGAATCGAGCAATGCTCAGCCGGGGAGCCAGTGTGATCCGTGGAAAAACTCTGATTGTGAACCTTCCAGGAAGTCCAAAAGCAGTGAAAGAAAGTATGGAGTGTATTGCAGACCAGCTTCCTCATGGACTAAATGTGCTGTTAGGTAAGGTATCTAATTGTGCAAGGTCATGATGATGGGGGATTATCATCTGCTAGGTTTACATAGATCTAAAAAGCTACTTATGAAATACGAATGATTGTTACTGCAACAATTCACAATATAAAATTCGATTTAATTAATTTTATTTGATTTCTCTATTATAGATTTGATTAAATATAAACGCAGAAAAAACAGTTTGTACAAGTCATATGTCATATCATAGAAATATCTTAAATAAGAAAGTAAATCCATTCGTTTAATCTAATATTTACCGTTGAAACAGAGAGTTTTGTAAGACAAAGCTTTCTGTTTTTATATTTAATCCCTTGGTACGGTATTAATAATCTCTAAAGATGTGAATGAAATATTAGAAGTCCTTTTGACTGCTCAACGTATATGGAATGTTTTGACAAATTATGTTAGAATAATGAATAACAAAAAACAGATTTTATATGAGATTTCTAACTAAGAAGCATTATTGTGGTCTTATTATATTGATTAGAATTAATCATTGGCAGTATTCTTATGTAACAAGCAGTATCTAGGTAATGGTAAGAAGGGGGCGTAATGTGGTTTTAGATATCAGTAAATATTGGGATATTCAAGGAGAACTAGTTGCAGTGGTAACAACGCCAACAACCTGGGATATAAATGGAAAATATATCTTGAAGAACGTAAAAACAGAGAACTATGCTCAGAACAATGTAAGGTTTTCCAAAGCTCTGCGCGCAGAAGGGATTCCTGTATCAAGTTTTATACCGCTTAAAGCTGGTGATGATTATGTTATAACGCAAGACGGCTGTTATCTGTTGATGGAGAAGCTAGCTGGTAGTCATATAAGAGGTATATTCCAGCAAGATTATGAGTCCATTGCATTTGAGGTAGGTGTTATTATAGCAAAAATCCATAATGCACTTACAACAATAACCTATGAGAAGGGAAAAAATGTTCCATTTGATGAGGAATTAAGAGGGTGGATTCATAAGGGACTATGTGCTAGTAATTTACTTACACAAGATGAATGGAAGAAACCAATGGATGTTCTATTGGAGATTTATCCTTCACTGCCTCATCAACAAATACATAGAGATCTACATTACGGTAATTTATTATTTGAAGAAAACACGTTGACGGGTGTACTTGATTTTGATTTGGGCAAACATGATGCTCGTTTGTTTGACATAGCTTATTTTCTCTTGGGGCAATTAATGGAACAAAAGGATTTATTAGCGATCAGGGATAAGTGGTTTGTATTTATCCACCAATTTTTGAGTGGTTATGAAAGTATCACTTTGTTAGAAAGAGAAGAAAAAGAAGCACTGCCATTTATGATGCAGTGTATTGAATTTTTGTTTATTGTCTATTGGGAACAGCAGGCAAATCAAAAAGCAGCCATGGAATCAGTGGGAATCTATAGATTTCTAAATGAATGGAATAATCCTGTAAATATAATGAAAGAATGTGGCTATATGGACAAAAAATTAATTACCCAACGGCTAATTCTAAAAAGTATATCTGAAGAGGATAGGGAGTTTATCTTTTCGGAATTTTCGGATGCTGTAATATCAAAATATTTATACGATGAAGAACCTTTGACTGATATAAAACAAGCGGATGAAATTATTCATACCTATACGAACCCGCAGCATGAGGGGCTATACCGCTGGATTCTAGTGAGAAAGACAGATAACCGAAAGATGGGAACTTGTGGATTTCACTGTTTTAACAAAGGGGAAGGAACGATTGAAATCGGATACGACCTGCAGGCAGAATTTTGTGGACATGGCTATATGCAGGAAGCTTTGAAGGAAATAATAGCTTATGGAATAGAGATCATGCCATTAAAGCAGATCCATGCGCATATATATGTTGGCAACGAAAAATCGATTGCACTTTCTGAAAGGCTTGGCTTCATCAATAGTAAAAAAGTCTATAATTACACATTGAGGGATAAGGATTATCTCCATCTGATATATTCTTTAGATTGCAGTAGCCTGAAAAGCATGCAGTAAGAAAAATCGGTTCATGATACATGCTACGATTACTAATAAAGATAAGATATATTTGCATTGATTCCTACGAAGGAAGTGATGTAGTAAACATATGATAGGCGAAAAGATGAAAAAATATAATTGCATCGTTGTATTTAATTCAAATAAAGATAAGATACTTTTCTGTAAAAGAGTTAAAAACCCATATAAAGGATTATATAATTTTGTGGGTGGTAAAATAGAAGCTGATGAAAGTAGTATCAACGCAGCATACCGGGAACTGCAGGAGGAGACTGGTATATCAAGATCTCATATTACATTACATCGGCTGATGGATATCACATACTATTACCAGGATCTTATTCTGGAGTTTTTTGTAGGACAACTGCGAGAAGATATGAAGTTGGTGCAAGAAATCAATCCCATACAATGGCTTCCTCTAACGGAACATTTCACAGATGAAAGCAGATTTGCTGGTGAGCAAAATATTGGTCATATTGTAAATGTAGCTTTAAAATATCCGTTGTCTCAAGAGGCATGGGACAATCTTAACAATGGATCGCTATGTATTGGCGTCGATGGATGCAAAGGGGGATGGATCGCTGCTGTTTACGACCATGGTCATTTGCAAATCGAAAGGTATCATGTAATAGAAGAAATCATAGAGCGCTATCCACACTTTAATGATTTCTTGATTGATATGGTGATTGGATTTCCAAGCAATCAGGGTCACATAAGGCCTGACACAACAGCAAGAAGCTTAATTCCAGGAAGAACATCAACAATTTTTGCCGTTCCAAGCAGACAGGCTGTTTATATGAATACCGAAGCAGAACAGATAGAGGCAAATAAAAGGATACTTGAAAAGGGATTAGCGAAGCAGACGATGGCTATCATGGCTAAGATGAGGGAACTGGACATTTTTCTAAATGCCAATCCCCAATATAAAAATGTAATAAAAGAAAGCCACCCAGAAGTATGCTTTGCAAGGCTGAATGGAACCGTAGTTATGTCAAAGAAAGTAGAGTTCGATGGTATGAGTGAGAGAGTTCATATTCTGAAAAAATACATTCCTGATTTAGAAATAAATTTTATCCTTACGAAAGCCAAAGAATTAAAATGTAAAGCAGATGATATTGTAGATGCCATATGTCTTGCTGTCACAGCAAATTTAAATGATCAGGGAAATGGGGATTCCATACCTGCAGAACCAATGTACGATGACAACGGACTTATGATGCGTATGGTGATACCCGAAATTAAGAGGGAATAGAATCAGGTCAAGGTTCTGCCTTCGAACAATTCAATTACATAGGAAGAGGTGCATGATGATGAACGACAACGATATTAGACCTATTATGGAAGAATTAAAAAAGAGAACCAAGCAGTAGGTTATTGGGATATCCGTTTTTCACACAGACAGATCCCAGACAGTTTAATGAAAAATATAGTTATTATGATACCTTGTTGTTTCAATTGGATTCAGATTATGAAGATAAATATGGTGATTTGGTGCTATGGGGAGATTGTGGCGTAGGTAATTTCTTTATCAACAAGGAAGATTTGAAAAATTGTAACTTTAATAAGATACTTTATAATTGGGATTGCTGCTAAGTATGCGGATACACTAGAAATGATTGAAACCTCGATTGCGGATAAATAGTTAGCAAAAAGATGGTGATGAGAATCTGTCATGAATAAAAAATCTCGATCATGAAGCAAATTTAGAAAGAGACATTTATGAAGCACATTGCAATTATTTCCGATACCCATGGCTTGCTGCGAGAACAAGTCATGGGTGAATTGGCAGCAGCCGATTGTTCCATTCATGCCGGTGATATCGACACTCCAGATGTCGTCCATGCCATGGAGCAGCTAGGTGAGACTTATATCGTGCGTGGTAATAACGATAAAGATTGGGCAGTAGACCTACCTAAAAGCATTATTGTAGAAATTGAAGGAGTGAACTTCTTCGTTGTTCATAACAAAAAAGATGTTCCAAAGAATTTGACTAATATTGATGTGGTTATTTATGGTCATTCTCACAAGTATTCTGCACAGGAGATAGATGGGGTGCTGTTTCTTAATCCAGGTAGCTGTGGCAAGCAGCGTTTTGGTTTGGATCTTACGATGTGCCGTATGACTGTGGACGCAGGGCAGTATCAGTTTGAAAAACAGGACATAATTAGGACAAGATATAAAAATGAGTCATACTCAAAGTGACGGTAGCATGTCTTTTAATGGCAACAGAATTAAATCGAAAAAGACTGGTAAAAATGGGATAGGAACCGTATTTAACCAGTCTTTTTTTTATTTAATATCCATGATATTAATGCGAATGGTATGTATGGTCTATTCAACAATAGATTGATTATGAAACGGCCTCTAATTATATATGATTTTTAAATCAAGTCATATCATCCCGGAGTGCATCAATAATATTCTCCCTCTTGATTCTACGAACGGCATATAGCATAGTGATAAAAACGATAAATAATACGCTGACCACACTAATTGCCATACTTCCCCACGGGAATACAAAATCGAAGTTATCCATTCTTTCAACAGACACTATACCTGCGTAAATAAGCCATGAGATGATTCCAGCGGTAGGAAGCCCCAATAACAAGGCCCTCATGCCATAGAAGACACACTCAAAATTCATCATCTTATTAAAATTTTGATCTGACATTCCCACGGAACGCAGCATGGCAAGTTCCCGTCGGCGCAGCCGGATATTCGTTGAAATCGTATTAAACACATTGGCAACGGCAATTAGGGAGATCATAATGACAAAAACATAGGTAAATAAATCGATAACAAATGTTAAACTACGGTACTGTTCAACAATTTCGTACACATTGTATAACGTATAGGAAGACGTAATCCCTGCATTCTGGATGATGGTCTCCATTTCGGCCACTGTTTGCGTGTGATTTTTCGATAGAAAAGCTAGGCCTATATCAGAATGAGTTTCAGGGGTTTCAAATTTTTCTTTGAGAGAATAGGGTGCTACTACCATAAATACATAAGGTCTCTTTTGGGAAGGTTGCTTTGGTGGAGGGTCCACAGGGTACGTATCTACGAAGGTTATATTTATGTTCTGCCCATGCTCCAAAGTTGATTTATCATTCATTTCGGGAGAGACTTGTAAGGTCATGGAATGACTTGCAAATAGATCTAGAGTCTCACTGGGCCCATCTTTCTGATCCACCCGCTGTTTGGCAACGGCAATCAATTTACCATCCTGCCCCGTATATTCTTCTGGAGACAGCCCTAGTTCCTTGATAAAATGTAGATACTCACCGTCTTCTAAAAACTGAATGTCCATTGGAAATGAAATCGTTTCATTGAGGGCAGTATCTCCTCTGTATTCCCGATACGAGTCAGATAAATCACTTGCTTTAACGGTGGAACCATATGCAAAAACAGTCTGGTACGAGCTCTCGTAAACACCATCTGTATTTTTTAGTTTGTCATAAAGTTGGAACATTTCCTTGTCATCCATATTTTCAGCGGTAAAAAGGATATCATAGTCAATGTCCATAATCAACCGTTCTGAAAGTCGTTTCAGCGTGGATCGAAAAGCACTTCCTGATACGAACAGAACAATGCTTAAGACAAGAGAGAGCACAATGCTGCGATATCGTCTCTTGTTTCTCTTGAAATTCTTGAGTGCAAGAGTGCCCTCCAATCCATAGATGCGCTGAGCGAACAAGGTAGTTTTTACTGCTTTCGCTTCCGTTTTAATTTCGTTGGTTTGACGAATACTTTCCACGATGGGAGTATTTGCGGCTTTCCTGGCCGGAATATAGGCGGAAATCAAAATGGTGATTAAGCTGACCACTGCCGCCGCTGCAATTGCTGGCAAGGAGACCCACAAGCTTAGAGGCACAGTACTGTGGAGAATGCTCTTAAAATTCTCTGCTACGATAGGAATTACAAGTCCAATACTACCTATGCCTACAAAGATTCCAAGGGGTATGCCGACTGCACTAATGCAAAGTCCCTCAAACAACACGGAGTTTCGTAACTGCTTTGCTGTGGCCCCTACGGAAGAGAGAATACCAAACTGTTGCGTGCGTTCATTCAGCGAGATATGGAAGGAATTATATATTAAAAAAATGGAACCTATCATAATAATAGCAACTAAAATCCCACCAACCGTGTAAAGGAGTGCGTTGAACAATGTATTGTCTGAAACTCCCATGAAACGCAGCACATAATCATTGAAAACGAAAGTTTGTGCTCCGGTTATACTACTTGTGTAATCCTTTACCTGACGAGGATTTTTAAGAGTGACAAACAGGCTGTAGCTATTTGGCTGGTCCCTGGCATCATCTTTTGTGATCAAGGTGTAGCCCGGCGCGGAATGTTCCTCAAAACCAGGTCTTTCATATACTCCGACAACGGTGTAAGATTTTTCGGCGTTTGTAACAAGCGTCTCTTTTATCTCACCCGGTGTTTCACCAGACTGATAAGGATCGTGCTGACCTAACATTTTATTACCGTCCATTCGGCTTCCAATATCAAGTAAAATGGTGTCGCCCACTTCGAATCTCACTCCGGCCTTTGCCGCTACATGAGAAGGAATAAGAATTTCGTTGCTGGTTCTGGGAAACCGGCCAGAGATCAGTTTTACAGGCAAGGTATCAAATGTTTTGTCATTGAATCCGGCAATAAAAAGATAGGGCTTTTCGGGACTCTTACTGCCATCAAGTGTTGCGTAGCCTATATTTGTAAATACTGCTGTATCTGAAACGTGAATGTTATTTTTTTGTGTCTCTACAGAAGAGGGAGCAACCTCTAATAATTCAACGTGCCAACCCCCGTATTTGGCGATGGAGCTTTTTATCAGATAATTTAGCAGGGAAGTACCAAAGGTAGCAATTGCCGTAATCATGGCAGTGGAGAGAACCACCCCGATAATCGTTACAATCGTTCGGGTTCGGCTCCTTTTCATGCTTTGAAGGGTGACTTTGTTAAATATATTCATGGCTGCACCAACCTCTCATCACGCGTAACTTTGCCGTCGGTGATCCCGATGATGCGGTCTGCCTGTAAGGCGATATTCTCATCATGAGTGACGAGAAGAAGGGTTTGCCCATATTTTTTATTGCTTTCTTTCAGGAGTTTTATGATTTCGTGCCCATTTCGGCTGTCCAGACTTCCCGTGGGCTCATCGGCGAGCATGACAGCAGGGGCGTTCATTAAGGCGCGTCCAATAGAAACACGCTGTTGCTGACCGCCGGAAAGCTGATTGGGTAGATGGTTCTTACGTTCTTGTAATCCCAGCATGTTAAGCAGATCATTAAGCCGCTCCTCGTTGACCTTACGCTTATCCATAAGAATAGGAAGGGTGATGTTTTCTATCACATTGAGAGTGGGAATGAGATTGTGAAACTGATAAATCAGTCCGACTTGCCGCCTGCGGAAAATGGCCAGTTTTTCATTGCTTTGAGCATAGACCTCTTGACCCTCCAAATACACTTTTCCGCTTGTAGGTATATCCACACCTCCGATGATATGTAGCAATGTGGATTTACCTGAACCGGAAGATCCAATGATTGCTGTAAAGCCGCCTTTTTCAATTGTGAGGGAAACGTGGTCAAGAGCGGTAACCTGGTTTTCGCCTTTGCCGTAGACCTTGCATAAATTTTCGACTTTTAGAAACTCCATGATATGAGTCTCCTTTCATGTTTTACCCATATAATAAAACTTTCAACTGACATCTCTGTGACTTTTAAGTGAGAGATTCGTCACTTTGGGAAACGAATCGCAAAAACCGCACCGCCTAAGGGGTGATTTTTTGCGATGATCGACCCTCCCTGCCTTGCGATAATCATCTTGCAGAGAGCCAATCCGATCCCATACCCTGTTGCATTTTGACTTTTTCCACGATAAAATCTGTCAAACAAGCGGGGTAAATCTTCCATATTAAAACCTCCACCACTGTCGTGAATGTCAATTTGGGTAAACAATGGAGTGTCCACGCAATTAATTTCAATCTTTCCGTTTTCGCCTATGCATTCAATGGAATTTTTAAGGATGTTTTGAATGGCTTCTGAAAGCCAACTGAAATCTCCTTGGATCATCATTCCTTTTGGTGAATCTATTTGAAAATCTATGTTGTGAAGCTCCATTGGGATTAGGAATGGGCGAAGCGCAGTTCGTATCAGGTTGTTTATATCGATCTGTTCACTTTGAAACATTACAATACCTGCCTCCAAACGGGATAATTTAAGCAGGGAAGTAATGAGCCAATCCATGCGAACTAGCAATTCCTCTGTTTCCCGAACAAACGCTTTTTGCTGGTTTTCGTCAGGATTATTGGCTAACAATGACAGTATGAGGTTTGCAGAAGTAAGAGGAGTTCTGAGCTGGTGTGCAATGTCGGCAAGGGAGTTGGCTAGATTTTCTTTTTCTTTTTTCAGCGCATCGTTTTGTTCCCGGATGCGCAGCATCATTTTAGATATTTCGCTTTGCAGGATGGATAGCTCGCCTTCTTGTGTATTATTAATAGTTAGCTGGTCAGCATTATGAAGCAAAAGGTCGATCTGCTCTGAGATTCTCGCAATACTTTTGTAGCGAGCTTTCGTGTAAATAAAAAATAAGGAACCAAAGGCAATAGCAGAAGCAATAGCGAGGATTCCTGCCGCTTGATTGAATCTAAATCCCAGTAATACATAAACAGCGGCTATCAAAAAAAACAATATGACAAACTGTCGAAATTCTCTATTTCGAAGCATAATCCTCCCCCAATCGATAACCCGTCCCGCGTACAGTAAGAATTATTTGTGGGTTTGCTGAATCATTCTCTATCTTCTCACGCAAGCGTTTTATGTACACGGTCAATGTATTATCATTAACAAATTCGCCCGCTGCATCCCATAGTTCATCAAGCAGCCGGCCCCTCGTGATAATACTTTTAGGGTTGCTGATAAACACCAGCAATAAACGGTATTCTAATGCTGAAAGAAAAACCTCATTCCCATTTTTTTTCACAACGCCACTTGTGATATCCACATGAAGACCCTGAATTTCAAAATCAGATTCCAAACGCCCACATTTTCTCAGTGCAGTTCCAATCCGTGCAATTAATTCACGAGGGCGAAATGGCTTGGTGATATAGTCGTCTGCACCCATGTTCAAACCAGTAACTACACTTGCCTCATCTCCAGAAGCTGTCAAAAAAATAACGGGAATATCATGTGTTTCTTTGATCTCCGTACAAATTGTAAAACCATTTCCGTCAGGCAGTGAAATATCAATCAATGCCAAGTCAAATTTATTACCTTCAAGTGTAGCAATGGCTTCGCTTCGCGTAGCGGAGTGAGTGACTGTAAATCCCTCCGAGCGGAGCAAAAGTATCAGATTTTTAGCGATTGTTTTATCGTCCTCCACTAAAAAAATACGTTTCATTTATTTTACCATCCTCTCATTTACTGCTCTTGTATCATATGTTTTTCTGTCTTTTATGTCAGATAGAACAATCCACATATTTGCATCTTTCTTGCTAATTAAGAAAGATGTGGGTTATTTGCCTATTAGTAAGCAAAATATATTTTTCAACTATGTTGAAACGTTTCAGTACTCTTGGTTGTCAAAACGTCTATTACCACTTAATATCTTCACATACTTTAAAAAACGCTTCCATTGAAGGAGAGAGCCATTTATCTCTATGGTGTACAACCTGTACGAACAATTTCAACTCTTTCCCTTTCCAATCGATCATAGAAAGACGATTGGATGTTATTTCCTCATGAACCGCATATAAGGGTAAAACAGCGACACCAAAGCCCAATATAGCAAATTGCTTAAGATCAGAAATGCTTGCTGTTTCCAACATAATCCGATAAGTCTCATTTGCCTCGTCCATCACAGCCTGAAAGATATTTTTCCAACAACTGCTGTGTGAAACTAAAAGCATAGGGTGATTAGATAAATCAAAGGGAAGTATGTTTTTTACCCCAACCAAAGGGTGATCTTTAGAAACAAAAAACCCCAATGATTCTTCCTGAAGTACTTTAACGGCTAGCTCAGGGACATTCCAAAACTTATCTAATAAAACGGCCACATCAATTTGGTTTTCATGTAACCATAATTCTAATTCATCGGTTGAACCAATTTTTATATGAAATTCAACCTCTGGATACCGCTTACGGTATTCCTCTAATAGCCTAGGTAATTTAACCGAGCAAACAGATTCATTGACTCCAATCGTTAAAATTCCATGGGGAGATTTTAATAGAGAAATGGAACCTTTTGCCTTTTCCCATGAAAAGAGTAGTTGCCTTGCATTTATAAGAAATTGTTCACCTTCAGGCGTAAGAGAGATCTTTTTGCCTAGTCTATCAAATAATTTAACCCCCAACTCCTTCTCTAAGAGCTGTATTTGGGATGTAATCGTTGATTGAGCATATCCCAGTTGGTCTGCTGCCTTTGTGAAGTTATGAAGGGAAGCTACAGTTACAAATGCTATAAGTAAACGCGTATCCACAATAGTAAATCCTCCATCTGAAATTTCGATTGTAAAAGGGAAAATAATTTAAAACTTTGATTCGCCTAATCGTGTTAGTATGATATCATACATTGAAAGTAAAAAGCAACTCGGAACTTTTTACGGACATATCTAATAAGAAGGCAAATGCGGCAAAGCACTTTTGCGCATAGCATTTACATATGCATGCGTAAGACACATACTTAAGTTTTATATGTGTGATAGTTACCAACAGCTTTTTCGACACAAATAGACTATCAAGAAAACAAATGTATATATGTATGGTATTATATTGACTTTATCCGCAATTATCTTTATATTTAAAACTGATATCATTGGAATCATTCTTTGATTCGACATTGAAGAGATAACTTCAAACTATCTTGTCGGTGATTCAAAAGCATGAATAGCTGAAATGCCACAATTAACTGAAACGAAAATAAAAGGAGGTGAGTGGAATGGAAAGTGACCCGGAAAGTAGTAATTTAATTTATAATTTGAAGGCATTTTCATTCCCTTACCTTAATTTGAGTGAATTGCCTTCAACGTAAGATTAAGAAGGAGGTGAATTGCATGCTTGAAATTTTTGTGACAGAGAACAAAGAAGTCATTCGCAGGAATGATTTTGAAGAGGGCGCATGGGTAAATTTAATCAATCCCAATATGGAAGAGCTCAACAGAGTAAGCGATTGCCTGCATGTGGAGATGGAATTTTTAAAAGCTGCATTGGATGAAGAGGAACGTTCGAGAATTGAAAATGTGAATGGACAAACACTAATTATCATTGATATACCCATCATAGAAAAGGGTGGTGGAAAGGAATTGTACGTTACAATTCCTATGGCAATTATACTTATCAAACATTTAATTATCACAGTTTGTTTGAGAGATCATACTTTATTGGATGATTTTAGGAACAACAAAAACAAAACATTTTCAAGCCAGTTCAAGACAAGATTTGTTCTGCAGATATTGTTGAAAAATGCAAATTTCTATTTACACTATTTAAGAAATATTGATAAAACCAGTGGTGATCTGGAACAACGCCTTTATCGATCTATGAAAAATAATGAGTTAATTAAAATGCTTCAATTGGAGAAAAGCTTGGTCTATTTTTCAACCTCATTAAGGTCAAATGAGATGGTGATTGAGAAGCTCATGAAATACGAACATATTAAAAACTATTCAGAAGATGCTGAACTTTTAGGTGATGTAATTATAGAGAATAAGCAGGCCATAGAGATGGCTCATATTTACAGTAGCGTTTTAACTGGGACAATGGGAACGGTAGCTTCCCTTATTTCAAATAATTTAAATATTGTCATGAAAGTGTTGACGTCAATTACGATCGTAATGGCGATTCCTACCATGATATCCAGTTTCTTTGGTATGAATGTTATGATACCATTAACATCGAATGCCTCATTTTGGCTCATTGCGGGTGCTTCAGTGGTGATAAGTTTTGTGGTTGGATATATTTTGTATAAAAAAGGATTTATCTAAGTGCAAAATTAATTTTTTGCGTCTAAGAGAAGAAGTGTAGCTGCCAGGATGCCGCTACACTTTTTTGTTACAATGACTCTATTTGCAAGGCAGGGTAAGTCAAAGAGTATCTTATCATTGGAAATCTCAACTGACCTGATTAATCCAATTTAGTATGACTTCTGTTGCCAACCCCAAATTTCCTATTTGGCAATGGGTATCAGCTGACTCCTCCGATGTAAACATACGCGCAGTAAGCGAATGGACCTTTGTCAATGCGGAGATCTGATTGGTAAACTGCTTGATTGGAACATAATGATCATTCTGTCCTGCGAGAAGAAGAACATCCTGTGTTATGAAATGTGAAAAGGATTCTGTATTATAAGCAATTATGCATTGAAAAAAATCATAAGGAGAATTACTTCCGGTTATATGCATTCCTTGCATGATCCCCCATTCTAGCATTAAGCTTTTTCCCATCAGTTTTTTCAACACTTCATTAATTTCCTTCGCCTTTTCTTGAGCAATCAAGTCATTGAATATCTCTCTGAAATCAGGTTCCAATTGATTGGTCAAGACATCATAAAAGTCCATCAAAACATCATATGCAATCACTCTTTTCACTCTTTTTTCATACGCTGCAGCCCTTAGTGATAAATAGCCGCCCAGTGACACGCCTATTAATGTAACATCGTCTAACTCAAAATAATCAAGAATTGATTTCACAGGTCGTTCCCATTTGTGCGACATTGGTATTTTATAATCTTCCAATGCACTACCTTGACCAGGTCCGTCAAAGCAGATCACATCGTATCCGGCATCTCTAAATACCATTGTCATCATAAAGAGTTCTTCTACATAGCTGTCAAAACCGCCAAAAATAACTATGGTGCCTTTTGGCCTTTCCGGTGATATGCGGTAAGCGGAAAGAAACCCATTCTCATATGGAATCATATAGTGCTGATTCTTTGTAATCCCATAAAAGTCACGTACAAGAGTTATAAATTGTTTGCGTAACTCTTGTTTGTTTGGATCAGATTCCGGTAAATAAAACTCGGCCCCACGAAAATAATAGGCAGCCTTTAAGGTTTCCTTCTTCCTAAGAGAAATTTCCCCAAGTTCTACAAATGATTTAATTAAATCATTGTAGGATAGAATTGTACTACTGGCGTTGCGCATTTCCTCAAGCATTGTTTCGTCGTTTGTCCAATTATAAAAACGATTCATTTGAAAATCAATGCTAAAATCCGGGTGTAAATGATAAAAGCCTATGGGAAAATCTTTTGTTGTCCACTGTCTCATCTTATTTAAAACTCCTTTCTTGTTCTTACAAGAAGTAGTATAATGGAGCCAGATTTTATGTTCAATGACCGATAAAATAGAAATCGCAGCTTATACAACGTAGTTACTATAACTGTCGATGATCTACCATATAATAGATAGGTGGAATGAAAATGTCGAATGAAAATGATCTAAGGATAAGGAAGACACGCAAGCTAATAAGAGAAGCTTTTATTAAACTATTAGATGGGAAGGGGTTTAATGGAATCACAATTAATAATATAGCAGATATGGCAATGATTAATCGTTCCACATTCTACCTTCATTACACTGATAAATTTGATTTGATGCAAAAAACAACAGAGGAAGCAATACAAAATATATTGCAGTTAGTGGCTCCGGAAGCACATATTATAGACGGTAAGTTGGAATACGATAGTTTTGTACAAAATATAAACTCAATTTTTAAAACGATTGAGAAAGATGCTTTGCTTTATAAAGTGATTTTAAATGATAAAGAAATGTCCGAGGTAAGTAGAACATTGGAGCATGCTCTGATTGAAAAACTTGACAAATGTTTCCCTGGAGATATTTTGATTTCAAGAGACTTATTCTTAGAACTGACTGCATCACTTTATATGTCGGCGATCCGATGGTGGCTAAATAGTGATATGAAATATTCGTCGAATTTTGTGGCAGAGCAGTTGGTTCAGTTACTGGTAATAGGACCAAGTAAGACTGCCGGAATCTGAGTAGGAAAGTTACATAGGAACGAAATTGATCTTTATAATATGACATATAGTTGTCATTTTATCTTTGATAATATAAGCATATCAAAGATAAGGAGGCTTTTAAAATGGAGTATAAAGTTGTGCTATTAGAAGAAAAAGTCATTGTTGGGTTAAGTGCAATGACAGGAAATAATGATCCTGACATGGGAACAATCATAGGTGGACTTTGGAACGATTTTTACCAAGGTGGCGTCAATTCCATAATAAAGAATAAATCGAACAAATATGCCATAGGGCTTTATTCTGATTATACTTCCGATCAATACTGCGTTACAGTGGGCAATGAGGTATCCAGGGCAGAAAACCCTGATTTGACCATTAAAATAATTCCCGCTGGTAAATATGCAAGATTCTCGGTGCGTGGACATATGGAAAAGGCAGTTGCAAAGGCTTGGGGAGAGATTTGGCAGATGGATTTAGACAGAAGCTTTACAGGAGATTTTGAAGAATATCGTAACGATGATATTAACGACTGTGATATTGATATTTTCATCGCAATAAAATAAGAAGTAACGTTACTTCATCACTTGACAAGGTTGAATTATAAACTGGCTGGGGGCCGTCTCGAACATGTGACGGCTTTCTTTCTCTCTTACGAACCAACCACCTGGATCTTTTCAAAGAGCTCCCATAATTGATCCACCGTTTCATCAGCGGAAGAGGGCATGGAATTTATAA
The DNA here is from genome assembly GCF_003609635.1 of Lacrimispora algidixylanolytica. Taxonomy (GTDB): domain Bacteria; phylum Bacillota; class Clostridia; order Lachnospirales; family Lachnospiraceae; genus Lacrimispora; species Lacrimispora algidixylanolytica. The sequence goes on along the minus strand of NZ_MCIA01000023.1, from coordinate 139,621 downwards.
TCCACCATTCTAAAACTCCAACCGTAGCAGATGAGATAAACTGTATCAGAATTTCATTATTTGTATCTTGGTAGATCCCACTTTTGTTAAGCTGTTCTTGAAGCATTTCCTGAATCCGATGAAGGAGCTGATCTCTGAAAGCGGGTGTTCCTCTTTTTTTTAATAACAATTGATAGAAATAAATATTCTGTTTCAAATAGTTACAGATTTGAAGCATGCCACTTTTAGGAGAACTTTGACTGGTATCATCTCCCAGGGTACATTGTTTAAATAGCTGATCTAAATGAGTTTTAATACAATAATTTAGTAGATCAAATTTATCCTCAAAATGCAAATAGATTGTACCACGATTAACATTTGCCAATTCAGCGATTTCATTGACTGTAATTTTATCAAAATCTTTTTCTTTCATCAGCTCAATTAATGCTTCCATAATAGCATTCTTCGATTTTTCAACACGTCTATCCATAAAGTTCTCCTATATTTGTTCAACATCAAAGTGTGTTTTGTTGATTATCAAACAAATGCACTTACTTTAACCATTGAATTTTAATTCCTACATTGATAGTATTATTATACTGAATAAATGTTGGAAAATCAACAAGTGTCTTAATGGTCACTGTGCCTCGTATGAAAGAGATATAAGTTAAAAATAAATGAATTGTAAGGAGAAATCAAGTATGAAAATCTTTTATTTTACTGGAACCGGAAATAGCTTATATGTTGCGAAACGAATTGGAGCAGAAGTATATTCAATTCCTCAGATGATAAAAGAAGGTAGGTATGAATTTGAGGATGAAGCAATCGGTTTTGTGTTCCCCTGTTATGGTTTTGGTATGGCTAAGATGATCAGCAACTATATAAAAAAATCCAAATTTAAATCCAATTATTTTTTTGCAATTATGACTTATGGAGGGAAATCAGCTTCCGGGCTACACAATATGGAAGAAATCGCAGCCAAATCAGGAATTCATTTTAACTATACCAACGAGATCATGATGGTAGATAATTTCTTGCCCGCTTTTGAGATGGAAAGTGAAATCAAAAACAAGAGTTCAGATGAAATTGAGAAAAAGATTGTACAAATTGAAAAGGATATTAGTGCAAGAAAGAATCAGCTTATTCGGAAAGGCGTCGCATCAGATGTTTTATCAAAATATGTTCACAAGATAGCCGACAACGTTAGTAAAAATTTTGCCTATAAACAGATCAAAGTTAACGATAGCTGCAATGGCTGTCGGGTATGTGAACAGGTCTGCCCAGCAAATAATATCAGTGTGACTAAAACACCGGAGTTTTCTCATCATTGCGAAGCCTGCCTCTCTTGTATCCACCATTGTCCTCAAAATGCCATGCATTTAAAATCCGAGAAAAGTAAAGCTAGATTTATAAACCCTAATATACAATTAAAGGAAATCATAAATGCCAATTGTCAGGTGAAGTAATGCCCTCAGTAATGCCTTTTCTAATGCAAGTTAAACCGCTTTATTCTCCCGTGAAATCTTCTTTTCTTTCTTAACTTTTTATAGTATCATATAGAAAGATGTCGTTTGGACTAGACTATTTCTAGATGAAAAGTGAATGGGCTACTGGAAAGAATTCTGATAAAGGAGAAAGAAATGACAAAACGAATGTGGGATTTATTTCTGGTGATAGCAGGATCTATTATTATGGGGGGCGGTATCGCTTTCGAAGCAAAGTCCAAATTTGGTTTAGACGCACTGTCTTTATTTAACGAAGGAATGGGAAAGCTTCTTGGTGTTCCGTTAGGTACGGCATCCCAGCTCGTGGTTGTATCCATCATAGTAATACTGTTTTTCATAGATAAAAAACGAGTGGGAATAGGTTCTGTAGCCAATGGGGTATTAGTAGGCGCTTCTGCTAATTTTTTTATGCCAATTGTGAACCAATTAAACGAAAATTTCACTTTAAGAATTATCATGTTAATCATTGGAATACTCTTAGTGAGTATTGGAATTGGAATATATGTTTCGGCTGGATTAGGAGAGGGTGGTTTTGATGCCTGGATGATGTTTGCGGCTGATAAGCTTAAAAAAGAAGTCCGTTTTGTAAGAATCACAATGGATATTTGCCTGGTCGCAATAGGAACCTTATTAGGGGGAAGTATTGGGCTTGGTACTCTAATTGCAACGTTGTCCTATGGTCCAATCATACAGTTTACCCTTAATACGATGAACAAGCTTAGAAAGCAAACTCATACGAATAATCCGATCAATGAATAAGCTGCTTTTTTTGATTTTAGTTTAAGATATTGAATATAGAATAAAATCCAGGAATGAGTAAATAATTCTCATAATCCTGGATTTTTTTAATTTGTTATTTTATCAAATAATACTCATAATTTTGTTGTTTTATTTAAGGTTTATTGATAATATAATTATGGATAAATTTGGTAATTAAAGTTTGCTCCTTAAATTTTATGTGTTATAGGATCGTTTGGTATTAGAAAAAAAACTTTTGTTTTTTTCTAGGGTGTGATATATTAATAATAGTAATTGTTATCTATATAATATTTGTGGAGGTTGCTATGGTTTTAAATTCTGGAGATAAAATAATGGTATATGATGAGAATAAACAAAAATGCTTTCACGTAGCAGAGGCTACAGAAGATTATGTGAAGTTGTCCAATGATTCCTGTTATTACATCAATGAGACCATTGATTTAAATGATAACACGGTGCATATCATGTCAACCGAAAGTGATGTTAATGGGTCAAAGGAACATGTAACAAAAATGGTAATGCACAAGATGCGTAATGTAAAGCAGATTAGTTATGAAAAAGCAATTAAAATTTTGGAAATACTTATGGATGTGGACAGCGAAGAGTAATGCTGTCGCTTTTATAGGGGAGCCTTCTTAGAAAGGCTCCTCTTTTTTGTGCTTATTCACACCCTGATATATAGTTTCGATAGAGTTTATTGGCATAGCACCAGTCCACCACCTGAAACCAGTCTTCAATGTAGGCAGCCCTTTGGTTATAATGTTTCAGATAATATGCATGTTCCCATACATCAATAGTCGCAATGGGGCAGAGATTTTTGACAATGGGCGTATCTTGGTTCGCTGAAGTCACCAGCTTAAGTCCATGATTACGGTCTAGAACAAGCCATGCATAGCCAGATCCAAACACAGATAATGCTTTGTCTTTAAATTCCTGAAAAAATGAATCAATGGAACCAAAATCATCTAATATTGCAGAAAAAAGCATTCCGGCATTGTTTCTGGAACGAAGGTCAGACATTCCATTAAAGTAGAAAATATGATTATAAACGCCACCTCCATTGTTCTTTATGGATTGCCGAATGACTTCTGGAAGACAGTCTGCATTTAAAATCAGTTTCTCTAATGACCAGTCTTGAAGATCATCCCAGCCCTTTAATGTTTCATTTAAGTTATCTACATAAGTTTGTAAATGTCTGTCATGATGCAGACACATGGTTTTTGTATCAATAAATGGCTCCAGAGCGTTATAGGCATAAGGGAGCGGAGGATTTACAAATGGATAATGCTCGTTCATAAAAAACCTGTTTATATTTTTGTTATATCATATTCTGTTGAAACTGTAGATGTGTGGAAATATAGAAAAGAAATAGGAACTTTAATGAGTCAATTTCCAGGTCAACCACAATTTAAAAGTTCCGGTTGTTTTCCTAGATGAAATCAACTTAGATTCAGAGCTATGGCTCACTAAAAAACGAAGGATCACAACACTCTGTGAAAAAATAAGAAGTTAACACAAAAAAACTTGACACAAACCCTAATAACATATATAAATAATATGTATATATGTTGTGGTCCGAGAATATATATTAAGAAGGGAGTAAACTCTGTTTCTGTTGTAGATATGAAAATGAAAATGCAATGTGAGAACTGCATGTTTGAAAGCAAAAGGAGGGATTATGAAGAAGAGAAGAAGATGGGTGTTTTTATTTCTGCTATTTGGTACCTTGTCTTTGCTAATGGCGTGTGCAAAACCAACTGTAAAACAAGCGGACGGCAAACTCACCATTACCAATGCGTCCTACGACCCGACCAGGGAGTTTTATACTGCTTATAACCAGAAGTTTGAGGCGTATTACCTCAATAAGACAGGAAAGCAAATCGAAGTCATACAGTCTCACGGAGGTTCTGGCAGTCAGGCAAGATCTGTCATAGAAGGAGCTGGTGCCGATGTGGCAACTCTGGCTCTGGCACATGATATTACCTTGATTGAAAAGGCAGGACTCATTGAGCCAGGCTGGATCAAGGAATTTAAGGATAATTCGGCTCCTTATACTTCAACCATAGTTTTTCTGGTGAGAAAGGGGAATGAAAAGGGAATTAAGGATTGGGATGATTTGATTCGAGAAGGAGTATCCATCATTACGCCGGATCCCAAAAGCAGCGGTGGAGCATGCTGGAACTTTTTAGGGGCATGGTATTATGCTGGGAATTCGTTTCATGAGAATGAGGATCAGATGAAGGACTTTCTAAAGAAGCTTTATGCCAATGTGACCGTCATGGATCCAGGGGCAAGAGGCGCCACTACCACCTTTGTGGAGAATGGTCAGGGAGATGTATTAATCGCCTGGGAAAATGAAGCAATTATGGCTATGAAGGAGTATCCAGATAAATATGAAATTGTATCTCCTAGTAGCAGTATCTTAGCCCAACCCAGTGTAGCCATAGTAGATGAAAATGCCGACAAAAACAACACTCAGGAAGCCGCGAAAGATTATCTGGATTACCTTTATACCGATGAGGCCCAGAAATTAATTGGAGAATACGGCTACAGACCTTCAAACCAAGCAATCTTAAAGGAATTCTCCAATAAGTTCAATCTAGAGACAAAGTTATGTACCATTGATGATTTTGGAGGTTGGGATGAGGCATATGAGAAATTTTTTGCTGACGGCGGCATTTTTGATGAGATATATGAAAATTAAAAATTCTAACAGGAGTTTAATATGGTGAAAAAGTACATAAAAAAAGATCGGGTGATTCCCGGCTTTGGTCTGACCATGGGAATTACACTGCTGATGCTTTCTTTCCTTGTTTTATTGCCCTTACTATCAGTGCTTGTCTTTTCCATGAGACTTACGCCACAAGAATTTATCCAATTGATAACAAAGGAAAACGTTATAAATTCATTTCAAACAAGTATTTTGTGTTCTCTGATCGCTGCGGTAATCAATTGTTTCTTTGGAATCATCTTGGCCTGGGTCCTTGTTAGGTATGAATTTCCCGGGAAACGCATTATGGATGGACTCATTGAATTACCCTTTGCCCTTCCAACCGCAGTGGCTGGTATTACTCTTTCAAAGCTCTATTCAGATACGGGGATTCTTGGGAAACCCCTTGCCCAGTTAGGTTTAAAGATTTCCTATACAAAGGTAGGACTTCTCATTGCCCTTGTATTTATCGGTCTTCCCTTTGTCGTTCGTGCCATCCAGCCAGTGCTTGAGAAGCTGGACCCTCAATATGAAGAGGCGGCTTACATATTAGGGGCTGGAAGGATAAGGACCTTTGTAAAAGTCGTATTGCCAGAATTAAAACCTGCTTTATGGACTGGTTTTGGTCTGGCATTTGCCAGGGGTATGGGAGAGTATGGTAGCGTAATTTATATCTCAGGAAACAGTGCCAAAGAAAAGACTCAGGTAGTTTCCTATGTAATTATGCAAAAACTCAATTATGTGGATTATGCAGGAGCCACTGCAATCGCTCTGGTGATGCTTATTATTTCCTTTCTCATATTGTTGCTAATTAATATGATCCAGATCTGCCAGTCAAGGCGTACGAATTATATTTAGGGGGGTACAAAATGAAAAGTAATCGAAAAAGTGGGAGTCAAGGAATCAAATGGGTTCTAATATCAGTTAGTGTTCTTTTTATGGCAATCATGTTGGTATTGCCTCTCGTTTCTGTCATTGTCAATTCTCTAAGTCTTGGCATACCTTTCTATTTAAAATCCCTACATACGGAATATACGTTATCTGCTCTTATGGTGACGCTTTTAGCGGCTGTGATCGCCGTTCTTGTTAATACCTTTTTTGGTATCGTAGCTGCCTGGCTCATTACCAAATTTTCATTCAAAGGCAAGCAGACACTTGCCGCATTGATTGATATTCCATTTTCCATATCTCCAGTCATAGCAGGTCTGGCATTTTTAATGACCTTTGGTCGGCTTGGATGGGCCAATTCCTATATCAATCAAATCAATCAACTGTTTGGGGTGGATATCAAAATCGTTTTTGCTTTGCCGGGTGTGGTTCTTGCCACCATATTTGTTACCTTTCCCTTTGTATCCAGAGAAATCATTCCAGTGCTTCACGCTCAGGGAACGGATGAGGAGGAGGCAGCGGCGCTTATGGGAGCCAGTGGCTTTTATATATTCCGCAAGATTACATTTCCCCATATCAAATGGGCATTGCTATATGGTGTTATCTTATGTACGGCAAGAGCACTGGGAGAATTCGGTGCGGTGAATGCTCTTTCAAAGGCCAGAGGAAAGACCTTTACACTTCCTCTTGAGATAGATGCCTTATATCTTGCGGGTTCCAGCGATTCCATTACTGCCGCATTTGCAGTTTCATCGATACTTGTTATCATGGCAGTGACTGTAATCGTAGCCAGAAATATATTGGAATATCAGGCTGGAAAGAAGCAAGGGAGATATGAATCATAGGAAAGGAGGAAATCGTGATGTACGTTGAATTGAAACATATTCACAAGAACTATGGCAGCTACAAAGCTTCAGAAGATATAAACATTGGAATTGAAAAGGGAAAGTTAGCAGCCTTGTTGGGACCAAGTGGCAGTGGAAAGACCACCATTCTACGCATGATAGCAGGACTTGAGACCCCGGATTCCGGTGACATTATCATTGATGGGAAAAGAGTCAATGACATCCCCCCGGCGGAACGGGGAATTGGTTTTGTGTTTCAAAATTATGCTTTGTTTCGCTATATGACAGTCTATGAAAATCTTGCCTTTGGTCTGGAAATTAAAAAGGTACCTAAAAAGCAGATTCGGGAACGAATTATGGAGCTTATGGAGCTGACGGGGTTAAATGGACTGGAAAAGAGATATCCCAATCAACTTTCCGGTGGTCAAAGACAACGGGTAGCCTTTGCTAGAGCCCTCGCTCCAAATCCCAGCTTGCTCCTTTTAGATGAACCATTTGCAGCAATTGACGCCAAAATCAGAGGAGAACTCAGAAAATGGCTTCGTGATATGATTCACAAGGTGGGGGTCACCAGCATCTTTGTCACCCACGACCAGGATGAAGCTGTGGAAGCAGCAGACGAAATCATCATCACCAATCAAGGGCGCATTGAACAGTCCGGTCCGCCTCTTCAAATCTATAAAAGCCCAGGAACTCCTTTTGTGGCAGAATTTATAGGAGAATCTTCCAAGGTGGAAGGATATCATCAGTTAAAAGGCTTTGATAAAGGCAAATACAAAGGCGCAGTCATTCGACCGGAATTTGTAGAAAGCTTTAAAAACGATAACCTTAAATTTAAGGACATCATTGATTATTCGGAGGAAGGGGTGATTGAAGACATCTCCTTTCGAGGAAATTGCCTTGAAGTCAAATTACGGGTGGGAGACATTTTGCTGACGACTCACCGTTCCCTGGAGCGAAGACCTGTTGAAATTGGAGAGCGAATGCATGTCATTGTGTACCGGATGTATGCCTATGACGATGATCGTGCCTATTTACTGGAAAACAAAGAGCTGATTGGTAAGGAAATGATCACCTTTTAATTTCCGGTATAGAGAAAGAGATAGGAGATAACATGAATAAGAAGCTGGGTCACAAGATTGTTCATACGGATGTCTTAATCATAGGTGGTGGAACGGCAGGCTGTTTTGCTGCTGTTACCGTCAGTCGAAATTCTAGTCTTTCCGTTGTAATTGCGGAAAAAGCAAATATAAAAAGAAGCGGTTGTCTTGCGGCAGGGGTCAATGCCATCAACGCCTACATCATAGAAGGAAGAACGCCAGAAGATTATGTAACGTATGCCACAGAGGATGCCAAAGGCATCGTAAGAAGAGATTTGCTCCTTACAGCGGCAGAGCGCTTTAACTCAGTTACAGCTGCCATGGAGGAGATGGGCCTTGTAATCTTAAAAGATGAAAAAGGCAATTACGCAGCAAGAGGGAATCGTAATATTAAAATTAATGGAGAGAATTTCAAACCACTTCTAGCAAAGGCAGCCAAAGAGGCACCTGGTGTCACGGTCTTAAATAAGGTTAACATGACGGATCTGATTGTGGAGGATAATGAGGTAAAGGGCGCCATTGGATTTCGTATTTTAGATGAGATGATTTATGAGATTCGAGCCGGTGCTGTCTTAATGGCAACAGGGGGAGCCGCCGGGTTATATCGACCGAATAATCCAGGGTTTTCCAGGCACAAGATGTGGTATCCGCCTTTTAATACAGGAGCAGGTTATGCCATGGGAATTTTATCTGGTGCCGAAATGACTTCATTTGAAATGCGCTTTATCGCATTAAGGTGTAAGGATACGATAGCACCTACGGGGACCATCGCTCAGGGAGCTGGGGCGAAGCAGATGAATTCTCTTGGAGAAGATTATGAAAGAAAATACGGAATTACCACAAGTGAGCGATTATATGGCACAGTGAAGGAAAACCTGGAAGGAAGAGGTCCTTGTTATCTTAAGACCAGTGTGGTGGGTGAAGAAAAGGATGAAGAGCTTTTAAAAGCGTATCTAAATATGGCGCCAAGCCAGACTCTAAAATGGCTGGAGGCAGGCAAAAACCCAAGTGAACAGGACGTAGAGATTTCGGGAACAGAGCCTTATATTGTGGGAGGACATACTGCAAGTGGTTACTGGGTGAATACAAAACGGGAAACCACCATAAAAGGCTTGTATGCAGCAGGTGATGTGTCAGGGGGCTGTCCCCAAAAGTATGTGACCGGAGCTTTGGCAGAAGGGGAGATCGCTGCCTTAGATATCATCAGCAAACTACATAAGGGATATAAGGAATCTGTGGACCAGAGTTTTGTTGCTTCTAAAATAGAAGAATATGAAACCATACTTACTGGTGATAACGAATTATTTACCGCTCAGGAGTTGGAAGAGGCCATGCAAAAGATCATGGATGAATATGCAGGTGGAATCACAGCCTATTATCAGTTTAATGAGACGAATCTCCAGCTTGCAGATGAGAAAATCAGTCAGCTCCTAAAGTTATGGGAGAATCTAAAGGCTAGGGATATGCGAGAACTTCTGGAGGTTTACGAATTAAGAGAGCGGCTGATTGTATGCAAATCAGTCATCGCTCATTTGTATCACAGAAAGGAAACCAGATGGCATTGCTTCAATGAAAATCTGGATCATAAAGACACAGACAAAGCCTATTATAAATACGTGAATTCCAAAATGACTGATAAAACTCTTAAGATGATTTACAGAGACATCGTAGAGGGGGCAGAGTATGAGCATAAGGATTGATAAAGATAAATGTGTTGGGTGTATGAAATGTTTGGAGGTATGTCCAGGGAGCTTGATTGAGGAAAAAGATCATAAGGCTCATATGAGATACCCAAAAGATTGCTGGGGATGCGTCTCCTGTGTGAAGGAATGCAAGTTTTCTGCCATTGACTTTTATTTGGGAGCAGATATTGGTGGAAATGGAAGTACCATGAATGTATCGATAGAAGGTGAGATTCTTCATTGGAACGTCAAGAAAAGCGACGGTACAATGATTACAATTGATGTAAATAGCAAGGATTCAAATAAATATTAGGAGAGATAACTATGAGCAGATTATCACATCTAGATGAGTTGGAGGCAGAGGCCATCTATATCATACGGGAGGTTGCAGCAGAATGCGAGAAGCCGGTTATGCTTTATTCCATCGGCAAGGACAGTTCGGTCATGCTTCACCTTGCCATGAAAGCATTTTATCCGGAGAAGCCCCCTTTTCCATTTCTTCATGTAAATACGACTTGGAAGTTTAGGGAGATGATTGAGTTTCGGGATCAGACGGCGAAAGACCTTGGAATTGAAATGATCGAATACATCAATGAAGACGGAGTGAAAAAAGGAATCAATCCCTTTGACCACGGCTCCTCTTATACGGATATCATGAAAACACAAGCGTTAAAACAAGCCCTTAATCAGTACGGATTTACAGCCGCATTTGGTGGGGGAAGACGAGACGAAGAAAAAAGCCGTGCCAAGGAAAGAATCTTTTCCTTCCGAAATGCATCCCATGCATGGGACCCTAAAAATCAAAGGCCGGAGATGTGGAAACTATACAATACTGAAATCAACATGGGAGAAAGTATCCGGGTATTTCCAATCTCCAACTGGACAGAGACGGATATCTGGCAATACATAAAACAAGAAAGCATTCCAATCGTACCCCTTTATTTTGCAGCCAAAAGACCAGTGGTGGAGCGGGATGGGAATATCATTATGGTGGATGATGAACGCCTGCGGTTTAATCCGGGAGAAGTTCCTCAGATAAAAGAAGTCCGTTTCCGGACGCTCGGTTGCTATCCTCTCTCCGGAGGTGTTTTATCTCAGGCTTCTACCTTAGATGAGATTATTGAAGAGACACTAAGCTCCGTAGAGTCAGAAAGAACCAGTCGTATTATTGACAAAGACGGTGGCGCGGCAAGTATGGAAAAAAGGAAGAGAGAAGGGTATTTCTAAATGAATGGATTGTTGAAATTTATTACATGCGGCAGCGTAGATGATGGGAAGTCAACGTTGATCGGACATATCTTATATGATTCCAAGCTATTGTATGCAGACCAGGAAAAGGCACTGATTCTCGACAGCAAAGTTGGCTCCAGAGGCGGAGAAATCGATTATTCCCTGTTGTTAGACGGCTTGATGGCAGAGCGGGAGCAGGGAATCACCATTGACGTTGCCTACCGCTACTTTACCACAGAACGCAGAAGCTTCATTGTTGCTGATACACCGGGACATGAAGAGTATACAAGAAATATGGCAGTGGGAGCCTCCTTTGCCAGTCTGGCAGTAATTTTAGTGGATGCCAGGCAAGGAGTGCTGGTGCAGACGAGACGGCATTCTAGAATCTGTTCTCTTATGGGAATTCATCATTTTGTCTTTGCGGTAAATAAGATGGATCTGGTGGATTATAAGGAAGAAAGTTTTAATGAGATAACAAAAGAGATTTTAACCTTAGCGAAAGAGCTTGATTTAAAGAATATTAAAATCATTCCAGTCAGTGCTACAGAGGGTGATAATGTAACAAAAAGATCAGGCCACATGGAATGGTATCAAGAGGATACCCTGATGTCATATTTAGAGACTGTGGATATAGACGAAAACGAGGATCGAGACGACTTTTATATGCCGGTTCAGAGAGTTTGCCGCCCGAGTCATGAATTTAGAGGTTTTCAGGGACAAATCGAATCGGGAAAGGTAATAACCGGTCAAACGTTATATTCTCTTCCAGGCAGCGAAAGCGCCAAGGTAGAGCGGATTCTTGTTGGAGATCAGGATGTAAAAGAGGCATTTTCCGGGCAGGCAGTTACCATACAGTTGGACCGGGAGGTGGATGTAAGCAGGGGATGTGTTCTTACCGATAGTCAATCACTTCCAACTGGAAAGAGCATAAAGGCTTCCTTACTCTGGATGGACGATGAACCCCTAAGTGTTGCCAAGGACTATTTAATAAAGCTGGGAACAAAGCGGCTTCCTGCTATAATTAAAAGAATTGAATACAAAGTAGATGTAAATACCGGGGAACATCTAAGGGCTGATAAAGGAGAGAAGAATGAAATCCTTTTCTGCGAAATAGAATGTTCCGAACACGTTGTGGCAGATCTGTTTCAAAATCGCAAGACGCTAGGAGAGCTGATCCTCATTGATCGTCTAAGCCACATGACCTCTGCTTGTGGTGTTGTAGAGTATGTGGAGGACCAAAATAAGAAGCCTTATTTTGTTAATGGTTCCATTCGGGCGGATGGCTATATATTTGAAGAATTGTATTTTAATCTGGAGCATGCATTTTTATCCAAATCAAAGTCAGAGGATAAAACCTACCATGTAGGTGACAATATCCCGGTAAAGGGTGACAGCTTCTGCTATCCAGACTATTTTGATATCATTGATGTGGAGCATTCGGCAGCAGTTCTCATTCGCAATGCTTCTATTAAAGACATCATAAGCCTTGGTGAATATGAATATTCCGGTCTACCGCTTCTAGATGAACGAGGATTTGCTCTTGATGTAAAATCAAAGACAGATCTTGATCTTTTTTTGAAAGAATGCAACCATCTTGATAAGGACAACAGGGGAGCATTTGTAAATAAATGGTCCAGATTTGAAACCTATCGAAGCATTGTCTGCAATGATAATTATTGGATGATATAAGAATAAGCTAGGAGGAACTTTTACTTTCTATTTCTGTTATTGGTCAGTATAATGATAGAAATGAAACGTATTAGTTCCTCCTGTAAGCAGGAGGATAAGAGGTGGCTATGATGAAAAATATTCCTAATATCTTATCTGCAATGAGAATCATATTATCCTTCCTGCTCCTTTTTACTCAGCCTTTTTCTTTCTGGTTTTTAATCATCTATTTAATCTGTGGGTTAAGTGATATGTCTGACGGTTATCTGGCTAGAAAATGGGGAGTTTCCAGTTCGTTTGGAGCCGCCCTAGACAGTGTGGGGGATTTCTTCATGCTAGTGATAGTATTTTATATCATGATCCCATACCTTGATCTAAAACTCCCAATTATTTTATGGATTGCTATGATTGCAGCAATTCGGTTTGCTTCCGGCATTGTTTCTTTTATGAAGTACCATTCTTTTGTATTTCTTCATACGTATTCAAATAAGGCAACAGGCTTTTTCCTTTTTAGTTTCCCACTGTTATTTCAAACCATAGGAATTCAGAGGGTGGCAGTTATGCTATGTTTGATTGCAACTATTTCTGCAATAGAAGAATTACTGATACAGATTTTATCTTCTAAACTAAATCAAGATATTATTTCGATTTTCCATCTATAGTTCGTATAAAAAAATTGGAAAATAAACCAAACTTTTAAGAAAATTAGGACAAGATTGACAAATTGTCGCTATTTGTAGTTTGATGGAAAATATTGTCTATAACTAAGTTGACTTTTTCTTTTTTAGATGACATAATACTAAACGTTAAAATATGTTATTTTTTCCAGAAAGGAAAGTCGTATGAAAAAAATTGAGACAAAGATTCTATTGATTATTGGAGGGGTCATCGTCTTCTTCATGGTGTGTACTGGAATTCTTATGATCTCCTTTACCAGGAAAACTGTTATTTCCAATGAGAGCAATATCGCATCGCTTTCTGCAGAGCGAATGACGGTGGAAGCAGATAGCTATTTTAGAAGATATATTTCTATTGCCCAGCAGATGGCAAAGGATTACAGCGGAATGAATCTTTTAATGACCACCAGTTCCAAAGATGATCTTAAAAGCTCTCAGTACTGGCCATCGACCTACGGGATGTTAAAAAAGACCATGGGATCTGATGATGAAATTTTATCTGCTTATTATGCAGATGCAGATACCAATATCGCTTTTGATGGTGGAGACTGGGTCGCAGATTCTGATTTTGATTTAAACCAAAGGGATTATGTCTTTCAAACAGATGACCAGTTAAAAAAGGGATATATTATTACAGAGCCTTATGTAGATCTGGATACTGGAGAGCAGGTAATTACTTTTTCAGCCCCAGTTTATGACACCTCAGGAAGTGAGGTGTTAGGAGTTGCAGCTCTTGATGTGAAGCTAACTAGCCTTACTCAGCAAATTCAAGGATTTAAGCTCTCCCATGACAGTGGGAAAATACGTCTTATCAGCACATCAGGTAAAATACTAGTAAGTCCTGATTCCAATGAGGTCTTAAAGGATATCAAAGAGATCGGACTGGCTCCTAAGATGGTAGCTGACTATGAAAATCCAGGGAAAAATGTAATTACATATAAAGATAAGAACAAGACGGTTTGCGGAATAACACGAGCCATAGACAGTGCGGACTGGAAGGCAATCATTACTGTGGATCAGGATGATTTTACACGTGTGGCTGCTGCCGCAGGTATCAGCATGACAGCGTTATTTGTTGTCATCGGAATTATTTTGATAGTTACCATGTATATTGTGGCCAAGAGCATTGCAAAACCATTGAAAAAGCTTACGAAAGTAACGGATCAGTTGGCTGCAGGCGATTTGGCAGTAGAAATATCCGTGACCAGCAAAGACGAGGTAGGACAGCTTGCAGAATCTTTGAAAAATCTGACAGGCAGGTTAGTAATGTATATTGAATACATTGATGAAATCTCACACACCCTTGATGAATTTGGCAGAGGAAATTTCATCTTGAATTTAACTCATAGCTATGACGGTGAATTTGTTTCGGTAAAGGATTCTCTGATACAAACGTCTGAAGTACTTAAAAAGACGATTGGAGAGATCGCCGAAGTTTCACAACAGGTATCTAACGGTTCAGGAGAGGTTGCCAATGGCTCTCAGGCTCTGGCGCAGGGAACCATGGAGCAGGCCGGTGTAATGGATGAACTTTCTTTAGCCATGGAAAAAATATCAGAAAATATTACAAAGACAGCTGAAAACTCCATACAGGCAGAGGCACGGGCCATTCAAGTGGGAGAAGCGGCTGGTCAAAGCAACTTACAGATGCAAAAACTTCTGAGCGCCATTGATGATATCAATCATAAATCTTCTGAAATCGGGAAAATTATAAAGACCATTGAAGATATCGCATTTCAAACCAATATATTAGCATTAAATGCAGCGGTTGAAGCAGCACGGGCAGGGGAAGCTGGAAAAGGGTTTGCAGTGGTTGCAGATGAGGTGAGAAATCTGGCAAACAAATCAGCCCAGGCCGCGAAAAACACAGCGCATTTAATCGACAGCTCCATACAATCGGTAGATAATGGGACAAAGATGGCCAAAGAAACCAGCCGAATCCTAGACGAAGTGCTTTTAGGCATTAGTGATACGGTAGATAGAATTAAGGAAGTATCTCATGCTTCTGGAGAACAGGCAGAATCTCTAAGTCAAGCACTGATGGGATTGGAGCAGGTAAACTCTGTAGTTCAGTCAAACTCTGCAACGGCTCAAGAAAGTTCAGCTGCCAGCGAAGAACTATCTGCACAGGCTGGGTTGTTACGAGAACTGGCTAACAAATTTAAAATATAAGAGAAAAAAGCTGTTTTGTTCCCAGGTTTAACCTGGAAGCAAGGCGGTTTTTTTTGTTATAACATGAAAAGTATAAAAATTTAGAAAATTATAAGAAATTTATACTTAAAAAACTTCTCTAAAACCGCTATAATGAAGCAAAGGGAATGGAATATAACAGGAGGGAAGAAGGAATGAACATTTTTAAGCGAAAGGGCAAAGAAAATAATGATACTCTGGAAATAGAATCCTTAAAGGAGCCAATGCCAGATGAAGTCTTTGAACAGGAACTGGAAAATCTTATGAAGGAGGAGAGCGGAGGCAACAACAAAAAGAAAAAAATAAGAAAAAAGTGGAGCAAGAAACGCAAAATCATTACCATCGGTGTGGGAGCATTTTTTGGTCTGTTCCTGCTGTTTTCTATCTTAGGAGGAAAAAAACAGGCAATGGTAGTTCATACCTTTCCTTTGGCAAAGGGAGAAGTAGTAGAGGAATTATCGATTAGTGGTCCTGTGCAGGGAACAGACAGCGTAGAAGTTGTATCCAATCTTCATGCTGAAATTCTGGATCTTCCAGCAAAGGAAGGGGAAAAAGTAGAGAAAGACCAGGTACTAGCAGTTCTCGATGATAAGGATGCAAAAAAAGAGCTGGACATCGCACAGAATGCCTACGATCTGGCAGTTAGTACATATCAGGATCAGCAGAGAGAAGCGGAAAATGGCTATGCCAAGGCAAAACAGGATTACGATACCGCTAAAATCAATTATGACAGAACTCTGACTCTCTATCAGGCAGGAAGCTCGTCTCAGGTAGAGATGGAGACTGCATCCAATACCATGAATGATGCCAAACGCCAGCTAAGCAACTTTACCTTAAAAAACGGCAAACCAGTAGCCAATGAATCTTATACCCTTCAAATTGAGAAAGCAGCATTTGAAGTGGAACAGAAAAAAGAATCTTTAAACAATACAAAGGTTATCAGTCCCATTGCAGGAACCGTGGTCCGGGTTAATTGTAAGGTAGGCCGATTTGCAGATAAAACAGACGATGATAAGCCGATGTTTATCATTAACAATCTGGATGTTTTAGAAATGAAAATCAATGTTAGTGAGTATTCTATTGGTAAGGTGTCCGTAGGACAGCCGGTAGAGATCACAGCTGATATATTAGGCGCTGAGACAGTAAAAGGTGAGATAGGCTCGATTTCTCCAACGGGAGAAGAAAAGGGCAATGGTTCTACGGAACGAGTGATTCCTACCACCATCCGTATTCTTGACCAGGATAGCCGCCTGATAGCTGGAATTACTGCAAAGGCAAAGATAGAGCTAAATAAAGCTGAAAACGTATGGGTAGTTCCATTTGCTTCTGTAATACAGAAAACTGACGGAACCATGGTAATAGCAACCGTAGATCAAAATATTGTAAAAATGATACCGATAAAGAGCGGAGTAGAAAGTGATATTCAGACTGAGATCATTCCGGTAGAAGAAGGTGCCCTTAAGGAAGGGCTGCAGGTGATTGATACTCCAGCCGAACTGTTAGAGGACGGCATGACGGTGATAGTAGCTCCGTCCGGTCAGTAAAGGAGGGAGGCAGCATGTGGAAAAAGAAAAAGAGCCAACCCGTACATGAAACAGAATATATGGGAGAGGATCTGATAAAGCTTGTGGATATGGTAAAGGTTTATGATACTGGAACCATTAAAGTGTTAGGGCTACATAGAGTAAACTTAACCATTAAACGGGGAGAATTCGTAGCTATCATGGGACAGTCCGGTTCTGGAAAGTCCACGCTGATGAATGTCTTGGGCTGTTTGGACCGACCTACCATGGGTCATTATTATCTGGATGGCATTGATACTGCTAACCTTGAACCCGACGAATTATCTACCGTTAGAAACCGTAAGATCGGATTCGTTTTTCAGTCGTTTAACTTGATATCCCGTACCTCCGCTTTAAAAAATGTGGAGCTTCCAATGACGTATGCTCATGTCAATCAAAAGGCAAGAGAACAAAGAGCCAAGGAACTTCTTGAGAGGGTTGGACTTGGAACTCGTTATGAACATATGCCCAATGAACTTTCTGGAGGTCAGAGGCAAAGAGTGGCGATTGCAAGAGCCTTGGCTAACCAGCCACCTTTGATTCTTGCAGATGAGCCTACTGGAAACTTAGATACGGCTTCTTCTGTTGAGATTATGGAATTGTTTTCCCAACTTCATAAGGAAGGGGCTACCGTGGTTGTGGTAACTCATGAGGAAGATATTGCAGCATTTACGGAGCGTATTATCCGGTTTCGGGATGGAAAATTGGTTAGTGATACAAAAAACAAGCCTCAAATCCAGACCGAAGAGGAGGCTGTGACAATGCAGAAAGAGGGAAGCCATGCTGATTGAAAATATGAGTATGGCATTCCACGCCATACGGGCCAATAAAATGAGATCCTTTCTTACCATGCTTGGTATCATCATCGGAATTGGAGCAGTAATTGCAATTGCAGCCGTTGGTGATAGTATGAGAAATCTGTTTACAGATGCCTTCAAAGATGTAGGTTTAAACAGGGCTGCGGTTATGGTTTCTTGGGAAGTAGATGATTTTCGTATGTCAGATCAGTTTACAAGGGCTGAGATGGATCGGATTAAGGATATTTTCAGTGACCGGATTGAGTATATTGATAGCAACGCCTCAAATAAAGTTGAGGCAGTGAATGGCCGCAGAAAGGTCTCTTATCAGTTTCAGGGAGTGGATTACAATTACACTGATGTGCAACCATTGGATATTGTCTATGGAAGATTTCTAAATGAATCTGATGTAAAAGGAGCTGCCAATCACGTTGTTTTAGAAGACAAGGGAGCAATCAAACTCTTTGGAACTGCTGATAGTGTTGGAAGAACCTTTCGTATGACATTAAACAAAATTACTCAGGAATATAAAGTGGTTGGGGTTTATCACAAAGATATGTCCCCAATGGTCGCCATGATGCTGGGGAACGGGCAGAGCCAGTCCGGTTTTATTCCGGATACCGTTTTGACCAGATCCAACGATACCTTTCAGGCAGTTAATCTCTATTCCCGTAATGGAACAAACATGAGGCAGCTTACGGTGGATCTGAAACAGTATGTAGCGAAGCTGAAAGGCAGGCCGGAATCTGAAATTATGGCAATGTCTGCGGTGGACCAGATGGGAACCATGGATGCGCAGTTAGGAACCATGTCAGCTGCCGTTGGTGGTATTGCCGCTATTTCCCTATTGGTAGGCGGAATTGGCATCATGAATATTATGATGGTATCTGTTACGGAACGTACCAGGGAAATTGGAATACGAAAAGCCTTGGGGGCGAGGACAAAGGATATCATGATTCAGTTTCTCACGGAATCAGCCCTCATGTCTGCATGCGGTGGAATCATTGGAGTGATCTTAGGAATATCCTTAGTAAAAATTGGAGGAACTCTTCTTAAAATGACTGTGGTGGTTAATCCTGCTGTTATAGTTCTTGCCGTAGGATTTTCCGCACTTGTGGGAATTTTCTTCGGACTCTATCCAGCGTCTAAAGCCGCCAATGCAGATCCCATTGAAGCACTACGATTTGAGTAGAAGGAGGAAGCATCATGTTGTTAGAAAATATGTCAATGGCCATTCATGCAATTAAGGCCAACAAGATGCGGTCCTTGTTGACGATGCTGGGTATTATTATTGGTATCGGTGCAGTAATTTCTATTGTTTCAATCGGAGATACCATGCGCTTTATGGTATCTGATCTTTATAAGAACGTCGGTACCAATCTGGCCTATGTTTATGTATGGCCAAAAGATGGGGGTGATATGAGAAGTGGGGATTACTTTAAACTTGATGAAATGGAACGAATCAAAGAGGCTTTCAAAGATGAGATCGTCTATATGGATAGCGAGGCAAATGTTGCAGGAGAGGCTATCAAGGGACGAAATAAAATAAAATATAAATTTGAAGGAATCGATTCCAATTATCCTGATGTAAAGAAAATTAATATTATTTATGGTCGAAACATCAGTGAAGCCGATATAAAAGCCAGAAAGAACAATGTTGTTTTAGAGGCCAGTGGGGCCAAGGATCTGTTCGGAACAGAAAATGCAATAGGTAAGACCTTTCGAACTACTATAAATAACGTAACCAGTTACTATAATGTGGTTGGAGTTTACCGTTTGGATCTGACTCCCATTGAGAAGATGATGCAGGAAAGTAACGATACGAGATCTGGTTATATTCCATATTCATTGCTTGTATGGCCTGATGACAATTTGTTCAATATCCGTTTCTATGCCAAGGAAGGCACGAATATGACGACTTTTTCCGACAAATTCACATCCTATATAGCAAGGACAAAGAACCGGGAAAAGGAAGATATAACTTTTAGTTCCACGGAAGATGAGATGAAAAGCGTAGATTCGGTAATGGGTGGATTGTCCGCTGCGGTAGGAGGTATCGCCGCCATCTCCCTTCTGGTAGGAGGAATTGGCATCATGAATATTATGCTGGTTTCCGTTACAGAAAGAACAAGGGAAATTGGCATCCGTAAAGCACTTGGAGCGAAAACACAGGATGTACTAATCCAGTTCTTAACAGAATCTGCCATACTTTCTGCATTTGGAGGAATCCTTGGAATCGCAGTAGGTGCAGGTCTTGTATATCTGGGCGGTGCCATTCTTGGAATGCATGTTGTGGTAAAACCATCGGTGATACTGACCGCAGTAAGTTTTTCTGCGTTTGTCGGAGTCTTCTTTGGAATATATCCGGCTTCCAAGGCCGCAAGTGCAGATCCTATCGACGCATTAAGGTATGAATAAAACGGCGCAGCGGTCTCGCTGCGCTTGTTTTTATCCAAAATAAACGACCAATGAATGGAAACACAGAATTCGTTATAAAATAATAAAAATTCCTTATTTGGCTCGCATTGTCAAAAGTTCTATGCTATAATAAATTGATATCTTATGGTATAGTGAGGAAACCATATGCTAAGTGAAGAGAAAATAAAATTAATGACCAGTCTTGCCATGTTTGAGAAGCATGAAGGAAAGAGGATATTTCCTGTAAACCGGTATTTCAAAGGTGATTATATAGGAAGTAAATTGTTTCAGTCCTTTTTCAATTACACTCTAAGCTTTGTCTTGTGTCTTTTTTTATGGGGACTGTATTATATGGAACGGTGGCTCAGCACCATGGATGTGACACGGCTGACTGGCGCCGGTATTAGGATTGGTATTTTCTATGGCATTGGTCTTTTGGTTTATTTAAGTATTAGCTTTCTTATCTACAGGAAACGGTATGAATATGCCATCCGCGGAGGGAAAGTATACCTATCGAAACTAAAAAGACTGGACAAGCGATACGAGGGAAATACCAGACCTCTAAAAAGAACTAAAGGAGGGCGAACATCATGATGGGCCTTCTTGTTTTAAAAGAGCGGCTGAAAGGATTTTATGCCAGATTTGATATATACGTAAATCCTTTGATTAAATTCATTTTCAGTTGCATGGCATTTTTTCTGATGAACGGTAATATTGGCTTTTCATCAAAACTAACAGAGCCTTTTGTACCATTGGTTCTGGCTTTGGTGTGCTCTTTTTTGCCATATGGAGCGATATCGTTCCTGGCATCCGGTTTTATGTTGATTCACCTGTCAGGGATTTCCCTAGAAATCACCCTGGTAATGGCAATTTTCATCGTTGTAGTAGGACTTCTTTATTATGGATTCCAGCCGGGAGATAGCTATCTTTTGGTTTTAACTCCTTTGTTTTTCCTGTTAAAGATTCCTTATGCCATTCCCCTCATTGTAGGGCTTTCAGGTAGCATTGTTTCAGTGATTCCTGTGAGTTGTGGTGTGTTTATCTATTATACGCTTTTGTATGTGAAACAGAATGCAGGTGTATTAACCAATGATATGTCTGTGAATGAGGTTCAGAAGTTTATGCAGATCATGAACAGTCTTCTTGCCAATAAGCAGATGCTTCTTATGGTTGGTGCTTTTGCCTTGGCCCTTTTAGTGGTAGTGATCGTACGGAACCTATCCGTAGATTATTCCTGGTTGATTGCAATCATTGCAGGAACGATTACTCAGCTTAGTGTCATATTCATAGGAGACATTGCTCTTAATGTGACAGTATCTGTTCTGGGCCTATTGCTAGGAATGCTTGTTTCCATTCTGATTTCGGCAATTTATACTTTTTTTGTATTTGCTGTGGATTATTCCCGTACGGAATACGTACAATTTGAAGATGATGATTATTATTATTACGTCAAGGCCGTACCAAAGCTGACAGTCAGCACGCCAGATGTAAAAGTTCAGAAAATAAATGCCACAAAACTCCAAAGACCGCAAAGGTAGCGAAGGAATAAAAGGGAGGTGGTTTGAATGGCAAATTTTTTAGAAGGGATGTACTCCTGGGTTTCATTTATTCCCAGGATTTCAAAGACAAATCTAGTTGAGATTGTGATTATAGCTGTGCTGCTGTATGAAGTCTTAACCTGGATTATGAATACGAGAGCATGGACACTGCTGAAAGGAATTGTAGTAATTCTTCTTTTCTATGTCTTTGCCTATGTGTTCCGTTTGGATAATATTTTTTGGATACTAAATAAAATAGCAACGCCTGCCGTCACCATGGCAATCGTAATCTTTCAGCCAGAGCTTCGGAAAGCTCTGGAACAGTTAGGAAGCAAGAATCCATTTACCGGCATCTTAACCTTTGATGATGGTAAAGATAACTCTGCTTTTACGGAAAAGACTATCAATGAAGTTGTAAAAGCAACTTTTGAGATGGCTAAGGTAAAGACAGGTGCCCTTATGGTAATTGAACGTAGCGATTCCTTAAAGGAGATCGAACGGACAGGGATTGAGGTAGGTGCAATTGTAAGCAGCCAGCTTCTTATTAATATCTTTGAGCATAATACTCCCCTTCATGATGGAGCAGTAGTAATTCGGGGAAACCGGGTAGCAGCAGCGACTTGTTACCTTCCTTTGTCTGATAACATGACCATAAGTAAGGATCTTGGAACAAGGCACAGGGCGGCAATCGGTGTTAGTGAGGTAAGTGACAGCATTACAATCATAGTCTCAGAAGAAACTGGGCGTGTGACAGTAGCTCTTGAGGGAGGATTAAAGCGGATAACTGATGCTGATGGGCTGCGTTCCGTATTAGTCGGTGTAAAGCAGTCTGAGGAGGAAGGAAGCAGATTTAGGATATTGAAGGGAAGGCGGAAGAATGAAGGAAAAGCTACTAAATAATCTTGGTTTGAAAGTCGCATCCCTGGTACTTGCCTTTGCCGTGTGGATGGCGATTGTCAATATCTCGAATCCTATTATTGATGACTCCCAATCGGTCACAGTAGAAATTCGTAATACAGAAGTTCTGGCAGCCAGAAACTTAGCGTACGAGATAGAAGGCAAAGATGTGGTAACAGTCAGTTATCAGGTAAGAACAAGAGATCGATCACTTGTAAAGGCCTCAGATTTTCATGCATATGCTGATTTAAAAGATTATAATGTAACCGGAGCGGTTCCGATTACAGTGGAAATTAATAAAGATAAAGAAAATCTTGTGAAAAGTGACGCAATTACGGCAAAGCCTATGGTGATTAGAATTGTCACAGAGGCGTTGCAACGTAAGCAGTTCGATTTACAAGTTAATACGAAAGGCACTCCAGAAGAAGGGTATGCTTTAGGGATTATTAATCCTACGCCTAGTTTCGTTACGGTAGAGGGGCGTTCCACCTTAATCGGGCAGATTAGTCGAATTGGAGTGGAAGTGGATGTGAATAATGCCAATGCAGACATGGATGTAAAGGTTACTCCTATTTTATATGATGCGAATGGCAATAAGCTGGATCTGGGAAACAAAGTGACAGTAAATCCTCATGAGATAGAGTGTCATATATCAATCTTAAAGGCTAAGAACATTGCTGTAAATTTTGAAGTATCCGGAGCGGTTGCAGGTGGATATCGTTACACAGGTCTTGAAAGTAGTGTAAAAAGCGTGCCGGTTGTGGGAACGAAATCAGTTCTAGCATCTTTGTCCGCACTTTCTATCACCTCTGATAAGCTAAACATTGACGGTGCTACGGCAGATAAAGTCGTAGAGCTGGATTTGAGTCAATATCTACCACCGAATACTACCGTGGTTGGAAATGAATATAAAAACGTTAAAGTTAAGTTGAAAGTGGAACCGCTGGTTACGAAAGTATTTAGCCTGGATCTAGATACCCTTGATAAAAAGGGTATGGATGCTGATTCTAACTATACGTTTGACAAGGAAACCTCAGATGTCACAGTCAGAGGTTTGAAAGAAGACCTTGATTCTTTAGATGTGAAGAAATTAGGTGCCATTCTAGATGTAACAAATTTCCACCCCGGACAAAATCAGGGTATTTTAAAATTAGAGATTCCGGGCGGGTTAGAAGTGGTTGGTTATACACCATTTATAGTAGTGCTTGCTCATAAGGAACCGGCAAATACTGCGGTTGAAAGCTCTACAGCATCAACGACAGAAGCGGCCGGGCCGCAATAGATAGACTGTTTCTTATGTCAGAAACAGTGTGATAAATGAAGGGAGGGAATTCAGTATGGTCAGTGCTAAAATTGCTATCAAGAATCCTACCGGTCTGCACTTAAGACCAGCGGGAATTCTTTGTAGGGAAGCCATGAACTTTAACTCAGTAGTCAGTTTTCGTTTTAAGAATACGACTGCCAATGCAAAAAGCGTGCTTAGTGTATTGGGTGCCTGCGTAAAAAGCGGCGATGAGATAACCTTTGTCTGCGAGGGGGAAGACGAAGAGGAAGCTCTGGTTGCCATGGTCAAGGCTGTTGAGGATGGACTTGGCGAATAGATAAATTTACACTCATTAATAAGGAGGAAATGTAATGTTGAAAGGAACAAGCGCATCTGCGGGAATCGGCATTGGGAAAGCCGTTATCGTAGAAGAGACAGAACTTATTATCAGCAAAAACCTAGTGGAGGATGTTGAGGCGGAGAAAGTCCGTTTTCAGTCAGCACTTAAACTAGCGGTGGAACAAACCGAGACTCTGGCAAAGGACCTTGCCACAAGAGTTGGAGAAAAGGAAGCTGAAATTTTAAACGGGCATATTCTACTTCTTTCCGACCCTATGCTGGTAGGAGAGATTGAGACTACAATATCTGGGGAGAATGTTGTAAGTGAATATGCGGTTGAGGCTGTGTGTAACACATATGCTGATATGTTTGCCTCCATGGGAGACGAGCTTATGCAGCAGAGAGCGACAGATATGCGCGATATCAAAACTCGCATTCAGAAGATTCTTCTGGGTGTCAGCTCTGTAGATATTGCATCCCTTCCAATGGGAAGCATAATTGTTGCAAAGGATTTAACACCTTCTATGACGGCTGGAATTAACCCGGCTAATGTCACTGGTATTGTAACAGAACTGGGAGGTAAGACCTCTCATAGCGCCATTCTTGCAAGAGCTTTGGAAATTCCTGCTGTTGTTGCACTGGTGGGCTTTATAGATAAGGTAACTGAGGGAGAAGATCTCGTAATAGATGGTTCCGATGGAACCGTATTTATAAATCCAGAAGAATCCGTTAAAGCAGAATATGCTGCCAAAAGGGAAATCTTCTTAAAAGAGAAGAAAGAACTGGAGCAATACATTGGAAAGCCAACCATTACAAAAGACGGCGTGACCGTGGAGCTGGTTGCTAATATTGGAAAACCAGAAGATGTTGAAAAGGTGCTTCAGTATGATGGAGAAGGCGTTGGCTTATTCCGTACCGAATTTTTATTTATGGACCGTGCTTCCATGCCAACAGAAGAAGAACAGTTTGAAGCTTACAAAAAAGTTGCTTCTACATTAAATGGGAAACCAGTTATTATCCGTACTCTGGATATTGGTGGAGATAAAGAGATTCCATATATGGGTCTTAGTAAGGATGAAAACCCATTCTTAGGCTACCGGGCAATTCGTTTTTGTCTGGACCGTAAGGATGATGTCTATAAACCTCAGCTTCGTGCTCTTTTAAGAGCAAGTGCATTTGGTAATATCCGTATCATGGTGCCAATGGTTACCTGTCTGGAAGAGATCAGGGAAGCTAAGGCTCTTGTGGAAGAGATGAAGAAGGAACTAGATGAGAAGGGAATTGCTTATAAGAAGGATATTGAGATTGGTATCATGGTGGAAACTGCTGCTGCCTCTTTGATGGCAGACGCGTTTGCGAAAGAGGTAGATTTCTTTAGCATAGGCACCAACGATCTTACCCAGTATACCATGTCAGTAGACAGGGGCAACGATAAGGTTTCCTATCTCTATTCCCCATTAAATCCAGCCGTATTAAGGAGCATTCGTCATGTGATTGAATGTGGCCGAAAAGAAGGTATTATGGTTGGAATGTGCGGAGAGGCGGCAAGTGATCCGTCAATGATTCCTCTGCTTCTTGCATTTGGCTTAAATGAATTCAGTATGAGCGCTTCTGCTATCTTAAATGCGAGAAAGTTAATTACCAGCTATAGCACGAAGGAGTTACAAGCAATGGCTGATCAAGCCATGTCCTTTACTACCGTAAAGGAAATAGAAGATTTTATGAAGGATTTTATTAGCCATTCTTAATAGATTTATAGTGGAAGGGCAGCTATCGCCAGGGCGTTGGCTGCCTTTTTCATAGAAGTAGAGCAATGTCATTTTTTACCAAAGGGGATTAAGTAATGAGTGTATATCTGATCAGTTATGCAGCATCTTATTTGTTTGCAAGGGCAGGATTTTATTGGTTGTCAGGCCTGGTTTTAGTGCTGGCCGCTCTTTTTCTGTATTATTATGATTATCGGAGAACAGAAAATATCGTTCATCTGAGAGGACTGTTTTCCCTATTTTGGGTAGGTGGGCAGGGGATCGCTTGCTTAAAGCTTTCAGAGCTATCTAGCGATTGGAATATTATCACCTGGCTCTGCTTTTTACTCGCCTTTTTGGGATTTTGGGTTTCGTTTGAGTTTTTCGCCCGAATGCAGGGAGAGATAGGTGGCCATCGTCCCAGCTGGTTTAGCTTTAAAGGTTATGAAAAACCGTTGTTTTTTTCTTTGGTTTTAGTCACTGTTTTATCCCTCACAGCATTTATTGCTGAGGCAATGTTGCTTGGATTTATTCCGTTTTTTGTAAAGGGAGTACCTCATGCCTATTCCACTTTTCACATTACAGGCATTCATTATTTTACCGTGTTATGTGTTCTCGCTCCAGCCTTATCTGTGATTTATTTTAGTATAGAGCAGGGAAGAAATGGAATCAGACTCGTACTGGTGGTGCTTATGGATATCATTGCTTGTGCAATCCCTGTATTGTGCGTATCCAGATTTCAGCTTATCTTATCAATCGGTTTGGCCGTTCTTACCTATATTGCCATGGAACACAGACTGAAGATCGCTTACGCAGTGGGCCTGACTCTGGGTATTATTCCGATTTATGTGGTGCTGACCATTGCAAGAGGTCATGATGTATCTTATTTAAACGGAATCTTCCAGATGAAGAATAGTGGCATGCCAATCTTTATTACTCAGCCATATATGTATATTGCAAACAATTATGATAATTTTAACTGTATGGTGGAGTGGCTTCCTTCCCATACCTTTGGGCTTCGCATGCTGTTTCCCTTATGGGCACTTACAGGACTTAAGTTCCTTGTCCCGGCTCTTGTGGATTTTCCAATCTACGTAACAAAGGAAGAGCTGACCACGGTTACGCTTTTTTATGATTCCTTTTATGACTTTGGAATCGTTGGAGTGCTTCTTCTTGGCTGCATTCTTGGAATTATAGCATTTTTCCTTATGCGCATGGCAAAAAGAGTCCGTAACCCCATTGGCTACCTGTTTTACGCTCAGTTTGCCATATATATGATCCTGTCCTTTTTTACCACTTGGTTTAGCAATCCAGCCACCTGGTTTTACTTAGGGTTTACTGGTATGTTGTATCTATTCTGTTCGTGGAGGAATGATGGGAGACATGGGTAAATAGAGAAGGTGCTACAAGGGATTCCTGAAAGCAGCTTGAATAAAAATAGGCAAGAAAGATACGCTTTGAAACGGCTTTTAGAGCCAAATCAAAGTGTATTTTTTTATGTATAAGAAATTGCATCCAATTAAATAAAAAGCTCTAACGGGCGGGCTGTACGTGATACGCTTAAGGAAAAATGCCACTATTGTGGTAGCGTTAAAGTCTGGCAAACCAGACTCTTTGTTCTATTATCAACTTCATTTAGACTTCTCTCTGATTCAATAATGATTTTATAAAGAAACCATAGAAATATTGAAAAATGCGCAATTAATCTTAATGATTGCGCATTTTTGGATTGATAGAAAAGTAAATGAGAAAATGCTGTGATATTTGTATAGCGTAGCTATTTACAATTGGGTAAAATTGTCATAAAATATAAATATAGTGCAATAAAACTATGCAATATTATTAAATTGCGCAAATATGAAATGGAGAGGTAGAGCAATGGGGGAAAAAAGAAAGTGGAAATGGGTTACTACGAGTGTGACATTGGCATTTAGTTTGATTGCAAGTGCGGCAATGGCTTTCCAAGCAAACTGTGAGGTAGAAGCGGCACAAAAACAAACGGGAATTACAGAAGGTTTTATCCGGGGAGTTGATATATCTAGTATCGTAGCCTTTGAGGAGATGGGGCAGAAATTTTACTATGCAAATGGTAATCAAGGAGATATGTTTGATATTCTAAAAGATGGAGGAGTGAACTATATACGAGTTCGTGTATGGAATGATCCCTATGATACTCAAAGCAAATTGGGCTATGGAGGAGGGAATAGTGATATTTCAAAAGCGATTAAAATCGGACAGCGTGCGAAGGCACATGGGATGAGATTGCTTGTAGATTTTCAGTATTCCGACTTCTGGGCAGATCCCGCAAAGCAATATGCCCCAAAAGCATGGAAGGATTATACTCCAGGGCAAAAGGCAAATGCAGTTTATGATTTTACCTATAATTCACTTTCTAAACTTCTGTCGGCGGGAGTGGACGTAGGAATGGTACAGATCGGTAACGAAACAATGGGAACGATGGCCGGGATGGGAGGGCTTTATGATGGCACATGGAATCTTACCACTGGAGTTGGGGCAGCGATGCAAAAAGGATGCGGGGCTGTTGATGCGATTAACAAGCAATATGGCTTATCTGGAAATAAAGCTATTTTGAAAGCACTTCATTTTACTGATCCCAATACAACCGCTTCCTGGTATGCCGAGCAAGCAGCTTTGCAAAGAATTAATTATGATGTATTTGCAGTATCTGCCTATCCGTTTTGGCACGGTAGTCCCGATGAATTGGCCGCTTCCCTAAAAAGTGTTGCTAAGACTTATAACAAGAAAGTGATGGTAGCAGAAACCGCTTATCCGTATACCTTTGCTAATGCTGACGCGACAGGGAACAATGTCAGTTCTTTAAAAGACATGTCATATTCCGGCTATGATGTAAGTGTGGCTGGTCAAAAGAAAGCAATTGAAGCAGTCTTTATGGCGGTTGCATCTGTGAATATGCAGGAAGGAACACAAGGATATGGTTTGGGTGGGTTTTATTGGGAACCTGCGTGGATTGGTGCAGATGTTAAAAAAAGTGGACGGTATGGAACTGGTTTTGCATCTAAGGTATCTGGTAATTATGAATTGCTGTTCCACGATAAAGTGATCGAATATGCGACAGAGGATAAAGGAAGTTCTTGGGACAACATGGCCATGTTTGATTCCAAGGGAAAGGCATTGGATTCTTTGCAGGTGTTTTGTAAGATAAAGGATGCAGCCTCCCATTAATTTTAATAGGTGTAATGATTCAAAACCTGGAGTATCGGAAGAGAAAGGATGGATTCATGAACCGCTTAAAAATAAATATTAAAAAAAATAGAACACTTTTACTGATGTTGGTGCCGTCAATTATATTTGTTGTTATTTTTAGCTATATTCCAATGGCTGGTGTTGTTGTCGCATTTAAAAATTATAATTATTATGACGGCTTTTTAAAAAGCCCCTGGGTGGGGTTTGATAATTTTCATTATTTATTTGTGACTGGAAAGATCTGGGAGCTTACCAGAAATACTCTGCTTTATAATATGGCTTTTATTTTCTTTGGAATCATCTTTGAAGTAGGGTTTGCGATTATTTTAAGCGAAATCACTGGTAAGGTATTTAAAAAGGTAGCTCAAGGATTTATTTTCCTTCCTTACTTCATCTCATGGGTAGTTGTATCAACGATAATGTTAAATATCTTTGGGGAGAATGGAGTCTTAAATTCCATATTAGGAGCAGTTGGAATAAAGGGATTTAGCATTTATCAACAAGTATCCCAGTGGCCGCTTGTAATGATATTTGTTAGATTGTGGAAGCAAACGGGATACGGAACGGTTGTTTATTTGGCAGCCATTGCTGGTATCAGTCAAGAGATGTCAGAGGCGTCAAAAATTGATGGTGCATCGGTATGGCAGAGAATACGCTATATTACAATACCAAGTTTAAAACCCACCATATTTATTATGACACTCTTGGCAATTGGTAATATTTTCCGAGGTGACTTTGGAATGTTTTATCAGTTAGTAGGATCCAATCAGTTACTCCTTCAGTCCTCGGATGTGATTGACACGTACGTTTACAGATCTTTGATAACAACGCCAAATATCGGGATGTCTACGGCTGCAGGACTGTATCAGTCGGTATTGTGTTTTGTCACGATTTGTACAGCTAATTATCTTGTGAAATGGTTTGAGCCAGACTACACATTGTTTTAGGGGGCAGAAAAGATGAAGGTTAAAAAAGGAAAAGATGTTATTACATTTAATCTTATGGCATACATATTGGTCGGGATTTTTGCCCTTGCCTGTGTAATCCCTTTTTATTTGATTATTGTTGGATCCATAACAAAGGAAAAAATTATTGTTACGGAAGGATATCAATTTTTTGTTACAGCAAGAGAGTTTTCACTGGAAGCCTATAAAATGGCTTTGAAAAGCCCGGAAAGTATAATAAGTGCTTATGGCGTGACTATATTTGTGACGATAGTGGGAACCACATTGTCTCTCTTTTTTACTGCTATGACAGGGTATGTATTGTCAAGACCTGATTTTCCCTGGAGAAATGGAGTCTCGTTTTTCTTCTTCTTTACGACATTGTTTAGCGGTGGTCTTGTTCCTTGGTATTTGCTTTGTACAAAATATTTTAATTTTAGTAACCATATTTATTCATTAATTATTCCGGGATTGTTTTCAGTCTGGAACATGATTATTGCAAAAAGTTTTATGAAAGGGATTCCGTTTGAGATGACAGAAGCTGCTAAAATTGACGGAGCAGGAGATTTTTATATCTTTTATAAAGTGATATTACCAATGGCAAAACCATTAATTGCAACACTGGCTCTGTTTGTTGCGTTAGCTTATTGGAATGACTGGTATAATTGTATGCTGTTTATGAGTACCAGTGATAACTGGAATTTACAGTATACATTACAGAATATTTTAAACAGTACCAATGCTTTAAAACGTGTTGCGGCACAAACTGGAATGCAGGTTGGGCAGCTTCCTTCAGAAGGATTGAAGCTTGCAATGACGGTAATAGCAACTGGACCAATCGTATTGCTTTATCCGTTTTTACAGAAGTACTTTGTAAAGGGTCTTACAATTGGAGCGGTTAAGGGGTGAGTAAGGTTCAAGCTTATAAAAAAGAAAGATTCTAAGGGGGAAATTAGAATGAAAAAGACATTGAAACAACTACTGTCTCTTACGTTGGCGGGTGTAACTGCTTTTACTCTGGTAGGGTGTGGAGGATCAGGCAAGGAAGCAGCAAATTCATTAAAAGAAGGTGCAAGTAGCACAGGTTCTACTGAAATCGCAAGCGATAGTCCGTATGCAGGGAAAGGATATGATTTATCAAAAAGAGAAAATATCGTTATGTATGTGTTAGGGGATGAACCAAAAGATATGCAAATAATTGCTGATCAGGCCAACGCAGATTATTTTGAACCTAATTTGAATACAACGGTTGAAATTAAATTCTTAAATTGGAGTGATTATACGACTAAGTATCTTCTTTTGCTTTCGGGTGGAGAACCGGTTGATCTCATTTACACTGCGGCATGGTGCTATTATAATGAAGAGGCTGCCAAGGGAGCATTTGTGGAATTGACAGATGAATTCTTAAAACAAAATATGCCATACACGCATGAACAGCAGCCCAAAGAAAGCTGGAATCAGATTTCTATTGATGGAAAAATCTACGCGGTACCAAAAGCAAAAGCAGCCTTTACTGCATATAACATGACTGCAGTACGCCAGGATCTGATTGATAAATATAAATTAACCGTACCCGATAGTTTTAATAACTACCAAAAATATCTGGAGGAATTAGCAGGACTAAAAGGAGAAACAGGTGTAGTACCATTAAATACCAATGCAAATCGAGAGCAATTACTTACTACTTTCTTACAGACAAAGGGGATTCAAAATGTTGCGGAAGGATATGACTGGATGTATTATAACAAAGGAAAAGAAGATGCACCAGATCCGGCCGATATCTTTTATTTCTATGGCTCTGATTTGAATTTGGAATATTGCAAGAAGATGTCAGAATTTGCTGCAAAGGGTTTTTGGTCAGCAGATGCAATCAATGATACAACAGATTCACAGGCTTATTATGAAAACGGAACTTCTGGTTCTTTTGTATGGAATACAAGTGTGTTCCAGGCGGGGAAAAACTTAGAGTCAGCAAACATAGGAACCTATGCGGTGTATGATTTGACACCAGATGCACTTAGGTGTCGTGCAAGCTATGCGACTGATGCAATTGCAATCACATCAAAATCGAAAAATCAGCAAAGAGCTGCACTTGCATTAGATTATATGAAGAGTGATGTGAATTTGAATCGTTTGTTGCTTGGAGGAGTGAAAGGAACTCATTATGAATTATCAGAGGAAGGAACTCGTGTTACGTTAGATGGAGGGAAAAACTATAGCTGGAATAACTGGGCATGGGCATTGAATCGCGAAGATGAGCCGGATGAAAAAGGATTGGATGAAAGACAGGTTGCGATCTCTAAGATATTAGTGGATCATGAGTATCATCCGGAGGTTGCAGGTTTTACATTTGATCCTAAGAATGTAGAAACAGAATATACGGTAGTTAAGTCAATTATTGATGAGTATAAACAAAGTTTTGCGCTTGGTATTTATGGTGACAATACAGAAAAAGAGTTTGCTAATTTTCAAAAGAAGTTAAGTGGTGCAGGAGTTGATAAAGTGACCGAAGAGTTAAAAAAACAATATGAAGCTTACTTGTCCCGTACAGGATTAAAATAAAACGGCGGCAGGCTGATAATTCTCTTTCTTCTGAGTTTGAAAATAGGTATAATGGTATAAATAATTAGAGCTAGAGGGACCAGGAGGTAATTATGAAGTTCCGCCATGGGAAAGAGAATGAATACGAGAAAATTACATTACAAGAAATTGCAAAAAAATTAGACCTGTCTCCAACCACCGTATCACGAGCTATTTCAGGAAACGGTCGAATTGGTTCGGAGACAAAAGATAAGGTATTTCAATTTATAAAGGAGAACCAGTATGTACCTAATATAATAGAAAAAACAGAGAAGAAATCAAAAAATATCTGTGTGCTTTTGCCTGGGGAGGAAGGTCATGCGCAATTACCTTATTTTCAGGAGATTTTGCTAAGTGTATATGATTGCTTCTCCGCGAGGAATTACGGGGTACTGTTGGTTAAGACTACTACAACCAATATTCAAGAGTTAAAATCTTTGGTTGAACAGCAGAAAATAGATGGAGCGGTATTTACGAGAACCATGGAAGGTGACATGGCGATCCGTTACCTGGAAAAACAAAAGGTTCCTTTTGTTGTAATTGGAAGCTGGCCGGATAAACAAGTGATTCAGGTGGATTTCGACCAGGAAGGAGGCTGTAAGGATTTAACATCAGTGCTTTTTCGAATGAATATAAAGAAAATTGCTTGTGTTTGCGGTGATGCAGGACATATTGTAACACAGAGCCGTTTAAAAGGAATACGGGCTGCATTTCGGGAAGCGGGTGTTCCTATGGAGGAAGATCTTCTTTATACGGGAGCCGTTTATCCCTCCATTGTAGAAAAAGACGTGGCAGAACTTTTGAAAAAAGATGTGGAATGCCTTCTTTGCCTTGATGATAATATTTGTATGAGTGTGTTAAATGCACTGAATAAAAATCGGGTAAAGATTCCTCAGGATATAAAAGTTGTGTCCTGCTATGGCGGCAGGTTGTTAGCAAACTCTTATCCGCCAGTCACCTGTCTGGAATTTGACATCAAAGAAATTGGTGGAGTTGCTTCTAAAAAACTATTAGACGCCATAAACGGAAAAGCAGACTATAATAAAATAATTCTCGGTTATAATGTGTTGATTAAAGATTCTACAATGTAGCTATTAGAATATTTGAAAAGTGTGGAGATAAATATGGAGAAGAGTGGGAAAAACAGATTTGGTAAACTACTGCATGGGGGTGACTACAATCCGGAGCAATGGTTGGATTCTCCGGAAATCCTGGAAAAAGACCTGGAATTTTTCTTGAAAGCAAACATTAATGTTATTACAGTCGGGATGTTTTCATGGAGTTCATTGGAACCAAAAGAAGGAACGTATCAAATCGATTGGCTTTTAAAACTTGTGGATAAAATGTATGCAAATGGAATACATACAATTCTTGGTACCCCTTCAGGAGCAAGGCCGCAGTGGCTGGCGAAAAGATATCCGGAAGTTCTTCGTGTGAATGCAAAACGGGAGAGGGAGCTTTTTGGCGGCCGTCATAATCATTGTTATACTTCTGCCATTTACCGCAGAAAGGTTTGGGATATCAATCAGTTTCTTGCAAAGGAATTGGGAAATCATCCGGGGGTTTTACTGGGACAGTTACCCGGAATGGCATAGGAAGCCGGAGATAGAGACGGCAAGAGAGACTGCGCTGCAGCATGATTTTATGCGCAGTTTATTAAAAAAGCCATTTCTGTTAATGGAGTCATCTCCCTCATCTACTAATTGGCAGGATGTAAGTAAATTAAGAAAGCCAGGCATTCTTCGTGCAGCCTCTTTGCAGGCCATTGCCCATGGTTCTGACAGCGCATTATACTTTCAAATGCGTCAAAGCCGTGGGGCCTCTGAGAAGTTCCATGGAGCGGTAATCGACCATTACGGAGGAGAAGACACAAGAGTTTTTAGGGAGGTTTGTCAGGTGGGGGATGCGCTTTTCGAACTTGCTCAATTGAGAGAAACCGTACAAAAATCGAAGGCAGCACTGCTGTATGATACGGAAAACAGATGGGCCCTTACAGATGCCCAAGGACCAAGAAACTGTGGGATGCCATACAAAGAAACGGTGGACAAAATGTATGCAGCCCTTCGCAGGCAGGGACTTAATACCGATATCATTGATATGGATGAAGAATTACAAGATTACCGTATTATATTAATTCCTATGCTTTATATGTTCCGTGCAGGAATTGAGAATAAGATAAGGGCGTTTGTGGAAAATGGCGGGACGGCTGTTATGACCTTTTGGTCGGGTGTTGTAGACGATACGGATTGCTGCTTCTTAGGAGAGACTCCGGGGAATTTAACCGATGTATTGGGCTTTAGAAAAACAGAGATTGATGGACTTTATGACGAAGAAGAAAATATAGCTATTCCGAAAGAGAATAACTCACTTTTCCTAAATAAAAACTACATCTGCAGGAAGCTGTGTGAATTGGTGAAGGTTTCAAGTGCTGAGGTTCTTATGACCTATGAAAGAGATTTTTACAAAGGGTTTCCGGTTTTGACCTGCAATCAATATGGAAAAGGGAAGATGTATTATGTATGCGCAGATATGGAAGAAGCGTTCTATACGGATTTTCTGGAGACGGTTCTGAAGGAAGAAGGCATTGAAAAACCACTTTCATTTATTCCGGAAGGCGTTGAAGTGACAACAAGAGAATCGGATAAGGCAATGTATCTGATCGTTCAGAACTTTAATTCCCAAGCAGTCAAGATGATCTTACCACAAAAAGGTTATAAGATTGTTTATGGGACAAAAGGGGAGAAGCTGGATGGTTTATCCACTGTTGTTATGAAGAAAGTTAAATAATAATAGCATGATTAGTTCTATCAAAGTTTGACAATCCCCCCGATTGAAGCTGTTTATATGGGGGGATTGTCTTTTATCGTTTCTGAAGGAGAGGCGTGAAAATGTTTTTTATAAGCGCGTGAAAAGGTGGAGTAATTTTTAAAGCCACTCCGAAAGCAAGCTTCCGTTACCGATATCCCGGTCTTTCGTAAATCTCTTGCAAGGAGAAGCCGCTTTTCAGTAATATAATCAAAAAGGGTATATCCAGTCTCGTCCTTGAACAAATGCATCAAATGATACCGACTGATAAAACAGGATTCTGCAATGGTATCTACGGTCATATCATCTATTAAGTGGCTGTTGATAAAATCCATAATCGCTATTATCCTATGATCTCCGGTAGCAGGAGGCAGGTACGTCACAAGATTGGTCAGAGAGGCCCTGTTAATCTGGATCATAAACTCCAGAAACAATACCTGGCAGTATAAATCTCTGGCATAACCGTCATGGGTGCAGTCATATTCAAGGTCTGTCAGTGTACGGTATAAACTGCTTTTCTCCATGGAATGAAGCCGAAGTACATGGGAATGGAGTTCTTTTGATTTTTTAAAGCAGGTACTTAAATCATAACTGTCTGACTGGTAAGCCTGTAAAAAGCCAGGAGATAAGTATACGATGATCCTCTCATATGGGACAGACGGGTCAATATCTGGCTTATGGATGTCATTATGGTTTACCAGTAAAATGTCATAGGGCTCCAGTTTATATGCACAGCCTTCGATCCGGTAAGTCACGTCTCCCTGGATGAAGATAATAATTTTGTCAAAATCATGGTAGTGGTATTCAAAATCCTGCTTTTTTGTATCAAGGAGATGAAATAACTTGAAATCACTGTTTAAATATCCTCGTTTTTCATAATTGTCCATAGGTAAAGTTACCTCCTTTCGCTCTTTTTATAATACAACACAATCTGCAATATAAAAAGCATTATTTTGGTAGAAATGATAAATAGTGCTGTATATAATTAAACTATATAACCGATGATCACAACAAGAAGAAGGATGATTACATTGAAAATTGTAGTATTGGCAGGTGGATACAGTCCTGAACGGGAAGTGTCCTTATCCTCAGGTGCAATGATAACCAATGCACTAATAGAGAAAGGTCATAATGTCTGCCTTGTGGATTCTTATTTAGGAGTGGCTGATAACGAAGAGGTTTGGTTTAAAAGCCAAAAGGATGGTGGAAACTATTATCATCAGATTGGGAAAAATGCTCCGGATTTAAAGCATTTAACTGATATTACTCAGGAACGTGGTTTTATAGGAAACCGTGTGATTGAAATTTGCAGTCTCGCAGATGTGGTGTTTCTTGCTCTTCATGGAGGAGCAGGGGAGAATGGTCAGATGCAGGCAGTACTGGATGCCCATGGAATTTCTTATACAGGATCGGACTATGCGGGCTGTTTACAAGCCATGGATAAGCATCTGGCAAAGCTAATAATGCGGGCGTCTGGTATACCGACTCCAGATTGGAAGCTATATACAAAAGAAAAGGCTATGGAATCCTTTTCTTTCCCGTGTGTCGCAAAGCCATGCGGCGGCGGATCCAGTGTAGGAGTTATTATGGTTGAGGATCAAAGCCAGTGGGAAGAAGCACTTCGTACCGCTTTTAAGTATGAAGAGCGGATACTGGCTGAGGTAAAAATAACCGGTAGAGAGTTCTCTGTAGGAGTTCTAGGGGGAAAGGCGTTGCCGGCCATAGAGATCATTCCTAAATCTGGATTTTATGATTATGAAAATAAGTATCAGTCAGATAGAACAGAGGAAATCTGTCCTGCAAACATCATAAAGAAAAGAGCGGATGAGATGGAGCGGTTGGCACTTAACGTTCACGAGGCTCTTGGACTTGGATATTATTCCAGAATAGATTTTTTAATGGAAGAGAACGGAAACATTTACTGTCTGGAAGCAAACACACTGCCAGGTATGACTCCCTTTAGTCTTCTTCCTCAGGAAGCCCTGGCTGCTGGAATTTCATATGCTGATTTATGCGACGATATAGCCAATCATTGGAGAGGAGTTTTATAATGAATATAACTTTGGAAAAATACCATGGACTGGGGAATGATTACCTGATCTTTGATCCTAATAAAAACGACCTGGAGCTAACAACAGAAAATATCAGGTTAATCTGTAACCGAAACTTTGGAGTGGGATCTGATGGACTCTTAGTAGGACCTATCCTTGGGAATGATAAGCTGGAAGTAAAAATCCTTAATCCCGATGGAAGTGAAGCAGAAATTAGCGGTAATGGAGTTAGAATTTTTGGAAAATACTTAAAAGACGCTGGATATGTACAAAAAAATCGTTTTACCATCAATACATTAAGCGGGCAGCAAACCTTACAGTACTTAAATGAAGAAGGAACCAGAATTAAGGTTTCCATGGGAAAATTGAGCTTTTACAGTGATGAAATTCCCGTAACAGGACCAAGAAGAGAGGTGCTCAATGAAACTATGATGTTTGGTAGCATTCCTTATCGGGTTACCTGCGTAAACATAGGCAATCCTCATTGCGTAATCTGGTTAAATGACATTTCAAAAGATCTGGTATGCCGGATCGGAAAACATTCAGAATCTGCTGATTGTTTCCCAGAAAAAGTTAACACCCAGCTATTAAAGGTTTTAGACCGTACAAACATAGAAATTGAAATCTATGAAAGAGGTGCCGGGTATACCCTCGCTTCTGGTACCAGTGGTTGTGCAGCAGCCGGAGCAGCATATCGGATGGGACTTACAGATCCTAAGATGTATGTTCATATGCCAGGCGGTGTATTAGAGGTAGAAATTGAAGAAAATGAAAATGTACTAATGACCGGAGAAGTAGGATATGTGGGCAGGTTTATCCTTTCCCATGAGATGGCGGAGCAGCTAAAATCCCTTCAATAAATGAGTGAATGTTACTACCTGGAAATAGAACCAGTCATGTGGAAAAACAGGACATAAGCCCTGCCAGACACGTGGCTGGTTTTTGTGGACTCTAACTCAAAAAAAATGTATGGAATTTTCAACGCATGATATGCACTGGCTTTTTAATTTGAGTGTCGTATTTCTTACAAATTTATTTGTATTTTACTTATATATTTGCATAAAATCGAGTAAAACGTCAAAAAAGTGCATAAAAATACTATTCAATCCCTTTGTGAATCTGTTGACGGAACCATCGTTTTCATACTATAATAAACAATAATTTAGTAGGTGCGTAGTTAATGAGATGCAGGAGAGGCGGGAACGTATGAATCAAATGTCGGCTGATAATGGAGAGGCCGGTATCTACATCATTGACCAGGAATACCGGATCATTTATATGAATGATATGGCAAGAACATATTATCCCAATCTGAAAGCAGGAATGTACTGTTATGAGGAATTAGGGAAAAATTCGGTTCCTTGTAAGGTCTGTCCGGGAGTGTTAAATAATACTGGACAAGTGATATTTTATGATGCTGCCTCCAAGCTGTGGCTGAATCTATCCTCAGGTCATATCGACTGGCCGGGATATCCGGGGAGCAGGTTAATTATGTTTTGCCCTGTTGGCGAACAGAATAAAAGCCTGTTTTATAGCCTTACAAATAATACAACATATGAAGAATTATTTGAACTGAATCTGATTTCAAATACATATAAAATTATTTTTAGTGAGAAGGACAAATTTAAGCTTCCCCAAGAAGAGGGAGAACTACTTCCTATGTATGCTGAGGTGCTCAGAACCATGGTTCACCCAAATGACAGGGAGGAGTTTTTGAAATTCTGGGATCGGCTCACTTTGTTTGATCGCCTTAATAAGAGTGAGAAGATTTTAAAAGGGGAATTTCGTAGACAGCTTTTAGATGGTAATTATCGTTGGGTCAGTCTGACTGTGGTTTTATTTCTTGATGAACTTCGAGATGAATCCCTTGTAATGTGTTATGTAAAAGACGTGGACAATTTGAAAAAGAAGGAAGAGGAGCAGAAGCAGCAACAGGCGAAGAGAGATGAAACCGACTCTTTGACGGGTCTCTTAAGATATGGTCCATTTTTTGATAGAGCAAGGCAGTTTTTAGAGCAACGACCACATGAACACTTTTTTATGATTGCTATCGATATCGAGCATTTTAAACTCTATAATGAATGGTACGGAGAAGAAGAAGGGGATCGCTTTTTAATAAAAATCAGTGAGCATTTAATAAAGATGGAAGCTACACGTGATACCATAGCAGGCTACATGGGAGGAGATGACTTTGTCATCATTCAGCCCCAGGATTCTGAGCTTTTAAAAGAGCTGGAAGAAGAGATTAAATGCTATGCCAGACAATATGGGGGGAATGCGGGGTTTCTGCCTGCTTTTGGCATTTACTGCATCGAGGAAAGGGACATAACAGTCAGCACCATGTACGACAGGGCAATTATCGCACTGAATTCCGTAAAAGGCAATTATGCAAAGAGAATGGGATGGTATGATCCTGGTATGAAGCGTAAGATGGAAAATGACCAGGTTCTCTTATCTGAGATTCAGACTGCCCTTGAAAATAAAGAGTTTATTTTTTATGCACAGCCTCAGTGTAATATGTTAACCGGGAAGATCGTTGGCATGGAATCCTTAGTACGGTGGAACCATCCAAAAAAGGGAATCATTACACCGGGTGAATTCATTCCCTTATTGGAGCGAAATGGATTTATTACACACCTTGATATTTATATCTGGGAGATGGTCTGTCAACAGCTAAGCATCTGGATTAAGTCGGGAATTGTACCAGTGCCTGTTTCGGTTAATATGTCTCGTATGGATCTTTACGGCATCAATGTGGTTGAGACCTTTAAGGAGCTGGCAGAGAAATATGAGATAGATCCCAAATTACTGGAAATTGAAATTACGGAAAGTGCATATGCTGAGGATTACGATCTCATTCGTAAAGTAGTGGAAGATCTTAGACGTGCGGGTTTCCCTGTATTTATGGATGACTTTGGGAGTGGTTATTCTTCCCTTAACATGTTAAAAGATGTAAATGTGGATGTAATAAAGATTGATACCAAGTTTCTGGATATGAATGAAAACAGCATCAAACGGGGCATGGGAATTCTGGAAACCATAGTAAGAATGGCCAGGGTTATGCAATTTAAGGTGATCGCAGAAGGAATAGAAGAAAAGGAACAGGCTGATTTCTTAATTAACATCGGCTGCATCTACGGACAAGGTTATTATTATTATAAACCGATGGCGGTTAAAGATGTGGAGGTGCTTTTAAAGAATGAGAAGAATCTAGATTATAGAGGCATTCAGGCGAGGCAGATGAAGCAGCTTAAGTTGGAAGATCTGTTTAACGAAGATATCACCAGCGAGGCAATGTTAAATAACATGCTGGGGGCAATTGCCTTATATGATGTGTATGAAGATCACTGCGAGGTACTCAGGGTGAATGAAGAGTATTACCGCATTACCGGAGATAATCCGGTTGATGGAGGGGATCGCGGGAAATTCATGCTTCACAAGGTCTATAAAGATGACATTGACTGGGTACTGCGTATCTTTGAAAACGCATATAAGAATCCGGTCCATGGAGCGGAAGGTATTTTTAGGCGTTACAGGTTAAGTGGAGAATTGATGTGGGTGCATCTGCGTGTATTCTTCTTAAGAGAACAGGATGAACACCGGCTCTATTATGGAACGGTCCAAGATGCCACAGAACAAATGAAACAAAGAAAAAAGTTGGAAGATTCTCAGAAAATGCTAAGTGAGGTATTAAAGCTTGCCGGACGCAATCTTTCTTTTGACAATCTGGCGGAGGAGAACCAGTGGGCGGCAAGTGCCATTTTTGCCCAGGCTGCTCCAGGTGGTCTTCTAGGCGTATATTGTGAAAAAGATCTGCCTCTTTACTTTGCCAATAACGAGATGTTAAGTCTCATGGGATACGATTCTTATGAAAGATTTTCAAGAGACATTGGAGAAAAACTAGTTGAGATCATTCACCCCGACGACAGGGGCCTCATACGGGAAGTCATTCTTTGCTGTAATGATCCTGGTATGGAATATAATCTCAGACATCGGATCAGAAAGCAGGATGGAAGTTATCTGTGGATTATGACCAAGGGTCGTACAGTTCAGGCTGAAGATGGTCGACTGGCAGTGGTAAGCGCTTGCATGGATATTACCAATACAGTTCTTGCGGAACAGAAGCTTAAGCATACCGTTGAAGTACTTGAAAAGAAGGAGGACGAGCTGGATTTTTTAAGCTCAGGAATCCCTGGTGGATATTTTAGATGCAGCAAAGGCAAAGCCATGAAATTTAAGTATACCAGCTCCCGCTTTCATGATATCACAGAACATAAAAGAGAAGAGCTGGCTGCAAAGTTCCAGGGAAGCTTTCTAGAGATGGTTCATCCTGATGACAGGGAAGCCATCCTTAGAATGTCAGAGGAACTTAGCCCAGGAGTTACTTTGTGGGATTTTCAGTATCGGGTACAGACGAAGGCGGGCTTTATTACAGTCCTATCCAACTTCAGGTTATCGGTCAAAGACGATAGCACCCTTTATGGAGTTATGATAGATAGGAAGGATATGGAAGCCTACCGCACGATATGGAATGATAGCAAAGGGACGACTCTTAGACTTGACTCTCAGGAATTATGGTTGCCTACTGAAGTAAATGGGGTCTTGGATCGCATGGGATTTCAAGAACGATTAAAAGAGTATTTGGAGCGTGAAAGATTCCAGACTTCATCCTTGGCAGTTTTTGTAATGAGTTGCCCGAAAAACCAAAACGGTCAGGAGGCTAAGAATGCGAGGACTCTGTTTTCCAAACAGGTAAAACGCTTGAAACGCTTTTTCCGGCAGGAGGATTTGCTCTGCTTAAATGGTGGGTATGAGGTAGTTGTGCTTTGTAAAAACATTCGGGAATGTGATATAGAGATGAAAGTCAGTGGAATCACAAAAAGTTTAAATCAAGACATGTCAGGGGAAGAAAAAAGAAACTTCCAGCCTGTAAGAGGAGCATTTGCCATGATTGGGATAAGTGAGAAAGAGTTTAATACCTGTTTTGTAAAGGTGAGAGGAACTCTCAGTGACAACCTTGATTTAATGAATTAAAGTATTAAATAGCATAGACCACTATGAGTACTTGTGATATAATTTCCGTAAAACCATTTCAGGATAAAGGAAGGTAACGATAATGATATCAGACAAGATGAGACCTCTCGTAGAAAACAATTCCGCCATCCGTGCCATGTTTGAGGAAGGAAAAAAACTGGCAGCATTATACGGACGTGAAAACGTATATGATTTTAGCTTGGGAAATCCCAATGTACCGGCTCCTTTGGCAGTTAATAAGGCCATTTTGGATATCCTTAATGAGGAAGAGTCAACCTTAGTACATGGTTATATGAGCAATGCCGGTTACGAGGACGTGAGAGATGCCATCGCCCATTCTTTAAACAGACGGTTTGGGACTGGTTTTCGTTTGGAAAACATACTGATGACGGTTGGTGCGGCCAGCGGCATGAACGTTATATTTAAGACCATACTAAATCCAGGAGATGAGGTAGTGGTGTTTGCTCCTTATTTTATGGAGTATGGTTCTTATGTAAGGAATTATGATGGTGTACTGTCCGTGGTACCGCCTGATACAAAAACGTTTCAGCCAGACCTGAAAGAATTTGAGCTTCGTATTACAAATAAAACAAAGGCAGTTATTATTAACTCCCCCAATAATCCAAGTGGTGTTATTTATTCTTCTGAGACGTTAGAAAGCATCGCCCGGATCATGAAGGAGAAGGAAAAGGAGTATGGCAAATCCATAGTGTTGATTTCCGATGAGCCTTACAGAGAGCTTGCTTATGATGGGGCTAAAGTTCCTTATGTGACACCTTTTTATCACAATACTATCGTTTGTTACTCCTACAGCAAATCCCTCTCTCTTCCTGGAGAAAGGATTGGGTATCTTGTCATTCCAGATGAAATGGATGATTTTCAAGAATTGTCTGCCGCCGCATCCATTGCCAATCGTGTGCTTGGTTGCGTCAATGCTCCTTCCCTTATGCAGCGGGTGATTATGCGCTGCGTGGACGAGCAGGTGGATTTAGAGTCATATAATCGAAACCGTGAGCTACTTTATGGTCATTTAACAGAATATGGATTTGAGTGCATTAAACCGGAGGGTGCCTTCTATCTGTTTGTTAAGACTCCTGTAGACGATAAAGAATTCTGCCAGTTCTGCAAGGAGCACAGAGTTCTTATGGTACCAGGAAGTTCCTTTGCCTGTCCATCCTATGTCCGAATCGCATACTGTGTTTCTTATGATCAGATTCTTCGTTCCCTTCCAGTCTTTGAAAAAATCGCAGTAGCGTATGGACTTGGGGGAAAGAAGGAGGAGAATAGATGAGACACTGGAAAGAGAATATAAGAAAGGTTGCCCCATATGTACCTGGAGAGCAGCCAAAAGGTATGGATCTGGTAAAACTTAATACCAATGAAAACCCATACCCGCCAGCACCTGGGGTTAAACAAGCATTGAAGGAGATGGACTATGATCCATTTCGCAAATATCCAGATCCAACAGCTTCTGATTTGGTAAGTGCGCTTTCACAATATTACCAGGTTGGGGAAGATGAGGTATTTGTAGGTGTTGGTTCTGATGATGTAATTGCCATGGCTTTCCTCACCTTTTTTAATTCAGAGCTTCCTATCCTATTTCCCGATGTGAGTTACTCTTTTTATAAGGTTTGGGCGGATCTATTCCAGATTCCCTATGAGACACCAGTACTTCAAGAAGATTTTAGCATTCGGAAAGAAGATTATTATAAGGCAAATGGGGGAATCATATTCCCAAATCCCAATGCTCCCACTGGTCTTTTTATGCCCCTTGAAGAGATAGAAGAGCTGATTGCACATAATCAAAATTCTGTGATTATCATTGATGAAGCATATATTGATTTTGGTGGCAAAAGTGCTATGGAACTTACTAAAAAGTATGAAAACCTTCTTGTGGTGCAGACATTTAGCAAATCCCGCTCCTTAGCCGGTATTAGAATCGGATATGCCATCGGACATCCGGACTTGATTCGTGCCATGAATAATGTGAAGTATTCCTATAACTCTTATACCATGAATATGCCTTCCCTGATATTGGGAGTGGAAGCCGTTAAGGATGACAAATATTTCAAAGAATGCCTTGATAAAATCATAAAGACTAGAGAAGAAGCAAAAGTAAGTCTTTCTAAACTCGGTTTTATCTTTCCGGATTCTATGACAAATTTCATCTTTGCCTCTCATAAGGAGAGAAGAGCGGAAGATATTTATAAAGCCCTTCGAGAAAATCGTATCTTTGTACGGTACTTTAATCTGCCAAGACTTGACAATTATCTACGAATT
Source organism: Lacrimispora algidixylanolytica (assembly GCF_003609635.1). Classification (GTDB taxonomy): domain Bacteria; phylum Bacillota; class Clostridia; order Lachnospirales; family Lachnospiraceae; genus Lacrimispora; species Lacrimispora algidixylanolytica. Next base: position 94,909 of record NZ_MCIA01000023.1, on the reverse strand, counting down.
ACCATTGGCACCGAGGAAGAGATGAGGCAGTTATTTGCATTTTTAGAGGTTTTTCTTTCGAATTAATTTATTTGCCAGAAGGTTCCTGGGATAGTATAATATAGATAGGTGATGAAATTGGATTCTATGAAAAAATATTTGAAACTAATATTGAATATTGTAATACCAATCCTATTCCTATACTTAATCTGTGTATGGGGACCAAGGGTGATAAAGTTTTTTTTGCCTTTTGTGATTGGCTGGGTCATCTCGGTGATAGCCAATCCTTTGGTGCGTTTTTTTGAAAAACGTTTAAAGATCGTTAGGAAGCATAGTTCTGTGCTGATTGTGGTAGGTGTACTTACTCTTATTATAGCGGCACTTTATTTTCTGATTTCCAAACTTATTTATGAAACCATTGGTTTTGTTGAACACGTTCCTCAGTATTATGAGATGGCCTGGGTAGAGATTCAGAAGTTTCTATTAAGTGTACAGGGACTTTTAAAGTTTTTACCTCAGGGAATGCAGGAATCCGTCAATCAGTTTTTTGCTCATATCGAGCAATATCTGAATGTGGCAGTTCAAAAGATTGCATCTCCAACCGTCATGGCAGCAGGCAGCGTGGTGAAAAGCATTCCAGCAGCCCTTGTCTATATTATTGTGACAATCTTTTCTTCTTATCTCTTCATTGTTGATCGAGATAAGATCATGGAGTTTGTTCATCGCTACATTCCCAAAGGCGGAACCAGATATTATAGCTATTTCAAAAAGGATGTCAAACATCTGGTAAGTGGCTATTTTCTGGCACAGTTTAAGATTATGTTTATCATCGGCACTGTTTTAGCAGTAGGTTTTTTGGTGCTCGGAGTCGATTATGCTCTTTTACTTGCAGTGATTATCGCTTTTCTTGATTTTCTTCCCATCCTTGGAACGGGTACTATCTTAATTCCTTGGGCATTGGTTCGTATGGTATCAGGCGAATACGCTTTTGGACTTGGACTTGTTGCCATATACGTGCTGACACTTGTGTTAAGACAGATCATACAGCCAAAGATCGTTGGGGATACCATGGGTCTAGACCCTCTTATGACGTTGCTGTTTTTATATCTGGGATTTAAAATAAGTGGAATTGCAGGAATGATTTTAGCGGTTCCCATTGGAATGCTGTTTCTTAGTTTGTATGAATTTGGAACATTTGATTTGCTATTAAGCAGTGTTAGGACATTGATTCATGATATCAATGTGTTCCGGAAAGAGCCGGATAAAGAAGAATAAATAGTTTTATTTGGGGGAAATGATAACATGAACTTAAGAATGAGGATTGCCGTAGGTATCATAACAGGCCTTGTGACCTCAACTGTAATTGCCACACCTATGAATGGATTTTCAGGAGAAGCTTGGAGCCAGGAAAATGGTCAGTATATAGATGCGTCAGGAAAACCCATCGACGGTGCTTTGGAAAAGGGAATTACGGTTTCTAAATACCAGAACCGCCAAAATGAAGCCAGTGGTGGGATTGACTGGAATAAGGTAGCTCAGTCGGGTGTATCCTTTGCTATGATACGACTTGGTTATCTTAATGATGAGGATCCTTTCTATGTTGTTAATATGACAAATGCAGCAAAGAGTGGAATTAAAACAGGGGTATTTTTTTACACTCAGGCACTGGATGTGATGACAGCAGAAGAAGAGGCAAGATATGTGCTCCGTGAAATCAAGGATTTACCAATTTCCTACCCAGTTGCTTATGATGTAGAATCTCAGTACTTGTTGGACAATCATTTGACCAGACAACAGATTACGGATAATATCAATGCTTTTTGTAAGATTATTACTGATGCAGGGTATCGCCCCATTGTATATGCCAACAATAAGTGGCTTAATTACCACATTGATATGAGTAAGATTCCATACGACGTCTGGTATGCAAGATATGGCACAATAAATGACTGCAAAAACCGAACCATATGGCAGTGTACGGACCAGGGACGAGTGGCTGGGATCGAGGGAGATGTGACCATTGAGTTCTCCTTTAAAGATTACAATGGCCTGATTTCCCCAGATGGTTGGAAAACCATTGACGGAAATCAGTATTACATGAAGAATTACCGAAAACAGACTGGTTGGATTCAACTGGAGGGAAAACGGTATTACCTGGATCAGAACGGAGTTATGGCTCATGATACTGATATGGTAATAGATGGAGCGACCTTTCGCTTTGGATCAGATGGAACAGTCACTAAGTAGATAGGAAGCAGGAAGATAGCATGATTCACATACAAACTCCCTGTAAAGCATAAGGCTACCCATTTGGGTGGCCTTATCATATGGTTCAAATTGAAGCATCATATCGTCTTCACTCATTGTGCCTTTTTAAATTGATATATCCCAAGTCTGTCATTTGTTATGTATAGAAAGGGAATCAATAGCTTTTTAATGCCTGGCATCAGATATTTTAGTTCATCGGTAAAATTAATGAGCCCTGTCTGTTTCATTACTGGACAAAGCATTGTAATTTCACTGCCATCCTTTACACCCCAGCTAAAACGGGCATTTGTCTTTTTAACCGTATCATGTATATTCCCTTTGTTGACCATTCCTTTATACAAAAGGTCAAACTGAGCTTCAAAGCGGTCAAATCCATTTGTTAATATCTGAAGAAAATCTTTCACTTCCCCTTCCTTAAGATACATCATCATACCTTCTGAAATAATTAAAAGCTTCTTCCCGTTTGTTTTCACATCTTCTGGCCAGGTTGGGTCCAGAGCCGACTTCGCTATGTTTTTTTCACGGTCATTGGGTGCAAAGAACCGTTCACGCTGAGCGATGACCTGCGGAAAGTCAAGGTTATACCAATGTAGGATTCCGTTATCCACACGTGAAAATCTGGTATCAAGGCCGCAACCAACAGAAACCACCACGCAGTCTGGATACTTTTTAATAAAATCAGCTGCCTGTTGATCCATCATCTTTGCTCGTGCCAACACAGCGTAATAAGATAAAGTGCCACTGTCAAACTTCTTAAAATCGTAGTCGATATTCTTTACAATCTCAGCCGCTTTCCTGTCGTTGATAACTGGATTTGTACTTTTGGCATCCTTTGCCCGAATATAAAGTGTGATTAATAGTGTTTCCATAACTCCGCCAAGCTCTGTAGACATAATGCTCCTCCTTTTTGAGTGCACATAACAATTAGTTGCAACTAACTATATTAAAATCATTATATACCCTTGGTATTTTCATGTCAAGAACCGGAGGATTGATATCTGGATAATCCAAATCTCCAAAATAGTATAGCAGGAATTAAAAAGAAACAGCCGGCTATTGGCAATAGACCATACCATGCATTCTCCGTTTTGCCGGTTAAGTAGAGAAAGGGATAATACTGAAATAAGGAGAAGGGAACGATGTAGGTACAGATGGTGACAATGGTTTTGCCATAGATCCCAATGGGGTATTTCCCGTATTCTCTGGCGCCGTCAGTAAATATATTCATAAATTCCAGCCCTTCCAGAGTAAAAAAACAGATGGAAGCAAATATAAGATAGATGGAGACAAACACAATAATCCCGCTTAAAATCATTAACACAATGACGATGATCCGGAAGAGAGTCCAGTGTATGGTGCTAAATAAAATACCATACACAAACATGAGTATGGTCTGCAACAGTCGCCCGATTCTTGTAAAATCTATTTTGCTGCATATCACAGTGAATAGGCAATTCCTTGGGCGAAGAAGGATGCGGTCAAATTCGCCGCTTCTAATGATGGAATCAAAGGTATCCAGGCTTCGAAAGAATGCTTCTGCTATGGTAAAAGACATAAGTGTAATCGCAAAACAAAGCAGCACTTCCTGATAAGAAAATCCATTTACCTGATGAAACCGAATCATCATGAAATAGACTCCCAGAAATATGTTAAAGGACATAAGGAAGAGTCCAAAGGTGGTTAGGAAAAAAGATACTTTATGCTGCATAACACATTTTAAATGAATGAGACAATATTTTTTGTATAAACCAAATGAATTCATGAGATACCTCCTTTTTAGCCCCCTTGAATGACAACACGTTTCAATGCCCTTTGTTCCATGGCCCGTCCAATCAAAAGAAAGACAGTGAGCCAAAAACACTGCATCAAAAGACTTTGATACATTTCCTTACCCACCAAATCTCCTCCAAAGATACGAAAGGGTACGTTCTGAGCAGATGCAAATGGAAGCAAATTGACTACTTCCCTTATCTTATCTGGCAAAAAAGGCAAAGGTATTACGGCTCCCCCTAAGAATTCAGATACAGAGGAAGCTAATAGCTTGACGCCCTGAGACGAGATGGTATAAAAAACGGACATATAAACAATCATTCCAAAGGCTACCACAAGAAGAAATGCCAATGTCATGGCAAGCAAGGTGAAAAACCATGTGTACCAATTATCTGGTAAGGTAAGGCCATAAGGCGATGGCAAGAGCCACGCAAAAAATAAAACTGGAAAAGACCGTAGTGTAGCTTTTGAAAGACGGACAGCCATTCCCCTTACAAACCACATGTTATAGAGGCGAATCGGGCGACATAGCTCATAAGCAACATCTCCATTTGTAATGGAATCAAATAACTGGGATTCCCAGAACCAGATGAGATAAAGAGCTAAAAATGCTTGTTGAAGCCATATGTAAGAGGAAAGTGCTTGAAAGGTCATTGGAAAGCTATCCGGAGATGCCTGATAAAAGGCACGAAATAAAAGAACCTCCATAATCCCCCAGATAAACTGAGTGGCTATTCCAGAAAGAGCGGCCATTCGGTACTGCAGACCATTGATAAAACGGATGCGAAAAAAAGAACCGTATTTTTTCATGTACGCCTCCTATATATCGTAATCCCGGTAAAGGGTAGCGATGATTTCGTCCAAGGTAGCATCTTCTTTCGGCCGATGGTTCATTAAGTCAGAGAGGGAGCCATCAAGGAGAAGCGTTCCTTTTCCGATCAATAAAACCCGGTCAGCCAGGGCCTCAATGTCTTGCATATCATGAGTGGTAATGAGAACCGTGGTGTTATGCCTTTTGTTCTGATTTCGAATAAACTCCCTCACCGCAAGCTTTGAAACAGCATCAAGGCCAATGGTAGGCTCATCAAGAAACAAGATCTTTGGACTGTGAAGGAGAGAAGCGGCAATCTCACAACGCATTCTCTGCCCCAGGGATAATTGTCTGGCTGGGGTTTTTAAAAGCTCCCCAAGGGATAGAAGTTTGGTTAGTTCTGTTAAGTTTTCTTCGTAGGTTTGTGTTGGGATTTCGTAGATGTCTTTGAGAAGTTCATAAGAGTCAATAATTGGGACATCCCACCAAAGCTGGGTTCTTTGGCCGAATACAACGCCAATGTCCTTTACGTGCTCTTTGCGTTCCTTCCATGGGATGCGGCCATTAATGATACAGGTACCGTTATCCGGGGTAAGAATTCCGCTTAAGATTTTAATGGTAGAGCTTTTTCCTGCCCCATTCGGGCCGATATAGCCCACCATCTCTCCATCTCCTATGAAAAAGGAGATATCGGAAAGAGCATGGATGGTTTCACTCTCTCTGTGAAAAAGTGCCTTCATAGCTTCTAAAAAGCCGGCGCTTCTTCTTGCGACTTTAAAAGTCTTGTTCATGTGTTCCACTTGAATCATGTTAGTTCCTCCTGGTAGTAATATTTGGGAACGTGATCCTTCCGGCAGCGGACAGTAGGAGCTGTCTTAACTGGTTGGAGCGTTCTAATATCTTTCCAAGCGGCGAGCGCAGTCAGTTAGTGAAAGCGCTGTTCTCCAGAATTATGTTCCTGGGGACTCTACCGTGGCATTAATATTCTCTTTTCCTGAAATTAGATGTGATGATAGAATTAGAAAAGGAATCTTAGTGTACCACTGTTAAAATAAGGTGTCAAGTTCAGGCGTAAAATTGCCTTGACAAAAAACTCAAGTATGATAATATAAACATATGAACAGTTATTCATATAATAATAGTAATAAAGGAGGTACATTATGGAACCGGATCTTAAAAATAATAAGCCCGAGAGTGATTTCGACCAATGCGATTTTATCTGCGTCCATGAAAGTGTTGTGAACCAAGTATTAAATGCAATGCCTAAGGAACAGGAGTTGCTTGACCTGGCTGATTTTTATAAAGTATTTGGTGATGCCACCAGAATAAAAATCCTTTATGTACTCAGCCAATCTGAGATGTGCGTTTGCGATCTCGCCAATCTTTTACAGATGAGCCAGTCAGCCATTTCTCATCAGCTTAGAGTGTTAAAGCAGATGCGTTTGGTGAAGTTTCGTAGAGACGGAAAGACGGTTTTTTATTCTCTGTCAGATAGCCACATTGAGACCATATTGGCTCAGGGAATGGAGCATATCAGCGAATAATAATTATTTTAAATAAATCATGGAGGAGAGTGTAATAATATGAAACGAATTGTTAAATTAGAAGGTTTATGCTGTGCCAACTGTGCAGCCAAGATAGAAGAGGGGGTTAAGAAGTTATCTGGAGTGGAGAGTGCTTCTTTAAGCTTTATGACTCAGAGATTAACCATGGAAATTGAAGAAGATAAATCCGAAACGATTATGGAAGCAGCCAGAAAACTTGCAAACAAGATTGAGCCTGAAGCAGAATTTAAGATACTGCGGTAAGGCAAAAGGAGCTGCTATGACAAAGAAACAAAAAAAGATGGTGATCAGGCTTATTACAAGCGCTGTATTTTTTGCAATTGGAATGGTGTTGGAAGGAAAGACTTCCTGGTATCTGATTCCGTTTATCATCTCCTATCTTGCGGCAGGTTATGACGTTCCAATCAGAGCGATCCGTAGCATGAGAAATGGTCAGCTTTTTGACGAGAATTTTCTTATGTCCATTGCGACCTTTGGTGCAATTGCCATTGGTGCCATGGAAGAAGCAGTTGGCGTTATGCTGTTTTACCAGATCGGTGAACTTTTTAACGATTACGCAGTTAATAAATCTAGAAAATCCATTACAGAACTCATGGATATCAACCCGGAATATGCAAATCTGATAAGAGATGGAAAAGAAGAAAAAGTAGATCCTTATGAGGTAGAAGAAGGAGATATCATCGTTGTTAAGCCAGGAGAAAAAGTACCTCTTGATGGAGTCCTTATAAAAGGAGCAGGTGAACTTGATACAAAGGCCCTTACTGGAGAATCCATGCCTGCTGAGGTAAAAGAGGGTGATGACATCATTAGTGGTTCCATTAACTTAAACAGCGTTCTGGAGATTCAGGTGACAAAGCTGTTTGATGATTCTACGGTAGCAAAGATCTTAGAATTAGTGGAAAATGCAAGTTCTAGAAAAGCAAAAGCGGAGACATTTATCACCCGATTTGCAAGAGTTTATACTCCTGTGGTTGTGGTTTTGGCCCTGCTTCTTGCTGTGATTCCTCCTCTTTTATTTGGTGGAAGCTGGAATACCTGGATTTACCGTGCCTTAAGCTTTCTCGTGGTTTCCTGTCCATGCGCCCTGGTTATCTCCGTTCCTTTAAGCTTTTTTGGAGGTCTTGGCGCTGCATCAAGTCAGGGAATCCTCTTAAAAGGAAGCAACTACTTGGAATCCATGGCTTCTTTGGGTACTGTAGTATTTGATAAAACTGGTACACTTACCACAGGGAAATTCAAGGTTACTGATATAGACCCGGTTCAGGGATCAAAAGAGGAACTTCTTAAACTGGCTGCTTATGGAGAATTCCACTCCAATCACCCCATTGCCATATCCGTAAAGGAGGCTTATGGAGAGCCTCTGGATAAAGCGATGATTGGAACTGTGGAAGAAACTCCAGGTTACGGCATTCGATCCGAACTTTTGTTAGATGGAGAAACACGTGAGATTTCCGTTGGCAACATGAGACTCATGGAGCAACTACAAATATCGGTTCCTGAGAATCAGGCCGTTATGGGTACCACCCTGTATGTAGCAGAAGAAACCACCTATCTTGGTTCCATCACCATATCCGATACAGTCAGGGAAGATGTACCTATGGCCATAAAGGGACTAAAAGCGGCTGGCGTTAAAAAACTGGTAATGCTTACTGGTGATAAACCAGAGGTTGGCCAGGCGGTAGGTAAGGCCCTGGGACTTGATGAAGTCTATGGCGGGTTATTACCGGGAGATAAAGTAGGGAAAGTTGAGGAACTCCTTAAGAATAAAGCGGAAGGAACCATGCTGGCTTTCGTAGGAGATGGCATCAACGATGCTCCTGTTCTGGCTCGGGCAGATGTAGGAATCGCCATGGGCGGAATTGGTTCCGACGCTGCAGTGGAAGCTGCAGATATCGTCATCATGACCGATGAACCTTCAAAGCTTACTGACATCATACTGATTGCAAGAAAAACAATGAAAATTGTGAAGCAAAATATTGTTTTTGCCATTGGTGTAAAGGTCATTATCCTCATATTGACAGCCCTGGGATTTGCCTCCATGTGGGCAGCCGTATTTGGCGACGTAGGCGTATCGGTACTCGCTATTTTAAATGCGGTCCGCGCTTTAAAATATAAACTTAAAGATTAAAAAACATTGACAAAATTTTTGTTAGCTGTTATATTTTACACATATAAGGGTGGTGCAAAGACGGTCCATTAAAAGGCTGTGTTTGCTCACCCTTTTTTGGAGATACTTCCTATAGGATGTTTTGTTGTTTTTAAAGCAAATATGCTTTTTTAAGGAACGTAATGTGACAGAGAGTCCCTAGAAAAAGGACTCTTTATTCTGGAAATAAGAAAGGGAGATGTATTATGAGCAAATATAGCAAGGAAGATATATTCCGTATTGTGGAGGAAGAGGATGTAGAATTTATCCGTCTTCAGTTTACGGATATTTTCGGTATGATGAAGAATGTGGCAATTACTAAGAACATGCTTCCTAAGGCCTTAGACAACCGCTGCATGTTTGATGGTTCTTCTATCGAGGGCTTTATTCGAAGCGAAGAGTCTGATATGTATCTCCATCCGGATCTGGATACCTTTGAGATATTTCCATGGCGTCCTCAGCAAGGGAAAGTGGCAAGACTGATATGCGATGTACACTGCCCGGATAAGGCTCCTTTTGAAGGAGATCCCAGATTTGTATTAAAAAAGGTACTTAAAAAGGCTCATGATATGGGATTTGTGTTTCAAGCTGGCCCAGAATGTGAATTCTTTCTTTTCCATACAGATGAAGAGGGGCGACCAACCACCCATACGCATGAAATAGCAAGTTATTTTGATGTAGCTCCCATTGACCAGGCAGAGAATGTTCGCCGTGACATGGTGATATCTTTGGAAGAAATGGGCTTTATGATTGAGGCCTCTCATCATGAGATTTCTCCGGGACAGCATGAGATTGATTTTCAATATGCAGAAGGCATTGTGACAGCAGATAACATTATGACGTTTCGATTGGCTGTAAAGTCTATCGCAAAGCGTCATGGACTTCATGCCACATTTATGCCAAAGCCAAAAGCAGGAGTCAATGGTTCTGGTATGCACATCAATATGTCTCTCTCAGATTTAAAAGGAAATAATGTATTTGAGGATGCGCAAGATGAGCAGGGATTAAGTAAGACGGCTTATGAATTCATCGCAGGAATTCTCTATCATATGGAGAGCATGACAATTTTAACCAATCCACTTGTTAACTCTTATAAACGTCTGGTTCCAGGATATGATGCACCTGTTTATATTGCGTGGTCTGCAAAAGCAAACCGAAGCCAGCTCATTCGCATTCCTTCTTCCAGAGGATCCAGTACTCGAATCGAGCTTCGCAGTCCAGATTCTGCGGTAAACCCATATCTTGCACTGGCAGCCTGTCTTGCGGCAGGACTTGATGGCATTGAAAAGGGAATGACTCCACCAGAGAGCGTTGACAGCAATGTCTTTGGCATGCCTGAAGAGGAGATTATAAGCAGAGGAATCAAACAGCTCCCAGAGACTCTTGGGGAAGCGATTGAGGCATTCCGCAAGGATGAATTTGTGAAAGAAGTATTAGGAGAGCATATTTTTACCAAATATCTGGAAGCAAAGGAAGCTGAGTGGCGCATGTTCCGTGCCCATGTAACTGACTGGGAAGTAGAAGAATACCTGTATAAGTATTAACTTTTGTATCCCTGATACAGCTATCTGGAGGTGAGAGTGCTTGACCAATGTGATTGTGGCATTTTCCAAGGCGGAGGATGCGAAAAATATAAAGAATATTCTTATGAAAAACGGCTTTACAGTTTCCGCAGTTTGCACCTCTGGTTCACAAACGGTCAACAGTGCAGATGAACTTGGAAGCGGAGTTGTGGTCTGCGGATGCAGATTTGCAGACATGGTTTATCAGGAAATTTACGAATGCCTTCCTCCTGGAATGCAGATGCTTTTGGTGGCCTCTCCAAGCCAGTGGTCTGGAAGAGTGCCAGATGATATGGTTTGCCTTGGACTTCCCTTAAAGGTTCAAGATCTTGTGAGCACCCTGGGGATGATGCTTGAAACCCTTGCAAGAAGGCGTAAGAAATTAAAAAACCAGCCCAAAGAGCGGAGCCGGGAAGAAGCAGAAATGATTCAACAGGCAAAGGAGCTTTTAATGGAGCGAAACCACATGTCGGAAACAGAAGCACACCGATACATCCAAAAGTGCAGTATGGACAGCGGTACCAACATGGTGGAGACCGCTCAAATGATCATGAGTTTGATTAATCAATAAGAATTGAGGAAACAGTTATGAAATTTACAAAAATGCAGGGAATAGGTAACGATTATGTATACATCAATTGCTTTGAGGAAACGGTTCCTGATCCGGTAGAGCTTTCTAAATTAGTCAGCGACCGCCATTTTGGTATTGGATCTGATGGTTTGATTCTTATTTGTCCCTCCAAGGTCGCTGACTGCCGCATGCGCATGTTCAATGCAGATGGATCAGAAAGCGCCATGTGTGGCAATGGGATACGCTGTGTGGGAAAATATGTGTTTGATCATAAGTTGGTGGATAAAGCTGAATTTGATGTTGAGACAGATGCAGGAATTAAGCATATAAAGATTACTGAGGAAAATAACAAAGCAGTTAAGATCACCGTTGACATGGGAATACCTGAGGTGACCAGCACTCTGCCAGAAGCCATTGTCATTGATGGTAAGGATTATGAATTTATCGGAATATCCGTAGGTAATCCTCATGCCGTTTACTTTATGGATCACATCGATGAACTGGATCTGGAATCCATTGGTCCTGCTTTTGAATTCCATGAACGCTTTCCAGAACGGACGAATTCAGAGTATATTGAAGTAAAGAGCCGAGACTATATCCGAATGAGGGTATGGGAAAGAGGAAGTGGAGAGACCTGGGCCTGTGGTACGGGAGCAACTGCCAGTGCAGTGGCCTCCGTGCTTAGTGGACGGACTGAAAATACGGTAGAAGTAGAATTAAAGGGTGGCAATCTGACCATCTTCTGGGACAGAGAAAAGAGCGGTCATGTATTTATGACCGGTCCTGCCGTGGAAGTATTTGAAGGGGAATTTGACATAACGAATCTATAAGATAAAGCAGGAGGAACCCATGGTTAAGGTAAATGAAAATTATTTAAAGTTTCCGGGAAGCTATTTGTTTTCCACAATTGCAAAAAAAGTGAATGCATATATGATTGAAAATCCTGATAAGAAGGTAATACGCCTTGGTATTGGCGATGTGACAATGCCTTTGTCATCTGCGATTGTAGAAGCGCTTCACGGGGCAGTGGATGAAATGGGAGCAGCAGAAACATTTCACGGCTATGCACCAGATCTAGGGTACGGCTTTTTAAGAGAGACCATTGCAAGAGAAGATTATAGTTCGAGAGGATGCCAGATTGAAGCCGATGAGATTTTTGTTTCTGACGGCGCAAAAAGCGACTGCGGCAATATCCAGGAAATATTTGACGAGAGCAGTATCATTGCAGTCTGTGATCCTGTGTATCCTGTATACGTAGATTCCAACGTTATGGCCGGTAGAACTGGAACCTACGATGAAGTGACTGGGAAATGGAGCAAGGTGGTTTACATGCCTTGTACGGCAGAAAATGGGTTTGTACCTGAGCTGCCAACAGAGGCAGCAGATCTTATCTACTTATGTGTTCCAAACAATCCAACTGGCACCACTTTAACCAGAGATCAGTTAAAGGTTTGGGTAGATTATGCCAATGAGACAGGTGCAGTAATTCTTTATGATGCTGCTTATGAAGCTTATATCGCAGAGGATAACATCCCTCACTCTATTTATGAGATTGAAGGGGCAAAAACTTGTGCCATTGAATTCCGTTCTTTCTCAAAGAATGCTGGATTTACCGGTGTTCGTCTTGGATTTACCGTAGTGCCAAAAGAATTGGTTCGAGGAGGAGTTGCCCTACACGCATTGTGGGCAAGACGCCATGGAACCAAATTTAACGGTGCTCCTTATATCATTCAAAAAGCAGGTGAGGCAGTTTACTCAGAAGCTGGTAAAGCGCAGCTAAAAGAGCAGGTAGCCTATTACATGAGAAATGCCAAGGTTATTTACGATGGCTTAAAGGAAATTGGCTGTGAGGTTTATGGAGGCGTCAATGCTCCTTACATCTGGCTTAAGGTACCAAAGGGAATGACCTCCTGGGAATTTTTTGATCTGCTTTTGGAAGAAGCCAGCGTAGTTGGAACCCCTGGAAGCGGATTTGGACCAAGTGGAGAAGGATATTTCCGACTCACTGCTTTTGGAACTTATGAAAACACAAAGGAAGCCATGGAAAGACTTAAAAAAATGCCTTCCTTAAGAAAATAAATATTGACAAGTATTTGATAATTAGATATTATTAAAATAATAGAAGATATATAAGATAACGGCTAAAAATATAAGAACAAAAGCGTTCAGTACTTAGGTAGTACTGGCGCTTTTTTTATTTCAAGGAGGAAGATATGGACGATATTGATAAGAAAATAGTGCAGACCCTGCAAAGGAATGCCAGAGCATCCTTAAAGAATATAGCAGAAAATACTTTTTTATCCTCACCTGCGGTTTCTTCCAGAATTGAGAAGCTGGAACGGGAAAAAATTATAACCGGATACCATGCAAGCGTAGACCCTATGAAGCTTGGCTACCACATCACTGCATTTGTAAATCTGGATGTATCTCCAGTGGATAAGCTTCAGTTTTATTCCTCTATGGAGTCGATACCAAATGTATTGGAATGCAATTGTGTGACAGGAGATTTTTCCATGCTGATTAAAGTCGCATTTGAAAGCACCATGGAACTTGATGTTTTTATCGGACAGCTTCAAAAATATGGAAAAACCAGTACTCAGATTGTTTTCTCAACTCCAGTAGGGCCAAGAGGCGTGGATGTGATGGCACAACTGTAAGAAAAAAGAATAAAAATAATTAAAAAGTGGTACTTGAGATGCTTCTCTCACATAAGTTATACAATAGAGATATGTGAAAGGAGTTTTTCTTTTGGCTGAGAGACAGATCGTAGTGATAGATGCCGGCCACGGCGGTGCAGATCCAGGTGCGACCTATAACGGACGGCAAGAAAAGGATGATAATTTAAAGCTTGCGCTGGCAGTAGGTAAAGTTCTTGCAAACAACGGACTTGATGTTAGATTTACAAGAACTGACGATACCTATAATACACCTCTTGAAAAAACCATGATGGGAAATGATGCAGAAGCTGATTTCTTTGTTTCCTTACACCGCAATGCGATGCCTGTTCCTGGATCCGGTTCCGGGGTGGAAGTCCTTGTATTTGAAAATCAGGGCACACAGGCTATGCTGGCAAAAAACATTATGGAAGCCTTAAGTAAGACCGGATTTAGTGAAATAGGAGTCATTGAACGCCCGGGGTTGGTAGTTCTTAGAAGGACAAATATTCCGGCGGTTATGATAGAAGCTGGGTTCATAGACAATGAGGCAGATAATTACTTGTTTGATCAGAAGTTTGATGAGATAGCGCAGTCAATTGCAGAAAGCATTTTAAAGACCATTCAAGAGAAATCAGAATCTCAAGTGGAATATTATCAGGTTCAAACCGGAGCGTATCGGGTCCGTTCTCTTGCGGAAGATCAGGTCAATGATTTGAAAGCGCAGGCATTTCCAGCTTTTGTAGTGATGGAAGATGGACTCTACAAGGTTCGGGTAGGTGCGTTCCGCAATATTGACAATGCAGTACGTATGGAGCAGGCCCTCAGGCGGTACGGATATAATACATTTATGGTTAAAAGGCCGGCTGTATATTGACACTTATGGGTCGCCGGGACGAAGGCTTTATGAGAAAGGCCCCGCCCCTGCGGCTTTTTTTGTATTTCAGCTTGACAAACCGTCTCTCTTCCCGTAATGTCTGAATCAGGAAGAAAGACAAGGAGAGACAACATGATTAAGGCAGTTATATTTGATATGGATGGGGTTTTAATTGACAGCGAAGGCATCTATTTAAAATACCAGCTTGATTTCGCAAGGACAAAGAATCCTGCTGTAAAAATGGAGCAGCTTTATCCCATGGTGGGTGCGACGAAAAAGGATTCCTGGGAAGTAGTCGAACGGGCAGTAGACAATGGACAAACCTGGGAAGAGCTACGGGAGGAGTTTCGAAAAAGACATACATATGAGGAGATCGATTACCGGGAGCTATACCGGAAAGAAGCGACTGAGGTTCTTGCATTTCTTAAAAAAGAGGGCTACCGACTGGCGCTTGCCTCCTCAACTCACTTGGAACTGGTGGAGCATGTTTTAGAGGTAAATGGCATACGGAGTTATTTTGAAACGGTTGTCAGCGGCAATCAATTTAAAAAGAGTAAACCAGATCCTGAAATCTATCTACATACAGCAAGATGCCTTGGTGTTAAGCCAGAGGAATGTATGGCGGTTGAGGATTCCACCATTGGAATTACGGCGGCCCACAGGGCAGGTATGAAAATTGCGGCCATAATAGATGAACGGTACGGCTTTGATCAGAGTCTGGCAGATTACAGACTTGCACAGGTAAAAGATGTATTAGAAGCGGTGAAAAAGGCATAGGATATGATATACCATAGAAGTTTGGGAGGAATTACTTGAAGTATATCAATGAGCTATTAAAGGGTGTTATCATAGGCGTAGCAAACATACTTCCAGGGATTAGCGGAGGAATGCTTGCTATCACCATGGGAGTATACGATACGATTATCCATGCAGTGACACAGCTTTTTAAAGAGCCAATAAAAAGCATACGAACTCTGTTTCCCTATGGAATCGGAGCTGTAGCAGGTATTGTGTTCCTTTCTCTTGCCTTTGAATATCTGTTTCATACATATCCCTTACAGACAAAGCTTTCATTTTTAGGTTTGATTGGTGGGGGGCTTCCTACTCTGTTTCAAAAGTCCTTTAATAAGGAACATCCAGACCGGAATAAGGGTATTTTGACGGCCGCAATTACCTGCGGAGTCGTTATTTTAATCACGTTCATAGCTGAGACTGTGATTGCATCAGGAAGAGACACAGGGGTGGAGGTTTTAACAGGAGTCGATTATCTTACCTCAGGAAGACTTTGGGTGATTACCTTGTTTTTTGTAGGTTTGCTGGCGGCGGCTACGATGATTGTTCCAGGAGTCAGCGGTTCCATGATTATGATGATGCTGGGATTTTATGAACCCATTCTTCAGACCAACAATGCCTGTATTCGGGCATTAACCACAATGAATTTTTCGAGTTTGTTTCTTAATGTCATGGTCTTGGTCCCTTATTTTATAGGTATGGCTTTTGGGATATTTCTCTTTGCAAAAGTGGTTGAGCGGCTCCTAACCAAACATGAATGCCAGATGTACCGGATTATCATTGGTCTTGTATTTTCCTCCCCATTTGTTATCTTGTGGGATGTCAATTGGAAGAGTGTGGAACTTTATGCGCTTATGGGTGGGATATCCCTTGCTCTACTTGGATATGTAGCTGCAGATCTTTTAGGTGGAGAAGGTTAACTATATTATAAACAAAAAGAAAGCTCTCTCTTATACATTTGGTGATGGTTTAAATGTATGAGAGAGAGCTTTCCTTTTTGTTGCAAGAACAAAGAAATCTATGAATATTCGGCAATCCTTGTGATTCCAACATAAATATGAGAGATTCGGTACCAGGTAGCAAAATCAATGACTCCGGTTACGGGTAGTTTGAAAATCTTTTGAAACTGACGGACGGCCTCCGCCGTTTGCTCACCAAAAACGCCATCAGCCGTGATTCTAGGAATCGCAGTATAAACACCTGCGATAACATCTAGCTGTTCCTGAACCTGCTGTACCTTATCTCCGCTGGCTCCAATGGTGAGATTATAGCCAGGGAAGGAAGATGGAACTCCGGAAACTTGTTCCGCCGTGTTAATGTACATATCGCTTCCATAAAAATTTCTTAAAATCTGGATCGCAGTATAGCCCTGTTCGCCAAGGGTATTGCTACCCCATTGTGTCATCCAATTTGGACACCGAACGCGTTGCCCGTCGCAGTACTGGGTGAGAATTGGCTGTCTGATTCCAGGTCTGGATAGGTAACTATTAAAGATCTCATCTACAACCTCAGATATACTTTCATATATGTTGCGTTCCCGAATCCATTTGTGGTCAAAGGCAGTAGAAGAGGTGATGGTAAAATCATATCCCTGGTTTCGGTACCATTCTGTATAGACCCGGTTTAATGTAAAGCTCATAATCGCTAAAACATTGGCAATAATGGTTTCTCTTGGCCATGTGGCATAGATTTCACTGGAAGCCACATTTTTAATGTATTCCCCATAAGGCACATAATAGTTGGGGGCGGTCGGATCGGTAGGAACTCCGTCATGTACAATAATGGTTTGGGGTACCACCACCCTGCTAAGTACGATTTCGCCGGTTTCTGCAACAGGCTTTACTTCTGATTCCGCTATTTTAGGAGGATAACTCCCATATAGAGTATGATCCGGAATAACGATGGGTACATCTGGAGATACTTCATCTTCGATGGGAGTCATTCGAACCGGTTGAAGAGCGATGGTATCTGCAAGTATTTGCGTACCTGAGATAGCAACAGGTTCAAATCCTGGTGCCCGGATCAAAAGCGTGTATTCAGAGTAGGGCTGGATCAGGCTGGGAGAACGGCTTAATTCCACAGGAGGAGCTGCTAGGCTGACTTCCTCTGTCTGACCGGAAGAATCGGTTACGACCTGCTCCAATGAGCTTTCAGGATCTCCTGTATAGGAAATGGAAATTTCTGCATCGGGTATGGGAAAATTGGTTTCCGCAGAGACCACATTAATCTGAAGAAGACCAGTTGAATTGTTCTCCTGCGTACTATATGTTTGGTATGGAATCATGGAATGCCCCTTATATAAATAATTATTATAAATATATTACAATAGAAATGGAATCATTACAAAAGTCCCCGCAGATTGGGAGAAATCCATTCTGCGGGGGACTTTTTAGAAAAATGATGTTTTTGGTTCATGGAATATAGATTCCACATAATTGCGCATTTCATTTCGGCTTTCTATGCTTCTTGCGCCGTCAATAATGGAGTTTCTCTGAGTTTCAGGAAGTCCTGCAAAACGGTTTAGTATTTCTGAGTGCTGAGCTAATTCCATGGTAAATCCAATGGGCAGATCACTGTTGTCTATCATATTCATCACCTCCATTCTATTTTCCCCGAATTGACTCTAAAGTATACTGTGAAATATGATTCAAAGGATGGAAACGCATAATTATGCACCGTTTTCATCGTATGATACTAAATATTCAAATAATATGTATAAAATTTAATAAAAGAAATACGAAAAAACAGTTGAAAAATGTCACAGGATAATGTATAATCTATTCAATTTGGGCTGATATTAGACAGCTCAAAACCATACAATTAAGAAAGGATTGGGACTTTGCGTATGAAAGCTTTTTTAATACTGGAAGACGGTACTGTGTTTACGGGAACAAGCATTGGTTCTACAAGGGAAGTTATTAGTGAGATTGTATTTAATACTTCCATGACAGGTTATTTGGAAGTTCTCACAGACCCTTCCTATGCGGGGCAGGCAGTGGTCATGACTTATCCGTTGATCGGTAATTACGGGATATGTCAGGAAGATATGGAATCATTAAAACCGTGGCCGGATGGCTACATTGTCAGAGAATTATCTAGAATGCCCAGCAACTTTAGAAGCGAGGGTACCATTCAGCATTTCTTAGAAGAAAATAACATTCCAGGTATCAGTGGTATCGATACAAGAGCCCTAACAAAAATCTTAAGAGAAAAAGGTACGATGAACGGCATGATTACAACCGATGAAGGTTTTAATCTCGATGACGTCATTTCACGTATGAAAAAATATGGAGTTACAGGTGTAGTTAAGGCAACCACTTGTAAGGAAAGCCATGTTCTTCCTGGTAGTGGGAAGAAAGTTGCACTTTTAGATTTAGGTGCCAAAAAGAACATTGCCCGTTCATTAAATGAGAGAGGCTGTGAAGTAACTGTGTATCCTGCTCTTACAAAAGCAGAAGACATACTTGCTGCAAATCCAGACGGAATCATGTTATCGAACGGTCCTGGTGATCCAAAGGAGTGTACAGAGATCATTGCTGAAATAAAAAAGCTTTATGATTCAAACGTACCAATCTTTGCCATCTGCCTGGGACATCAGCTTATGGCCCTTGCAACAGGAGCGGATACTCATAAGTTAAAGTACGGACACAGAGGTGGAAACCACCCGGTAAAGGATCTGGAAACAGGACGTGTTTATATTTCTTCCCAGAACCATGGATATGTGGTAGATGTGGATACCATGGATCCTTCCGTAGCAGTTCCCGCCTTCGTTAATGTCAACGACGGAACCAATGAAGGATTGAAATACACCAACAAAAACATATTTACAGTTCAGTATCACCCGGAAGCTTGTCCTGGACCTCAGGATTCCAGTTACTTATTTGATCGTTTCATAAAGATGATGGAGGAGGGGAAATAATGCCGAAAATTCAGGATATTAAAAAAGTGCTCGTTCTCGGATCTGGTCCGATCATCATTGGTCAGGCTGCAGAATTTGATTACGCTGGAACACAGGCCTGCCGTTCCTTACGAGAGGAAGGCGTGGAAGTAGTTTTATTAAACTCAAACCCTGCTACCATTATGACAGACAAAGATATTGCGGATAAGGTATACATTGAACCTCTTACGGTTGAAGTGGTAGAGCAACTTATCTTAAAAGAGAAACCAGACAGTGTACTACCAACTCTTGGTGGACAGGCAGGCTTAAACCTGGCCATGGAATTAGATGACAGTGGATTCTTAGAAAAGCATAACGTGCGGCTCATTGGAACGACCGCTCTTACCATTAAAAAGGCGGAAGACCGTGAGATGTTTAAAGACACCATGGAAAAAATCGGTGAGCCGGTTGCTCCTTCTGATATAGTTGAGAATGTAGAAGATGGTTTAAGAGTTGCGAAAGAGATTGGATATCCTATCGTACTTAGACCAGCCTATACCATGGGAGGTTCCGGCGGTGGTATCGCTGAAAATCCGGCACAGTGCCGTGAGATTTTGGAAAACGGACTTCGCTTAAGTCGTGTGGGACAGGTTCTTGTTGAACGCTGCATCGCTGGCTGGAAAGAGATCGAATATGAAGTAATGCGTGATGGCGCTGGAAACGTGATTACCGTATGTAATATGGAAAACATTGATCCTGTAGGCGTTCATACCGGCGATAGCATCGTTGTGGCTCCTTCCCAGACGCTAGGGGATAAGGAATACCAGATGCTTCGTACTTCAGCGTTAAATATCATCAGTGAGCTTGGAATCACAGGCGGATGTAATGTTCAGTATGCCCTTCACCCAGAAAGCTTTGAATACTGCGTAATCGAGGTGAATCCTCGTGTAAGCCGTTCATCAGCCTTGGCATCTAAGGCGACTGGTTATCCCATCGCCAAGGTGGCAGCTAAGATCGCCTTAGGTTATACCTTAGACGAAATCAAGAATGCGGTGACTAAGAAAACTTATGCAAGCTTTGAGCCAATGCTTGATTACTGCGTCGTTAAGATGCCAAGACTTCCTTTTGATAAATTCTTAGGTGCCAAAAGAACCCTTGGAACCCAGATGAAAGCAACTGGTGAGGTTATGAGTATCTGTACCAATTTCGAAGGCGGTTTAATGAAAGCCATTCGTTCCTTGGAACAGCACGTAGACAGTCTGATGTCTTATGACTTTACCGGGCTTTCCAACGAAGAGCTGACAGAAACACTTCATCTGGTAGATGACCGAAGAATCTGGGTCATAGCAGAAGCACTCAGAAGAGAATTCTCCTATGAGAAGATTCATGAGATTACAAAAATCGATTTCTGGTTTATTGATAAACTGGCAATCCTTGTGGAGATGGAAGTGGCTCTTAAGAAAGGTCCACTTACCACAGAATTGTTAAAAGAGGCAAAAAGGTTGGAATTCCCTGATACAGTGATTTCCACACTGACAGGCGTTTCCGTTGATGAGATCCATCAAAAAAGAAACGATAACGGTATTATACCAGCATTTAAAATGGTAGATACTTGTGCGGCAGAGTTTGCTGCTGAAACTCCTTATTATTACTCCTGCTTTGGAAGCGAGAATGAAGCCATTCAAACGTCCGGAAAGAAAAAGGTTCTTGTTCTTGGTTCCGGTCCGATCCGTATCGGTCAGGGAATTGAGTTTGATTACTGCTCTGTTCACAGCACCTGGAGTTTTAGCAAGGAAGGGTACGAAACAATTATCGTAAACAACAACCCGGAAACTGTAAGTACTGATTTTGATATTGCAGATAAGCTTTATTTTGAGCCACTGACACCGGAAGATGTAGAAGGTATTGTTAATGTAGAAAAGCCTGATGGAGCAGTGGTACAGTTTGGAGGACAGACTGCCATTAAGCTGACAGAAGCGTTAATGAAGATGGGAGTTCCCATTCTTGGAACGGCAGCAGAAGATGTAGATGCAGCAGAAGATAGAGAACTGTTTGACAAGATCCTAGAAGAATGTGAGATTCCACGACCAGCAGGGCACACAGTATATACAGCAGAAGAAGCGAAAGTTGCGGCAAATAAGCTGGGCTATCCTGTCCTTGTAAGGCCGTCCTACGTACTGGGCGGTCAGGGAATGCAGATTGCCATATCAGATGAAGATGTAGAAGAATATATTGCAATCATTAACTTAATTGCACAGGAGCACCCTATCCTGGTGGATAAGTATATTATGGGAAAAGAGATTGAAGTAGATGCAGTCTGTGATGGACAAGACATTCTAATTCCTGGAATTATGGAGCACATTGAGCGTGCAGGTGTCCATTCTGGAGACAGTATTTCCGTGTACCCATCTCAAAGCATTGACGAAGAGGTGAAGGAAAAACTGGTGGAATACACCAGAAGGCTGGCAAGAGCTCTTCATGTAAAAGGAATGATCAACATTCAGTTTATCGTTTGCGGAAGTGATGTTTATGTAATTGAAGTAAATCCTCGTTCTTCCCGTACCGTGCCATACATCAGCAAGGTTACAGGTATCCCTATCGTATCCTTAGCGACGCAGGTAATCTGTGGCCATACCATTAAAGGGCTTGGTTATGAACCAGGACTTCAGCCGGAAGCGGATTACATTGCAGTTAAGATGCCGGTATTCTCCTTTGAGAAGATTCGTGGCGCTGACATCAGCCTTGGACCAGAGATGAAATCCACAGGTGAGTGTCTTGGAATTGCAAAGACTTTTAATGAGGCTTTGTATAAGGCGTTCGCAGGAGCAGGCATCAAGCTTCCAAAACATAAAAATATGATTATTACGGTTAAGGATTCTGACAAAGAAGAGGTCATTGAAATCGCAAGAAGATTTCAGGCTCAGGGATATAAGATTTTCTCCACATCTGGTACTGCTAAGGTATTAAATGATAACGGAGTAAAAGCACTTATGGTCCGCAAGCTGGAACAGGAATCTCCAAATCTCATGGATCTGATCCTAGGTCATGAAATTGATCTTGTCATTGATACACCTCCTCAAGGTGCTGATAGAAGCAAGGATGGGTTTGTTATCCGTAGAAATGCCATTGAAACCGGTGTAACCGTTCTCACTTCCTTGGATACGGCAGCAGCCTTAGTAACCAGTATGGAAAACAGAGCAAAAGAATTGACCCTCATTGATATTGCACAGGTAAAAAATATATAAAGGATTGTGATTTTATGATATTTTATATCAACAAACAGGCGGTAGAAATTAAAACTAGATTTGAAAACGCACCGCTGACCTCACCAAATGAGGCATGTGCGGCTATGGGAATGCTCTATAAGATATATGGTCTTTCTATTCCGGGAAAAAGGGAAATGGTAAGTCAAATGAAAGAGGATTTTCATGGAGCGGTGAAGAATCTTCCTGTCCCGTCGGAGTTTGCTGCAAAGATCATAACACTTTTAGATGATTATTATAAAGATGATCCTGTTACCGATGAGATATATGAGCTTCTTAAATACAGTTACGAAGAACAGAAATAACACATTAATATAGAAGAAAGTCCGAAAGATGCAGTGTATGCATCAACGGACTTTCTTTTTTTATTTTATAGGGGAGTTCTACGAACCCTCCTATAAAATAAAAAGCACGACCTGCAGGATGCACATGGCGCTTAAGAGGAAGATGTCACTAAAGTGACAGCGCGTCAGCGCCAGACTCTTTATCCTTGATCGGCTGGCTTTTTTACAAACTGTTTATCAAATTCAGGGTTGAAGTAGTAGAAATTCTTTGCATCCAGATCAGATTTGATTTTTTCCAGAGCTTCCCCAAATCTTTGGAAATGAACAACTTCTCTTGCCCGTAAGAATTTAAGCGGTTCTCTTACGGAAGGATCCGGGATAATACGAATCAAGTTGTCGTAGGTGGTTCTGGCTTTTTGCTCGGCGGCTAAATCTTCAATCAAATCAGTGATGGCATCACCTTTTGATTGAAATTCACAGGCATTAAAAGGTACTCCTGCAGCAGCAGTAGGCCAAAGTCCTGAAGTGTGGTCCACATAATAAGCGTCAAATCCGGCTGTTTTTGCTTGCTCTACAGAAAGATTTTTGGTGAGCTGATAGATAATAGAACATATCATTTCCAGATGTCCTAGCTCTTCTGTACCAATATCGGTTAATAGCCCACCAACTTCTTTGCATGGCATGGTGTATCTTTGGGAAAGATACCGCATAGAAGCAGCTAACTCACCATCTGGTCCACCAAATTGGCTAATAATAAGAGACGCAGTTTTTGGACAGGTTTCTTTGATGTTTACAGGAAACTGTAATCTTTTTTCATAGGTCCACATTATAACGTTCCTCCTTCCCATGGCAAAGGGCCATCCGACCAGGTAAAATGTCTCTGACCTGGATATTTTGTCTTTGTCTGGCTTTTGTTGTTTGTATCAGGACATATACAGTTCATGGTTAGTGGTTCAAAGTTTTCGGCATAAGTTTGTAAGAGCTGCTTTCTTTGTTCCATAGCCTGCTTAAACGCATCAAGCGCATTTTCATCCAAAGGATGAGTGTCCAAATATAAATTTAAATCATTGACCGTAAAACTAATTTCATTAATCTGTTGAAGAAGATTACATCGATCTGCCATTACAAATCACCTCCCGTAACGTAAAAAGGAAGGTTAAGACATGGGAAAATCGTTCCATTCTTTAACGCAGATGCGGGGTCATATGGTTGTTCCCAAGGTTGCATGGGTACGGTGGCAATTGCAAGGGGAACAAATTCCGTTGGTGTTGCAGGATCTCTTTTTGGCATTTCATTATCACTAGAAGAAATTTTGTTCATCATAACGCTCCTTTCAAAGCTGACTCAATACTTCTTTTTTATTATGAACATAAAAAAAGATATTACGTGACTAAAATTCTCCCATATTAACCACTGTCATGTTATTGTAATAAATGGAAAAATGAAATATAATAAAAGTGGACGAGAGAAAAAAGACAGGATAAGGGAAAACAATTAAAGACGGGAGAATAGGGTTTTGAGTGACAAAAAATTTGCAGTTTTAATTGATTCAGATAATATTTCAGCGAAGTATATTACATGTATTCTGGATGAGATGACACGTTATGGTGTTATTACCTACAAAAGGATCTACGGAGATTGGACAAGCGCCCAGATGGGTAAATGGAAGATGGAGCTTTTGGAAAATTCCATAACTCCAATCCAACAGTTTTCCAATACCGTTGGAAAGAATGCTACTGATTCTGCACTTATTATTGATGCCATGGATCTGCTTTATACAGATCATGTGGATGGATTTTGCATCGTCTCTAGTGATAGTGATTTCACCCGCTTGGCAAGTAGACTTCGGGAATCTGGAAAAGAAGTCATTGGCATGGGCGAAGAAAAAACACCCAAATCCTTCCGTGCAGCCTGTACGGTTTTTACGAATCTGGAAGTCCTTCTTGACCAGGATGAAGAAGGTACCGGAGGCGGAGCTATCGGAAAAGAAGTTATTGAACAAGACATTGCTTCTATTATATTAGAGAATGATGATAAAAATAAGGCGACAGGGCTAGGAGAGATTGGCAATCGACTTGTGAAGAAGTATTCTGATTTTGACGTGAGAAATTATGGATACAGCTCCCTCTCTAAATTTTTGGAAGAGATGGATAACTTTGAACTGAGAAAATCCAATAACGTAGTAACAGTCCGAATTAAGGATAACCGCACCAAACGGCAGGAGCTTGATGATTACGCTGTCAAACTTGTGAAAGGCGCTGGTAAAAACGGAATGGAGCTGGCGGCTTTGGGCAATGGAATGCATCGGAAATTTGCAGACTTTAAGGTAAAGGATTATGGCTATTCCACTTTTTCAAAATTTGTCCACAGTATTTCCACTTTGGAAGTGCGTGAGAATAAGAATAATAGTAAAGCGGTTTTTTTGAAATAGTATTGTATAAGATAGAAAGGCCGTCCGGGAATATTTCCAGGGCGGCCTTTCTACTTCTGGTTTAAAGAACCAGTTAATATGCCTTAGTTAATTCGGCAAGGCATAACCAGCAGATGAAGTTTTGTATCATTGACTGTTTGTTACCTTGATTGGATCTGAAGTTTAATCTGGAACATGATTTTAGCTTTATCTGATGAGAGGAAAGTAGATACAAATCCTATTATAAAGAAATAATTTGTCTTTTATTGGGTGCAAAATAAGGCGTAAAACCACGTAGAAATCAGGGTTTTGGAAGAAAAAAGAAAAAAGAAAAAAATTGACAAAAAAGTGTTGACAATTAATACAATTCATATTATACTAATGTAGCAGTCGGGAGCGAGAGCAGAAAATTCCTGATAAGCACTGGGATCTTAGCTCAGCTGGGAGAGCATCTGCCTTACAAGCAGAGGGTCACAGGTTCGAGCCCTGTAGGTCCCACTGATAGACAAGCGTCTATCAAACAAATTCATATGGCGGAATAGCTCAGTTGGCTAGAGCACACGGTTCATACCCGTGGTGTCGAGAGTTCAAATCTCCCTTCCGCTACTAAAGGAAACACATTGGAAGTCTGATGTTAAAGTCGGGTTCAATGTGTTTTTTGTTTTGTAAATGGATTTTTCGGGAGGCAAATTGGCCGGTATCAGAGACACGGGCCAAAGTACTTCGTGTGTTTAGTTTTGCGTTTCAATTACCTGGGAAGCACTGTATGTGTCAGTTTTTGTTACATTATAAAACTTGATCCAGTAAAAGTTATTATGATATACGGCGCCAAGTTCTTCTTTGTTTCCAAACCAATCAACATATTGAATCCAGCCTCCATAAGGGGCACCTGCTGGTTCCTTAGTGGTTGGGTCGATTGGGTTTTTGCAGATTCCGTTGTCGGCAAGTTCAAACCAGCCGTTTGGAAGTTCGACGAAGCCGCCCTGAGCATAACCGACTTCGTTGAAATAATACCAATTTTCACCAACTTTTGTCAGCTTGTTTGCAGGATAGGTACCATCGTCATTCTGATACCACCATCCCTGATCATTCTTTTTCCAATCCCCTGCATATGCAGTAATGCTGAATGCTGCGGTCATTATCGCAGCGGCGAGAAACAGATAAACTTTTCTCATGTGAAATACCCCCATTTTATTTTATTAAATTGCCACAGGTGATAAACCTGACAGACATATATATAATTATTATATAAAAAGTCAAGAAGAAGCGCAATATAAACTTGATAATATAAAAATGAAAATAATAAAGTTAATATTTCTTTATATTCTGTCAAGTTCCGCCGAGCTTTTCCCTTTTTTTTATATTCATTTCTCCTGTTTTATGATATACTATCAAATAGCAAAAAGTGGAGGGATCCCATGTACTATTTTATTGTAAACCCCAACTCACGCTGCGGACGTGGACAAAACACCTGGAATAAGCTTGAGGAAACCATAAAGGAATCTGGAGTGGAGTATGAAGTTTATTTTACAGAGAAGCCGGGAGATGCGAGAATCTATGCCGGCAAATTAACAAAT
Organism: Lacrimispora algidixylanolytica; assembly: GCF_003609635.1. Lineage (GTDB taxonomy): Bacteria > Bacillota > Clostridia > Lachnospirales > Lachnospiraceae > Lacrimispora > Lacrimispora algidixylanolytica. The sequence goes on along the minus strand of NZ_MCIA01000023.1, from coordinate 68,503 downwards.
GGATGTAAAGAATCCAATGTGATTGTTGCCGTAGGCGGAGATGGAACAGTGAACGAGATCCTAGACGGACTTTGCTTTTGTGGTTCGATTACTTTAGGGTATATTCCGGCTGGATCCGGTAATGATCTGGCAAGAAGCTTAAAACTTCCAAGGAACCCGGTCCGTTGTTTGGAGAGGATATTACATCCGAAATACTTTAAACTCATGGATTACGGGGTTATTACCTATGGGGACGGAGAAGTAGCACATCGACGGTTCATTGTAAGCGCAGGAATCGGCATGGATGCGGCTGTTTGTCATAATATATTGTTTTCAAAATCAAAGGGACTGTTTCATAGGCTTCATATAGGAAGGCTGGCTTATCTTTTAATCGGAATCAAGCAGCTTGCTCTGGCGAAGCCGTCAAAGGGTCATATTTTAATAAACGGTGTTCAGAAGGTGGAATTTAATCACGTGTATTTTATATCCGCCCACATTCATCCATACGAAGGCGGCGGGTTCAAGTTTGCACCTGGTGCAAGTTTTGAAGATGGGAAGCTTACGGTCTGTATCATGAATAATAGAAAGAAACGTAAGCTTGTTCCGGTACTGGCTTGTTCCTTGTTAGGCATGAAGATACCCAATACTGGGATTCGTTTTTATACTTGCGAGGAAATTGCCATTCACATGGAGCATCCCATGGCAGTTCATACAGACGGAGAAAGTTGTTTTTGTCAAAAGGATGTACAGATTCGATGTATTAGTAAAAAATTGCGGGTGATTGTTTAACTGTGAATGTATATATATAGAAGAAAGGAATAATTATGAGAATTGGACAGGGATATGATGTTCATAAATTAGTAGAGGGAAGAGATCTTATCATTGGAGGTGTAACGATTCCATATGAAAAAGGATTGTTAGGTCATTCTGATGCAGATGTGCTGGTTCATGCTGTCATCGACGCGCTTTTTGGCGCTGCGGCAATGGGAGATATCGGAGAGCATTTTCCGGATCAGGATCCAACCTATAAAGATGTATCCAGTATTGAGTTATTAAAGCAGGCAGGAAAGCTTTTGGAGGAAGGTGGCTATATCATTGAGAATATTGATGCTACCATCATTGCTCAGAAACCAAAGCTTTTGTCCTATCGTCCCAAGATGGTGGAGAATATTGCAGATGCACTGAATCTGCCAGTGGGCAAGGTAAATGTAAAAGCGACTACGGAAGAGGGGCTAGGTTTTACCGGAAATGGAGAGGGTATCTCTGCTCAGGCCATCACCCTTCTTACCTCTGTGGAAGATTATTGTTTTGATGACAAGATCATGTCTTCAGGTTGCGAAGGCTGTTCAGGAGGCTGTTGCGGGAGATAGAGACCAATTAACAGAAAGGAGAAAATTATGAAGGTTTTTAATACATTATCCAGACAAAAAGAAGAATTTGTGCCATTAGAGCCATTAAAGGTCAAGATGTATGTATGTGGTCCCACGGTATATAATTATATTCACATTGGCAACGCAAGACCTATGATTGTATTTGACACAGTGCGAAGATATTTTGAATATAAAGGTTATGAGGTTAATTTTGTATCCAACTTTACCGATGTAGATGATAAGATCATCAAAAAAGCCATTGAAGAAGGCGTAGATGCAGATACCATATCCAAGCGTTATATTGAAGAGTGCAAAAAGGATATGGAAGCCATGAATGTAAAGCCTGCTACCAAAAATCCTCTTGCGACTGAGGAAATTTGCGGTATGCTTGATATGATAAAGGACTTAATCGCATCAGGCCATGCGTACCAGGCAACTGACGGTACGGTCTATTTCCGCACCAAGTCGTTTGATGGTTACGGAAAGCTTTCACATAAGAATCTGGAAGATTTGCAGTCCGGATATCGTGAGATTAAGGTGACTGGAGAGAGCGAGAAGGAAGAATCTTCTGACTTCGTTCTTTGGAAACCGAAAAAAGAGGGGGAACCTTTCTGGGAATCTCCATGGAGTGAGGGAAGACCTGGCTGGCATATTGAATGCTCTGTAATGTCTAAGAAATATCTGGGAGACCAGATTGATATTCATGCTGGTGGAGAGGATCTTATATTCCCTCATCATGAAAATGAGATTGCTCAGAGTGAGGCGGCTAATGGGAAAGAGTTTGCAAGATACTGGATGCACAATGCCTTTTTGAATATTGACAATAAGAAGATGTCAAAATCGGTTGGAAACTTCTTTACGGTGAGAGACATCAGTGAAAAGTATGATTTGCAGGTGCTTCGTTTCTTTATGCTCAGTTCTCATTACAGAAGTCCTCTTAATTTCAGCGAAGAGTTAATGGAATCCTCCAAAAACGGCCTGGATCGTATTTTGACAGCGGTAGATAAGCTGAAAGATCTTGAGGCAGGAGCAAAGACAGTGGCTCTTTCCGAACAAGAAGATAAAAAGTTTGCCATGGAACTAGCCGCCAAATATGAAGCTGCCATGGATGATGATTTTAATACAGCGGATGCCATTTCTGCTATATTTGAGTTGGTGAAATTGAGTAATTCTACTACAGATGGGAACAGCTCAAAAGAATATGTATCATTTTTAAAGGAAACCATTGATAAGTTCTGCGGTGTTCTCGGTATCATAACAGAAAAAAGAGAAGAAATTCTTGCACAAGAGATCGAAGCTATGATAGAAGGAAGACAGCAGGCCAGAAAAGACAAGAACTTTGCCCTTGCAGATGAGATCCGGGGAAAATTACTGGATCAGGGAATTGTTCTGGAGGACACCAGGGAAGGTGTAAAATGGAAGAGAATATAATAACCTTAACTGGATTTTCTGATCTTTTTAAAGAATCATTGCATTTAAAAGTAGTAGATATAAAAAGTTATTCTCCTCTGGCTCTCGCCTATATGGGTGATGCAGTTTATGAGGTCATTATCCGAACAAAGGTAATGAATCATGGAAGCACTCAGGTTAATAATATGCATAAAAAGAGCGCCAAGTTAGTCAATGCTGGAACCCAAGCAGATATCATCAGACGACTTTTGGAAGAGGAAGATTTAACACCGGAAGAGATTGCCGTATATAAGAGAGGGCGTAATGCCAAATCAGTGACTACGGCTAAGCATGCCACCATGGCAGATTATAGGACTGCCACTGGATTTGAAGCACTCTGCGGTTATCTTTATTTAAATGGAGAGTTAGAACGGCTCATAGCCGTAGTAAGCAAAGGACTAGAACGAATAGGAGAATTAGAATGATAGAGGAATTTACCATAGAGGGAAGAAACGCAGTATTGGAAGCGTTTCGCGCCGGAAAAACAATTGATAAGTTGTATGTGCAAAAAGCAGTTCAGGACGGACCAATACAGTCCATTATTAGAGAAGCAAAAAAGGTAGATACCATTATTAATTATGTAGAGCGGGAGCGCTTAGACCAGATGTCAGAAGCAGGACATCATCAGGGTGTAATTGCTCATGCAGCAGCTTATGAGTACGGAGAAGTGGCAGATATGTTAAAAGCAGCAGAGGAAAAGGGAGAGGCTCCATTTTTATTTTTACTAGATGGTATTGAAGATCCTCATAATCTGGGAGCTATTATCCGTACTGCTAATTTAGCTGGAGCTCATGGTGTCATAATTCCAAAACGTCGTGCAGTTGGCCTGACAGCAACGGTTGCAAAGACTTCTGCTGGTGCGCTTAACTATACACCAGTGGCTAAAGTTACAAATTTAACAGCTACCATGGAAGAGTTAAAGGGAAAAGGTATGTGGTTTGTCTGTGCCGATATGGAAGGCGAGGTCATGTATCGTACAAACTTAAAGGGTCCAATCGGACTTGTTATTGGCGGTGAAGGAAGCGGCGTAAGCAGGCTTTTAAAAGAAAAATGTGATATGGTTGCTTCTATTCCCATGAAGGGAAATATTGATTCTTTAAATGCCTCGGTTGCGGCTGGGGTTCTTGCCTATGAAATCGTGAGACAACGTCTGGGATAGCATTGGGGGAATGATAATGATGAAAAAAGGTGTGACTCTATTTGCAGCGGCTTTTGCAGCCTGTATGTTCTACATCGCTGGTTGGGGCCCAGAGGGATCAATCTCTGCATCTGAAAATACAAATGAAAGCATTGAATGGAAGACGGTAGTAAGCATTAAGGAAGAAGCTGTTCCGCTGGCATCAAAACCAGCAGGAGGTAGCGTAAAAGTACCAAAGGCTTCTGGAACCGTTACTTTTAACAGCAATTCAGTGCTTGTGGATGCCTCCAATACGGGCAGTGGCTATGTCATGGTTCAGTATAGCGGTGATTCACAAAAAATAAAGGTTCAGGTAATAAAAAGTGGTGGAGAGACTTATACCTACGACTTGAATGCCAGATCAGCCTATGAGGTATTTCCTTTAACAGAAGGAAATGGAACTTATACAGTCAGAGTGCTGGAACAGGTCCAGGGAACTCAGTATGCCATAAAATCCAGTAATCAATTGCAAGTCAACCTGACCAACGAGTTTGAACCTTTTCTCTACCCAAACCAGTATGTGAATTTTTCTTCTGGCAGTGCGGTGGTCGCAAAGGGGGCAGAACTTGCTGCGTCTGCACCAGATTCTCTGGGTGTGGTGACCAACGTCTATAATTACGTGGTTAAAAACTTTACCTATGATACTGCGTTGGCTAATTCAGTTCAATCTGGATATTTGCCCGATGTTGACCAGGTTTTAGCTAAGAAAAAAGGAATCTGTTTTGATTATGCAGCCGTTATGACTTCTATGTTACGTTCTCAGGGGATTCCTACCAAGTTAGTGGTTGGTTATACAGGAAGTCTATATCATGCCTGGGTCAATGTCTATATTGAAGGGCAGGGCTGGGTTGACAATGTCATTTATTTTGATGGGTACGACTGGAAGCTCATGGACCCTACGTTTGCATCATCTGGCGGCAACGATCCGTCTATAAAAGAATATATAACCAAAAGTACCAATTATAAAGGAAAATACACTTACTAATAAAACCATATAAGAAAAGGAGAAACGGTATATGGCAAAGAGTGCGAAAAAAATTTATTCTTCTAGAGAAATTTCCGCTTTCTGCCTTCAAATATCACTTCTTCTTCATGCTGCAATCCCTCTTGACGAGGGATTGTCTGTTATGGCGGAGGATGCGGTATGGGGAGAAGAGAAAAAGATATTGCTTTCAATGGCAGAGGAAGCAGAGCTTGGAATTCCATTTTCAAAAGTGCTAGAACGGGCAGATGTCTATCCTATCTATGTAATACGTATGGTCAAGCTGGGGGAAGAAACCGGTAATTTGGATCAAATTATGGAATCTCTGGCGGAGTATTATGATAAGGAAGATGTGCTTTATAAAAACATAAGACATGCACTTACATACCCTATCATCATGATCACTATGCTTTTGGTTGTTCTGCTGGTTTTATTTACGAAGGTAATGCCTATATTTGAACGTGTATACCAGCAGCTGGGGGCAGAGATGCCGCCGGCTTCTATTGCTGCCGCCAGACTAGGCGGTATTTTCAGTGGATCTGCTCTTGTTTTAGGAGGTCTTTTGGGAGTGGCTATATTCGTTATATGGATTCTTGGAAAGAGTGGAAATAAGATTCCAGCAGCAGAGCAGTTGATTGGTCGTCTTAAAAATAAAAACAAGATTGCTCTTGCAACGGCGAAACGTCGTTTTACTGCTGTTTTGGCACTTACCTTAAAAACAGGCCTGGATCTTGAAAAAGGAATGGAGCTTGCTGGTCAATTGGTGGAGAATCAATCCGTAGAAGAAAAAATAAGGTTATGTTCGGAGGAACTAGAATCAGGTTCCAATTATTATAAGGCCTTAAAGAGCACTGGTTTGTTTACTGGATTTTATGTTCAGATGATTAAGGTTGGAACAAAAAGTGGCCGTTTAGATAGTGTAATGCAGGAAATTTCAAATAAATATGAAGAAGAAGCAGATACTGGGATTGAGAACATAATTAACCGGTTTGAGCCAACTGTGGTGGCTGTCCTAGCGATATCGGTAGGACTGATCCTTCTTTCTGTTATGCTACCTCTTATGGGTGTATTATCTGCGATTGGATAGGAGGGAAAAATAGTGAAGTATAGAAATTCCTTAAAAGAAGTTCTAGGCAATTTTCTTTCTCTTGCCCTATTCCCTTGTATGATTGTGGCTTTCATAATGGGGATTTTGCTTTTTTCCCAAAAGGCAGATACAAAAGGAGCAGATACTCTTCAGGATGCTCTGCGGAGAGCATCGGTTCAATGCTACGCCATTGAGGGGAGATATCCACCCAGTTTGGAGTATCTGGCGCAACATTATGGAATACAGATTGACAAGGAACGGTATGATGTTTTTTACAGTGGTTTCGCCTCAAATTTTATGCCGGATATCACCGTCAATCTACATGAAGAATCACCGGGAGGTGGCAAATGAGCGGGAACGATGACAAAAGAGTCCGGCTGACAGGCGCCCTTTTCACCCTTTTATTGTTTCTTGTATTTGTATTAAGCGCTCTGTTTTTGGTTCTTATGGGTGGAAAAGTATATGAGAATATTAATAATAGGACGGAAATGACTTACCGTGAGGACGTGGCTCTAAGCTATATCGCCAACAAAGTTAGACAGGGAGATGAAGCTGGCAGTGTTTCTTTAAAAGAAGAGTCAGGCACTAAGGTTCTTGAGATAAAACAAGACATAGAGGGTTCTGTCTATGTAACATCTATTTATTATCAGGATGGAAAATTATGGGAACTATTCTCTGATGAGGGCAGTGGACTTCTTTTGGGAGAAGGCAATGAGATTTTATCTTGCAGTCCTGTCTCTATGGAGATGAATAACGGTCTTCTTCATATAAGAACCCAAGGAAACGAGGGCGGTTCTCTATGGCTTTCCTTACGAAGTAAAGGAGTACAAGATGAATAGAAAAAGTCATTCAGGTGTATTTCTTATGGAAATGATAGGTGTTGTTTTTTTCTTTCTTCTCTGTGCTGGAATATGCACCAGGATCTTTGTAAAGGCAGATCTTATGAGCCGGGAAGCGGCTGATTTAAACAGAGCTGTTTTGATTGCACAAAGTTCAGGTGAGGTTTATAAAGAAAGAGGAAATGAAGGATTAAAGGAAATTTTTTCTCTACAAGAAGGAGATGCAAAAGCAGATTCTTACCTTATGAAATTCGATAGGAATGGGGACGCTATCACAAGCGGTCAGGCTGTGTTTGTCGCAGAAGCTGATTTTCAGGAAAAAGATGAGATGATCCTGGCAATAAAAAAAGGCGAGAAGGTTCTGTATAGCCTTACAGTAAAGCGCCATGAAAACGGTGGCTGATGGAGGTGGGAATATGGCAAAAAGAGAAATAACTTATAGAGCCAGTATTGGCGGTCCTTCCCTCATTCTAATTTTTATTGTTATGTGCCTTGTGACATTTGGAATGCTTTCACTAAGTGCAGCAAAAAGTGAGAGGGACCTGGCACATCGCAATGCTTCTGCAGTGACTGAATACTACTTAACAGACGTTGAGGGAGAAGAATTTTACCAGATGGTTCTAGAAGATGTAAAAGAAATAAAGAGAAGCGTAATAGATCCTGGGGGATATGAAGAAGTCTTGAAACAGGAACTGGGGGATTATTACAACCCAGAGAATAAGACTGTGTCAACCGAGATACCAATGGCACATTCCCAAGCCCTTTCCATTGAACTTTCTCCAAGCTTTGATGGAGAAGGAGGCGTCCGGGTGGCGAAATGGAAGGTGATTCAGACCGAAGATTATGCGGTTGATACTACCATGCCCGTTTGGGACGGAGGGGAATCAAATAAGCAGGAGACGGGAAAATGAAGGTAGTTGAATTATTGAATGCAGCCGTGGCTAAGAAAGCGTCAGATATATTTCTTGTTCCAGGCATGCCATTTTCTTATAAGATAGGGAGCAGGATCGTATACCAGAATGAAGAAAAGCTGTTTCCAGCTCAGATGGAAGCTTTAATTGAGGAATTATATGATCTGGCAGGGAACCGGAGCATGGAAAAGGTAAGGGAGCATGGGGATGATGATTTTTCCTTTGCCTTACCTGGTATATGCAGATTCAGGTCCAGTGTATTTCGTCAAAGGGGTTCACTGGCGGCGGTGATACGAGTGGTCACCTTTGATCTTCCAGATTATAAGGAACTTCATATTCCTGAAACAGTCATGGATGTAGCAAGAATGAACAAAGGGTTTGTACTTGTGACAGGGCCTGCGGGAAGCGGAAAGACAACCACACTTGCCTGTATCATAGATAAAATCAACAATACCAGGAATGCCCATGTTATTACCCTGGAAGATCCTCTTGAGTATCTTCATCGTCACAAGCAAAGCGTAGTGACCCAGCGGGAGATTACCACAGATACAGACAGTTATGTAACTGGCTTACGGTCAGCACTTAGGCAGGCGCCTGATGTCATCCTTGTGGGAGAGATGAGAGATTATGAGACGATCCGTATCGCCATGACGGCGGCAGAAACCGGTCATCTGGTCATATCGACGCTTCATACGGTAGGTGCAGCTAATACCATAGACCGGATCATCGACAGCTTTCCATCCAATCAGCAACAGCAGATTCGGATGCAGCTTTCTATGGTGGTCCAGGCGGTAGTCTCCCAGCAGCTCATACCTAACACGGATGGAAACGTGGAGCCAGCATTTGAAATTATGTTTTTTAATAATGCAATCCGTAATATGATCCGAGAGTCAAAAACCCATCAGATCGATTCTGTCATAGCAACTGGTCAGTCGGAAGGAATGGTATCTATGGATTCCAGCCTTTTAAACTTGTACCGGGAAGGAAAGATTACCCGTGAAAATGCAGTTATTTACAGCAGCAACAGTGAATTAATGGCTAAAAAGATTGACCGGGGAATGTAAGGTGTATACTTTCTGGATCAAACGATAAAATAACTATAACAATGACAATGACAGGAGCGTGATTGATTATGAGAACAGATAAAAGAAAAGTTGCATTGGTCGGCACAGGTATGGTAGGGATGAGCTATGCGTATTCCATGTTAAACCAGGGAATCTGTGATGAATTAGTATTGATTGATCTTAATAAAAAGAGGGCAGAAGGGGAAGCGATGGATTTAAATCATGGTCTTGCTTTTTCTTCTTCCAATATGAAAATCTATGCTGGAGAATACAGAGATTGCTCCGATGCAGATATCGTTGTTATTTGTGCAGGAGTGGCTCAAAAACCAGGAGAAACCAGACTTGATCTGTTAAAACGAAATGCTTCTGTATTTCGTTCCATTGTGGAACCAGTGACAGAATCCGGTTTCAACGGTATTTTTCTTGTAGCGACGAATCCGGTGGACATTATGACAAGAATCACCTATTCCTTATCTGGATTTAATCCCAAAAGGGTCATCGGAAGCGGAACCACTCTTGATACGGCAAGGCTTCGGTATCTTCTTGGAGAATCCTTAAGAGTAGACCCAAGGAATGTGCATGCTTATGTAATTGGAGAGCATGGAGATAGTGAGTTTGTTCCATGGAGTCAGGCTATGATAGCCACAAAGCCAATATTGTCTCTTTGTGGATCCGGTGGAGAAGAAGATATGGTAAGCCGTGAGGAATTAAAGCGCATAGAGGAAGATGTACGTGGAGCTGCTTATAAAATTATAGAAGCAAAACAGGCCACCTATTATGGAATCGGTATGGCTCTTACCAGAATTACAAAGGCTATATTAGGAGATGAAAACAGCGTGTTTACCGTATCAGCTATGCTTCGTGGAGAATACGGACAGTCAGAGGTATACGCAGGTGTACCATGTATCATAAATAAAAATGGAATCCAGAGGGTCCTTTCTTTAACCTTAACAGAGGATGAGAAGGAACATCTTAATAATTCCTGTAATACCCTTCGGGAAAGCTTTGAAGGGATTCTTTAACGAGGACATGTTTTGGAACGAGGGGAGAGCTGTTAGGTCATTTCTTCCTCGTTCTCAAGTCTTTAATAATGAAATTTTTGTAATTATTTGCATTAATGTAAAAACTTTAAAATGATATTGACAAAGAGATTTTCCCATGCTATGATATACGAGGTTCGAAGGTAGAACCATATAGATGCTGCTGTGGCACAGATGGTAGCGCACCTCATTGGTAGTGAGGAGGTCACGGGTCCGATTCCCGTCAGCAGCTCTGAAAACAAACGGGAAGTCTTAGTTATGAGACTTCCCGTTTTTGTCATATAAAAATGAAAAGAAGGAGGCGCACGGATATGAAAAAAACAAGAAAGAAGAAAAAAAGTAAGTGGTCCATATTTTTAAAACCAATAAAAATCATTCTTTATACGTTTCTGGCAGTCATGGTTTTAGGATGCTTGGCTGGCGGCGCCGTGTTTTTAAAATATCAAAAAGAAATTTTAGCTTGCAAAGAAAAAGCAGAGTCTATTATGAGTAAGACAAGCAAGTCTGATTTTTCGCAGCCTACTGACACGAGAATATACGATTCCTCCGGTACGTTAATAGGAACCATTAATTCAGGTCATTATGAGTATGTACCGATTGCGGAAATCAACGAAAGTCTTCAGAATGCTTATATCGCTCAGGAGGACAGGCGGTTTTATAAGCATCATGGAATTGATTATATAGGCCTTCTCCGTGCTGGATTAGTATATGTAAAGAATAAGGGAACCATTACCCAGGGAGGAAGCACCATAACTCAGCAGGTAATTAAGAATACTTATTTATCTCAGGAGAGGACGTTTCAAAGAAAGCTGACAGAATTTTTTGCAGCACCTCAGATGGAGAAAAAATACTCTAAGCCAGAGATCCTGGAATTTTATTGCAACACCAACTACTATGCCAATCGCTGCTATGGTGTATCAGAGGCCAGTAGGTATTACTTTGATAAGGAAGCCAAGGACCTGACTATTTGGGAAGCTGCTACCCTTGCGGGAATTAGCAACAATCCATCAAAATACGATCCCGTAGCCCATCCTGAGACATCTCAGAAAAAGAGAAATCAGATCATTAGCAATATGGCACTGCGTAAACTGATTACAGAAGAAGAAAGTACTTTTGCAAAAGAACAGCCTTTAACCGTGGCAAAGATATACGAACCTGGAATGAAGGAAAATTATCAGACCAGCTATGCCATTCATTCGACTACTTTAGAACTCATGAAGAATGATGGGTTTGTATTTAAATATGTATTTAATAATAAGACAGCTTACGATGCCTATAAGGAACAGTATCAAGAGGTTTACCAAACAAAAAGCGATATGATAAGAAAAGGCGGGTTTGAAATACATACAAGCCTTGATACTAATATTCAGAATCTACTTCAAAGCAATATTGATGAGCGGCTTAAGAAATTCAAGGACGTTCAGGAGAATGGTAAGCTTGCTCTTCAAGGAGCGGCTGTTTGTATCGACAACCGAACCGGCTATGTGGTAGCCATTGTAGGAGGTCGTGGAACTGATGATGAATATAATAGAGGTTTTCTAAGCAAACGACAACCAGGTTCCACCATTAAGCCTCTGATAGACTATGCTCCAGCCTTTGAAAGCGGATTTTATTATCCTTCCAGACTGGTAAACGATAATTTATTTGATAAAGGACCTAAAAACAGTGGTGGTAAGTATTTTGGCCCTATTTCAGTCAGGGAAGCCTTAAACCGAAGTTTAAACACGGTTGCATGGCAGGTACTTGCAGATATTGGTGTGGATAAGGGGATCGCATATCTTGGAAAAATGCGTTTTATCGGCTTAAGCTATATGGATAACGGAAATACCAGTATGAGTATTGGTGGCTTCACCGAGGGAGCAAGAGTTGTTGACATGGCAAAAGGATATGCCGTACTGGCAAACAAAGGAATGTACAGCAACAAATCCTGTATCACTAGCATTAAAAGCCAGTATGATGGTGAGGTTTATAACCAAAATCAGGCAGATGACCGGATCTTTACAGAGGATACTGCATACATGGTCACGGATGTCTTAAAGGGAACACTTGATAAGCCTTACGGAACAGGAGCTGGTCTTGGCCTTAATGTTCCGGCAGCAGGTAAAACTGGTACCACTAATAGCAACAAAGATACCTGGTTTTGTGGTTATACGAAGTATTACACAACTGCTATCTGGGTAGGATACGATACTCCAAAAGCGATGCCAGGTGTTTACGGTAAGACTTATTCCGGAAGAATATGGCACGATTTCATGGCTGAGATCAACAAAGATCTTCCTGCCATGGACTGGGATATGCCAGCAACGGTATCCTTGTCAAATGTAGACTCCATAGGAGAGAAAACAACCAGTGAGACAGGAAGAAAGGATTTATTCTCTTCCATAGCAGAAGCAGCAGCAAGATCCGATTCTTCAAAGTGGCAGCAGGAGGAAGAGCGTAAAAAGCTAGATTCCCAATCCCAGAAAAACTTAGAATCAGCCCAAGCATCAAAGATGGCAGCAGATCAGGCTGCGGCTGCAATTTCGGCTACCATTGCGGAATTAAATGGACTTCAATACCGGGACAGCACAACCGATGATAAGATAAATACAGCTCGAAAGCTACTTGAACAGTTGGTTGGTACGGAGTACTATGATGGCTTAAAACCTCAGTTAGAGAGCGCGATTAACCATGCCATGTCTCTTCCAAAAAAGGAAGAGTCTACCACAAAACCTCAGGAGATTGGTCCTGGTATGACAAAGCCAGTTGAAACTACAACCCCTGTTTTTCCTGGAGATATGGATCCCGGTGGGGTGGGGCAGCCAGATGGAAGTCCAGGCGGTTTCGATTATGGTCCAGTCCAGGAGGAACCGGGTATGTAATCTATGATAATTGCTTCAAAACATTGTTTTTTCCAGTAGTTGGGTATATAATGGGCTATGCGGCAATTAAATTGCCAAAGAGCCAGTCATTTGGGCTGGCCCATCATAAGAAAGAAGATATAGGAGTGTGTTCACAATGAGTAAAATAAGAACAAGATACGCACCGAGTCCTACAGGCCGCATGCACGTAGGTAATTTAAGAACTGCAATGTATGCTTACCTAATTGCAAAACATGAAGGCGGTGATTTTCTTCTCCGTATAGAAGATACAGACCAGGAACGTTTTGTAGAAGGCGCAGTCGAGATTATTTACAGAACCTTGGAAGAGACTCGTTTGATTCACGACGAAGGTCCGGATAAAGACGGAGGCGTGGGCCCCTATGTTCAGAGTGAGCGCCAGGCATCCGGTATCTATCTGGATTATGCAAAGAAGCTGATTGAAAAGGGAGAAGCGTATTACTGCTTCTGTAACCAGGAAAGACTAGATACCTTAAAAAAGGTGGTAGATGGACAGGAGATTATGACATATGATAAGCACTGTCTTCACCTTTCCAAAGAAGAAGTAGAAGAGAAGCTGGCTTCAGGTATTGCTTATGTCATCCGCCAGAACAATCCTACCGAGGGGAAAACTACCTTTCATGATGAGATTTATGGAGATATTTCCGTAGACAATTCAGAACTTGACGATATGGTATTAATTAAGTCCGATGGGTATCCCACATATAATTTCGCTAACGTGGTAGATGACCATTTAATGGGCATTACTCATGTGGTTAGAGGAAATGAATATTTGTCCTCTTCCCCTAAATATAATCGTCTTTATGAAGCGTTTGGCTGGGAAGTTCCAGTCTATGTCCATTGCCCTCTGATTACCAATGAGGAGCACAAAAAGCTAAGCAAAAGAAGCGGACATGCATCTTATGAGGATCTCATTGAGCAGGGCTTTATCTCAGAGGCAGTCGTTAATTATGTAGCATTATTAGGCTGGTCTCCAGAAGGCAATCAGGAGATATTTACCCTTGATGAGCTGATAAAGGAATTTGATTACCATAATTTAAGTAAATCTCCGGCTGTATTTGATATGACAAAGCTGAAATGGATGAACAGCGAATATATGAAATCCATGGATTTGGATCAATTTTATGAGCTTGCAGAGTCTCATATAAAAGCAGTAATTAAAAAAGATATGAATCTTAAGAAAATCGCTTCTATGGTGAAGACCAGAATTGAAGTTTTCCCAGACATTGCGGATCTTATTGATTTCTTTGAATCCCTGCCGGAATACGATCTATCCATGTACACCAATAAAAAGATGAAGACAGGCAGCGAGACCTCTCTTGCTTTACTAGAGGAGATCCTACCTATCCTGGAAGCTCAGGAGGATTATAGCAATGATGCTCTTTATGGCGTACTTTCAAAGTATGTTGCAGAAAAAGAATATAAGACAGGTTTTGTTATGTGGCCAATTCGCACCGCTGTATCTGGTAAGCAGATGACACCTGCTGGTGCAACTGAGATTATGGAGGTCCTTGGCAAAGAGGAATCTTTAAGCAGGATCCGAAAAGGAATAAAACTTTTGAGCAACCAGTCTTTATAAGCAAATAAAGGAGAAGCAGAGGTTTCGGTTCGTCCGAGCCCCTGCTTTTCTTTCATCACAAGGGAGGAAAATATGGAGGAAGAGGTTATTTACGAAGGAGCACAAAAAGAAGCCATCCTTCATTTTAAAGGTCCTATGCTGGTACTTGCCGGGCCAGGGTCCGGGAAAACCTTTACTATTACTCATCGCATCTGTCATTTGATTAAAAACCAGGGTGTGGATCCTGCAAATATCCTAGTCATTACGTTCACCAAATCAGCCGCAGGGGAAATGAAGGACCGTTTTGAAGACCTTATGGGTGGGAGAACGACCTCTGTGAGCTTTGGTACATTTCATGCCATCTTTTTCCGTATCCTAAAGTTTGCCTATCGTTATGATGCTAGAAGTATTGTAAGAGAAGATCAAAGGATCCAGTACATAAAAGAGGAGATGGATAAGTGCAGTGTAGAGGTAGAGGATGAAGTGGATTTTGTAGCGTCAATTCTCACTGAGATCAGTTCGGTAAAAGGGGAAATGATTGGACTGGAACACTATTACTCGAAAAACTGCTCAGAGGAAATCTTTAAACAGCTCTATCATGGATATGAAGACCGTTTGCGACGAGCAGGTCTGATTGATTTTGACGATATGCTGGTGCTGTGCTATGAATTGTTTACTCAGAGAAAGGATATTTTAGAAGCATGGCAGAAAAAATATCAGTACATACTGATAGATGAATTTCAGGATATCAATCGGGTGCAGTATGAAATCATTCGGATGTTGGCATCACCACAAAATAACCTTTTTATCGTAGGTGATGACGATCAGTCAATTTACCGGTTTCGGGGAGCAAAACCTGAGATCATGCTGGGATTTGAACAAGATTATAAGGGGGCTAAAAAAGTTCTTTTAAACATTAATTTCAGAAGTACTAGGGATATTGTAAAGACCGCCGGGAAATTAATATCGAACAATGAAATGCGTTTTCCTAAAAATATTGTACCAAAAAAAGGACCCGGAAAGCCAGTGATCACAAGAACCTGGCAAGATCCCAAAGAGGAGACTTCGGAAATCGTCCAGGAAATTATGGACTATAAAAAAGCTGGTTTTTCCTGGTCAGACATAGCGGTTCTTTACCGTACGAATATGGGACCGGGGCTTCTCATTGAAAAGCTTATGGAATACAATATACCATTTTCCATGAAGGATTCTGTCCCTAATCTCTATGATCACTGGATCTGTAAAAACATTGTAGCTTATATAAAGGGAAGCCTTGGAGATTTAAGCCGTTCCAATGTATTTCAGTTTTTAAACCGACCAAACCGTTATATCAGCCGGGATGCTCTGGAAGGACCAACGGTAAGCTTTGAATCTATAAAATCTTTTTATCAGGATAAGGGATTTATGATAGAGAGAGTGGAACAGATGGAATATGATCTTAGAATGATTAAAACCATGGACCCAATCGCTGCCATAAACTATATCAGGAAAGTGATTGGATACGATGATTATATCAGAGAATACGCTCAGTACCGAAGGATGAAACCGGAGGAGCTTTTTGAGGTCCTGGATCAGATGAAAGATAGCGCGGCAGGTTATCCGACTTATGAGCGGTGGTTCCTTCATATGAAAGAATATGGGGAAGAACTTAGGGCCCAGGCATTGAAACGAGGACAGAGTATAGACGGTGTTGCCCTTATGACCATGCATAGCTCTAAGGGGCTGGAATACAAAATTGTTTATATTTTAGATGCAAATGAAGGCGTTACCCCTCATCATAAGGCCGTGCTTCCTGCTGATTTAGAAGAGGAGAGGCGGATGTTTTATGTAGCTATGACAAGGGCCAAGGAACGGCTTCATGTCAATTATGTCAGGGAAAGATACAGTAAAAAGCAAGAAGTTTCCCGCTTTGTAAAAGAGTATCTCAATCGGGATTAAGAGAGGAGAATTGGTGATGAAGTCCTGCGTACACATTTATTGTGGTGATGGAAAAGGGAAGACAACAGCAGCGATAGGTCTTTCCGTACGGGCAGCTGGCTGCGGCAAAAAAGTCCTTATCACTCGTTTTTTAAAGACAGATCATTCTGGTGAGGTGAAAACTTTAGGTGACATCCCTGGTATCTCGGTTACGCCTTGCGAACGGAGCTTTGGATTCTTTACTAAAATGACTGAGGAACAAAAAAAAGAAGCAGCCATCTATTATTCCCAATTGCTTGAGTCTACCTTAATAAAAGCGGTGGATGGGGAATACGATCTTTTGGTCATGGATGAGATTATGGCAGTGTGCAACTATGGACTGGTGAATGAGGAAGAAGTTTCTAAGTTTCTCACTGGACGCCCAGAATGGCTGGAGGTAGTTTTGACTGGAAGAAACCCATCCCAAACATTTGTTACTATGGCTGATTATGTATCAGAGATTAAAAAGGTAAAGCATCCCTATGACCAGGGGCTTAATGCAAGAAGAGGAATTGAATATTAAACGCAAAATCCCTTGATTTTTCATAAATTGTCTGTTAGAGTGTAGGCAGACATACATGTATGTCTCCACAACTAGATTAATTGAAAAAGAGAGGTAACAGGATGGCACAGGATCCTAATTTAGTAAACGAAGAGATGGAATCCCAGGAGGAGATGACAGTAACACTTACCTTGGATGACGGATCAGAGCTGGAGTGCGTAGTACTTACCATTTTTGCAGCAGCAGAGAGAGACTACATTGCACTTCTACCAATGGAAGGCCCTGAGGCAGAAGAAGGAGAAGTGTATCTGTATCGTTATTCTGAAAGCGAAGACGGACAACCAGATCTTCAGAATATTGAAGATGATGATGAATATGAGATCGTTGCAGATGCTTTTGACCAATTACTGGATGAAGCTGAATATGATGAACTGGTAGGCGAAGACGAGGAATAATCGTTTGAGAACCGGGGCATGTCCTTATGTGGGCATGCCCCGGTTTTGAATTATAGCTCTTCTGGCCACCGAAAATATAACCTGGGGGAGCTTACTTTGCTGTAAAGCTTTTGAAGAAGTGCAGAACAGGACAAGATAAAAAAGATTTCAAGGGCTGTGCTTACAATGCCTGAGATTACCAGTAAAACAGCAGATATCATAGTGATTCCCATCATACAGATGAGATAAGGTTGATACTCTGCCTGATTCATACAGTATAATTTCCAGATTACCATGTACAGGCAGATAAGCAGTGAAAAGGAAGCCATGAAGGATAAGACCACATGAAGTACGGATTGAAGTGGCTGGGCATCTGGTAAGTAAGGAGTTAAAACTCCAAAGGTCAGGAATAATAGGGCAGCTATGCTAAAGGCTTTCTCTTTTTCATTACGGGGAAGGTTGCAGATGACTCGCTTTAGTACACAGTAAAAATAGGTTCCCACAATAATGCCCCAAAGCAAAAATATATTTTTTCGCCCGTATAAGTTTCCCAGTACAGAAAAATTCGTAGTAAACCAATCAGTTCCCCAGGCAAAGAGCAGAGTATATACGGGGATTATAATGTAAGCGGTTATGGTTATTAAGAGCATATGGAACCTCCCAAAAGTTATCTCTTAATATTGTGTCAAAAATTATTGAAAATAATAGCAAATTTAAGATATTTTATAAAAAATATAATTTAGTAGGATACATTAAAACTTAGAACTCGCGATCCCATAGGTCTTTTGCGGATGTAATTCCCATAAATTGCATATCCTCAGGGATTGGTGCCTCAAAAGAAAGAGGCACTTTTTCGATTGGATGAAGGAAATCAAGACGAAAGGAATGGAGTGCCTGACGCTTGATGTATCGATAATCGGGATTGTATAAAAAATCACCAGGAAGAGGAAACCCAATGGACTTTAAGTGAACTCTAATCTGATGGGTGCGTCCTGTCTCCAGTTTAAGCCCTACAAGGGAATGATCTGTGGTTGGCTCGTAATATAACCGCTTATAGTGGGTGCGGGCCTCTTCTCCATCTTGGCTTGTACAACGTTCTATAGTAGAACCTTCCACTCGACTGATGGGGGCATCTATTATTCCCTGTTTTGGAAGCTTACCGCAGACAATGGCAAGATATCTACGGCTGATCTCTCTTTTTTTTACCATATCAGATAAAATGCATGCGCTGAAAGGATTTTTTGCCAGAATTAAAAGACCTGTGGTATCTCGGTCTAGCCGATTAATCGCCCGGTAAATAAAATTCTCTCCTTTTTCTTTGAAATAATAGGCGATACCATTGGCAAGTGTATTATAAAAATTACCCTGGGATGGGTGAATAGGAATTCCGGCCTCCTTATTCACCACCATAAGGTGTTCATCTTCATAGACGATATGAAGAGGCATTTTTGTGGGAACAATATTCTCAGAACTTTCCTCCTCAGAAATCAAAACCGTAAGAATATCTCCTTCCTTTAACTTGTGGATGGTGTATACAAGCTTTTGATCAATGGTCAAGCCATTTTCCGTATTACGCAGGTGACGGATGAGTTTTTGGGAATATCCTTGATCTAGAAGATACCGTTCTACTGTCATATCATTATGAGGTTGTGTTATTTGGTAAGTCATAGTCATTTTCATAAAGGGATTTTATCATGTCATCATGGGATTGACAAGATAAAACGAGAGGTTATAATTAGCTTGTATAAAACAAAGGAGGACATTTTATGTTCAATCAGGAAACTTACGATTTGTTAGAAGCGGAATTTGAAAAGAATCATCTAGAAGAAGATGTGGAAGAAGTTTTACTTGATTTATCAGAAGCCTTGGCAGATCAGGGAATTATGGATAAAGAAGTAAGTTTAAAGGAATCCTATGGAAAGACGGTTGTAGAAGCGGTAGGAATCTGCTCGGAAGAAGAGGAAGAAGTAGTGGTACTTATCAAGCGGGTGAAGATTGGAAAGAAAGAATTTGAGATAGAAGATTATTTTCTGTAATCCATAATTAAATAGGAAATGGAGGCGTATTACTTATGAATTTATTTCGTCAGAAATACTCGCCAAAGGAATTAGTAATTGATTTATTGTGCGATGTGGTGGGAGCACTTTTGTTTAATATTGCTATCTATAATTTTGCCCTAAATGCAGAGTTTGCTCCGGTGGGGATATCAGGTATCGCATTGATTTTGCGTTATCTGTTTGGTCTGCCTATGGGTATCATGACTATAGTCTTAAATATTCCTATTATACTCGTAAGCTATAGGCTTCTTGGAAGACGCTTTTTGCTTCGATCCATGAAGAGCATGGTTATATTCGCCTTGGTTCTGGATTATGTGGTCCCTCTTTTTCCTGTATATAATGGAGATCCTCTTTATGCCTCCGCCTGCACCGGAATCTTTTCCGGATTAGGCCTGACCATTGTCTATATGAGAAACTGCTCTACTGGGGGAACTGATTTCTTGGTCATGGCCATCCGAAAGATATTTCCTCATTTTACCATAGGCCAGATTTCTTTGGTTATTGATGTCATCGTGATACTCTTAGGAGGATTCGTATTTAGAAATGTTGATGCAGTTATCCTTGGTCTTGTCTCTTCTATAGTGACGACCATGGCCATAGATAAGATCATGTATGGACTGGGAGCGGGGAAATTGGTCTTTGTTGTTACTGATCATGAGAGAGAGGTGGCACTGCATATTGAAGAAGTTACCGGAAGAGGCTGTACTTTTTTGCATGGCCAAGGTTCCTACTCTCTGGATGATAAAAAGATTGTTATGTGCGCCTGCAATAACAAACAGGTAGTGCCCATTCGAAGAGCCATTCATGAAGTGGATTCCGGGGCGTTTTTGATTATAACGGATTCCAATGAAGTTTATGGGGAAGGATTTAAAGAAATCGGAGGTCAGTGGTAATGCTTTTCTTTTCCTGATACGTGGTCGACAATGCGGTCATCTTTTAAGAAGCTGGCTCTTTTCACGCTGTCAGTCCCAAACTTATTGCGTATATGGTCAACTGCTTTTTCCATCTCTTTTCTTTTTCTAACTTGCTCCGACTCAAAAAGGTTTAACTGGCAGTATCCTTCTTCCGTTATTTTGGTGGTGCGCACGCCAATAAGACGAAGAGGTGTACGGTCCCAAAAATCCTTTAATAACCTGCAGGCAGTCTCATAAATGATTGATGTAGAATCCGTAGGATTATTTATGGTGGTTTGATGAGACTGGCTGTGAAAATCCCAGTCCTTAATCTCCACACAAACGCAGTCGCATAGCACGTGATCTTGGCGAAGCCTTGCTCCCACAGTCTCGCATAAAGACAACAAAACCTGGTTAGCGGAATCTAAGTCCTCGATATCATGGGAAAGAGTGGTGCTGTTTCCGTACCCCTTGTTTAAGGGTTCTCGTTCTTCTACCGGATCATTATCAATTCCACAGGCGTAATTATGGATAAGTATGGCATACTTTTCCCCCAGAAGGCGAGTCAAGTAACTGACGTTGCAGGCGGCTAAATCACCGATGCTATGAATGCCAATATTTTCCATCTTTTTTCTTGCAGAGTGACCTACAAAAAATAGTTCTCCGATAGGAAGTGGCCACATCTTTTTCTCAATCTCATGGGCGAACAGGGTATGGCATAGGTCTGGTTTTTTAAAATCAGAAGCCATCTTTGCTAAAAGCTTGTTGGGTGCAATTCCAATATTAACCGTAAATCCAAGTTCTTTTGAGACCCGTTCCCGTATCTGGTTTGCTACAGTAATGGGGGATCCAAATAGGTGGATGGTAGAGGTCATATCAAGGAACGCTTCGTCTATGCTGAATTTTTCCATATCAGGCGTATAATCGGATAAAACATCCATGAGTTGTCGTGATTTTCTTAAATACGTATCAAAGTGTGGAGGTACGATCGTAAGATCAGGGCATTTTCTCAAAGCGTGGACGAGAGGTTCTCCGGTGGTAATTCCAAATTTTTTAGCAGGTGTAGATTTCGCCAGCACGATTCCGTGTCTGGCTTTTTCATCGCCTCCAACTGCGGAAGGAATCGTACGAAGGTCTAGTGCGTCTGGGTCTTTTTCCAGTCGGTCTACAGATTCCCAGCTTAAAAAAGCGGAATTTACATCAATATGAAAAATCAGGCGCTTAAGTTCCATAATAGACTCCTTTCTTTCTATCTTATTATACCGAAAATATGTTCGAAAAGTAAAGGGCATATTTAAAAAAACTGCGGAATAGGATAAAATAAAGTCAAGCGGGAGGCTCTTTTATGAGGCGTGTCATAGGAGCATTACTGGTAGCAACAGCCTTTGTTCTGCTTTTAATAACGGGAACTGTAGTTTCTAACCTGAAAGAAACAGAGACTGCCAACAAAAAAATAACGGTAGAAGAAGAGAAAACAGAAAAACAGCCCATTCAGACTAAGGATGAATTAAACCTTTATGCTCAATCCGCAGTATTAATGGATGCCTCAACAGGCCGCGTTTTATATGGAAAGAATGAGGAGCTGGCACGTCCCATGGCCAGTACGACTAAAATTATGACCTGCATTGTTGCCTTAGAGTACGGAAATCTCTCGGATGAAGTAACTGCGAGTCAGAATGCAGCTTCTCAGCCTAAGGTTCATTTAGGCGTTTACAAAGGGGAAACATTCCTTTTAAAAGACTTGCTTTACAGTTTGATGCTGGAGTCCCATAATGATGCAGCAATGATGATTGCGGAGCATGTGGGAGGAAGCATGGAAGGTTTTGCTAAGATGATGAATGACAAGGCAAAGGATTTGGGATGCAGCAATACATATTTTATTACGCCAAATGGGTTAGATGCGAAGGAAGAAAAAGATGGACAGGTAAAGGAACATTCCACCACTGCCGCAGACCTTGCCAGAATCATGAATTACTGCATCGGGCAGTCACCTAAAAAAAAGGAGTTTCTGGAGATAACTGGGACTCAAAACTATTCGTTCCAGGATTTGAAAAGAAAACAAAACTTTAGTTGCAACAACCACAATGCACTTTTAAACTCCATGAACGGAGCCATCTCTGGAAAAACAGGTTTCACTGGAGGCGCCGGTTATTCGTATGTTGGTGCTTTAAAAGATGACGATAGAGTATTTACCATTGCCCTTTTAGGGTGTGGGTGGCCGCCTCATAAGACCTATAAATGGTCGGATGCCAGAAAGCTATTCCAATATGGGTTAGAGCGTTTCAATTACAAAGATGTTTTTCAGGAAACTAGGTTTGAAGATATCTATATAAAAGAAGGGGTACCCCCATCAGGCAGGCTGGAAGAACCAGTTATGGTATCGTGTGGAATTAGTGATTCAGAAGAAAAGAGTCTAAAGATGCTTCTAGCGGAGGATGAAAAGGTAACGGTACAGACTGAGATACCGAGGGAATTAAAGGCTCCTGTTACAAAAGGTCAGATGGTTGGTTCTGTGGTCTACCTGTTAAATGGAGAAGTTTTAAAAAGTTATCCCGTCTCCTTAAAAGAAGGTGCCAATCGACTAAATGCTTTCTGGTATGCAAAGACCATTATAAAAAACTATCTATCCATGCCAGGTTGTAAATCCATATTCTCTTTCTATTAAAAATTCAATATGGTATACTAGAGGACGTTACTGACGGTATGATTACGATTGGAGGATGACATAAAGATGAAAGAAGCAGGGAATATGGCCATTGGACGAATCAGTCTTGAGAAGCTTCCAAATACAAGGGATCTGGGCGGAATCAAGACTGCAGACGGAAGAAGCATTCTTCCAAGAAGGCTGATACGCAGTGGCACCTTATTTGAGGCCACTAAGGGAGATCTTCAGATATTAGCTAAGGAATGTGGTCTTGGGACAGTGATTGATTTTAGGACTGAGACGGAACGAAAACAAAAACCAGACCCTGAGATACCGGGGATATTAAATATATTCAATCCAATTCTTGATGAAAAGACAGTAGGGATTACCTTTGAAGAAGAGAAAAATCATGAGAAAAGGGAATTGTTTGCAAATCTCATAGACCATGCATCATCTCTTGGCGGTAAGCCGGAACTATATATTAGTAAGTTATATGAAGACCTTGTTCTCAGCGATTTAGCGGCAATGCAGTACGGACGTTTTTTCGATCTTCTTCTTGAAGCGGATGGCCGTGCCGTACTCTGGCACTGCAGCGCAGGCAAAGACAGAGTAGGAATTGGAACGGCCCTTTTGTTGTCTGCCTTATCTGTTGATCGTGAAACCATTGTAAAAGATTTTGTACAGACCAATACTTATGTAATGGAGGGAGCAGAAAATGTTGCCAAGGTTGTCAGAGATAAGACAGGAGACGATCTGCTGGCAGACTGCGTCCGTGTACTATTAACGGTATCGGAAGATTATATCAATCAGGCATTTCATGCGATTGAATCTTGTTACGATACCATAGATACATATCTTACAAAACGGATTGGTCTTTCTTTGGAGAAAAAGAATTTGTTAAGGCAAAAGTTTTTAACTGCTAGTTTTATGGAATAATATAATGTAGGTATTGCATTCCTATAAAAGATAAAACACCCTGATGGTAAGATACATAAAAAGTGTCTTATTACCAGGGTATTTCTAATTGCTTTATAAATCTATCATTATATTAATTTTACTTTATAAAGTAAGATACTAGGCGGTGTATTGCAAATCTTTTAATGCTCTTATGCATTTAAAATAAGGCAATCCCCATCCTGTAGAGAAGTCTGTCCATCAGGTATCAAAGATTTCCCAGCCCGTTGGATCAGAAAAATCAATGTATCGCTTGGCAGAGTCAGCTCGCTGATCTTTTGGTTTACCCAAGGGTGATACGGTCCGATCTGTACTTCACGAAGCTTCATGCTATGATCGGTGTAAACAGGTGTGTTTAAGATAATAGAATCATCTGCAAGAACCATGGAATCCCCTCTTGGTATTAGGGTTTTGCCATCTCGAATAATCATAACAGCCATCATTCCGTTTGGAATAATAATATCTTTTAACGTCTTGTCAATCCAGGGATGTCCTTTTGGAAGACGTATTTCAGTTAGATTAACTGCTGGGTTATCGCTGTAGTCGTTAAAGGTACGAAAGATATTGTCTGTAGTTCCGATTACATTTAACTTTTTCGCCATCCATGGAAGCAGAGAGCCCTGAATGGAGACGGACAAAAGACAGACACAAAAGACGATATGAAAAACATCAAGTTCCAGTACAGAAGGGCTTAAAACAGCCAGTATGGCAAAGACTATGGAGACAGCGCCTCTTAGTCCAGCCCATGAAATAAGTAGCTGTTGACGAAGGGGAACTTTAAAAGGAGTTAGAATCAGGAATACCACTAGAGGTCTGGCTACAAAAAGTAAGAAAGCCCAGATGCCTATGGATGGCAGAATAACGGGTGTGATTCTCGAGGGAAAGCACAAAAGCCCAAGTAAGAAAAACAATACAATCTGCATCATTCCGGTGATTCCGTCAAAAAAGTGGACCATCTCCGCCTTGTAATGTATTTTGCTGTTACCTATAATGACACCCGCAATGTATACACTTAAAAATCCGTTTCCACCTACGGAATTGGACAAGCCATAGGTCAAGAGAGCCACAGATAGACCAAATATGGGTAACATTTCCTTGGATCTGAAATGTTCCATGCGGAATATAAAATACCCAGCTAAGCCGGCTAACGCTCCAAAGAGAAGTCCAAATACAATCTCTTCTCCAAAGATGAGACCCACAGTAGCAGGAGAAGATTTCCCGTTCATAATCCCAAGAACAATAATGGTAAGCATATAGGAAACTGGGTCATTGCTTCCGCTTTCTACCTCAAGAACAGAGGCCATTCCATTTACTAAATTTAATTTTTTAACTCTTAATATGGAAAATACGCTTGCGGCATCCGTTGAGCTTAAGATGGAGCCGATTAAAAAACCTTCAAGCAAAGATGTTTTTAAAACGAAATAACAAAAGAATGCGGCCAAAACAGCCGTTAGAATCACGCCTAAGCTGGATAAAATAATGGATTTGGCAGCAACAGGTTTTGCCTCATGCCAGTTGGTACAAAATCCTCCATAAAACATGATGAAAATCAGTGCGATGGAACAGATGGTTTCAGAAAGTGCATAATCGGAAAAATTAATTCTAAAGATCCCGTCGGTTCCAAACATCATGCCTAAAAGGATAAAAAGAAGCAGTGACGGAACGCCGATGCGGTAAGACAGGTTACTTGCCAGAATACAGAGAATGCAGATAATGGCTGCTACGATTAGATATATTTCCATGAATTCCCTCCTTGATTTCGGTGTCAGAATCAAGTATAGCATAAAATTCCTCTATAAGAAAAGAAGAAAATAAATTGTAGAAAATAATATCCCGTGATATAGTAGGTATGCTTATTTAATGTGGGAAAGGAAGTTTGGTACTATGGATATGAAAAAAATTGCAACGGTTCTGGCAGGCAATACGATATATGCTTTGGCAGTTTCACTGTTTATATTACCGGGTGGCTTGATTACAGGAGGAACAACCGGGCTTGCACTGGTGGCGTACAACCAGTTTAACATTCCCATCGCTGCTTTCGTAGCCGTCTTTAATATCTTCATGTTTATTGCGGGAGTCATGGTCCTTGGAAAGGCATTTGCATTTACCACCTTGATCAGCACCTTTTATTATCCGTTTATTCTTGGGGTTTTTGAACGGGTACTGGGCAAATCTGGCCTTACGGATGATCGGATGCTGGGGACTGTATTTGCAGGTATTTTAATTGGTGTTGGTATCGGAATGGTAATTCGGGCCGGGGCTTCAACCGGAGGAATGGATATTCCACCTTTGATTTTAAATAAGAAGAAACATTTGTCCGTATCACTTACAATGTCAGCATTTGATTGCATGATTTTGCTTTCCCAGATGATTTTTTCCAATAAAGAACAGATCTTATATGGAATACTTTTAGTACTTATTTATACGGTAGTACTTGATAAGGTACTTTTGATTGGCAGAAATCAGATGCAGGTTAAAATTATCAGTGATAAATATGAAGAAATCAACCATAATATTCAGGAAAAGATGGATCGGGGAACCACTCTTTTAGGCAGCGAAGGTGGTTATATGCGTCAGGCCTCATTTACTGTACTTACGGTGATATCTGGCAGACAGCTATCTAAGTTAAATGAGCTCGTAATGAGCATCGACCCTCAGGCATTTATGATCATTAATAAGGTCAATGAAGTACGAGGAAGGGGCTTTACCCTTCATAAAGAATACAGACGAAGGTAAGGATAAATTACGGGTTCTTACAGAATACAGTCTAAGGTTTACAGTTTTAAAAACTCTATTGACTTATAATCTTTTTAGGTGCTATACTGTGGCCGAAGCAAAGATAGGACGCAGGGAGGAACCAATAACATGATAAGGAATAAAACCGGTTGTATCTGTTTCGTCATAATCATGGCGGCAGTGTTAACGGCTGGCTGCGGCAGTAAGAAAGCTGTAGATTCCGTAGAGACCCCAGGGATAACAACGGAATCAGAAACTGCGGCCGGCAATTTGGAAAAAGCAATGATACAGGAAGATTCAGTAGAAGAGGAAGGCCAGGAAGGACCGGGAGCAACGGAAAGCAGCGAAAGTCTTGAACTAGATCATAGGGCAGAGGCATTTGCTGAGAAGATCCAGGAGGCAATCGCAGATCGGGACTTGGAGTCATTGGCAGATTTGTTACAATATCCTTGTAGTTTCATAAGCATGGATAAAGAAACCATAGTATTTGAAAAAAGGGAAGATTTAATAAAATTAAATCCGGATATGGTATTTGGAGATGATTTGATGATAGCGGTGGCTAATGTCGACACGGGTTCTCTTAATACGATAGAAAAGAATATAGTGCTGGGAGAAGGCGAATCCAAAATCACATTCCAGTCGAACGAGGAAGGCAGTTTTGGCATAATTGAAATCAAAGAATAGCTATGTTCAAAATTAACAAAATTAAAAGACAAAAATATACAAAACGACGGATATCTCGACATAATACGTCAAAGTGATTAGAATCGCAGAGAACAGGGAACAATTAGTTGTGGAAACCACATAGTTTTCTGTTCTTTTTTTGTTAAAAACTGCTTGTAAATCATCTGGTTTAATTATACAATTATAATCGGCAGAAATAAGTGTTAATTATAATTCATCGGTTTCCTATCGCATAGAATTATATATTTATTACAAAATGGAGGATTGCAAAATGAGTAATTCAACACAAACATCAGCAAGTAATCGAATTCATGCTTTGCTTGATGAGAATAGTTTTGTTGAAGTTGGCGGCTACGTAACAGCAAGGAGCACTGACTTTAACATGTCAGCAAAAGAAACTCCGGCTGACGGTGTTGTTACTGGCTACGGTACAATTGAAGGCTGTCTTGTTTATGTATACAGCCAAGATGCATCAGTTCTCGGTGGTTCAGTAGGTGAGATGCATGCGAAAAAGATTACAAAACTTTACAATATGGCTATGAAGACAGGTGCTCCAGTCGTTGGCCTCGTTGATTGTGCAGGATTAAGACTTCAGGAAGCAACAGATGCATTAAATGGTTTTGGCGAAGTGTATTTAAGCCAGACACTGGCATCTGGAGTAATTCCTCAGATTACAGCAGTGTTTGGAGCTTGTGGCGGCGGAATGGCTGTATCAGCAGCGATGTCAGACTTCACATTCATGGAGACAAAAGGCGGTAAGCTGTTTGTCAACGCTCCTAACGCCATTCAAGAAAATTATACGGAAAAGTGCAACACTGCTTCCGCTGATTTTCAGAGCAAAGAAACTGGTTTGGTAGATTTTATTGGAGAAGGAGAAGAGATCTTGTCACAGATTAGGACACTGATTTCCATTCTTCCTGCTAACAATCAAGATGACCTTTCTTACAGCGAGTGCAGTGATGATTTAAATCGCATCAGCTCTGATTTGTCAAATTATGTTGGAGATACAACCATCGCACTGACTCAGATTTCCGATGATCAGTTCTTTATGGAAACAAAGAAGAATTATGCTCCTTCTATGGTTACCGGCTTTATTCGCTTAAACGGCCAGACAATTGGCTGCGTTGCAAATAAGACAGAAGCTTATGATGAAGGTGGCGTTAAGACGGCTCAGTATGACGCTTTGTTAACAGCAGAGGGTTGTGTAAAAGCGGCTGAATTTGTAAATTTCTGCGATGCATTTGAAATTCCTCTTCTTACCCTTGTTAATGTAAAAGGTTATGAGGCGACAAAATGCGCAGAAAAAGCAATCGCCAAAGCTTCTGCAAAGCTGACCTATGCATTTGCGAATGCAACTGTACCAAAAGTAACGGTTGTTATCGGTAATGCATTTGGAACCGCATATTTAACCATGAACAGCAAGTCCATTGGATCTGATGTTGTATATGCATGGCAGAACGCATCAATCGGAATGATGGATTCACAGGAAGCTGCAAAGATTATGTATGCTGATGAGATCGCAAAAGCTGATAATGGAAAAGCTCTTATTGCAGAGAAGGCTGAGAGCTACAAGCAGGTTCAGTCCAGCGCTGTATCCGCAGCAAAGAGAGGATATGTTGATGATATCATTGATGCCAGCGAGACTAGAGCAAGGGTTGCAGCTGCATTTGAGATGTTATTTACAAAAAATGAGGATCGTCCCGCAAAAAAACATGGCACGATTTAGAATGAGGTGACAGGAATATGAAACTGAATTTGAAACGAATAGCAATGGGACTTACTATGGCTGTCTGCCTCCTCTCATTCTCCATAAACAGTAAGGCTGAAACCGCTCCACAACAGGTAGATCCCAATGCACAGTCACAGCTTGAGCAGATTGCAGAACCATTTCTTCAGATGTTTGTAGATTTAAAGGACGAAGATGTGGAAAAGTTTAAGACTCAGGCTGAACAGGCGGCTATCTTTTCTAAGGCGGCAGATTCTTGGAAGAGCTTAAAGCCAGAACTGGGAGAATTGGTATCCATCGGAGACGATGTTAAGATAACGACTACACCAGAAGGATACAGTGCAACCGTGAATGCTGTTTTTGAAAAGAAGAGCATAACGTTCACAGTCGCAATGGATTCTACTTTAACAAAGATAGTGTCAGTAGACTTCACACCAGAGAAGAGTGCTAACAGCCAGGAAGATTTATATGGCTGGCTGGCAGTTGGAGCTATCGTACTTGTACTGGCGATCATTGGTGTGCGCAAATTCAACGGTGGATCTAAAGATAGTTCCTCCGAGGAATCGAGCACTAATGCACCAGCGGCTGTTTCATCTGCACCACAGGAAGGGACAGCAAGTCAGGCAGAAGTAAATCTTATGGATGATATGGAATTGGTGATTGTTCTTATTGCTGCAATTGCAGCAAGTACAGGAAGTTCACCAAGCGGTCTGGTTGTCCGTTCAATCAAACGTGCACCAGCTAGTAAATGGAAAAATGCTTAAATAATCAGGAGGATCTTCATCATGAAAAATTATACAATCACAGTAAATGGTAATGTTTATAACGTATCCGTAGAAGAAGGTACAACACAGGTTGCAGCACCAAGAGCAGCAGCTCCAGCCCCAGTAGCAGCTCCAGCACCAGTAGCGGCTCCAGCACCAGTAGCGGCTCCAGCACCAGCAGGTTCTCAGGGTTCTGTTACCGTTCTAGCTCCAATGCCAGGTAAAATCCTTGGTGTTAAGGTAAGCGTAGGACAGGCAGTAAAAAAAGGCGATGTTTTAGTTATTCTTGAAGCTATGAAGATGGAAAATGAAATCGTAGCATCATCTGATGGAACCGTTGCTAGCATCAATGTGTCTAATGGTGATACCGTAGATTCTGGCTCAACATTAGTAACACTGAACTAAGATGATAATGCCGGTGGTTACTGCCGGTACCTGTAACGCTCGAATCAGAGCAGAATTAACAATGACCAGGAGGTAAGACAATGGCAGATATAGAGAAAAAGCCAGTCAAGATTGTAGAGACAGCCCTTCGTGATGCTCATCAGTCTTTGATTGCTACAAGAATGACAACCGATCAGATGCTTCCGATCGTAGAGAAGATGGATCAGGTTGGATATCATGCAGTAGAGTGCTGGGGTGGCGCAACTTTTGATGCGTGCCTTCGTTTCTTAAAAGAAGATCCTTGGACTAGACTTAGAAAGTTAAAGGATGGTTTTAAGAACACAAAGCTGCAGATGCTTTTCCGCGGACAGAATATTTTAGGTTACAATCATTATGCTGATGACGTAGTTGAATACTTTGTTCAGAAGTCACTGGCAAATGGTATTGATATTATCCGTATCTTTGACTGCTTAAACGATATCCGTAACTTACAGACTGCTGTAAGTGCTTGTAATAAAGAAAATGGTCATGCACAGGTAGCGTTAAGCTATACTCTGGGTGATGCCTATACTTTAGAATACTGGAAAGATATTGCGAAAAGAATTGAAGATATGGGAGCAGCTTCTATCTGCGTAAAGGATATGGCAGGACTTTTAACTCCTTACAAAGCAGAAGAGCTGATTGGTGCGTTAAAGGATTCTACAAAGCTTCCTATCGACGTTCACACCCATTACACTTCTGGTGTTGCTTCTATGACTTACTTAAAGGCAGTGGAAGCAGGATGTGATATCATTGATACTGCAATTTCACCTCTTGCACTTGGAACTAGCCAGCCAGCGACTGAGGTTATGGTAGAGACATTTAGAGGCACTCCATATGATACAGGCTTTGACCAGAATCTTCTGGCAGAAATCTGTGGATTTTTTCAGCCAATCCGTGAAGAAGCATTAAAGAGTGGTCTTTTAAATCCTAAGGTTCTCGGTGTTGATATTAAGACATTACAGTACCAGGTACCAGGCGGTATGCTTTCTAATCTGGTTAGCCAGTTAAAAGAAGCGGGTCAGGAAGACAAATACTTGGAAGTTCTTCAGGAAATTCCAAGAGTAAGACAGGATCTTGGTGAAGCTCCACTTGTAACTCCATCTTCCCAGATTGTTGGTACTCAGGCTGTTTTAAATGTAATCAGCGGTGAGCGTTACAAGATGGTTACGAAAGAGACAAGAAAGATGTTCTTAGGAGAATTTGGCCAGACGGTAAAACCGTTTAATGCTGAAATCCAGAAAAAGGTCATCGGAAACGAAACTCCTATTACCTGTCGTCCGGCAGATAATATTGAACCACAGCTTCCTAGATTTGAAAAGGAATGCGCTCAGTGGAAACAGCAGGATGAGGATGTATTATCCTACGCACTGTTCCCAGCTGTTGCAAAAGAATTTTTTGAATATCGTGCAGCTCAGCAGACAGGTGTTGATGTAACGATAGCAGATAAGGATAGCAAAGCGTATCCAGTTTAAAAAGCATAAGGCTCCCCGATTAGGGGAGCCTTATATTTTTTAAATGATAAATACTTAAGTGGTTTCCATGGAAAGCTTTTTAATCGTCTCTTTATGCTGAGGATAATTCTCTAATAAATCAGCACGGTCAATTAACTCAAAGTCTTCAAATACAAATCCGGGGGAAACCATACAGCCAACTAAGGCGAATCCTTCTTTGTTCATAGCAGAACCAAAGATAGTCCCCTTAGGAACCAAAACCTGTGGTTGTTCCCCTTTTTCCATGTCCAGTCCAAGTTCTTTTGTTAACAATTCTCCCTCTGGCGTTATTACATATATGGTCAAGGAAGATCCGGCATGATAATACCACATTTCATCTGACTCTAAGCGGTGGAAGTTTGATACTTCACCGTCTCTTAGGAGAAAGTATATGCTTGTCCATAATTTTCGTGATTTTGATGTTCCGGTTTCGTCATTGGTCACCAGAGTATGATCGCTGGAGGTTTCGTTTTCTTTAAAGAAGCCACCTTCTGGATGAGGTGTCATTTCTAACTTCTGTATAAAATAATCTGCTGTATGCATTTTGTGTTATATGATGATTGAATCATCATATACTCCTTTCCGTAATAAGTATCTTAATAAAAATGGAGCTATCTTATATGGATCAATTGCTCATTGATGGAAGAGAAAACCCACCTTTGTAAAACTGCGGTTGATCGCGTGAAGATTCTATCATATGAATTTTTGCTCTTATAGATAGGATTTTCTTGTGAACTTTAGTCTATCATAAGCAATATTTGTTAGCAAGGACCTATTATTTTGTTGAAATGATCTTTAAAACTATAAAGATTTTCTTACAAATAATTCCAATTGTCTGAACTTTAGATGATTCAGTTGACACATGGTATGATTTGTCTTTATAATAAATAAATGGATAATTTACATATAATTGTTAATTTTAAAATACATTAGGGCATATTGGGAGAAACAGATGAAAAAGTATAAAAAGGCTCGTAGGATGGCCGCAATTTTAGCCAGTGTTTTGGTGCTGGATTCCAGTTTTGGAGTTGTCACGCCTTACATAAATGCGTATGCTTACACAGAGAGGTCGGCCACGGTGAATGCTACTTCACTAAATGTGAGGAGCGGGCCAGGTACGACCTATTCTATCGTAACAAAACTGACCAACGGAGCTTCTGTAAGCGTTATCGATGAGAAGAATGGATCTGACGGAGCGTTGTGGTATCAAATTCGCGTATCCAATTCAGGAGGCCAAAAGGTTACTGGCTATGTAACCAAAAGCTACCTTAAGTTTCCTGCTACCTATACTCAGGATGGGAATTTTGAGTCCCAGTTAGCTGCGGAAGGATTTCCGGAGAGTTACAAGATACGTCTTCGTGCACTTCACGCACAGCACCCTCAGTGGGTATTTCGTGCTCAAAAGACCAACCTTGACTGGAATACAGCGGTTAAGGAAGAGAGTCAGGTAGGTAAGACTCTAGTACATACAGGCAGTATGTCATCCTGGAAGTCCATGCTTAATGGAGCTTATAATTGGGACACTAGTACTTGGGTAGGTTTTGACGGAAGCAGTTGGGTAACTGCCTCTGAAGATATTGTAAAGTATTATATGGATCCTAGGAACTTTATTGATGAGACAAACGTTTTTCAGTTTTTAAGCCATTCCTATGACAGCAATAAACAGACTATGGATGGACTTCAAACAATGACAAAAGGAACCTTTTTATCCGGCGGTTCTTCCAGTGGCGGGAATTCTACAAATTCGTCAAATACATCTAATCCAACCGGAAACACACAAAACAATGGTCCAGGCGGAACAGTAAGCCCAACCACAGGAGGAAGTCCAGAAAGCTCTGGATCTGGCAATGTAAGCCTAGAGGCACCTCATGCCTCCATTACGCCTAAGAATCCTCGTGTGCTTATGGAATACGGTCCAGGGGCTAGTCTTACGGGACCTTCGACCTCGGCTCCTTCTTCCAATGATACCACCGGTACGGTGTCAGGTAGCTCATCCTATGCGAATATGATTATGAATGCGGCTACCCAATCAGGAGTCAATCCCTATGTACTTGCTGCAATGATTATTCAGGAGCAGGGATCAGCAGGTAATGGAAAGAGTGTTTCAGGAACTGAATCTGGTTATGAAGGATTTTATAATTTCTTTAATATTGAAGCCTATCAGTCTGGCAATATGTCAGCGGTACAAAGAGGCTTATGGTGGGCGTCTCAAACTGGTAATTATGGTAGACCATGGAACTCTTCCGATAAATCAATTTTAGGGGGAGCTCTATATTATGGTAATAACTATGTGAAAGTTGGGCAGGATACATTTTATCTGAAGAAATTTAATGTACAAGGTGCAAACATATATAAACACCAGTATATGACCAATGTACAGGGTGCAGCATCAGAGGGAGCAGTTTTTTCAAAGGCCTATAACAGCGATATGAAAAAAACATCTCTTGAGTTTAAGATACCGATTTATAACAATATGCCGGAAACTCCATGTAGTCAGCCTACAGGTGATGGCAATACCAATAATATGTTAGCAGGCTTAAACGTGGAAGGTTTTGTTATGAC
This sequence comes from Lacrimispora algidixylanolytica, assembly GCF_003609635.1. Lineage (GTDB taxonomy): Bacteria > Bacillota > Clostridia > Lachnospirales > Lachnospiraceae > Lacrimispora > Lacrimispora algidixylanolytica. The sequence goes on along the minus strand of NZ_MCIA01000023.1, from coordinate 34,340 downwards.
ACCAACGTTTAACAGAGATACCCTGGAATACAATCTGATTGTTGACCCAACCGTTACAAACATTAAAGTCTCCGCTTCTGCCTTAACATCGGCATCCTCAGTGAGTGGAACTGGAACCATAGCACTACAAAACGGCAATAACGATATTAAGATATCAGTTACAGCACAAAATGGTACCGTCAGAGAGTATATCCTTCATGTAGTACGTCAGAATAATGGCCCAACTTATTCTTCTGGAACAGGGAACAATAATTCTGGTAGTATGCCAAACAATCCAGGCAGCACATCAGGAAGCAGTGGATCTGGAAACAGCAGCGGATCAAGCAGCAGTGGGTCTGGAAAAAGCGGTCCTGGAAGCAGCGGTTCTGGCAAGACAAAAACGAATGAAGAAGCAAACAAAGGAACTCCGGGAGGAAGCAATGTAACCATTGCCCCGGTAGGAAACACTAATATTTCCGTACAGACATCAACAGGAGTTATAACACAGGGACCGGGAGGAAGCAAACCGGTGACGGAACAAGTAACAGAGACAGTAAAGCAGACACAGGCTCAGGAGACGACTGCCGCGCAGATAGCTTCTGTCACCTCTGGAGATATTGATGGAGATGGAAAGATCAGCAGTAAGGATGTCTTAAAGGTTCAGCGTTATATCCTTGGACTGGAAAAGTTGTCTGAAAAAGAAAAAAAGGCCGCTGACTTAAATGGAGACGGCAAGGTTGATTCAAAGGATCTTCTTCTTATGAAAAAGAAGGTTCTGGGACTTTAATGCTCGGCAGAAATAGGAGACAATATGAATAGGAAACTGAAAAAACTCATAATCAGTGTAATGACCGCCTTCATGATAGCAGTAATCGGACCTTTTGGTCAGATGATATCCTGGGCTTCCAACGCAAAGATATCATTTTCAGACCCTTCCGTTATGGTGGGGAATGAAGTGACGGTTAATATGAAGGTCACCAGTGACACTGCACTGGGAACAGCAGAAATTATGCTGTCATATGATCCAGGGATTTTACAATTTGTAAGCGGCACCAGTGCCAACGGTGGTGCAGGAGCCATTAAGATTCTGGGAACCATGGATTCCGCAGACCAGAAATCGTTTAACTTCTCTTTGAAATTTAAGACATTACAGGCTGGAAACGCACCAATTAAGGTTACTTCCCAGGAAATTTACGATGTGAACTCCCAAGCCATTACTTTGAGTAAGCAGGGGAGTGCAACGGTTAAGGTTACCTCACCAGCTACGTTTTCCAAGGATGCCACATTAAAGTCTTTAAAAATTTCTCCTGGAACATTAAGCCCTGGATTTTCAGCCTCTGTGGACCAGTACACAGCAGAGGTGGATGCCAATACGGCTGACTTAGTGGTCAATGCGGTGGCAGCCAATGCAGGAGCGAACGTAACGCTTCAAGGGGAAAAAGGATTAAAAGCCGGTGACAATGCGGTTGTAATTAAGGTCACTGCCGAAGATGGGCAGACCGTTAAAAACTATACCATAACCGTGAAAAAGCCAGAAGGCGGAGAAACGGTACCTGCTACAAACGAAAATGGCGAGACAAAGGAAGCAGAGTTTGCAGATGCAAAGGTAACTGTTAACGGAACGGAATACAGCATTGCAACCTCCTTTGATGAATCTACGCTTCCCGAAGGGTTTGAATCAGCAAGCTATTCTTATAAGGGAACAGAAGTGATGTCTGGAAAAGGACTGGAAAAAGACCTTCTTCTCCTTTATTTAAAAGACGCAGGAGGTAACGGTGGTTTCTTTGTTTACAATGAAAAATCCGATACCTGGTCTCAATTTGTACAAGTTGAAACTAGTTCAAAGGCGATTGTAGTCGTTCCTCTTGATACCGATACAAAGGTGCCGGAAGGTTTTGTAGAGCGTAGCGTGGATATTGATGGTATTCGAGTGACTGGTTGGGTAGTAAATTCTGAGGCAGAACCAGAATACTGTGTATTCTATGCCATGAACTGGAATGGAGAAAAAGCATTCTACCGTTACGATCTGAAAGAAAAGACAGTTCAGCGATATTTTGCATCAGAAGTGTCTTACGACGAGCATGTGAAGCTTGTAAAGACATATGAAGCTCTTAGAAAAGATTATGGCATACAGTTTTATATTATGATAGCTGTAAGCGTGATAGCATTAGTGCTCCTTGTTGTCGTAATTCTTTTATTGAAAAAAGGAAACAATGGTTCTGGAAAGGACCGCTTGGTAAGAGATGACCTTGATAACAGCAGAAAGAAAAAATCTGGATCTGAGGATTCTCGTTTTTATAAAGAGCCAGAAGCTGATGCCCCAGGAAGCAGGATCAAACGCTACAGCCGGGATGAATTTGACCGGGAAGCATTAGAAACCATTCCAGAGACGAAAAGACCGGAAAGAAATCCGGACAAGCCATCTACCAACAACCGGGAAAAACTGGATGAGGATGATTTTATTGTAGAATCAAGCCTTGAAGATGTTGAGAGGGACTTAGCCACTCATGTAGCTCAGGACCAGATGCGTAAAAGGCCAGTAGAACCAAAGATTCCAGAGAAAGAATCAATTTCCAAACCTGTCAAAGAGTCTGATCCGGATGAAGATGATTTTGAATTTATGGATCTTGATGATTAAAAATTAAGATTATTTCATAATATAATTAAAAAAGTTGCTGCATGATGGCTGGATTACCCGGACATGCAGCAGCTTTTTTTCAAAATTGAACTACATAAAAAAATGTATTTAGATACAAAAGGAAAATATGGAAGACCTGCAGAATAAAATGGAAATAAACAAAAAAGGATAAAATTAATAAGGTGAAAAGGTTGCAATCTGGAAAGGATGAGACTATTGAAAAAATAAGTGATGTGTGCTAATATTCATATAACAGATATAACGAAAGATGGTGAAAATATGTTTTTGCAAATTGATTTTAACAGTAACGAAGCCATCTATATTCAGCTTCGAAACCAGATAATCATAGGAATCGCCACAGAAAGTATTCGAGAAGGGGATCCCTTGCCTTCCGTACGCCAGATGGCCGACAACATAGGAATTAATATGCATACGGTGAATAAGGCGTACACTGTTCTAAAACAGGAAGGCTTTGTAAAGCTTGACCGTCGCAAAGGTGCCGTTGTATCTCTGGATGTGGATAAAATACAGGTTCTTGACGAGATGCGCAGAGATTTAAGCGTTGTATTAGCTAGAGGTGTCTGTAAAAATGTAACGAGTGAAGAAATGCACCAGCTGGTAGATGAGATATTCCAGTCATTTATAGCAGACCAAAGGGAAGAGTGATTCACTGGATTGGAGGTTCATTATGTTATGCGAGAGATGTAAGATTCGCGAAGCAAATATACAATATACAGAAGTAGTGAGTGGAGTAAAAAAAGAGCATCATTTTTGTGCTCAGTGTGCGAAAGAGATGGATTTTGGAGTATACGCAGCCATTTTTGACGGAGAGTTTCCAATCGGTAAGCTGCTCTCTGGCTTGCTTGGAATTGAAGATGATAACCAAGGACCTGATAAGCTTCATCAGATTGCATGTCCCACTTGTGGAACCACCTATGATGCATTTGTCCGGGATAGCAGGTTTGGGTGTTCTGATTGCTACAGTGTGTTTGGCCCCTTAATGGAGGACAGCATAAAACAGCTACAAGGTAGCTTACTCCATACGGGAAAATCTCCTGTTAATCAAAATATTGAAAGTTTAAGTGAGAGTGCTGCCAAAACCAGAGGAAAGTCCATAAAAGATGAGACTTCTGAGGAAGAGAAGGAATTGTCTGAACTGGATTCTAGACTGAAAGAAGCACTTCGTTTTGAGGATTATGAAACCGCAGCCGTTTGCCGCGACCGAATCAAAGAAATTAGGAAAGGAAATGAGACGAATGCATAGATGGTTTGAGCAGACTCCTGCAGGTCGCCCAGGGATAATTAGCAGCCGGATTCGTCTTGCTAGGAATCTGCAGGAGTATTCTTTCCCTGCAAAACTTGATGAAAAAGAAAGCGGCGAGATGGTTCACCGACTGGAATTCGGATTAAGGGATATTGGGAATTTTGCTGAAAAAAACTTTGAATTTTCCCTTCTAAATGAGATGGAAGAACTGGACAGGGCTGCTTTAAAAGAACGAAGAGTTTTAAATTCAGCTGCGCTTTTAAAGAAAAACCCTTCTGGAATTCTACTTTCCAAGGAGGAAGATATGGGGATCGTACTAAACTGCGACGATCACATTCGAATACAGCTTTTGGGAGCAGGTCTTTGTCTTGATGAGTTATGGGATAAGGCCGATAAGATTGACGATTGTATCAATGAAAGATTTCCATATGCATTTGATGACCGATTTGGATATTTGACTTCATTTCCTACAAATGTAGGTACTGGGCTTCGTGCCTCTGTGGTCGTTCACCTTCCGATGCTCTCTCAGGGAAGAAAGTTCTCAAGTCTGATTGGGGATATGAGCCGTTTTGGAGCTTCTGTCCGAGGTGTTTACGGAGATGTGGAAGAAAATTTTGGATCACTTTATGAGATATCCAACTTAAAGACTTTAGGCCAGACCGAGCGGGAAATCATTGATACGGTAACAAAAGCCGCCATTCAGTTGACCAATCAAGAGATGCAGGTAAGAAAGCTTTCCCTGCAGAGACGAAGAATTGAGAGAGAAGATGAAGTTTATAAATCTTTCGGAGTACTAAAATATGCCAGAAGACTAACCTTTCGTGATGCCATGATTTTTCTTTCCCAGTTGATGGCCGCACTTTCAGACGGATTGGTACTGGCAAAGAATGAAGTTTCGGTTTACCGCTTGATGCTTGGAATACAGCCGGCTGTTCTTCAAAAAATTTCTGACCGCCCCCTTAGCAAGGAAGACCTTGATATTGCCAGGGCAGAATTTATTCGTAAAGAATTGCCGGAATTAAAATAGCAGGAGGATGTAATTATGATAGACAGATTTACGACAAAGGCCAGGACGGCTATTAATCTGGCCGTACAGGCAGCAGAACGTCTCGGGCATGGCTATGTAGGAACAGAGCATTTGCTTATCGGCCTTCTGGAAGAAGGAAGCGGAGTCGCTTCCAGAGTATTGGAAGAAAATGGAGTAAAAGAAGATAAAGTATTAAACTTAATCAGTCAGTTGATTGCACCGGATCAAGCAGTCCGCCTTCAAGAAGACGGGGGTTATACTCCTGGAGCAAGAAGGGTTTTGGAAAACAGCTACCGGGAAGCGGTACGTTTTAAAGCAAATTTAATTGGAACAGAACACGTTCTCATTTCCATTATTCGTGATAATGATTGTGTTGCATCCAGACTTTTAAATACCATTGGGGTCAGTGTACAAAAGCTCTATATTGACGTTTTGGCAGCCATGGGTGAGGATGCTCCTGCTAATAAGGAAGAGCTGATGAAAACACATAAAAAGGGCAATACACCTACTTTGGACAGCTACAGCAGAGATTTAACAGAGCTTGCGTTAAAAGGAAAGCTTGACCCTGTAATTGGAAGAGAATCTGAGATCAAACGTCTCATTCAGATATTAAGCCGCAGAACCAAGAACAATCCTTGTCTCATTGGAGAACCAGGAGTTGGTAAGACCGCAGTGGTAGAGGGATTGGCTCAGTTAATTACCGATGGAGATGTGCCTGAGACCATAGCTGGAAAACGCCTTTTGACTCTGGATTTATCTGGAATGGTAGCTGGATCTAAGTACCGTGGTGAATTTGAAGAAAGAATTAAAAAGGTAATTGCTGAGGTTATTGAAGATGGAGAGGTTCTTTTATTTATTGATGAGATCCATACCATTATCGGAGCTGGCGGTGCGGAGGGTGCCATTGACGCCTCCAATATATTAAAACCTTCTTTGGCAAGAGGAGAACTTCAGTTAATCGGAGCTACCACCATACAAGAGTACCGTAAGTACATTGAAAAGGATTCCGCACTTGAAAGACGTTTTCAGCCAGTAACGGTTGAAGAACCTTCTGAAGAAGCTGCAATCAGTATATTAAGAGGATTAAAAGGGCGATATGAGGAACATCACAAGGTAACGATTACCGATGAAGCCATCAAAGCGTCTGTCAAATTATCCTCTCGTTATATCAATGACCGTTTTCTTCCGGATAAAGCCATTGATGTTATTGACGAAGCATCATCAAAGGTGCGTCTGACCATGTATACAGAACCTGCAGAGATTAAGGAGCTGGAGCTTGAAATCGAACAGATAGAAGACCAGAAGGAAGCCTTTATTAAAGCAGAAGCTTATGAAAAAGCTGGTGTCGTTAAGAAAAAGCAAGAGAAAAAGCGAGAGAAGATAGAAAAGATTCGTGAAAAATGGCAGAAGGAAAAAACAACCAAAAGTCTTATTGTGGATGAGGTTGAGATCGCAGATGTAATCTCCAACTGGACAAAGATTCCGGTCAGAAAATTAGAAGAAGGGGAAAGCGAGCGTCTTAGAAACCTAGAAACCATTCTTCATGGAAGAGTCATTGGCCAGGAGGAAGCCGTTACCGCTGTGGCAAAAGCGATTCGTCGTGGTAGAGTAGGATTAAAAGATCCAAAACGCCCGATTGGCTCATTCCTATTCTTAGGACCTACAGGAGTAGGAAAAACAGAATTATCCAAAGCCCTTTCTGAGTCAATGTTTGGGTCTGATAATGCCCTGATTCGGGTAGATATGTCCGAGTACATGGAAAAGCACAGTGTCTCAAAGATCATTGGTTCCCCTCCAGGATACGTAGGTTATGACGAAGGCGGACAGCTCAGTGAGAAGGTAAGAAGGAATCCTTATTCTGTTGTTTTATTTGATGAGATAGAAAAGGCCCACCCAGATGTGTTTAACATCTTGTTGCAGGTACTTGATGATGGTCATATTACAGATGCCCAGGGCCGAAAGATTGATTTTAAGAATACAATTATAATTATGACTTCCAATGCTGGAGCTGAAAATATCATTTCGCCAAAACGTTTGGGATTTGGTGCTATCGGAGATGAAAAAGCAGATTATAAACTTATGAAGGACCGTGTAATGGAAGAAGTAAAACGTCTGTTTAAGCCAGAATTCATTAACCGTATAGATGAGATTATTGTCTTCCATACCCTGAATAAAGATCATATGAAGGATATTGTATCCATCATGTTAAATGATATTATGAAACGTACGGTAGAACAGATGAATATTTCACTTACTATAGAAGAAAATGCCAAGGAATATCTAATAAAGAAAGGCTATGATGAAAAGTATGGAGCAAGACCTCTTAGACGTACCATACAAAATAGTCTGGAAGATAAGCTGGCAGAAGAGATCTTAAGTGGTGGAGTGAAAAATGGGGATGAAGTGGTGGTTACAGCAGGCGAAGAGGAACTTAAATTTTCTGTCAGAGAGCTTGTAAAATAGCTAGCCATTTCCCACTGGTTCGTGTATAATAGCTACAAGCGATGGGATCTATGCTTCGCTATTAGGGATAAGTAAACAAAATACTAGGAGGGCAAATCGATGCCGGTAATTGAAGAGTTAATCCGCACGGAACAAGACGGAACAATCAGTTTTGGTAATTACAAATTAGAAACAAAGTCAAAATTACAGGATTTTGAACACGCAGGTGATTTATATAAAGTTAAGACTTTCTATGAGATAACCAAGCTGGAGCGAAACGGCATGTTTGTATACGAATCCGTGCCTGGTACTGCAGTAGAGAATTTTGCAGTATCCAATGACGGAGTTGCATTTTTGGTTGAGGGTGATAAAGATGCACAATTAACTGTTCAGTTAGCAGAAGATACCGAGTATGAGGTTTATGTAGAAGGCGAAGCTGCTGGAAGCATGGGAACCAATATGAGTGGTAAGCTTTATGTAAGTGTTGAGCTAAATGAAGGAACACCGGTATCTGTAAAGATCAACCGTAAATAACATCAATACTAGCTGGGTTCGGTTCTTTAAAAAGAGCTGGGCCCAGTTTTTTTAAGGAGGAAGCAGATGGCAAAGGCGAAGACGACCGCATTCTTTTGCAAGGAATGTGGATATGAGTCTGTAAAGTGGCTGGGACAGTGTCCAGGATGTAAGGATTGGAATACATTTGTGGAAGAGCCTGTGGGAAAGAAAGAGCCTGTCTCGAAAAGAGGGATAGGAGCCGTAAGTGAAGGTGGTCATTCTGGCATAAAGGTGAAACCCAGCAGACTGTCTGAAATTCTCTTAGATGAGCAAGACCGCATGAAAACCGGATATGATGAACTGGACCGGGTGCTTGGGGGAGGCGTTGTAAAAGGATCGTTGGTATTGGTGGGAGGAGATCCGGGAATCGGAAAATCCACCTTACTGTTACAGGTCTGCAAAAACCTTGCCGCTTCCGGACGAAAGGTTCTCTACATATCAGGAGAAGAATCTCTGAAACAGATTAAGTTAAGGGCAAATCGGATTGGAGAAATAACCGGAGATCTGTTATTTCTTTGTGAAACCAGCCTGGATTTAATTGAAGGTGCCATAAGAGAGGAAAAACCAGATGTTGTGATTATTGACTCCATACAGACCATGTTTCGGGAGGAGATTTCCTCTGCTCCAGGAAGTGTAAGTCAGGTGAGGGAATCTACAAATATTCTTCTGCAAATTGCGAAAGGTTCAGGAATTGCTGTATTTCTTGTGGGGCATGTGACCAAAGAAGGCGTTGTGGCAGGTCCGAGAGTTCTAGAGCATATGGTGGACACGGTCCTTTACTTTGAAGGAGAGAGAAGTGCCTCTTACCGAATCATACGGGGAGTTAAAAATAGATTTGGTTCTACCAATGAAATTGGAGTATTTGAAATGGTGGAAAGCGGCTTGGCAGAAGTGGCAAACCCCTCCGAGTTTATGCTAAGTGGAAGACCAGAGGATGCCTCTGGGGCCGTAGTGGCCTGCTCCATGGAAGGGACAAGGCCCATGCTTTTGGAGGTTCAGGCTTTAATTACCGCAACTGCATTTGGTATGCCAAGGCGAACCGCGGCAGGTACCGATTATAACCGAGTGAACCTACTTATGGCAGTTCTTGAGAAACGGTGCCATTATGACCTTTCCCATTTTGATGCCTATGTGAATATTACAGGAGGGCTTCGGATGAACGAGCCGGCCCTTGATCTTGCGATCCTCATGGCCATAGTGTCTAGCATGAAGGACCGGGCGGTAGATTCTAAAACCATTATATTTGGAGAGGTAGGACTATCTGGAGAGGTTCGCGCCGTTTCTATGGCTCAGCAAAGAGTGAATGAAGCAAAAAAACTTGGATTTAAGACTTGTATCCTTCCCAAGATATGTATGGAAAAGATGGGTCCCATAACCGGCATTCGCCTGATTGGTGTGGGAAATGTCAGGGACGCAATTGTAGGATTGTCAGATTAATTGACATAGAATACCTGAAAAGATGCAACCTATGCTTATGACGTTTAAAGTTATGAAAACATAGGTGGTATCATTTCAGGTATTTTAATGCCTTCTTATAATATAAACCGATAAAATGAATTATTGACACACAATAATGAGAATATATCGTTGTATTATGCCTAGGCTGCGTAAAAATGACAAAATAAATAATAATACAACAAAAAAATAATATATGACCTTACGCTTTCGTTTGCTAAAATATTTAGAAGGTAGTATTACTAACCTAAATTTAAGGAGGAAGTAAAATGAAAAAAATGTATTTAAAACGTGCTTCAGCCCTCTTATTAGCCGGTCTTATGGCCGCAACTGTGGTAGGCTGCTCCTCAGGAAGTAAGACAGAAACCGTTGGGGAGGTTTCTAGCCAGGAGACAAAAGAGACAGAGAGCAAAGTTGACACTGCAAAAACAGGCAGTGGAGATCAAGTTACTGTTCGCCTGGTTCATTACATGGGAGAACAGTCAAAAAGAGATGCTTTGGACGCTATGATCGCATCATTTGAGGCAGAGAACCCAGATATTAAAGTAGACGTGGAAGTTGTAGCTTCATCCTCTTACATCGCTACTTATAAAAATTATATTGCTGCAGGCGAAGCTCCGGATATTATGTTTGGAAAACCTCAGACAATGAAAGAATTTGTTGATGGCGGCTATTTTATGGATCTTAAAGGGGAAGATTGCATGAAGAATGTACTTCCGATGCTTGCTGACGAATGTACCATTAACGGCGGAGTATATGGCTTCCCAATCGATGCTCAGGTAAAGGCAACTTTCTACAACAAGAAGATGTTTAAAGAAGCTGGAGTAGAAGCTCCAAAAACCAAAGAAGAATTCTTTAAAGTAGCTGATACATTTAATGATAAAGGAATTAAACCTTTTATCCATCCTTACAACTTCATTCATGGAGTATTCCATGAGCTTGACTCCTTCTTTACAAGTATGGCAGCAGCAACTGGAAATGAAAGTGTATGGAGAGACTCTCAGGAAGGCAAGAAAGAACTGTCTGACAATGAGAAGGTAAAAGAAGCAATGGAAATGTTCTCTAAATTTGCTTCTTATAAAGATGCAGGTGATACAGCCGTTGACCAGACTCAGGGAATTCAGAACTTTGCAGCAGGTCAGAGACCTATGTATATGAACGGTGGCTGGCTCATGGGAGATGTAATTGCAGCTAGTCCTGACGGAGAATTTGGAATGTTCCCAACTCCATGGTCTGACGATCCTAAGGAAAATAAATTATGGGTTGGTATTGATGACGTATTCGTAGTATCATCTCAGACAAAGCAAAAAGAAGCAGTTATGTCTTTATTAAACTACTTTGCAAGTGAGGATAGCTCTAAGGTATGGATGAATACAGCTAAGTTAATGACAAGTAACGTAACTGTTTCAACCGATGATGCAGATGAATTTATCAAGGAGATCAAATCATACATCGATAACGATATGATTGTATCTAAGAGTCTTGTGCCAGATTACACATCTGAGTATTCTACTGCATTCCGCACCAAGCTTCAGGAGTTTGTCACCTTGGATGACAGCAAGCGTGATGTAGCAAAATTACTTCAGGACATTGATTATGAGATCGCATCCATCAGACAGTAATTTCATGAAGTAATATTATAAATCACGAAGTCAGGGTGGCGAGTAGCTTTAGCTATGTGTAACCCTGACTTTTTTAATAGATTGGAGGCATGAATGAACCAGAAAACGAAAAAACGGCTACAGGAATTCACCTTTGTATTGCCGGCACTGATTATATTCGCAATCTTTGTGGTCTACCCATTTTTGCAAGGATTTCCTATATCCTTTACAAAGTGGGATGGAATGAGTCCTGTAAAAAAATATGTGGGTTTTAGCAATTATATCCGTATTTTTCAGGATACCAATGTTTTAAATGCCATAAAAAACACGTTAATCTTTACTGCAGTCACAATGGTATTTTCTAATATTTTTGGTTTGATTTTTGCCTTGATGATTTCTAAGAAATCAAAAATCAACAATATTTTAAGGACTTGTATCTTTGTTCCTTATTGTCTTAGCTTGGTATTATCTTCTTACATTTGGAGATATGTATACAGTGATGTGTTTTTTGATGTTTTTGGGATTCCAAGTCCTCTAGGCAGCACAGTCTGGGTTATGTTTGGACTCTCAGTGATCTCCATTTGGAGAGATACGGGATACTGCATGGTGGTTTACATCGCGGCAATTCAAGGAGTTTCCAAAGATTATTATGAAGCGGCTGAACTAGAAGGTGCTACCCCATGGCAGAAGTTTAAAGCAATTACGTTTCCAATGATTGCTCCGGCAGTGACGGCAAACTTTACACTATTGCTAGCTTGGGGAATGAAAGTGTTTGATTATCCCATGGCAGCAACCGCAGGTGGGCCTGGAAGGGCATCAGAGACAGTGGCAATGTTAATCTATAATAATTTATTTACTTACTTTAAAGCAGGTTACGGACAGGCAATTGCGGTGGTATTTACCTTAGCTATTTTTGCTGTTAGTACTCTGGTATCAAAGAATCTAAGAGCCAGGGAGGTGGAAATATAATGAGCCGGTCATTAAAAAATAGCTTGACACTTCTTTTGAAAATTGCAGTAACTCTTTTGGTTTCCAGCCCTTTTTATATTGCAATCATTTACTCCGTCAAATCAAAACCAGAGATGGTTGCCAATCGTCTGGCATTTCCAAAGGTAATTCACTGGGATAACTTTACACGTGCCATTGAAACCTCAAATTTTGGTCTTGCCCTTAAAAACAGCTTGGTAACTACGGTGGTATCCGTAGTCATTATCACTTTAATTTGTACCATGGCTTCCTATATTATTGCCAGAAAGAACAACTGGTTTTATAACGGGATTTATTATCTGTTTATAGGAGCGATGATCATCCCATTTCAGTCGATTATGACGCCGCTCTATATTGATATGACAAAATGGAAGCTGTTAAATACCCTTCATGGATTCATTATGGCAAAAGTAGGGTTTCAGATAGCCTTTACGGTACTTTTAGTATCTGGTTTTGTAAAGAGCATCCCAAAGGAGCTGGAAGAATCCGCAAACATAGATGGAGCTGGATTATATTCAACCTTCTTTCGCATCGTATTTCCTCTTATGAAGCCGATTGTAATGACCTCTATCATTTTAAATTCGCTAAATGTGTGGAACGATTTCCAGATGTCTCTGACACTGCTTCAACAAAAGGCGGTACGAAACATCCCGCTGACACAGTATTTCTTCTTTGGAGAGAACAGCATTGAACTAGGTCTTGCATTTGCACTGTTCATTCTTTCCATTATCCCGATATTGATGTTGTATCTAATGTTGCAAAAATATATTATCGGAGGAATCACTTCCGGTGCGGTTAAGGGTTGATCTTTGGCTAGCAGTCGCTTTCTGTCGTTGACATTCTTATTATGAGTTGATATAGTTGGAAAAAACAGGAGGTGGCTGATGAAACCTGCCGAAAAAAAAATCCATTTCAGAAAGACCCTTTATTCTAAAATGATAGCGGTCACCGTTCTTTTAGGTGTTACATTTCTGGGAGCGTTGATATGCATTTATAAAGTTAGCAGTAACTGGTTTAAGACAGAGTTGACCAACCAGTCAGATACCTTAACGGAGCAGATATGCAGAAATATCGACATTTCCTTAAAGGAACTGGTAGAGGATACCATACCCCTATCTGCGACGAATGAACGATTTGCTCCACTTTTAAGTCAGATGAATGGATCGGGTGAAACAGAATTACCTATCTTAAAACAGAGAATTCAAAAACGCTTGGAAGAGATGCTTAGTGCAAATTATGATATTAACTGGGTCGCTATCGTTGATTCATCTAACAACGTATATCTTGTTTACAGGGATTCTAGAATAAGAGAAGAAAGTCCAGATAATCAGGCGGTTCAGGAACTATATTTTAAAAATTTAGGAAATCTTTCTGATCAGCCAGGTAATATCGTATGGACCAGCAGTCCCAACGAGAGTGGGATTATTTTAATGAGGAATTTGTTTGATCAGGGAACCATGAAGTTCAGCGGTAGCGTTATCGCAGAAGTACAGAATGCTTCACTAAAAGAAATTTTTCAAAATATCGACAGCAATAAAGTAGGAAATTACACTCTGTATGACAGGAATGAAGAATTACTCTTTTCCACCGATAACATGGTTGGACAGGATAGGAAACAAGGCTCCTCGGAAATAAGTCAAAAGGATAAAAACCATAATTATCTGTATGCAGAATACTTTATTAACAGAAGTCGGCTACGGATTTCCCATGAGGTAGATTTGACGAAAAAGTACAGGGCACTATCCGACCTACTTTACTTTATATCTGCGATGGGGCTTCTTTTGATCGTTTTTATTATTATCTTTTTGTGGTTGATGTTTGGAAATATGGCAAGGAATCTTCAAATATTGCTACACAACATCGGCGAGATATCAAAGGGTAACTTTGATATGGAAGTCACCACCTTCTCTAAAGGCGATCAGATGGATGTACTCTCAACCCACATTCATGAGATGGCAGGTAGAATACAAAATCTCATGGGTGAGATTGTAAAGGCAAAAGAAATACAGCAGCAGAATGAATATTTGCTTCTGGAATTCAAATATCATGAGCTCCAGGCACAGGTCAACCCTCACTTTTTATTTAATGTTCTTCAATCCATCAACGGCATAGCTCAGATTAATGGAGATAAAGAGGTCAGCCGGCTGATCTGTTTCTTATCTAAATTTTTCAGAGGTAACATTAACCGCACTCAGACTACTTGTAGCTTAAGCATGGAAATAGAATATGCAGAAAATTACCTGGAACTATATAACAATATTTATCCAGATCGATTAAACATTATGTGGGATGTGGACGATAGCCTTTTAAATACAATGATACCAAGCTGTATCTTACAGCCAATTATTGAGAATTCTCTGGTTCATGGCATGGAGCCAAAGATAGGTTTGTGTACCATTCGCATATCTGTTTATCATGATATAGACCGTCTGATTATAAAAGTATGGGATGACGGACAGGGAATTCCGCCCGAAAAGCTGGTTTCTGTCCTTCATACCCATGGAGGGAAAAAACGGATTGGAATTAAGAATGTTCAAGATCGAATCCAACTTATGTATGGACCGGATTATGGTGTATTCATAGAGTCGGAATATCTTCATTACACGGAGGTGAGGCTTGAATTTCCTTTGCCTTAACAGTCCGAAAAAGGAGTGATCATTATGTATTCAGTAGTAATTATTGATGACAATAAGATAGCAGTAACAGCGATATCACAATCAACCCGTTGGGAAGACTTTTATTGTAGAGTCTCCGGGGTAGCTTACGACGGAATCGCTGGTCTGGAGCTCATACACAGAGAGTCTCCAGACATTGTAATTATCGATATTCAAATGCCAGGATTTAATGGTCTTGATATCATCGAAAAAGTGAATCAGCAAAGACAGGATACTCAGTTTATTATAATTTCTGGGTACAGTCAGTTTGAGTATGCCCAAAAAGCAATTCGTTACGGTGTCAGTGATTTTCTGTTAAAACCTATTATGACAGATGAACTTGAGCAGGCATTAAAGAAGGCCGTTGACACGCTCTCTAGAAAAAAAGAAAAAGAAGAAGAAGAGGAGACAGATTCATTGGAAGGAAAAGTTCAATCGATTCGTGCTAACCGGGAAGAATATTCAAAGCTTGTATACAATGCGATCGATCATGTGGAGCGAAACATTCAACGCAATATATCTCTATCAGATATTTGCGAAGAGCTATTAATTTCCACTTCTTATTTTAGTAAGTGCTTTAAAAAAGAAACAGGGGTAGGGTTTTCCAATTATGTCACTATGGTAAAGATGATAAACGCCAAGATACTCCTTCGAAATCCTCAAAATAGAGTGAATGAAGTGTCCCGTATGTTAGGATATAGTGATTACTCTTACTTTTTTCAAGTATTTAAAAAATGCTTTGGTTTTGCTCCTAGTGACATTAAGCAGTATGGCAAATAAGAAAGAGGAGAAGGCATGATAGAAAATAATAGAAACCTCCCCTCCATATTAACGTGCTGTGATGGGACTAAGGTCAATGAAAAGGAAACCTGGCTTACGAAGCGAAGACCAGAGCTTCTTACACTGTTTTCCGAAGAAGAGTACGGCTTTCTTCCTGACATGAGTGATGTTACAATAAAGATTCGGGTGGCAGATTCTAAAAGAACGGCAGATATTATGCAAGGACGAGCCATTAGAAATACGGTAGAAGTGGAAGCGGTTAGAAACGGCATTTCTTTTATTTTTTCTTTTGTTGCATTTATTCCGGCAGAGGCGAAAAAGCCTGTTCCCGCTTTTGTGACCATATGCAACAGGGGAATAAAAGACAGCGATCCTGCCAGACATTTTCTAAGCCCCTTTTATCCGGCAGAAACTATTATTTCAAGGGGATATGCCTGCGCGGCATTCCGTACCCAAGAGATTTCTCCAGATTATGAAGAAGGTTTTACCACCGGATTTTCCAGACTATTTCCCGAGTACGTGGAAAACAGACCAGATGATGCCTGGGGCGCAATCACAGCTTGGTCCTGGGCAGCAAGCCGTATCATGGACTATTTTGAAATGGAGCCTCTGATTGATGAGCGAAAAGTTGCATTAGTTGGTCACTCCAGAGGTGGGAAGACAGCTCTTTGGGGCACCGCACAGGATGAACGCTTTGCCATGGCAGTGAGTAGCTGTGCTGGGAACAGTGGAGATGCATTATCTAGAGGAGCCAAAGGTGAGAGAATCGGTGATATTGTCAATCGCTTCCCTTATTGGTTCTGTAAGAACTATCAGAAATACATTGATAAGGAAGAAACACTTCCTTTTGATCAGCATATGCTTCTTGGCCTCATTGCTCCAAGGCTTGTTTATACCTCCGCTAAGACCTTTGACAAATGGGCAGACCCACAAGGACAGTTTGAGTCCTGTATAGAGGCTAGTCCTGTCTATGAGCTCTTTGGTGTAAAAGGGATTGGGCAGGAAACACAACCTTTACCGGAGAATCCGGTGCAGGAAGGTAGAATTGGTCATCACTTTAAAACAGGCAATCATGATATGGATGAATATGACTGGAACTGTTACATGGATTTTGCAGACCTTCATATGAAAGAAAATAATTAGAATTAAACCTTAAGAACAGAATCAAAAGAACAGAATTTCAAAATGCAACTGCGGTTAGGGGTTCTGTTCTTATTTGCATTTAAGAATATATTTGAAGATCGAAATGAGAAAAAGGATTAACTTTAAGAAAGTGAGATCTTATTGTGCATATATTTAAAAATGAGACAACAAAAAAGCCTTAATATCCTTATAAAACAAGGAAATTAAGACTTATAATTAGCAGGGGAAGAGGGGCTCGAACCCCCATTTACGGTTTTGGAGACCGTTGCTCTACCATTGAACTATTCCCCTTTGGAAAGCGTTTTGTACCCTTAGCCGAGCACTTAGAAAGTATAGCATAGAAGTTTTTAAATTGCAACCATTTTTTCGAATAAAATAAAAAATTAATTCTACTATTAAAGAGAAAACGATTGTGGTAAAATTAAATAAAGTGAAGTTCAGAAGGCATATCAAAAATTGTTAACCTCTGACTTAAAAAAAGAATCTAAGACAAAGATTCCCCAATTATGATGGTACTCAGCAAAAAGATGTATAGGTATTACGATTTAAGAAACTCTATATCTGCAAAACATGCACAAAAAGTGTGTTAGGATCAAGTCCAAAGCATAATTTGACAAATCATGTCAATCATGATATAAGTAATTTGTGACTTTTTCTTTAATATAAAGGAGTTTTTATTATGAAACAGGTTAAGATCATGCTGCCGACCATTGCTGAGGCAAAAAAGTTTGTTACCGCTGCTGCAAAATGTAAATTCGACATAGACGTTTATTACAATAGAGTGACCATTGACGCAAAGTCTATTTTAGGAGTTTTGAGCCTGGATTTAACACAGGTGTTGACCGTTCAACTCCATGGGGAAGATGTAAATTTTGAAGCGTTTTTAAAGGAGAGAGCTCCGGAGAAATGCTCCGCAGCATAAACAAACACTCATAAAAGGGAATTGTAAGCCACTTGGCATACAGTTTCCTTTTTTATTATTAAAGAGATGGAGGAACATGGCAGACACTAAGATCATTAAGATATCAGTCAGAAATCTGGTTGAGTATGTACTTCGTTCTGGCGACATTGATAATCGCAGGACCCAAGCCTTTGAAAAAACTGCCATGCAAGAAGGCAGCAGGATTCATAGAAAGATTCAGCGTCGTATGGGCCCGGATTATCGACCGGAGGTATCACTTAAGCATACGGTGGATCAGGATCAGTTCCAGATCTTAATAGAAGGCAGAGCCGACGGAATTATCGAAAAGCCGGAAGGGGTTACCATAGATGAAATTAAAGGCGTCTATAAGGACTTATCTTATTTGGAAGAACCTGTTCCGGTTCACCTTGCCCAGGCAATGTGCTATGGCTACTTTTACTGCTTTGACCATACACTTGCTGGAGCAGTGATTCAGATGACCTATTGTAATATGGAAACAGAAGAAATACGGCGTTTTCAAGTGGAGAAGACCTTTGAAGAACTGGAAGCATGGTTCCAGGGATTAATTCATGAGTATGTCAAATGGGCCAGATATTTGTATATCCATGGCTTAAGAAGAGATGAATCCATACAGGAGCTATCCTTTCCATTCCCTTACCGGTCCGGCCAGAAGGACTTGGTGGTTTCCGTATACCGAAGCATTCAAAGAAAAAGAAATCTGTTCATTCAAGCACCGACAGGAGTCGGAAAGACTCTCTCTACCATATTTCCTGCGGTGAGAGCCATGAGAGAGGGCCTGGGGGATAAGCTGTTTTATTTAACCGCTAAGACCATTACGAGAAGTGTAGCGGAGGAATCCTTTGAATTATTGAGGGAACAAGGCCTGTATCTGAATACTGTCACAATAACCGCGAAGGAAAAGCTTTGCTTTTTGGATACCCCAGAATGTAATCCAGACGCATGTCCCTATGCAAAAGGTCATTTTGACCGGGTAGGAGATGGGGTTTATGATATCATTCATCAGGAGACGGGGATCACCAGAGACATTGTATTAGCTTATGCCGAGAAACATCAGGTTTGTCCGTTTGAATTTTGTCTAGATATCAGCAATTGGACGGATTCCATTATTTGTGATTATAACTATGTGTTTGATCCAAATATCCGGCTCAAACGGTATTTTTCAGAAGGAGTTTCCGGAGAATATCTATTTCTGGTAGATGAGGCGCATAATCTTGTTCCAAGAGCAAGAGAGATGTACAGCGCAGTCTTATATAAGGAAGACTTTCTGCTGGTAAAAAAAATCATAAAACCAATGGATCAGAAGATAGCAAGGCTTTTGGATCGGTGCAACAAAGAACTTCTTGAGATGAAACGAGAGTGCGAAAGTTACCAGATACTGGAAGATATCCGTTTTTTTATGACCAGCATCTTATCTCTATTTGGCGAAATGGAAAAGTTTATGGAGATTCATCAAGAGTTCGGAGACCGAGACTTGGTTTTGGATTTTTACTTTGCTCTTAGGGATTTTATTAATATTTATGAGCGTGTGGATGAAAATTATCGGATTTATACAGAGCTTTTAAGCGATGGAAGATTTATGCTTCGTCTGTTTTGCATCAACCCTTCCAGAAATCTAAAAGAATGCTTGAATAAAGGAAATGGAACCATATTTTTCTCTGCAACCTTACTTCCTGTTTCTTATTATAAAGAACTATTGAGCGGAGACCAAGAGGAGTATGCAGTTTATGCTCATTCTCCCTTTGATCAGGAAAAAAGACTTCTTATGGTTGCAGGCGATGTCAGCAGCCGTTACACTAGAAGAAACAAAAGAGAGTATCAGAAGGTGGTGGATTATTTCAAGGTCATTGTTTCGGAACAAAAAGGGAACTATATGGCATTTCTTCCTTCCTATCATTATTTAAAAGAGGTGGAATCAGTTCTTTATGAGATATCCGAAGAAAGCATTGGTTTTACATTCCTATCTCAGGCTTCCAGCATGAATGAAGCACAACGAGAACAGTTTCTAAAGGAGTTTTCCAAAGAACGAGATAATTCATTTGTAGCGCTCTGCGTTATGGGTGGTGTCTTTTCAGAAGGAATCGATTTAAGAGCGGACCAGTTGATCGGTGCCATCATCGTAGGAACCGGTCTTCCTATGGTATGTACGGAGCAGCATATATTAAAAGCATATTTTGATGAAAAAGAACAAAAAGGTTTTGATTATGCCTATCAATATCCTGGCATGAATAAAGTAATGCAAGCGGCAGGAAGAGTGATCCGAACGGTTGACGATGAAGGTATTATCGCTCTTTTAGATGAACGGTTCTTAAGACCTGATTACCAAGCCCTTTTCCCAAGAGAATGGGATGAGTATTATGAAGTCCGACGAAACAATGTAGGAGATGTTGTAAAAGATTTCTGGCACAAACGAGAGAAAAAAGGAGAGAATGAATATGAAGAGAACACTTAGACTACGCCCCTGTAAGAAAGCTGATGGTAAATTCCTCATTCAATGGTTCACTGATGAACGCATGATGCGTTTGTGGTGCAGAGATGGTTTCACGTTTCCTCTTACGGAGAAACAAATGGTGGAATATTATGATAAGCTTGAGATGGAAACGTGTTCATGGGGGTTCACAGCCCTTGATGAGGCTGGGAAACCAGTTGGAAGTTTTCAGATGAAGGCAGATTATACGGCTGAGAGTGTGCATTTGGGATATATTGTGGTAGACCCTAAATTACGGGGGACGGGTGCAGGGTATGAGATGGTTTCTTTGGCGGTCCAGTATGCAGTAGAAATTCTTGGCATTAAGAGACTTACATTAAAGGTATTTGATACCAATCCAGGCGCCAGACGTTGCTATGAAAAGGTTGGATTCTCTGCGGAGAGCATTATGGAAGAAGGCTTCTTGTATCAGGATGAGATGTGGGAAGTCTCAATGATGGCTTACACCGTATAAATGCAATAAAACCTGCCATTTTGTTAGAAGGCAGGTTTGGAAAAAGGCTTATTACAGCATGTCCATAAATTGTCTGGTGGCCTGAGAAACGGGAATACTTTCATTATAGGCCACAACCATCTGGCGAATCGGAAGCGTTTCTGTAAGCCTCACCTGAAATAAATCTCTGTCATGCTCAGGGATACAAAAATCAGGTACAAAAGCAATGCCAAGTCCGATGCGGGCAAGATCGATCAAAAGATCATTGCTGCTTAACTCGATTTCAGGAACCAAGTCCAGTTGCTCCTTTTGGAACATGTGATGCAAAAACTCACTGGTGGTACTTTTTCGGTCCAGCATTAGAATCGGATAGGTCTGAAGCTTTTGAAGGCTTACTTCTTCTCCCTTTAATGGAAAGTATTCTTCATTGGCAACAAACACATCAGAAAATTCATTGATGACTCTGACGTTCTGAGCGTTGGAAAGGCCGGAGTTTGGGTAATTGGTAATGATAAAGTCCACCTGACCATTTTCTAATAAGCGAGCGCATTCAATGGAGGTCTGGTTTGTGACCTTAATATGCACATTTGGGAATTCCTTATGAAACTTGTTTAAATAAGGAACCAGATAGTAGCGGCATATGGTATCGCTGGCACCAATGCGAAGCTGACCTCCATTAAGGGTATTGGCTTCTAACAGCTGGTTTTCTCCCTTTTGAATTAGATTAATCGCTGGTTCTATATGCTTTAAAAGAATTTCACCTTCCGGGGTAAGTTGGACTTTTTTTGTGCTTCGGATAAAAAGAGTCTGATTCAGCTTTTTCTCAAGAACCTTAATGGACTGGCTGACTGCTGATTGGGAGATGAAAAGCTGCTTAGAGGCTTCTGAAAAGCTTAAGGTTGCAGCCACATGGTAAAAGACTTTATAAAGTTCAAAATTAATATCCATTATTAGTCCTCCTTATAAGTATAAGGCTATTCTATCACGATAATGATTGGTTTGTAAAGGAATTTGACAAATTTCCTGGGGTGCGGTATAGTAACGGGCACAGGTATCAGGAATGAACGAAAAAGGAGTGGAAAGAATATATGAACGATGATTTTTACCAGATGTATTTAGAAGAAATGGAAGACATCAGTCCATGTACGAAAGAAGAGACTGAGATGCTTTTGAAAAATATAAAAGAAGGCAATAAAGAGGCTAAAAAGCGTCTTGTGGAAGGGAATCTAAAAACAGCTCTTTCCTATGCTAAGGAATTTGATGGTAAGGGAGTACTGCTTACCGATCTTGTTCAGGAAGCGAACATGGCACTCATGATGGCAGTAGAGCGATATGACGGTTCTCCAACAAAAGAGGAGTTTGATCGTTTCGCTGGTGATCTTATGAACGAATTCCTTCTTGAAGCAGTGCAGGAAGAGGTGTCAGCAGAACAGACCGCAGAAGAGTTGGCGGCCAGAGTCAACGTGCTTCAGACTGTCTCATCAGTCCTTGCAAAAGAGCTGGGACGAGAAGCTACCATTGATGAACTAGCGGATAAGATGAAGATGACAGTGGAAGAGATCCATGGAATTATGAAGATCGCTTTGGATGCCATGAGTATTAATACAGAAGATATGGATATGGAAGCACTGGAAGGTGCAGATGGATTTGATTTAATTGAACAAGAGGATGAAGACTACAAAGGATAATAGATTTGGAGAAAAAGGATGAAGATATATCTGATACGTCATGGACAGACGGATTGGAACATAGCAGGTAAAATTCAGGGAACTCATGATATACCTTTAAATGAAACTGGACGGGGACAGGCTCTAAAGCTGGCAGAAGCCATGGATACAAGGCCGGTGGCTAAGATATTTTCTAGTCCTCTGAAACGTGCAGCCAATACAGCAGCTATGATTGGTGAGAGACAAAATACTGAAATTTGTTCCATGAAACAGCTTGTAGAAGTGGAATTTGGCAAATGGGAAGGGCTTACATGGGCTGAGATTCAAAAAGAATATCCAGAGGAATTTAAGGGATGGACCGTCAAACCAGAGATGGTATCTCCTCCTGGCGGTGAAGTGCTGGAGCATATTCAAGGCCGTTGCATAGGCGCATGGAATGAGATACGAAAAATCACTGCAGGAATGGAAGATGTAGCCATTGTGTCTCATGGAGCCACCTTGAAGCATTTATTTTCATTCATGATGGGGTATGATACAAAAAAAGATCCTGGCATCGTAGAAAATGCCAGCATCACTACCTTAGAGTTTAATCCGGTGACAGAAGAGTTTCTATTATTAGAAAGAAATGAAAGCTCTCACCTTAAATAATCGGTCAAAAGACTTACTAAAATACAAACAGGGGAAACAGGCCGGCAGTATGACCGGTCAGCTTCCCCTGTTTCCATGGGACCCGTCTCACGTTATGTGAAGAATATTGATCCTTAACCAAACAGTGTTTCCACCAGTATATTCAGCATGGAGGGAGTGGTGCGGATGTAAAGCTGATTGTCCTTCCCGCAACGAAGAGATGTCTGCATCAAAATTTCCTTTGGCACAGAGGTATCAAACATAGTAATCATATTAGAACAGGATTCAATGATTGAATTAAGCTGACTCGCTTTTTCAATGAAACATTCGATATGATCTTCCTGTAGGGTTAAGCACACCTCCAGGTTTGGTGCTTGCTCATCTGTTTTGAAGTTTGTGTCCTCAAATAAATATTTCTGGGATAATTCTTTTAATTGTTGATTAAGATCCATATTATATTGCGCTCCTTTAGTAAAAAATCCTTTATTACTATATTGTAATTTAATTAAACTTTCAAGCATTTTTGAAAAAAATATCGAAAATTGTCGAATGAGGCCAGAAATAAGTGGTAAAAGAGAATTAAGAGCATTTTATATTAATTGTACTGATTAATAACATAAGATATATTAATTTCACTTATTGATGTATCTTATGGTATGATGTTGGTATAAATGGACCAATGGATTCTTTACAAGGAGGAAATTATGAGTGTAAGAAGAGTATACGTGGAGAAAAAACCAGCCTATGCCGTTAAAGCCAATGAATTAAAAGAAGAGATCAAAAGCTATCTTGGCATTTCTAATGTTAAGGGCGTGCGGGTTTTGATCCGTTATGATATGGAAAATCTGTCTGATGAAATCTATGGGTTGGCTCTTACTACCATTTTTTCCGAGCCTCCAGTGGACGAGTATTATCTAGAAGAATATATTGCTGAGGAAGAAGATCTTGTTTTCTCCGTTGAATATCTCCCTGGTCAGTTTGATCAAAGGGCAGATTCCGCAGAGCAGTGCATCAAGCTTTTAAAAGAAGATGAGGAGCCTGTGATCAAATCTGCAGTGACCTATGTTATTTCTGGCACCTTTACCCCGGATCAGGTTTTAGAGATCAAATCATTTTGCATCAACCCGGTAGACTCTAGAGAAGCAGACGAGACAAAACCGGAGACTTTGGTGACCACATTTGAAACACCTGCAGATGTATTAAAATTTGTTGGGTTTCAGGATCTAAATGAAAATGAATTAAAAGAGCTGTACGAAGGACTGAATCTTGCTATGACGTTTCAGGATTTCTTGCATATCCAGAATTATTATAAAGGTGAGGAGCACAGGGATCCTACCATGACAGAGATACGTGTGCTGGATACGTATTGGTCCGATCACTGCCGCCATACCA
The DNA here is from genome assembly GCF_003609635.1 of Lacrimispora algidixylanolytica. GTDB lineage: Bacteria > Bacillota > Clostridia > Lachnospirales > Lachnospiraceae > Lacrimispora > Lacrimispora algidixylanolytica. Next base: position 10,268 of record NZ_MCIA01000023.1, on the reverse strand, counting down.
CCTTCCAGACTGAGTTAAAGGATGTGTCATTTACAGATGGAGATTATAGAGAACCAATAGAAGATACCTACAATCAGTACCTGGCGGATCGGGAAGAGGTTTTGCAGGGAAAGAGTGATAAATACGTATGCCTTATGGACCTTGCTCTCATGGCAATGAGAAAACTTCGTAAGGAAGGAAAGCTTGAAGATCTGGAGATTTCAGAAGAGATCAATGCCTGCAGCATCGTAGTTCCTGTTTTAGTAGATGGAGTGGAAGAGGAGTGGCTAGTTAACTTTAAAAATGAAACGCATAACCACCCAACAGAGATTGAGCCTTTTGGTGGTGCCGCCACTTGTCTTGGCGGAGCCATCCGTGATCCACTATCCGGACGTACCTATGTTTATCAGGCAATGCGTATTACCGGAGCAGCCGACCCGACTAAGCCTCTTCATGAGACACTAAAGGGAAAACTTCCCCAGAGAAAGATTGTTACTGGGGCGGCTAAGGGTTATAGCTCCTACGGAAACCAGATCGGACTTGCAACCGGATTTGTAAAAGAGATCTATCATCCAAATTACGTGGCAAAGAGAATGGAAATTGGAGCTGTTATGGGAGCTGCCAAACGAGCCAACGTCATTCGCGAGACCTCTGATCCAGGAGATATCATCATTCTTCTTGGTGGCCGTACAGGTCGTGATGGTTGTGGTGGTGCTACTGGTTCTTCTAAGGTTCATACAGAGGCTTCCATTGAAACCTGCGGTGCTGAGGTGCAGAAGGGAAATGCCCCTACAGAGCGTAAGATTCAGCGTCTGTTTCGTAGAGAAGAAGTAAGTAAACTTATTAAGAAGTGTAACGATTTCGGAGCGGGCGGAGTTTCGGTTGCCATCGGCGAGCTGGCAGATGGATTGAAAATTGATCTTGATAAAGTTCCGAAAAAATATGCAGGACTTGATGGGACTGAGATTGCAATTTCCGAGTCCCAGGAGCGTATGGCTGTTGTCATTGATCCTAAGGACAGAGATCAATTCCTTTCTTTTGCAGCAGAAGAGAATTTAGAGGCAGTTGTTGTTGCAGAGGTAACAAAAGAAAAACGATTGGTTATGAGCTGGAGAGGGAAAACCATCGTGGATATCTGCCGGGCATTTCTTGATACCAACGGTGCTCATCTGGAGGCCTCCGTTATTTTAGAGGTTCCAAATAAAACTGGCAATGTATTTGAGAAGAAAAAGATAACAGACATTAAAAAATCTTGGCTACAAGTGCTCTCTAATATAAATGTATGCTCCCAGAAAGGGCTTGTGGAGATGTTTGATGGTTCCATCGGAGCAGGCAGTGTATTCATGCCCTTTGGTGGCAAATACCAGATGACAGAAACACAGTGTATGGTAGCGAAGCTTCCTTTGCTTGAAGGGACTACAGATACCGTTACTATGATGAGTTATGGGTTTGATCCTTATTTATCTAGCTGGAGTCCTTATCATGGGGCTATATACGCTGTTTTATCCTCCGTAGCAAAGATCGTGGCAGCAGGTGGAGATTATAAAAAGATTCGTTTTACCTTCCAGGAATATTTTAGAAGAATGTCTGAAGAAGGAACTCGTTGGAGTCAGCCTTTTGCAGCACTTCTTGGCGCGTACCATGCCCAAATAGGATTTGGTCTGCCTTCCATTGGAGGCAAGGACAGTATGTCAGGTACCTTCCAGGATATTGATGTGCCCCCTACTCTTGTATCCTTTGCTGTGGACATAGCAAATCAGAAGCATATCATTACCCCTGAATTTAAAAAGGCAGGTAGTAAAATTGTTCTGTTCTCAATCCAAAAGGATTCCTATGATTTACCGGATTACAGCCAGATCATGGAAGGATATGAGGCGCTGTTTGCAGATATTTTAGCTGGACGTATTCTATCTGCTTATGCAGTGGAGAATCATGGAATCTGCGAAGCAGTCAGTAAGATGGCTTTTGGCAATAAGCTTGGCGTATCAATAGAAGAGAACGTAAAACCGGAAGATTTCTTTGCAGCAGGTTGGGGAAATATCATTTGTGAAATTCCGGAAGATAAATTATCAGAGCTTTCATTCTCCTACACCCTCTTAGGCCAGGTAACAGAGAAAGAGACATTTACGTATGGAGATGCAACAATTACCCTGGAAGACGCGGTAAAATCCTGGACAGACACTCTGGAAGAGGTATTCCCTACTGAGTCGGGAGTAGAGAAGACTCTGGTACGTGAGGAGTTGTTTCAGAAAGACCATATTTACGTTTGCAAGAACAAGGTTGCAAAACCAAATGTATTCATTCCAGTTTTTCCAGGAACCAACTGTGAATATGACAGCACGAAAGCATTTGCTCTCGCTGGTGCCAATGTGACCACAAGAGTATTTAAAAACCTAAGTGCAGAAGGTATCAGGGAATCTGTTGAACTATATAAAAACGATATTCGAAATTCACAGATTGTTATGTTCCCGGGGGGGTTTTCCGCAGGTGACGAGCCAGATGGTTCTGCCAAATTCTTTGCAGCCGTGTTCCGCAATGAACTCATAAAAGAGGAAATCAACAATCTTCTCAATCAAAGAGACGGATTGATGTTAGGAGTCTGCAATGGGTTCCAGGCTCTCATTAAGCTTGGACTGGTACCGGAAGGAACCATTGTGGAGCAAAGGGATGATTCTCCAACTCTAGCGATGAACACCATTGGGCGTCACATCTCAAAGATGGTATACACCAAGGTTGTTAGCAACAAGTCACCATGGCTTTCAGGAGCAGAATTAGGCAGTGTGTACTGTAATCCAGCTTCTCATGGAGAAGGCCGTTTCGTGGCAACAGGAGAATGGCTTGATAAGCTGTTTAAAAATGGCCAGGTGGCAACTCAGTATGTAGATGGCAATGGTTGCCCTACCATGGACGAGAGTTGGAATCCTAACGGCTCCTTTATGGCAATTGAGGGTATTACAAGCCCTGACGGACGTATTTTTGGAAAGATGGCTCATTCTGAACGTAGAGGTGAGGCCGTAGCCAGAAACATTTACGGAGAGCAGGACATGAAGATATTTGAATCTGGAGTTAAATATTTCAGTTAATGTTTTGATCGGTTGGTCATAAAATAACAAAAGGCAATGCTCTGCAGTTAGAACGCCCTTAGAGGTGACTAATTACTCTTACCGAGAACTGATTGAGCCGTTTGAGGAGCAATTGAAACGTATCTACGGTTCTGGTTCCCTATCTCCATCGCTCAGCTTTCCTGTCTGCGTCTGAAAAGCATGATGAGTAGAAGGAAAGAGAAATAAAATAAAGCATTAAAAACCGTCTTTTTTAGAAATGGAAGAAAGGTATCTTTCATTTCCAAGAAAGGCGGTTTTCTTATTCTCCGATTAACTCTGATCAGATGTTTAATGAATCAATGAAATAACTACAACAAGGATACCTACAGCAATACGGTACCAACCAAATATTTTAAAATCGTTCTTTTTAATAAAACTCATTAAAAAGTTTATGACAAAGATTGAAACTAAGAAAGCAGTAACCATACCAATGCCTAAAATAAGTAATTCTGATCCAGTAAAGTGAAAGCCGAACTTTATTAGTTTTAGCGCACTTAAACCAAACATGACAGGGACTGCCATAAAGAATGTAAATTCCGCCGCTGCCACCCGGGATACACCAATTAAGAGCGCACCAATGATTGTTGCTCCAGAACGGGATGTTCCAGGGATAATGGAAAGAACCTGAAATACTCCGATGATAAAAGCGGTCTGCCAAGTAATATCAGAAAGTCTATTTATTTTCGGGGAACGTTTTTTGTTCCAATTTTCAATCTGTATAAAAGCGATGCCATAGAAAATCAAGGCGACTGCTATTACAAGTGGAGTTTGGAAACGAGCTTCAATATAATCATCAAACAGAATGGTGGCTGCTGCGCCGGGGATGCAGGCAAAGGCTGTTTTGAACCAAATGGAAAATACATCTTTTCGAATATAGGGCATTTTTTTATCCTTGAATTGAAAGGGAAACATTTTCCCCCAAAAGATTCCAAGAACTGCAAGGATTGCTCCAAGCTGAATAACGACAAAGAACATCTCTTTAAATGCCTTACTTGCATTTAATTGTAGAAATTCATCTACAATCAACATATGTCCGGTACTGCTAATAGGCAGCCATTCCGTAATTCCTTCAACAATTCCAAGAAAAATAACTTTGAAAATTTTAATCATATCAATGTTCATAGTGAAATTTCCTCCTTTTATCACGTCAATTTTTTGATTCCCGAAACAAAAGTAAGTCTGTTTGGGGATACCTCTCTATTATGAATTGAGGGTAAAAAAAATGCAAGAAACCTGATGTCACAATTACAAAAAGCTCCGACACGAAACGTGTCAGAGGTGATTTTATAAAGGTTTATTGGACATTCAGCTATTTGGCTTGCTTTACGAATAGTACTGTTTTAATAATCAGAAGTACAAAGGAAATAGCAGTGATATAAGGCTGTCTTGTCATAATAAATAACAGTATTGCAATGGAATGCAGAAGGAAAGAGAAAATCCTGATTGTTTTAAATGCGTTTTCATACTGCAACATTCGTAGGATCAGTTCTGCAGCTCCCCAAAGAGACATTAAGATCAGCAAGGTAAAATAAGTAAGCCGTATGGTACTTGACTCATTGTAAGAGATAAGTGATACAAATCGGACATGGCTTCCATCTGGTTGGCCGTAAAAGGGAAGAAATAGAAATAGTATTGTGGATAGATCCAATAGGCCATAAATTAAATTAGAGATTTTATTTATGTTTATGCGGTTTTCTGTTTCCGCAAGAACAATTAATTCATCACTTGACAGCAACTCGTCAATGGTGACTGAAAAAAGTTTGGATATGCATTTTAAGGATTCAATATTTGGATATCCCTTGCCGCTTTCCCATTTGGACACAGCAGTTCGTGATACATATAATTGCTCAGCAAGCTGTTCTTGGGTTAGTTGATTCTGCTTTCGAAGCTGCTGCAGTTTTTCGTGGAATTCCATGGCAAACCTCCTGAAGATTCTTTTCATAAGCTTATCTTATATTATAAGTCTGGTCAAGAGGATCCGATGAAGGAAGTGCTGCCACATTTAACCTCCAACACTACTAGTGATTTTTGTATACGTCTGTATTTCCCTTTGTTACCTCGGGGATTTTTTGCACCTGCTCAAGTTTTTGGGTTGTCCTCCTGATGATTATGTTATTGATTCCATATAGATACCGCCGAAGAATGTGCTTTTGTAACACCGTCTCCTCTCCAGCCTATGACCACGGCCACAAGTGTGCCTGCAGAAATGGGTTCATTTAAATGTGTTAAGGAACCGCTTCTCATGGAAAACTTCGGTATAGTACCGCTTTTGGTATCGAAGTATGGTTCCGCATAAGTGATCGTATTTTGTATGATAATTAGATTAATCTGATTCTGAGTACTGTTAGGTACACACCCTGACACCAATTTTCTACTCCTTTAATAGTACAAACAGCCTTGAAATTTCAAGGCTGTTTGCGATTAGAGCTAGAATATTAGCAGGTTAATATTTCGTGAGACAGCAGATACAGAGGTGACATTGATAGCTGTTGTCGTTATGATACGTATTTCGTAAGTGGAAGTAGTCGTTGCAGGAGCAATATCTACATAAGTGCCAAGCATAGCAAAAGTGTGTGTGCCAGCAGTTGATCCGCTTTGATTAAATTCACGTGTTTCTAGTAGTGTTCCATCGCGGTACAACCGTGTCTCTGCGGCAATTTCGTAGTCTGCAGTTGTAACATATGACAAGTTCAATGAATAATCAACCTTCACTTCATTACCTGCTATTACTGCATTAGAAACATTTGCGACAGCAACTTCAGTGTCTAAAGATGGTACAGTATCAACCTTAAGCGAAGCAACATTATTACTAAATGCCAATACAACGCCGGCAGGTCCAGTATCTCCGGTCGGTCCGGTAGGTCCAGTGTCGCCGGTCGGTCCGGTAGGTCCAGTATCGCCGGTCGGTCCGGTCGGTCCAGTAGCGCCGGTCGGTCCGGTAGGTCCAGTATCGCCGGTAGGCCCGGTAGGTCCAGTAGCACCAGTAGGTCCAGTAGGTCCGGTGTCGCCGGTCGGTCCGGTAGGTCCAGTAGCACCAGTAGGTCCAGTAGGTCCGGTGTCGCCTGTAGGCCCAGTAGGTCCAGTATCGCCGGTAGGTCCAGTAGGTCCAGTATCGCCAGTAGGTCCAGTAGCGCCAGTAGGTCCAGTAGGTCCGGTGTCGCCGGTAGGTCCGGTAGGTCCAGTAGCACCAGTCGGTCCAGTAGGTCCGGTGTCGCCGGTAGGCCCAGTCGGTCCAGTAGCACCAGTCGGTCCAGTAGGCCCGGTGTCGCCGGTAGGTCCGGTAGGTCCAGTAGCACCAGTCGGTCCAGTCGGCCCAGTATCGCCAGTCGGTCCAGTAGGTCCGGTGTCGCCGGTAGGCCCAGTAGGTCCAGTATCGCCAGTCGGTCCAGTAGGTCCAGTTGCGCCAGTAGGTCCAGTCGGCCCAGTATCGCCAGTCGGTCCAGTAGGTCCGGTGTCGCCGGTAGGTCCGGTAGGTCCAGTAGCACCAGTCGGTCCAGTCGGCCCAGTATCGCCAGTCGGTCCAGTAGGTCCGGTGTCGCCGGTAGGCCCAGTAGGTCCAGTATCGCCGGTAGGTCCAGTAGGTCCAGTATCGCCAGTCGGTCCAGTAGGTCCAGTAGCGCCAGTCGGTCCAGTCGGCCCAGTATCGCCAGTCGGTCCAGTAGGTCCGGTGTCGCCGGTAGGTCCGGTCGGTCCAGTAGCACCAGTAGGTCCAGTAGGTCCAGTAGGTCCGGTGTCGCCGGTAGGCCCAGTAGGTCCAGTAGGTCCAGTATCGCCAGTAGGTCCAGTAGGTCCAGTAGCACCAGTCGGTCCAGTCGGCCCAGTCGGCCCAGTATCGCCAGTAGGTCCAGTCGGCCCAGTATCACCGGTAGGCCCAGTAGGTCCGGTAGGTCCGGTGTCGCCGGTAGGTCCAGTGTCACCGGTAGGTCCAGTCGGCCCAGTAGGTCCAGTAGGTCCAGTCGGCCCAGTATCACCTGTAGGTCCAGTAGGTCCAGTAGGTCCGGTAGGTCCAGTATCGCCGGTAGGTCCAGTCGGTCCAGTGTCACCGGTAGGCCCAGTATCGCCAGTAGGTCCGGTAGGTCCAGTATCGCCAGTAGGTCCGGTGTCGCCGGTCGGTCCGGTAGGTCCAGTAGCGCCAGTAGGTCCAGTAGGTCCGGTGTCACCAGTAGGTCCGGTAGGCCCAGTATCGCCAGTCGGTCCAGTCGGTCCAGTGTCGCTGGTAGGTCCGGTAGGCCCAGTAGCACCAGTAGGTCCAGTAGGTCCGGTGAGGCCGTTTATAATAGGAAACTTCAAAACAGTACCAGGAGTGGGGGAGAAATATAACGGATGCTATCACTGTCTACAGATTGTTGTACATAAGTGCAGGATGGAGAAGTTCTAAATGCCTGGATAGTGTAAATTCAAGTTAAATTATGAAAGTGTCAAAAATCGACAGTTACTACTTTGACTGTTTTAATTGGTGGCCATTCTTGCTCCCTCATAGGACATACCCAAATATGCATATATTAATTCATGTAAAATCAGGAGGTGCATGATTATGCTTACGCAGGAGATGATTGATAATTTTATGACAGTAAATATGAACACAGTAGATGTTGAGAAACTGACTAACATAAGTACGATAGAGCTGGATAAGTCTCTTTCTAAAGAAAAGCGTTTCAATTATGCTTTAGAAATGTTGATAAATCCCTTTTGCTTTCGTTTTGGAGAAATGGGAATAAAACTGGAATTTGACGATAATGCTCCACCTCTCCAAGATATACTTACAAATTTTCTCATTCGCAAGAAAAGTGGCCTATAATGCTACTTTGTGCCATTGAAAAATGCACACAATATGAAAACATAGTAAAGACGTAGTGAAAGGAAGAATGATATATGGCTCGAGTAGCCAATAGGTGCAATATCATCAAAACAACACCTAAAAACAAGGTGTGGTATGTGGCATTCTACATTCGTTTATCACGAGAAGAGAAACGAGGAAAAGACGAATCGGAAAGCATTACCAATCAAAGGCTTATTTTGACTGATTTTCTTGAACAACAGGAAGATGGTGACGAATACATTTATGTTGATGAATATGTTGATGATGGTGTAAGTGGCACGACGGACGAAGAGCGAGAGAATTTTCAAAGGTTATTAGCAGATATACAAAAGGGATTAATCAACTGTATTATCGTTAAAAATCTTGCCAGAAGCTTTCGAAACAATGGCGATCAGTGTTTTTATCTTGGTGATTGGTTTCCACGAAATAATGTGAGGTTTATTTCTCTTTACCAACAGCCTATCGATACTTACAAAGATCCCCAGAATGCACAAAGTATTGCAGTACCCGTTCAGGGTGTTCTCAACGAGGAACATGCAAGAGGGACATCAGAAAGTGTCAGGAGAACATTTGACAAGAAGCGGGAGAAAGGACAGCATATTGGCTCTTTTGCAGCATATGGCTATCTAAAAGATCCGGAAGATAAAAATGCACTTGTCGTAGATAAAGAAGCAGCCGAATATGTGAGGAGTATTTTTGCCTGGTTTTTAGAAGGAATGAGTAAGAATGCAATTGTTCGTAAGCTCAATGACAGCGGTATTTTGTGCCCTACGGCGTATAAGAAAAGTAAGGGTATGAAATACAAGAACCCTAATGCAGAAGGAAGCAATCCGTTATGGTGTTCAATGAGCATTAATAATATTTTGAAAAATCGCATTTATATAGGGGATATGGTGCAGGGACGGTATCGAATTAAAAGCTATAAAATTCATGTGCAGGAAGCCGTCCCCGAAGAAGAATGGTTCATTGTTGAAAATACTCATGAAGCTATAATACGGCGTGAGGATTTTGCCAAAGTGCAGGAACTTTTAAGAAGGGACACCCGCACGGCACCGAAGCAAAAAGAATTGTACTTATTTAGTGGTTTTCTCCGTTGTGCTGATTGTGGAAAGGCTATGACACGAAGCAATGTGGGAGGGAATGTATATTATCATTGTCGTACTTATAAAGATCAGTCAAAAGCAGCTTGTACAAAACATACGATAAAACACAATCAATTAGAACAAGGAGTATTGTGTGCGGTTCAATACATGATATTTATTGCAGTAGAGTTCTCTGAGATAGCCTCCATAATTAACAATGCTCCCTTGAAGAAAAGCCATTTTATACGATTGAACCATCTGATAGAAGCAAAGGAAAGAGAACTTTCCAAGATTATGGGTTATAAGCAAAGTATTTACCAGGATTGGAAAGACGGAGAGATTACCCATAGGGATTACTGTCATATGCAGGAAGATTATGAGGGAAAAATAAATGCTATCAACGGGATCGTCATAAATTTAGAAGAAGAAAAGGCGGGGCTTGAAAATGAGACTTGTACGGAGAATTTGTTTTTAGATACCTTTAAAAAGTATGAAAATATCGATAAACTGACAAGAGAGGTTCTGATAGAACTTGTTGAGCAAATAACAGTGCATGAAAATGGCAATATCAGCATTAGACTGAAATTTGCCAACGAGTACCGAGGAATAGCTGAATGTATTAAAACTAATACCCAGTCGTCTATGATATAGTCAAGATGTACTTTTTTGGGCACTTTGTTTTCCTAATATAAATGCTCCGGTGTCACCAGTAGGTCCGGTAGGTCCAGTATCGCTTGTAGGTCCAGTAGGTCCGGTATCACCCGTAGGTCCAGTCGGTCCGGTAGAACCAGTATCCCCCGTCGGTCCGGTAGGTCCAGTAGATCCAGTCGGTCCAGTAGGTCCAGTAGGTCCAGTATCACCAGTAGGTCCGGTGTCGCTAGTAGGTCCAGTTGGACCGGTAGCACCGGTCGGTCCGGTAGGTCCAGTATCGCCGGTAGGTCCAGTAGGTCCGGTATCACTGGTAGGCCCAGTAGCACCAGTAGGTCCGGTAGGTCCAGTATCGCCGGTAGGTCCAGTAGGTCCGGTATCACTGGTAGGTCCAGTAGGTCCAGTAGGTCCAGTATCGCCAGTAGGTCCAGTAGGTCCGGTATCACTGGTAGGTCCGGTAGGTCCAGTATCACCAGTAGGTCCAGTGGCTCCAGTATCGCCGGTAGGTCCAGTAGGTCCGGTATCACTGGTAGGTCCGGTAGGTCCAGTATCACCAGTAGGTCCGGTGTCACCAGTAGGTCCGGTGTCACCAGTAGGTCCGGTGTCACCAGTAGGTCCGGTGTCACCAGTAGGTCC
>NZ_MCIA01000022.1 GCF_003609635.1 Lacrimispora algidixylanolytica | reverse complement strand
AGTATCGGCGTACCACCAGCCGTTTTTATCCTGATTCCAACCGTGGGTATATTCAGCCGGTCTTGATATCAGGGCCGCTTTAAATAAGTCCCAGGTGAGCTTTGTGTGATTGTAAACATAAGGATTGGGACAGATCTTCCCTGTTATGCCATGATGCCGGATCACATGGTCCGCAGGTATATTGTACTTTGCCATCAGCTCCTTGGTTAGTTTGATAGCCTGCTGAACAGTAGCGTCCTCGAAATACCAGTCCCGGCTTGTATCTGCAAGGGAACCTTTGTTTCTAACACACAGCTCAATTCCTAGGCTATTGGTGTTGCGGCATTCTGAATGCACATACTTCTAGATTCACTCCTGCAGCGACCAGATCAAAGACTTCATTTCCAAATTTAATTTTTTCAATATAGCTCATATTAACTCCTTTCCGTCCACTTTTGGACATAAAAATAAGAGCCTTTTGGCTCTTGATTGTTCTTTATGGTGAAAATTAGAGAGGCAGATATCGCCCCTCTTGATATGTTCTAAATATAGTTATTCTCTCACTCTAACATAGACCTGGCCTACTACATTACCATCTCTATCTGTTGCTTTTGCCAGGGTTAAACCTTTTCCCTTTGCTGTCACAACGCCTTTGCTGGACACAGTGGCTACTGTAGCGTCACTGGAATCCCATGTCACATTTAATGTGTTAGTCAGATCGTCTATTGTCAGTCGGCTTGTTTTTCCTACCTTTAAATCTACTGCCAAACGATAATCGTCAGCATTGTCTACAACTAGAATATTGATATCATCGGAATAATTTTCGTCTTGACTCTGTACATGAATGACTGCATTACCTGCTTTAATAGCTGTTACAACACCATTTGCATCAACCTGAGCTACGGTACTATCAGAAGAAGTCCAGGTCATGTTTGCATTTTCATCCAAGTGATCATCGACGCTTAACTGAAGCTTCTCTTCGGGTTCTAATACTACCTTAAGCTTAGAATCCACTGTTGGTGTTTCAGATGTAGGTGTTCCCGATACTTCGGAAGAGGTAACGGTCTCTGTGTCAGATAGCTTCGCTTTGACTATATAATAGTAGGTTGTATTTGCAACTACATTTTTATCTGTGTAGTTTGTTTCTGTCAGATCGGAAGCAATTGGCGCATATGGTCCACCTGCAGTTGTAAATCGCTCTACGCTGTAGCTAACTGCGCCTGGAATGGAGTTCCATGATAAATTAATACTATTTTTAGCACTAGACGCTTGGACCTTTAGGGGTGACTCAACTGGAGATATTGTGGTTGAGAAAAACACTTTTCCCTTGCCGCCTTCGGCTATTATATACTTAGCTCCATCTATATAAGTAGGGCGACTATCTGTGATGTAATTCACTTTTAATTGTGTTTTTCCATACCCATCCTTATAAGCTATAAAATCCGTAGGATTTGTTTTTAACTCATTGCTATTATTGGAAAAATTCAATAATTTTCCATTCAAATTAAATATGCCTACAATATACGGATTACCAGTTTCCATAGTGGCCACAATATGCAAATAATGAGTTTTCTTAGGATCAAGATTAGCACTTCCCCTGATTCGCGAAGCATCTCCAGGGCCGTTCTTAATTAAAACACCTAATTGGTCTTCAGATTCGCTAATGTAGAGATCAAATTTGTTAAGACCCAAAAGATAATAATCAAACTTTACCAAGTTACTTGGTTCCGCATGCGCCGTAATACTAAAAACTGACATCATTACTAATACTGCAATTAAAAAAATACTTTTTGTTACTTTCTTCATACTAATTCCCCTTTCTTTTGTACACTGATAATTATACTTACATTTCTTAACTTTACAATGTTATGCACCGTTAAGAAGTCATATATATTTCTTTATTATTTAATAACATATAGCAAATCACTTAAAACTTTTTACTGCACTAAATAGCAATTTTGTCAATAAAAATGTGTTCAAAAAACTACTAACTTAATTTACAAGTTAGTAGTTTGTGTAATCAACAAATCTCATTGTTCTGTTATATTAAATTAATTGATAACCTGCTTCTTTAAACCGATTGTTCCCTATAATAAATTTTTTTGAACTGATCGTATTCGAAAGTTCTGATGATGTTATAAACTCATTTGTCACATTTATCAAATACTGTTTATTGCATTTTTCAACGAGATAATAAGCGGATACATCATTTGCATAATCAGTAAGTTGTAATATTCCCGGTTGTATAACAAAATCTATTACCCACTCAATGTTATTAAGTTTTTTGCTTCTGATAAGTGGAATTATTGAATCAGCATCCGCATATTTTGCAACTACAACCGCATCTTTCTTACCTCTGCATTTTCCTGTTTTCTCATAGTCATCCAAATTAATGGATTCCTTAATTTCATTAAAACTTATTTTTTCATCTTCATCCAAAAGATAATCCACACTTACATCAAGCAGTTGTGCAATTACTTTTAAATTTTGAACATCAGGCATACCTTTATCGGTTTCCCATTTTGCAATTGCTGATCTTGACACACTCAATTTCTCTGCTAATTGTTCTTGAGAAAAGTTTGCTTCTTTTCTTGCATTTTTTAATTTTTTTCCAAAAGTCATAATGAATACCTCCTTAGTTTTTATATATAAGGTCATCATATATCCATGTACTCATAACAATCAAGGAACGAGCTGAAACAAAGCTGTTACGTTCCGTAACAACTTTGTTTTATGGCATTTTACAACATATTATCACAGCAACCCCTTATTCCAAAAATAAAATTTATCATTATACTACCATATTTTTTTACTAACTTACAACATTAAGCTATCAATGTCCAAAGGTGCACTAAATAGAAATTCAATAAAGTAATAATACGAAACCCTCTTGCATATAATCGAATATCCGTATATTAATCAAAATCTGTAAGTTATGCCGGTTATATGAGCATTTAATCGCCTTCTGCTATAGATTCGAATTTTATTTCAAGAATTAGAAGTGTTCCAAATTTTAGTCTGGGGGCAAGGAGTATTAACAGGTATTGTAGAAACGGGAATAGATTACAGACATTTTATTTGCCTAGATAAATATTCCACTATTATAGCCTATAATTATGTTAATAACAGTATATATCTTTACGCAAGTCGGCGATATATCAGTACACTCGTTGTAAAGCCTGAATTTCAACACCAGGTGTGAATGTAATTGGACCAACATTAAAATTGATTATTAATATAGGAGATGTTGTAGAAATGAACCATATAGTAAATGAGAATTATATAATTTATTTAATAACCATGGATAAAAGTGATCAATTTTGGATGATTATGGATAATGGTGCTAGAGAGATGGCTTCTATGTTGGGTGTTACATATGAATGGGACGCCCCCTTAACGAGAGATATAAATAATCAAATTCAAATATTTAATAATGCCGTAGCAGCGGGAGCAGATGCAATAATGTTAGCGGCGAGTGATCCTTTACAGATTTCAAGCGCAGTTGAAGAAGCGAAAGCAAAGGGTGTAAAAATCATTTATGTTGATGCACCAGCGTTTGAAGAAGCAGTCATAACCTTAGCTACAGATAATTATACAGCTGGTAGAATAGCTGGAGAAAATATGTTTTACGGTCTAGAGGAGATTGGTCTCACATATGGTTCAATAGGAATCATTGGGGTAACTCCTGAAAACAGAACGACTGTAAATCGGGAAATGGGATTTCGAGATTATTTAAAATTGTTTGCCAGATATCAAATATTAGAAACAATATATACGAATGGTGACCCAGAGTTAGCAAAACAAGCAACGGAAAAATTTATAAGAGACAATCCCAATCTTGTTGGTGTTTTTTCAACGAATGAAGGATCTACGTTAGGGATGGGGTACGCTTTGAGAGAAAATGATATAAATATTATCGGTATTGGATTTGATATCACAGCAATGATTCAGGAAATGATAAGAGATAATACTATAAAAGCTACATTGGTACAAAATCCATTTACAATGGGCTATTTGGGTATGGCTGAGGCAGTTGCTGCATTAAGGGGATTTGATACAGGTCCACAATTAATTAATACTGGAGTAACTGTAGTTAATATATATACACCAAGTCGAACATTATCATAATTAATTATATTTGAGAAATAAGGGAATTAAATTGACACCTGTAGATAGAAATCATATTATGAGTGATGAAATGTAAAAAAATGGACGCAGCGGTACCGGAATTGAGACTTGTCACTCAGCCAGTTGATGCTGTTTTATCCAGAATGATTGAATAAATATCTATAAATGAAAACCGGTCAGACAGTTTGTCACAACTGTCTGACCGGTTTTCATTATTCCGTCGGTACTAATAATATGCCAATTTTTTTCCTAATAATTCCGGAGGTCGGGTGTGGGCAGAGCCCACAAAAAAAGCTACAGGTAACGAATATTTGTAAAGGAACAGCCCGTAAAACCTGGTTGATCTGCAATGAGGTAACATCAACCCTTGAAAACCTTATTGATATCGGCGTGGATATTCCTCCGTTTCTTATGCATATTGTGTAGCTGATTAAAAGGTAAGTAGAAGACAAGACAAATATAAATTAAGCAACGGGGACGGTGTTACACTCGGACCCGGGTATTTAGCCGCCGTAACAGCCTTTTGTGTTGAGTACCAATTACCATTAACATAAATGCTTTCAACCCTTAATAAAACGCGACCGAGGTTACTTGCTAGACCATGAGCTGTTGTATAAATGTAATACCACCTAGGCTAATCCAAGGTATCATAATCTTTACGATCTAGTACAAAAGTTGACGTTCGATTAGTGACTGGTTTGATATTGGTTACATCAGTATTTAGTGAAGTAACTGCACTACGTAAATTTGTTAAATTGCTATTTAACGCATTAAGCCAACCGTCAAATTCGCTCCTGCAGTCAGTTCTATACCCATACCATTCCGCTCCGTCAACTCCCTTATGTAATCTGAGGTAACCTTTTTTCCGTCATTTATATTATTAATTATCAAATGGTGGTGTATTGCTTTATTGTTATATTCTGTTGCATGTATATATTTCAAAGCAAAGCCATACCTTTGGTATCTATCTCTTAATCCGTCAATCAGCTTCTTCATATATTTTTGTGCCTGTTCCGGGCTCGGTCTCCCATCTCTCCTGTATGTGAGCACCACATGCCAATCAACTGCCGGTGGACGGCTATTGTCCTCAAAATCATCTAAGTTCTCAAAGTGCTTCCCAAAATCTGCTCCTTTTCCCTTTGGAAATGCTTGTCCACCAACACCGGCATCAGCCGGTACCTGGTTTGGTGCCTTCTTCTTTCTTTTTCAGGCTTTTAAGAGTAATTTCTACCCCTTCTTTTTCTCCAATAATTCTTGCAAGTGCCTGAAACGCCCTTAAAGCATTAGGTTCGTTAACTGTTTTAACTGTGTCGGCCAAGATAACACCCCCTCTTTCTGTTAGAATGTATGAGACACTGATTGTACTTGTTTCCACATTTTTTTATTAGCCCTGTCCTGTTGCCTAAGCAAGCATTCGTTCATTGTGGCTACAGTTTATTAAGGAATCCTTTTGACGATCCAGTTCTCTTTTTAATGCAAGCAACGTATCGGCATCTCTGGTTAATAATTGTATTCCTGTGTGATCAAGTTGCTTTACCACCGTTACCATTTTTAAAATTTCTTGATCTTTTTTCAACTCTATATCTAACATTGCTTTCACCCCACTTCCTGCCTTCTAATCACAGTATTGAGTGATTTATACACTTTTTTTGTGATTGAAGCACATTTTCGATTATGATGCAATTGTGCTTATAGGAAGTGTTTTTATGGAATTGTTTGAACGGATTAAAAATCTGAGAAAAGAAGTTCTTCAAAAAACGCAGGAAGAATTTTCATCTGTAATAAAAATAAGCCGCTCTAATTTAGGCAGCATTGAAATAGGACGTATAAATGTAACTTCAAGAGTAATTTCTGTTATTTGTACTGAGTATGATGTTAATGAGGGATGGGTCCGAACCGGAGACGGCAAAATGTTCGAACAACTTACAGATCACCAGAAGGTGATGAAATATACTTGAAAACATAGCGTTAAAATACATTGATAATATGAAAAAAGTCCAGTAAATTCCTGGCCAGTTTCTTCTATGTAATATATAAGTGTTTATAAATACTTCCAATTCTTCTAATTGTACCTGAGTAGCAGACTGTAACATCTAGAATTATCATTCTCATTTCACATATGTACCACTCCTGTTCCTTTTGGAAAGGGGAAAGAGAATCAATACAGAACATACGTTCTGTATAATTATATGGCAGTGTTCTATAAAATGCAATGATAAATTAAGCTTTTCTTTTATACACTATTTTTAGGAGATGATAAGATGCAAGAATCTAACACAAAACTTCTTCACGTGGCGGTCTATATTCGTGTTTCCTCTGACGAACAGGCCGAACGTGGAGATTCGATACGTGACCAGAGGGAACGTGGCGTTAAATATATTAATGATCATAAAAACATGATTCTACAAGACGTTTACCTTGATGATGGCGTATCCGGTCAAAAGATAGATCGTGATGATTTTACACGTCTTATTACTAATGTAAAAGATGGCCATATCGATTTAATCATTTTTACAAAACTGGACCGTTGGTTTCGTAGTCTGCGGCATTACCTTAATACCCAGGCTGTCCTAGAAAAATATAATGCTGCCTGGACCGCTATTGATCAACCCTATTTCGATACCTCTACCCCTTACGGCAGAGCATTTGTTGCTCAATCTATGACATGGGCTGAGCTAGAGGCGCAGAACGGCGGGGTAAGGGTGTCAGATGTATTCCGCTCCAAAGTGGCCCACGGTGAAGTTATCACCGGAAAGGTCCCAAGGGGCTATAAGATACAGGACAAAAAGATGGTACTCTCAGAAGAAGCTCCAGCCATCCACGATTGTATCAAGCACTTTCTAAAACATCACTCCATGAATCAAACAGTTCTTTATATGAAGGACAAATATGGTATTGTTATGACTCTACAAAATTTTAGACAAACTTTACTTAAGAATGAAAAGCTTATTGGTCGTTACCGGGGAAATGAAAACTATTGTCCTCGCCTCATATCGGATGAGGAGTTTCAGGAAATACAACGAATACTAGGCCACAATAGCAATATAAAATCCAACCAGAAATACCCTTATATTTTCTCTGGCTTGCTCGTTTGTAATGAGTGTGGTTATAAAATGGGCGGTGGACAAATTAATGTTCTATCCAAAAGAAAAAATGGGAATTCGATACGATATAAATATCCAGCCTATGAATGCAAGCAATATCGTGCTTATAAGGAATGTGATAACGGTGGGGAAATCAGAGAAGTACGCATTGAAGAATACTTACTTAAAAATGTACGTGAGCAATTCAATTCTTACATATCCGACTTTGAAACCAATAGTAAAAGCATCATTAATAATCGAGCTAAAAAAAATCAAATCAGAAAAAAAATTAATCGATTAAAAGATCTGTATCTCAATGAGGCAATTACCATAAAGGAATTTAAAACTGATCGGATGAAGTTTGAAGCACAGTTAGCTGAATTACCAGATATTATAGAACCAAATCAGGACTTTAAGGCCTTAAGAAACATACTGGGTACTGACTTCGAAGGTATGTATTTACAACTTGATAATGAACAAAAGCGCCTGTTCTGGCGCTCCATTATTAAAGAGATACGGGTTAGCAAAAGCAAAGATAGACACCGTGAATATACTGTCGTATTTATATAATATTTTTTTTACCACTAACGCAAGTTGCCCGTGTGCTGATTCATCCCTGTAAGCTGATTAAACACCGTACTCTTCCCAACATTAGGATTTCCGGCCAGCGCAATCACCTTATCGCTTTCCTTACGTTTTTTAATTTCAAGCCCCAGATCCACCGATTTGATTCCTACAGAGTCTCTGCTTAATCCCATACTTCATCCTCCTGGGGGACCGCCGCGGCTGCGACTTCCTTTTCAAAACGACGCCTTCCGCTATCCTCATGATCCAGCCATACCACAGCGCGCCCTGCATCTTCACTACGCAGGGCAATGACTGCACCTCTGATTAAGAATGCCGTAGGATCGCCTAGTGGACTTTTTCCAAGACACTCCACAACGGTGCCTTCGATCAGTCCAATATCCTGCAAACGCCTTCTCATATCATCGTAAGCAGATAATTTCACTATAACGCCCTTTTGCCCTCTTTTTAAATCTGTCAGACATGCCTTTTCCTTCATCTTTTCTTACCTCCGCGATTCTCTTTTAAACTGCCAGCAATGTTTCCATATCCTAACATATGCCAAATGGGAAGAAGTGGTTCCAACGACTTTAACACGGTTTCCTGAACTTCTAGATTCATACAACTGTCCCAGTAAGAATAGATATGAACTATGATCATAAGGAAAAGGAGACACCGGCATGAACCCACCTGATAATTTCTACACGCTAAAAGGCTATTCCCTTTTAGAGCAGACAAAAATCACCTCCTCTATGGAAGATTATCTGGAAATGATTTGCAGGCTGCACCATGACGAACACCCTATCCGAATCAAGGAACTTGCCGAATGCCTTCATGTGAAACCCTCCTCTGCCTCCAAAATGGCAGGCAACCTAAAGAGTCAAGGATTGGTGGAGTTTGAAAAATACGGAACCGTCTCATTAACGGAGGATGGAATGCAGTTAGGGGAATACCTTCTGTTTCGTCATGAAGTCCTTCACCGTTTTTTCTGCTACATCAACCAGAATACAGATGAATTGGAACAAGTGGAAAAAGTAGAGCATTTCATGAACCCCCAAACAGTGTATAATATACAAAAGTGGATGAATAAATTTACATAGCAGTCTTGTGCGAATTAAATTTATGTCGTATACTATAGCAAAATATGAACATTTCTTAGGAGGACAAACACATGGATAAGATTAAAATGACGACCCCCATTGTTGAAATGGATGGAGATGAGATGACCCGCATTCTCTGGCAGATGATTAAGGATAATCTTCTACTCCCTTACATTGATTTAAATACGGAGTATTATGATTTAGGACTTGCCTACAGAGAAGAAACTAACGATCAGGTAACCATAGATTCTGCAAATGCGACAAAAAAATATAAGGTTGCCGTTAAATGCGCCACCATCACTCCCAATGCGGACCGTGTAAAAGAATATAGTCTTAAAGAAATGTGGAAAAGCCCCAATGGCACCATCCGTGCGATCCTGGACGGAACTGTATTCCGCGCTCCTATCGTTGTCAAAGGAATCGATCCATGTGTGAAAAACTGGAAAAAGCCAATCACCATTGCAAGACACGCTTATGGAGATGTTTATAAAGGAACTGAGATGAAGATCCCAGGAGCTGGTAAAGTAGAGCTTGTTTATACAGCAGAGGACGGCACCGAGATAAGAGAACTCATACATAACTTTAAGGGTGCAGGCATCACTCAGGGTATGCACAACTTAAACGACTCCATTGAAAGCTTTGCAAGAAGCTGCTTTAATTATGCTTTGGATATCAAGCAGGACTTATGGTTCTCCACAAAGGATACCATTTCCAAAAAGTATGACCATACCTTTAAAGATATCTTTCAGGAGATCTTTGAAGCAGAATATGAGGATAAATTTAAAGAAGCAGGCATTACTTACTTCTATACTTTAATCGATGACGCAGTCGCTCGTGTTATGAAATCAGAGGGTGGTTATATCTGGGCCTGCAAAAACTATGACGGAGATGTTATGAGCGACATGATCTCTTCTGCGTTTGGCTCTCTTGCCATGATGACTTCTGTTCTTGTTTCTCCTAATGGAGATTTTGAATATGAGGCGGCACATGGAACGGTTCAGCGCCACTATTACAATCACTTAAAAGGTCAGGAGACTTCTACTAACTCAGTAGCAACCATCTTTGCCTGGACTGGTGCTTTAAGAAAACGTGGAGAGTTTGATGGAAACAGTGAACTCATGGCATTTGCTGATAAGCTGGAAAAAGCTACCATTGATACCATTGAATCTGGTGAGATGACAAAGGATCTTGCACTGATTACCACCATAGCAAACCCAACTGTTTTAAACAGTGAAGATTTTATCAAGGCTATTGCAACACGTCTGTAGAAGCTCGCTGTCTTTAAATTGGAACATAAAAAGAGAAAGCTGCATGATCGCCGCTTTCTCTTTCCCTTTTAGGAGGAAATGCCATGAGATATAAACCAAAAGAATTTGTACTTAAGAACGGACTTTCCTGCATTATTAAAAGTCCTGGACCTGAGGATGCCATATCCATGCTTCAACTAATGCGCACAGCTTCAGATGAAACAGATTTCCTCGCAAGATATTCCGATGAAATTGATATCACGGTTTCTCAAGAACAGCAATTTTTACAAAACTGCCTAAAAAGTAAAAAGGATTTAATGCTATGCGCCCTGGTACAAGGAAATCTGGTAGCAAATGCTGGTATTACTCCTATTGCACCTCATCAGCGTTATGCGCACCGGACTTCTTTTGGCATTTCCATAAACCAGAAGTATTGGGGACTTGGAATTGGTTCCCTCCTCATATCTGCCGTTATTAGCAGTGCTCATGAAATGGGATATGAGCAGCTTGAGCTAGAGGTTGTAAGTGGCAACGAACGTGGTCTGGCTCTCTACCGGAAATATGGGTTTGAAATCTATGGAACAAGAAATCACGCATTTAAATACCGGGATGGCACTTATGCTTCTGAATACTTAATGATGTTAAAATTGTAATTTTTTTCGACATTTTTTTCCAAAACTCTGTTCATACCATTATCAAAATGATATAATGTAAACTATCATATAACACGTTGGTAATGGAAGGAACACGAACATGAACTTAAGACATCTTACGATCTTTAAAATGGTGTGTGAAAAAGGCAGTATTACAGGAGCAGCCAAGGCATTGTCCATGACTCAGCCTGCCGTCTCTCATGCCATTAATGAGTTAGAGGAATCCGTTGGCTCTCCCCTATTTGACCGGGTGTCCAGAAGGGTGGTAATCAACGAGAATGGTAAATTTTATTTGTCTAAGGTCAACCCCCTTCTGGAGCTTTACCAGGATCTTGAAAACTACTCTGGAACGCTGCACCTGAATGCGCCTTTAAGAATTGGCTCCTGCGTGACTCTTGGCAGCTATTTACTTCCAGGAGTTGTTTCCCGCTTTACCCTTTCTAATCCAGATACCCAGATCAAAGTCTCAGTATCAAACTCCCAGGATATCACTAGTAAGCTTATGAAAAACGAACTGGATATTGGCCTTGTAGAAGGTGTCATTTCCGATGACCAGTTAGAAAAGATTCCCTTTTCTTCCTATCCCCTGGCCGTGATATGTGCCCCAAGTCATCCCCTAGCTAAATCAGGAGACCAGCCCGTGACCTTAGAGGAGCTTATTAAGGCACCTCTTCTTTTAAGAGAAACAGGGTGTACCATTCGAGATACGTTCGATTACGCTTTGGCACTTAACAATCTATCTTCAGAACCGCTTTGGACAAGCACCAATTCTGACGTAATTTTGCAGGCGGTAAAAGAAAATATTGGAGTCGGTGTGGTCCCTAGGATTTTTGCCGATGAATGCATTCAGCATGGAGACATCGTTGAAATTGAAATTAAGGACTTTAACATAAGCTGTATGAATCATCTCGTATTTCAAAAGGATAAATTTCAAACAGAATCCTTTCAGGCATTTATAAATCTAGTATTGTTCGAATAAAAAAGGACTGCTATAAAAGCAATCCCCTTCTTTATCACATAAAACATGGGCCCGGAATGGTTTTCCCACCATTTCAAGCCCATATTTTTTATGCATTTTCTTTTGTTTGTTCTTTATCCTTCTTCTCAGCTAATATTTTGTCGATGCTTACTAACTTCACACAAAGCGTAAATAACTCCATTGCCAGTACCAGATCGCTTAAGGTCGGGTAAGACGGAGCGATTCTGATATTACAGTCATTTGGATCCTTTCCATAAGGATAAGTCGCTCCGGCACCAGTCATAATAAGACCGGATTTCTTGCATTTGGTCACAATGGCTTTGGCACATCCATTTAAGGAATTAAAGGAAATGAAGTAACCTCCCTTTGGATTGGTCCAGTCAGCGATAGACAGCTCTCCCAGTTCCTGCTCTAGTGCATTGATAACTGCTTCAAACTTTGGCCTTATGATGTCTGCATGTTTTCTCATATGCTCAATCATACCGTGGATATCGCCAAAATACCGTACATGACGAAGCTGGTTTACCTTATCGTGTCCGATGGTCTGGATCTTTAACTGCCTTTTAATATCCACTAAGTTGTTCTGGCTGGCTGCAATGGCTGCAATTCCTGAACCTGGGAAACTTACTTTAGAAGTGGATGCAAATTTATACACAAGATCAGTATTACCTGCTCTCTTACACTCTGCTAAAATCTCTATTAGATGATCTTGGTCATGGTCGTATAAATGATGGATGGTGTAAGCATTATCCCAGTAAATGCGGAAATCCTTAGCTGCTGGTTTTAATCGGGCAAATCTTCGTACTGTTTCATCGGAGTAGGAGATTCCCTGAGGATTGGAATACTTTGGTACGCACCAGATTCCCTTAATGGAATCATCACTTGCTACCAATTCTTCTACCATATCCATATCAGGTCCGTCAGGTGTCATGGGCACACTGATCATCTCTATGCCAAAGTATTCCGTAATGGCGAAATGTCTGTCATAGCCTGGAACAGGGCATAAGAACTTCACCTTATCCAGCTTACACCAAGGCGTACTTCCCATCACTCCCTGAGTCATGGAGCGGGAAACCGTATCATACATGACATTTAAGCTGGAGTTCCCATAAATAAGAATGTAGTCAGGAGCTACCTCCATCATATCAGCAAGAAGCTCTTTTGCCTCCTTAATCCCGTCAAGAACCCCGTAATTCCGGCAGTCCGTGCCATCGTCACAAGTAAGATCCACATTGCCGCTTAATACATCCATCATTCCCATGGATATATCTAACTGTTCTGTACTCGGCTTTCCTCTTGACATATCAAGTCTTAAGTCCTTTGTCTGAAACTCCTTGTACTGTGCAGATAGTTCTTTTTTAAGTGCCAGTAACTCTTCCTTTGTCATTTCCATATACGGCTTCATAGATTCCTTACTCCTCCTCATTTAGACTCCATTAACCTAGCAGTTCCTTTACAATCTGGTTGACCAAAGCCGGACCGGCCTTTCCTTTCATGGCTTTCATGGTCTGACCTACTAAAAATCCCATGGCCTTTTCCTTACCACTATGGTAGTCAGCAACAGACTGGGGATTTGCGTCAATAATTCCCTGGATTGTTTCTCGAAGCTGTCCTTCATCGTTTACGACTTTTAATCCTTTTTCTTCCACATATTTCTCTGGATCAACATTTTCCGCAAAGATTCGTTCAAAAACTTCTTTTGCTACAGTACGGTTAATGGTACCATTATCCACTAACTGAATTAATTTTGCAAGGTTTTCCGGAGAAAAACACATTTTTTCCGGCTCCATCTCATGCTCTTTTAACAAACGCATGGCTTCTACCATAAGCCAGTTAGCCACTTCTTTCGGCTTTCCACAGAGTTCCGTGACCGCCTCAAAAATATCTGCAATATGCTTAGAACCAGTGATAATATCTGCATCGTATTCGGAAAGATTAAATACGTCCTGATACCTTGCCATCTTTTCCGTGCGAAGTTCTGGTTGTCTATCTTGAATGGACTTAATCCACTCATCGCTGATCACAATTGGAGGGAGATCTGGGTCCGGGAAATACCGATAATCCTTGGCATCTTCTTTGGAACGCATCGCATAGGAAGATTCCTTGTTGTCATCCCATCTTCTTGTTTCCTGAGTGATCATTTTTCCTTCTTCAATTAACTCGATCTGGCGCTTTCTCTCTCCTTCTATGGCTCTTGAAATAGCTTTAAAGGAGTTTAGATTCTTCATTTCCGTTCTGGTTCCAAATTCCTTTGCACCGACTTCACGGATGGATAAGTTTACATCGGCTCTCATAGAACCTTCCTGTAGCTTACAGTCCGATGCACCAAGATACTGGATGATAAGTCTCAGCTTTTCTAAATATGCGTTGACCTCTTCTCCACTTCTCATATCTGGTTCCGAAACAATCTCGATCAGTGGAACACCACTTCTATTAAAATCAACCAAAGAGCAATCATCCCACTCGTCATGAATTAATTTACCTGCATCCTCTTCCATATGAATCTCATGAATGCCGATTTTTTTCTTACCTGCTGAGGTGTCAATCTCCACATATCCGTCATGGCAGATGGGAAGATAGAGCTGGGATATCTGATAGTTTTGGGGATTATCTGGGTAAAAGTAGTTTTTACGGTCAAATTTAGAGTCCTGGTTGATCTTACAGTTGGCTGCAAGCCCAACTGCCATGGCGTATTCTACTACCTGTTTGTTTAAGACAGGTAACGATCCTGGCATACCAGTACAAACAGGACAAGTATGGGTATTTGGTGCTCCTCCAAATTCCGTAGAGCAGGAGCAGAAAATCTTTGTTTTGGTGGCTAGTTCCACATGAACTTCAAGTCCAATGACTGTTTCATACTGCTTGCTCATCTACTTCTCCTCCCTTCCTGATATGGCTAGTTGAGCTGTCTTCGGCATCACATATCCGTGCTCCCCTTCCAGGGCAAAACCTGCGCGGAGAATGTTCTTCTCCTGAAAACAGTCTCCAATCAACTGAAGTCCCACAGGAAGCCCCTTTTGATCTGTGCCAAATGGAATGCTCAGTCCTGGAAGTCCTGCCAGGTTTACGGCAATGGTATAGATATCCCCAAGGTACATCTTTAACGTATCGCTAAGACTCTCGTTAAGCTTTGGCGCAGTGGTAGGAGCGGTTGGCCCCAAAATCACATCATACTTTGCAAAGGCATCGTCAAAGGATTTTTTAATCAGCGCCTTGGTTTTAAGTGCCTTTATATAATATGCGTCATAATAACCAGAGCTTAATACAAAAGAACCAAGCATGATACGGCGCTTTACTTCTGCTCCAAACCCCTGGGAGCGGCTTTTTTTATACATTCCGTGAAGACCACTATATTCCTTCGCCCGAAAGCCATACTTTACACCGTCAAACCGGGATAAGTTAGAGCTCGCTTCTGCGGAGGCAATAATATAATAAGCAGGGATGGCGTATTTCACCTTTCCAAGGTCAAAGGTTTCAACCACTGCACCCTTTTCTTCAAGAATCTTTGCTGCCTTAAGAACCGCTTCCTTCACTTCCTCATTGAGACCTTCGCTTAAATAATCTGCTGGAATTCCAACTTTAAGCCCTTTTACTTCTCCTGTCAGAGCATCCAAAAAGGAATAATCCTCACGTTCTACAGATGTACTGTCTTTGGGGTCATGGGAGGCAAGAACCTCTAAGATGGCAGCGCAGTCTGTCACGTCTTTCGCTACGGGACCAATCTGATCCAAAGATGAACCATAGGCAATAAGTCCATACCTGGAAATAGTTCCGTAAGTGGGCTTTAAACCTGTAACTCCACAATAGGAAGCAGGTTGCCTGATGGAACCACCAGTATCGGAGCCAAGGGCATAATAGCTTTCTGAGGCGGAAACTGCGGCACAGGAACCTCCAGAAGAGCCTCCTGGCACATGCTCTATGTTCCATGGATTTTTAGTGGGTCCAAATGCGGAAGTCTCCGTGGTGCTCCCCATGGCAAACTCATCCATATTTGTCTTTCCTATTATAATGGCTCCTGCTTTTATTAAATTATCCACTGCCGTAGCCGTATAAGTTGGAACAAAATCAGCTAGAATGTTTGAGCTGCAGGTGGTTTTCATATCCTTGACGCAGATATTATCTTTGATGGCAACCGGAACTCCTGCCAGTGGACCCGTAAGCTCACCAGCATCGATTCTTTTTTGCACTGCTTCAGCCTGAGTAAAAGCGTATTCTTCCTCAACGGTTACAAAGCTGTTAAGCACAGGTTCCATATCTTTTATCTGGTCCATAACTGCTTTTACCGCTTCTAAGACGGTGACTTCTTTTTCTTTTATCTTTTTTCCAAGCCCTACTGCGGTTAGGGACAATATATCTTTTTCTGTCATCTGCCTGCCTCCTATTCCACTGTTTTTGGTACCTTAAAGGCTCCGTCCTTTTTCTCGGGAGCATTCTTTAAGATGTTGTCTCTGTCATCGCCATTGGTTACCACGTCGTCACGAAATACGTTATGAATTGGAAAAACATGAGACATTGGTTCAACTTCGTCCGTATCCAGTTCATTTAAGGTATCGATATAATCAAGCATGCGGCCCATATCCTTTTTTGCTTCTTCCCGCTCTTTCTCACTTAACTCAAGTTTCGCTAAGATTCCTACGTATTCGATCATATCATCATCAATCAAGTGTGCCATTATTTCCTCCTTTTATGGTTCCAGTCTTGTAACATCTCTTGGGAACAGGGTGGTTTCTCTTACATTGGCCTCATCAAGAAGACGCATAGTCAGACGTTCAAGTCCAATTCCCAGGCCACCGTGTGGCGGCATACCATACTGAAAGATCATTAAATAGGAAGAAATGTCTTCAGGATTCATGCCTCTGTCTTCCATCTTTTTTAATATGGTCTGATAATCGTGAATTCTCTGTCCTCCGGTTGTGATCTCAAGTCCGCGGAAAAGTAAATCAAAGCTTAAGGTATAACGATCATCCGTGGGATCA
This sequence comes from Lacrimispora algidixylanolytica, assembly GCF_003609635.1. Taxonomy (GTDB): domain Bacteria; phylum Bacillota; class Clostridia; order Lachnospirales; family Lachnospiraceae; genus Lacrimispora; species Lacrimispora algidixylanolytica. The sequence goes on along the minus strand of NZ_MCIA01000022.1, from coordinate 21,767 downwards.
TCCATGGCATAGAAGGGACGCTTCTTTGATGGATAATGAGTCACAAATACGAAATCGCTGCCACACTCTTCTTTAAAGTAACGACCAATGAGCACTTCTTCTTCCGGCTCCAAATCATATGGGTTCTTTATTTTTCGATCGTATTTTTCGGATACTAATTCTTTCGCCTCAGAAAAACGTACGGTTGGAATGTTTGATACATCTGGAAGGTCGATTTTCAACATCTTTAATTCCTGTGCGTACTCTTTTTTCAAAAGATCAAAGGTGTACTGAAGGAAGCCTGTTTCCATTTCCATTATCTCTTCAAAGCCGTCGATATATCCCATCTCAAAATCCATGCTGGTATATTCATTTAGATGTCTGGTGGTATTGTGCTTTTCCGCACGGAACACAGGAGCCACTTCAAAGACACGGTCATATACGCCTACCATTGTTTGCTTATAGAACTGAGGACTTTGAGCAAGCTCAGCCTTTTTATTAAAATAATCCAGTTTAAATACGTTTGATCCACCTTCTGCGCCGCGGGCAACAAGCTTTGGCGTACGGATTTCAGTAAATTCTTTTAAATGAAGGAAATCCCGAAAGCCTCTTACGATTCCTTCCTGGATGCGAAACTTTGCTCTCTCCATGGGATTTCTTAAGGTTATGGGACGCAGGGAAAGCTTTGTCTCAAGGGAAGTGTTTAACTTCCATTTGCTGATGGCAATGGGAAGCACTTCTGCTGGCTGGGATAACACTTCAATCTCTCTTAAGCGCAGCTCAAATCCATGAGGTGCCCGACCTTCTTCTGATACGACGCCTGTCACACGGATTGCAGATTCTTCTTTTAAAAGAGCAAGATCAAATGCTGTCTTACCTTCTTCAAATACGCACTGTACCAGTCCTTCTGATTTACGAAGAATGACAAATGCCACATCTCCCATATCCCGAATGGTATGGACACTGCCCTCCATGCGAATGGTCTTTCCTACATTCTCTCCTACTAAACCTTTTGCAATTCCTATTGTTTCTTTTTCTCTTACACCTTTGATGAATTCCATCTTAGCATTCTCCTTACCTAAATGTAATTGCTTTGATCCCGGTAAGGATATTTTGACAACAAAATATCCCGCCCCGGAATACAGTTACATATTCCGGGACGGGATTTATATTCGATAAATTCCCGCGGTACCACCCGCATTGAGACCTATTCAAATTCATCTGTATAAAAACAGACTGATCCGTAATAATCTCCACTCAAGCATTTAACGCATGCATACGGATAAACCTACTCATGCACTAAAAATCCAAAGGATCTTCAGCTGCTTCGGCTTATCAGCTCCGGAGTGTTCCCATAGCCAAGTTCCACATGACGGCGCTCTCAGTCGGTGGCGCCCTCTTCCTGTTGAGGTCCATAGGCCAGAGTCTCCATCTCTGCCTTTTTCGATATCTTTTTCCATTCCTGTTGTATAAGCTTCCCTGTTTTAAAGTATTTTATAACAGTTCATCACTTCATCACAATGAATTTCACTAATAATAGCACAATCTTTTTTATCCTGCAATATTTATTTTCAACAAATTAATTCCAGTTATTTCAAAAACCTCTGCAATGTTGACTTTTCCTACCGTAAAGGTTACAATTAGGACCAGTCTTATGATGAATTCAAAAAGGCTTTTTTTATTTTACTACAGCAGAGAGGTGACTAAATATGAGTTCCGAGTATCTATTGGTAGACGGCTACAACATCATATTTGCATGGCCCGAATTAAAGGAGCTTACAGAAACCAACATGGACTCCGCCAGAACGAAGCTCCAGGACATTCTCTGCAATTATCAAGGATATAAAAAATGCAATGTGATCCTGGTCTTTGACGGCTACAAGGTCAAAGGAAATCCAGGAACTGTCTTGCAATACCATAACATTAACGTAATTTTTACCAAGGAAGCAGAAACAGCAGACCAATATATAGAAAAAGTCAGCCAACAGATTGGCAGGCAGTATCAGGTGAGGGTTGCGACCTCCGATAAGATGGAACAGATCATTATTCTTGGAGCAGGGTGTACCAGATTGTCTGCAAGGGACCTGAAAAAAGAGATTGAGGAAACCAATACAGAAATTAAAAAGGAACACTTGGAACGGATTCCTTCCAAGAAAAACCGACTGTTTGACAATGTGGATCCTGAACTGTTTGAATACTTAGAAAAAATACGTTTGAATAGGAAAGATTAGTTTAACCGTTCTACCCTCCATTTCTCCCGGCATATATTAATTTAGCCGTCTCAGGAGGAATCACCATGTCGTTAATTGAATTGTTTCTCGTAGCAACTGGAGTGTCCATGGATGCCTTCGCCGTTGCCGTATGCAAAGGATTAACTCTCCCCCGAATGAACTGGAAACACGCATTTATCGTTGGCCTCTATTTTGGAGGCTTTCAGTGTCTCATGCCGTTTCTTGGCTATCTTTTAGGATCCCAGTTTAAGGATGTCATCCTATCCTTTGATCATTGGATTGCATTTATTTTGCTTGGAAGCATAGGCCTTAACATGATAAAAGAATCCTTTTCCCAGGAGATAAGGGACTGCGGGGATTTCTGTCTTGCCCCAGGGCCCATGCTTTTACTGGCTCTTGCTACCAGCATTGATGCACTTGCCCTGGGCGTTACATTTGCATTCTTAAGTGTAAAGATTTTGCCAGCAGTTTCTTTGATTGGATTTACTGCCTTTATCTTTTCAGTCCTGGGTGTAAAGGTAGGAAATTTGTTTGGCGCAAAGTTCAAATCAAAAGCAGAATTTGCCGGCGGACTGATCCTTATCTTCATGGGGGGTGAGATTTTAATTGACCAGCTTTTTGGATTTTGATTTATATGCTTATCTGCTGTCCACCAGGAATCTGGATCAAAGTCGTATCCACGCTGATCCAGACGCTGGTGGCCGAAGGATTATAAACCATATCCCCATCTATGCTGTATTTTAGAGAAGAAGCAGCATTCATATAATCTACGATTTCAATATTGGTGGCATACCAAATATCATCTCTGCCTCCCACCATGCGGCAGAAATCCTCCATCAGCTCCCAGTTATTATCTCTTGGGAATTCAAAGCTGTGTCCCCACACGTACATCATGTATAAATACTGTGATTTAAAAAGCTCAACAAAGCGTGCTCCGTTTTCCAAAAGATTGTGATTGTGATGGCAAGTAGATTTCCATTTTAGATAATTGTCCGGCATACCAAAGTCATCCGTGCTCCCAACCACTCTGCAATATTCAATGCCAAGCCCCGGGAGCATATCAACAATTTTCTCGGTATAGGAACCGTTTGGATAGGACATGCCACGAACCGGATACCGTGCCTCCCGCTCTAAAGCTCTTCTATCTTCCAGGACCTGGAGAGCCACCTGGGGAAGGGGACATCTGGCTATGGTTGGGTGTAGCACCGTATGACAGGAGATTTCATGGCCTTTGTATACTTCGCTCCACTCTTCGGGCTTTAAACGGTTCTCCAGATCTGTAAGGCCGGAATTCACATGAAATGTTGCTTTGATCCCGTTGGTGTTAAATATCTCCACCAGACGTTTATCCTCGATTCGACCATCGTCATAGCTCATGGTAAGAACCTTATGCTTTCCTCCCGGAAAGCAAGTGTATATGTTTTTCAATGCTCCCATTATAATGCTCCGTCCCCTGCGATATTTTCATAATTTAAAACGGCTGCAAAGAAAGTAAGTACCATTCCCTGACCCCAGCCCTGTATCCACTTCTTCGATATATTCCGGTAACCATCTCGGTCTTTCATCACTGCGGTTCCACCAGATACGTCAGTCAATCTGCCATCTGGTGCCACGTGAGCGAGCACTCCTTTTATAGATTTATCAATGTATTTAATATGTAAAGGGTTTCCCTTTAAGGTCATGGCCGCAGCGATCCCGGCAGAAGCAGACAACTCTTCATAGGATTCTTCATCATTTAGTAATGTTCTCCATAGTCCATGCTCCGTCTGCAATAACTTAAGCGCTGATAATTGCTCATTTAAACTGCCAACGATTTCTAGGAACTGAGGATATAGATAACATTCTGGAAGAATAAGACCTACCTTACTCATGGTATAAGCTGCCCAGCAATTTGCTCTGCCCCAGTAAAAGCCTGACATATGATCTTTTGTGATGTTGTTGTAGCCATGATACCATAATCCGGTTTTTTCATCCTGCAGATATTGAATGTGCCAGTAATACTGATTTAGGGCATCCGAGATCAGCTCCTCATCTTTTGTCATGACTCCTACCCTTAAAAGAAAGAATGCTGCCATAAAAAGAGTATCTGCCCAGCACTGTTCAGGAAAGTCATTGGATGCAGATACCGTATGCTGAAGCACCTGATCCCCAAAGCGAAGGGCATCCGTTCTTAGATACACTACTTTAGATCGTATGATGTCCAGATAAGCTTCTTCTTTAGTCGCTTCATAGAGAGTAATCAGACAGTGTCCCATGGCACAAGTATTCACTGTCCACACTGGTAGCCCAAGATCAATGAGTTCATCCACACGCTCTTTTAAAAAATCCAGATACTCCTCTTTTTTTGTAATCTCATACGCTTCTGCAATGCCATAATAAGCCACTCCGCAAGGCCAATCCCAAGACATATCCATTCGTTTTGTCCGCTCCACGATCCGATCCATGGACTCTACAATGATTGCTCTATCAAAATTTAATTTCCCCATAATTTATCCCTCCATATCTGTTTCCATTATATATGTTTTTATATGATCTGCCAATATCCCAGCGTAACAGTCGGCTCCTTTTTCGGATAGATGAACCTGATCTTCGATGTAAAGCTCCAGGGCGTTTTTCTCCCCTATTTTTGTACAATACGAAAGAGTCTTAGAATACAAATCCACAAAGAGAATACCCTCCCGTTTTGCAAAGTGTTCCATCTCCTTTCCATACTCCGGCAGAACTTTTTCAATCTCCCCTCTCTCTCCTTCTTTGCTCTCCCTGGTAGGGCAGATACAGACTGGGGAGATTAATATAGGTTTTGCTCCCAGTTCTCTTGCTGCTGTTACATAGAGGTTTAGGATGCTTGAAAATTCGGACAAAGGCACGTAACGTTCTGGTTTACTTGCGGACGCATCGTTATGCCCGAACTGAATTAGAAGATAGTCTCCTTCCTTTATTCTGGTCTTTATATCATCGAGACGTCCTTCCTTTAGAAAGCTTTTAGAGGACCGTCCTGCCATCGCGCAGTTGTCTACGATCATATGTCTGCTTTCATACCAGGTTTCATTGGAAAAATTGGAGATCTTCTGTTTATGAATCTCATAAAGGTTACCATGATCCAGATGAGAAAGAAGCTTTTCCCCTATTCCAGTGGTTTTCTTATCCTTGCTCCAATAAGTCTGATTGGTAGAATCCCCTGCAATAAAAAAAGTGGGCTTGCGCTTCATATAGGGGAGCACTCTACTAAAGTCCATATCCGACCCATAGTAAAACTTGGGATAACAAGGTTGGTTATAGCAGTTGTTCTGCCATGCCACACCACAACGGTACTGGGTATCATGCATCAAGGTAAAGAGCTTATGATCCGTAACCTGGGTATTGGTATAGATTCGAATGGCACTGCTGTCTTCTGTCCGCAATAGAATTTCTTCCCTGAAGTCTCCAAAGATATCAGCCACCAAACAAGGGTTTCCCTTAGTCCCGTTATTGGTAAAGGTATGTAAGGGATTTAACATGACCTTATGAGTAAAGTCATTGATCACCCCAGTGGGAGTCTGCTTTAAGTAATCTTCTCCGTCTGTAATCTGGGTGCTTAAATCAGAAGCCCATCGAATGGACATGTTGGTACCAAGCGTCTCCTTTTTTAATAGCTTCCCATGACAGTCATACGTACCGATTCCATTGACCCAGCACTGCAATCCTCTTGCCTCTGGAATCACATCTCCCACCATACATCTTCCTAAATCCTTATTGGCAAATTCGCCAAATATCACTTCTCCGCTTTCGGCATCTCTAAGGGCGTAACCATAGGGCGCCTGTTTGGCTCCTTCAAATACATTAAATATCTCAAAGCCTGGACGATCTGGGTCAATATCTGCTACATGCATGGCATCTCCATGCCCAAGCTTTGCCTCTCTTTTATCTGGCAACTTATCCCTGGAGCTGTAAAGCAGACTTCCGTCATGATTGATGCAGGCTGCTCCATAGATGATTTCCATACAGCCATCTCCGTCAACATCACAGACAGATAAGGAGTGATTGCCCTGTCCGGCAAGGGTTCCATAAACGGGATGGGTGCCTACTCCCTCGTGTGGGTCATCACAAAACGGATTATTCATTGGTACAAATCCGCTGTCAACGGACCATACGTTGCGAAACTGATTATCAAAAAACTCATAGGCTGCTATGGTGGCTCTGGTGTAATATCCCCGACAAATAATGAGATAAGGCCGCTTCCCATCTAAGTAAGCCACTCCAGATAAAAACCGATCTACCCGGTTGCAGGGCTCAATACGCTTTCCGGAATAGTCTCCCCATAAGAGTCCGTCGTCTACCCGCTCAAAGGGGAATGGTATGGTTTCTATCTCTCTTCCCTCTCCAGTAAACATGGTTAGATATTCTGGACCCTCATAGATAAATCCTTCGAATTCCCGAAGCTTGTTTTTAGGGCTTCTCATGGGAGCATACTCATCCAGGAAGTAATCCACCAGACGGGCTCCATCTTCCTCATTAAGAGGATAGGAGGCCATAGGCGAAATATGAAAGCATTCTTCCAGGGTTCCAGGCCAACGTCCACTCTTTACCTCCGGATGATCTTGCCATTTACAGAATGTCTGGAGGAGATGGTCTTTATAATCGGAGGAGCTGCATACATAGGAATCCTTATGACTGAATCCTTTTTTCACATCCTCTTCTGGCATGGTGATATAAAAGGACTCTAACTCATTTCCATCTTTTTGATATAAGGTCATACGGGTCCCAGGGGCAGTTTTTAAGGCCAGTTCTGCCTTACCATCCCCATTAAAGTCATAGCACATAAACTGGGTGTAATGGGCACCTGCTCTGATATTCGGTCCCATATCAAGGCGCCATAAAAGGGTTCCGTCTAGCTTATAACAATCGATGTAACAAGGCCCGGTGTAACCTTTGAGGGAAACGTCCTGGGAATTTGACGGGTCCCATTTTACAAGGTATTCGTATTCCCCATCTCCGTCTACATCTCCTATTGACATGTCATTGGCAGAATAGGTATAGGTTTCTCCCTTTGGTGTGATCCCGGAAGCAGGCCTTTTTATGGGAATGTCTAAATAGTCCTGATCCCATACTCCTACAGGATCACAGGCTTTGTATTCCCTTCCATTTAATATAGGTGCAACCTGATATCGGTCAGACTGGCTTCCTTCCCGGTCCAGGTAATTGGTGCTCTCAGACACTCTTGCCAGGGGTTTTCCCTGCCGGTATAGGATAAATCCCACTCCGGTGAGCCCTTGCTTCGTTTCATCATATCCCGTAACTTCTTGTAACAAGAAACGCCAGCTTAAGAAAATTCCCTCTCTTACCTTTACTGCCACAAGTCCCCGGTTAAGAGTTTCGATTTGTTCCTCCTGGTAGTAATGAACCGGAGTCATAAAAGCCTCTTTTTGTTTCTCCCCTTTTTGATTTTCCGTAATCACCAGGAAATAATGAGGAATATTGGTGGCCCGCATGAGCTGAAACTGCTGAATTTCTTCTCCCGTTACCTCAGCCATGAAACGATAATTCTCTTTCTCTGTCTCCCGATCCGACCAATAGATTCTGGTTTTTTTGGTGTCTTTTTTTACGTCCCAGGCGATGGTCACAGATTCCTTTGAAATGGCGGTTATATTTATCATGATTCTCCCCTCTTTTTTTATGCTTTTCGAAAACTGTCCTTAGGCATCACCGATACCAGTTGATCTGCTTCCATTAGGGTATGAGGAAGCTCGCCCCGAATAAATTCTAAGACACAAATTACATTAAGACACCACTGTGCCGAAAAATTTGTGCTAATCCATGGAATCTCAATTAAGTCCTTATGGTTTCCTTTATTACTTCGATTTATGGTTTGAAATCCATTGTGATTTTCTTCGCAAACCATAGCATGAAGCAGATGGAGCCAGGTGGTTTTTGCAAGCTTATTATCCTTTAAAAACCACGCACCATAAGCTCCCATGGTTGCTGCCATAAAGGGGAGAGAGAACTCTCTGTTCCCAATTAATCCGTTGGATTCTATTTCCTGCTGCTCTCTTGGAAGATAATAAAATCTTCCGTAATCCGCCATCATACGCTTCCACTCTTCATCACCAATTAGATCAGCCATCTCCATAAAGATCTGGGGCGCGCCCATACAGATTTGTAGATGGGTTCCTCCTGCTGCATTTTCTCCAATGTACCTAAGATGAACGGTTTCTGGATCAAATTCAAAATCAGGACCTGATACCAGCTTTAGTGGTGCCTTTTTAATATCCTCCATACCAACCTGGATTTTCTTTAAATACGGTTCATCTAAAAACCGTTCCCACTGGGTCAGCCAATTGGCACAAAGGGAAGACCAGTCTGGTCCACTTCTGGCATGGCTTTTATAAACCATTTCTTCTTTGTCATAAAAATCTGCCAGCGGATCCTTGGTAAGAAAGGTAAGCTCATTGTCTTTTAACTCTTCAAAGATATCTTCCAGACGATAATCACCTGTCATGTAGTAATAATACCGATGATGAGCTGCCATGGCAATGCGGGCTTCCTTGCAGGGGCATCCCCAGTGGCGTACGTTGTGACGAGAGCCAAGTCCCTTATATTTTCCCATATGATATACATCTACCTCGGAAGCATGACGGGTCAGTTTTTCTGCCAGAGTAAACATCTCTGACTTTCCGGTGCGAAGAAAGGAAAGCCACAGCCACAACGTAGGAACTAACTCTGTGTTGTCCCAGGCATAACCACCCATATCATAACGCCACTGGTGCCGTTCCGGATCATAGGTGTGCATAAAATCTCCGTAATTAAAAAGCCCATACCAGTTTCTTTGCTCCACCTCATTTTGGTAAAACTCCACTGCCCGGTCAAGCTGATCTTCCAGCCAGACCTCCATCTCCGTCTTCCTTTCTGGTAAGGACCAGTATCCAAACGCTCTTAGCTCATGGTAATACTCTGGCTCCCCCACGTACTGGGCAGGATAAGTGACTGCCTTTGAAAAACTGGTTAATTCATCTTCTGTTGGAATGAGACTGTCATGAAATGCGATGGAATACTCACTGGTGGAAGCAATTCCATATGGTGTTGCACCTTTATAATCATAACCCTCATAGTAAACCTGATTATACCCTCGATCCGTGTAATGTCTAAAATCCATGGCTTCTGCACTAGGACTATATAGCCAGATGGCGGCTTCTGCTTCCTCTGTGGTCAATCCTTCAAAGGTATAACCGGAAGGATACGTCTGCCAGAAATCCCGGATCGAACATAGAAGACTTCCGTTTTCCCCTCCAAAGGCAGCTCCTCCCATAGTTCTTTGACCATGAAGGCCCTCCAGATAACAGCAGTTGGATGTGGAGGTTTTCTTCTTAATTCGAAAATGGCTGGGACTGTCCTGACACAGGTCATACTCATCCCAAAAAGGCATATCCTGTAATACCCGGTCTACGACTTCTAGATTTTCACCTTCTAATTCCAGCTTTTCTCCCATCATTTGTGCCTTGTATATTTCTGCTGGGACTCTGGGGCGCCAGGTAAGAAGCTCTGCCATGGTTTCATGAAAGACTCCATGATCTCCTTCAAACATCACATGCCGGTTATACAAGGGGCCTGTCATAGGCACTAGAAGCTTTAGGCCGATTCCTTTTAGAAAGTCTGTTTCCTCTTCTCCGTCGTATAAAAAGGTATGGGTAAAGGTAAGATCCTGGCTGTTAAGTCCCACATTCATACGGATGAGAAAAGGGATTTTTTTATCTCCATCAGAAGAGACATGGATCCCCCGGAATTTTATTACCGCTCTTAAAGGTCCTTGTTCCTCCAAAGAAACCTCTTCCACCATTCCCCGATAATTGATTTCTAGCTTTCCCTTTTCCTCACCTATGGTTATGGGTTTTTCCAATTGTAAAACAGGACAGGCTTTTGCAGCCCTTTTAATCCCATTTACCTGGATTTCATCAAAGAGACAGTCTCCAACTCCCGGGATATGAATCTGCATGACTCCAGCTTCTACAAGATAGCCAGCTCCAACCCTTTTTACATGAAGAGTAGATATAGAATTATCTAATTTTATATTAGACGTTTCCTCTACTAGCACCTGGATTTCGTTTGTTAATTCATCGGCACATGCGGTATGGGCGGTCCATTTTACCGTACCATCTGGCCAGAATGCCGTGATTCTAGACTGCATGGAAACCGTTTTTCCATCCTCATTTTTAAGGAGATACTTAGTCTCCTTTTCACATACGCCCTGCTGCCACATGCAGCCCCATGTGGTATAACCCGTTTTCTGCCTGTCCGCTAGATTATGAAGCTTCACCTTTTCCTCCATCTGCGCCTTATGGACGCTTCCATTCCTTTGTTTTCCTTTACAAAATAGGCGGTGCAGTCCCTGCAAAGAGTCCGCACCGCCACTTTTTAACTACTTCGCAGTATCCTGCTGATACAATTCATTGATTTCTTTTACCAATCTGTCGCCGCCACGGTCTAACCACTGTTTTGCTGCTGCATCAAAACCAGCATCATCAATCTGTCCACAGATGTACTGAGTTCTGGCATCATCAATGATCTGTTCGATGTCAGTACCAACTTCCGCATTGACTCCGGAGTTAGCAAGATATCCAAGAGCTGGGTTATAGATTGCAACCTTTTTATTTCTTGCAATTGCTTCTTCCTGAGCAATTGTGCTTTCCTGCTTCTCAAGAGTTGGGTTGGTAGGATTTAGATTTGGAATATAAGCAATCACGGAATTCAATCCTACGCTTGGTGTCTGCTGAACTTCCAGCGTATTTCTCATCACAATCTTACCAGCATCATTTTTATCGTATGTAATACCTTCCAGACCGTAATCAGCAAGAACCATCATCTCATCGTCACACATCTTATCTAAAAAGTGAAGGCATTTCTTCACATCATCTTCTGTTTTTGCTCCAGCCTTAGTCATTAAGTAAAAGCCATTAAAACCGCTGGTTGCAAGAGTCTTATCATTCACTGGTCCAACTAAGGTCATGGTAGCTGTTTTTGTAGGATCTACCACAGATTTAATATCATTTTGGATATAGTAGTTCCAGATTCTCTTTGCGCCATCCATTACATCAACAAATGCGCCAGCCTCTCCCTTTTTGCATGCATCTCCAAAGGTACCAGAATCTACGGTTGCCCAGTCCTTACGGATTAGACCGTCGTCATAAATCTTCTTGATCCATTTTAGGGCTTCTCTGTATTCTTTTGTCTGATGAACGGGAACCAGCTTTCCATTTTCTTCCACCCATTTATTTCCAGTTCCAAACCAGGTCTGCATGATATCCACTGGACCAACGTATTTGGTCATCTCAAGCCCATAGGTGTCATCCTTGCCATTTCCATCGGGATCTTCAAAGGTGAATTTATAAAGCATGTTATAAACATCTTCTGGTGTCTTTGGCTGCTCTGTAATCCCTACTTTTTCTGCCCAGTCGGTTCGGTAGGAAAATCCGTAGCGTCCAATTTCTCTTGCACGGTATAGAGCAATTACTTTGCCATCTACTGTCACGGATTTTAATACATTAGCATCAGCCTTTGAAAGGTTTGGATAGCTTTCTGTATCTTTTAAAAATTCCGATAAATCCCAAAAAGCACCTCTTTTAGCTGCATCCACCACGTTGGCTGTTAAATCACCACTGCCAGTAACGATCATAGGCATATTATCCTTATCCATAAGAACTAATCCAAGCTTCTCCTTATAGGTATCATTGGCTTCTCTTCTCCACTCCACCTTGGTATTGGTATACTCTTCGTATTTCTTAATAACCTCATCGGAATGGTCATTCTTTAACTCGGTTCCATAAAACTGAGGAGCCATAACGGAAATAGTTGCCATGCCACCCTCTGCCCCTGCCTGTGATTCCCCACTCGTTGTCTGCCCTGACGCTGTTCCTTGGGACTGTCCTGTTGTCTTACTTCCACACCCCGCGAGTAATACCATGGAACCGGCTAACGTTACTGCCATTGCTTTTTTCCATACTTTTTTCATCATAACACTTCTCCTTTTAACATTTTATTTATCCTTTTACAGAGCCAACCATAACACCCTGTGTAAAGTACTTCTGAACAAATGGGTAAATTAGCAGAATTGGAATGGTAGCAACTACCGTTGTTGCCATCTTAACTGCTTTCTGAGGCGGCATGCCAAAGGATCCCCAATCAAAACCGCTGTCATTTGCCACACTGGAGGTCAGGAATATAATTCTCCTTAATACAATCTGAATGACCTCTTTGGAACTGTCTGAGATGTACATCATGGCATTGAAATAAGAATTCCAGTGGGTGACTGCGTAAAATAATGCAACACTTGCAAGAACCGGTTTGGAAAGTGGCAAAATGATTTTAATAAAGGTTTGCGCGTCATTGCACCCATCGATTCTGGCCGCTTCCTCTAGCTCTACAGGAAGCCCCTGGAAGTAGTTCTTTATAATAATCATATTAAATGGGTTGATGGCTCCTGGAAGCCACAGTGCCCAAAAGGTATTTTTTAAATGCAGGACATTTGCCACCAGCATATAAGCAGGAACCATACCTCCAGTAAACAGCATGGTGATGATGACCATGTTGGTAAAGAACTTTCTTCCCCTAAAGTACGGCCTTGATAATGGATAGGCAAGGGTAGCAGAAAGTGTCATATTGATCATAACGCCCACAATTGTAACAAAAGCAGAGTTACGTAATCCTTTGATTGCGTCACCAGTCTTAAAAATATACTGATATGCATTCATTGAAATGGTACGGGGAAATAGAAAGAATGCCCGTTCCGTAAGCTCACGCTCTGTGGCAAAGGAACCTGCCACGATGTATACAAATGGAAGCATGGTAATCAGTGCAAAGACACCTACAAACAGATAAATAAGTATCTGTACAAACTGATCTCCAGGACTTCTTTTAATTTTAATTTGTTTTGTTTTTGCCATTTTGCATCCCTCCTCTTTAATAAAATCCTGATTCTCCAAACATCTTAGCCAGCTTATTGGCTCCCAGCACCATAATCATGCTGACTAAGGATTTAAACAAGCCAGCTGCCGTTGCTAAGGAATAATTTCCATTTACAACACCTTTCGTATAGATATAAGTATCAAATACGTCGGATACTCCGCGGTTCATGGAGTTTTGCATCAAGAATATCTGCTCATATCCAGTGTTTAAGATAGTACCTACCCGTAAGATAAGCATAATTACAATGGTGGAACGGATTGCCGGAAGGGTGATGTGCCACATCTTCTGCCAACGGTTTGCTCCATCTACCTCTGCCGCCTCATAAAGCTGGACATCAACGCCAGAGAGCGCAGCCAGGAATATAATGGTGCCGTATCCGGTCTCTTTCCACATGCTCTGGCCAACAATCATGGATACAAAGAGCTTAGGATTTGACATAATATCAGGTGCATGATTTCTGCCAAATATTCCTACCAGCCAGTGGTGTACAAGACCATCTGTGGTACTAAATAGCTGTGCGGTTAAAGCTGCAACGATAACCATGGAAATAAAGTGTGGAATGTATACCATGGTCTGTGCCGTTTTCTTAAACGCCACATTCTTGATTTCATTTAACAGAAGCGCCAAAATAATGGGTGCTGGAAAATAAAAAACCAGATTGGCAATGGAAATCGACAATGTATTTGTTAGAACCTGGATAAAGTCTGGTCCAGTGAAAAACTTCCTAAAAATAGACAGACCTGCAAAAGGACTGTGAACAAATGCCCCCAACATGGTATCTCCGTTATAAGGGCTGAAATCCTGAAATGCCATAATCAGTCCACCCATTGGTAAATAACTGAAAATGATCATATATATGACTCCAGGGATTATCATGATATACAGCCACTTATGAGCATACATTGCATGTTTAAAGGTTCCTACCTTCGCACTTACTTTAGAAGGTGATGCGTTCTGACTCATTCTCTTTCCTCCTCCATAACTTGGGAATTTCGTTTTTCAATCCCCGCTAGTGAGGTTATCGTACATCATGCTTCCATCTTTTGTAAATAATCATTATCAAACCTGTTTTTTTATAGAAAAAGAGCCCCGATCCCCTGTAAATCACAAGGTTTTATCGGGGCTTGTCCAATCAAATTATCATTTTATACCCAGAGCTTATCCTATTCTTTATGTTCTTTCCGATATGCAGAAGGGGTTGTCCCCACCTGATTTTTAAAAAAGCGAATGAAATTCTGGACATTATTATAATTTAAACGAACGGAAATATCAGCAATGGAGTCTGTAGAAGTAAGCAACATATATTTTGCAATCTTTAGCTTTTCTTCATTTACCATGTCCGTAAATGATACTCCCCTTTCTTTCTTTAACACCCGGCTGATATAATTTGGGTGATAGCTTAAGGTATCTGCGCAATCATTCAGACTCAAATTCCCATTGGTCTCCTTTATCATCCTGGTTACTTCTTTTACGATATCAGAAGAGCCGGCCTGTCTTGTTTCTGTAAGAGCTGCTATCACAGGTTTAAATATTTCTTCCATGATAAACGATACCAGTTCTTTTTGACCGTATACATTGGCCGCCCTGGTCAGTACATTGTACTGATCACTTCCAAACAGATCCGTAAGGGAAATAGAGGCTCTTGCCGGGATATCCAACACCGAAGTCAGTAATTTGGTGATATAAAACGTGCGTTCCATACCAGTGGCACCTTTTAGCTCCATTCTGCCAACAATCAGCTCCAAAAGCCGTTTGGATTCTTCCTGATTTAAGCTGTCCACGGAATGGATCAACTCATCTTCCATAATCATGTCATATACATTGCCTGCGGGATCCATAAGGGAATAGTCATCATAAAGCACCAAAGAGGATCCATTTTCGTTTCGGTCGTGGTTTTTGCTGTGAAGAGCCTCGGAACATTCCTCATATGCCCGGCCTGTATGGGTGAGCTGATGAAAGGTCCGGCTGATGCCAAAAGCAATTGGATATCCATAAAGCTCCATCACATGATCCTTGATCTGTTTGTATACATGGGCAGTTTTATTATCTACCATGAGATCATCGTTTTCACCAATGATAAAAAGAGCCATATTTCCATATATCACTGGAGATGCAAAAAAGGCTTCGCTCACCTCTCCCGGGAGATTTAACAGTATTTCTCGGTTGATTTTATCCATCTCTTCTTTGGTCACAGGAGGCTGCTTTTCCTCAAATTTGCAGGATATAGAAATCAGTCTGTAAGAATTCCAGGATTCCATTCCATACTTCTTCATAGTATCCTGAATCGTTTCCATGCTTAATTCGCCCTTTAAAAGATTGGATAAGAAGAGCTCTCTAATCTGAGTATTTTGGTCATCTACAAACTTTTGAAGCAATAAAACTGGCTTTGAAAAGGCGGCAGCAGCCACTCTAAGGCACATAAGAATTACACCAAAGATAGCAATGATAGCAATAGAGGCCAGCACAAAGGGGATACCTCCCCGGTTCATCTTCGCCATGTCCATCCCAGTAATATAGGTGAGTCCATTCCCCCCTGATTCTATGACGCTAAGCCTGAATTTCTTTCCACCAAAAGAAGAATAGATTCCGCTTTTTACCTTTCCATCTTCTGCTCTGGTGCGATATGCCTTCGTAAGAGATGGATTGGTCTCCATTAGCACTTTACCATTGCTTAATACCGTTACATCATATCCCATCTTCTCATAAGGCTGTGATAAGTTTTCCAGCCGCTCTGTATCCAGTCGTACCGTTAACACATAAACCGTTCCCACACTGCTATATTCTTCTTTTACAACAAGAAGTTCACCGGCTGTATCTACAAATCCGGATTCCTTTACCATTCCCTCATAAGGGCTGGCTGTATCCAGCCGATTGAGCCAGTATAAGGACAAAGGAATTTCTTTTTGTTCTGCCAGAAACTCCTTCACCTCATCTAAGTTTTTTAAATCCTCAAGGGGATACATTCCATATTTATTAAGGACCCAACCTTCTTTTACATTAATAAAGTTATAAAAGCTGATATATTTTGAGAGAAAGTAATTTCCCTGTAGCATGTTTTGAGCTTGCTTTAATTCCTTATAATTGGAATATGGAACTTCCTGCTGGTTCACCAGCCACTTGATGGAGGTGCTTCCGGTGCTGTCTAAGTAATATTCCCGAATGGAGGAAAATACATTTTCATATTCGTTTGCGACACTGTTGCAGTAGGAATCAAGAGCCTGACCGCTCTTTGAATTCTCCCCCTTTACATAGATATAGTAGGAAACAATTCCCATAATAATAAGAGGAACGGTCACCAACAAAAGGAACTGCAAAAATAGGCGGTTTTCGTATTTTACATTATTCTTCAATTTCTTTTGTCCTGCTCTTCCTGTTCTCATTCCAGTAGGCGATATCATTGCCCTCTACCTGCTGATCTAAAATAAAGTGGAAACCTGCTGCCTGAATGGCTGCCTTTCCTTCCCCTTTCCTTTGATACCAGCCGTCTTCTCTCTCTTCCCATTCGATTCTTTCTCCTGCTCCATAACCGCTTAAGGCGGTGAAACGTAGGATTTTAGTTGTAACCCCTTCATCAAATTCCACTTTCTGTGTCATAAAGGAGGATATAAATTGTCCCCTTGCAATTTCCTCAAAGCTACCGTCTCTTTCCACCTCAATGGAGTAATCCTTTACACACCCCTGATGCATCCGGTCTTTCTGATCTGGCACCATAAGAAGCCCACATATCAATACTGGCTCCTCAACGCAGATATCCACGGAAATAGGATAATTATCCTTTTCAATCCACACAGATGTATTGGGATTTTCTTCATTCAATGCGTCAAGTCCATGTACGATTGCATCTGGCTCCGGTATATACTCAGCATGCAATGCCTTCATACGATGATTGGGAAACAGGTGCTTTTCTATGCTGGAAAGAGGCAGTTGTGTTTGTGGTGCAAACTCCTCGGAAGCTGCATAGGATAAAAGAGCTTCTTTCAGGCTGTATGCCTCCGGACGTTTCTCAAAACTCCCCTCCAGGCAGGCCGTCACAAGAAGTAATTTTCCATCTCCAACTTTTCCTTCCATTAATAGACTCAGAGACAGATTCCGGTTCCAATCATCTATCCCACGGATGATAGGCCCAAAGCCTTCTGGCATTCCATCAAGTAAAAAGCCCCTGGAATTGCTTAAGATATCCTCCCATTGCCAGCCACCATGTTCCTCTGTGGGGAACATGCGAAAAATCGGGTGTTTGGAATTCATCATTAACCCAAGGCTTCGGCACCACCCAGGCCCCATCTGGCTGTTCCAGAATACGGGACGAATGGAAAGAGGCGGGCAATCAAAATCCAAATCAGAAAGATAAGGCGAATATACCACTCTGCCCCCAGAAAGAAGAGCTTCCTTTGCCTCTTCCCACTTCCTAGTATATAATACCGTTTCCTTTGGTGTTTCCTTTTTCTTAACGTATACATAAAGAGGCCAGTCATTTTCAATCTCACCCAGGAAAATGGTAAGCTTTAGCTTTGAATTTTGTGTTATGTAGGAGAGGTGCAGATTAAGAGTTCCAACCGAAAGATTCTTTCCAACAGAAACCGTGATTTCCCGGAATTCTCCTTGTTCTATCACTTCAAATACACTTCCCATTCCCTCTTTTTCTAATTTCCAACGTACAATCCCTTTTGTAATATCTTCCTTTCCAAAATGGCACAACTCCACAGGAATCGTGACTGGTTCTGTACTCTTAATTACATAAGAAGAGATCCGAGCAAGAATCACCGTCTTGCTATTAAATTTCCGAAATTCTTCTGGGGTAGCATACCCTTTGTTGTCCCAGAATGGATCAAGTACCCCTACCAAAGCAGTTCCTTGTCCCATGTAATCGTGAAGATCCAGCATCTCATATCCATACAAATAAGGAGTCCTTAAGTTGGCCTCAAACTCTTCCTTATACATCATGACCTGATTCTTCCCAGAAAACCGGACAAATGCCTGGTTCAGCTCTAATAGGCCTTTGGCCCTTGCATGTTCACGAAACACCTGATAATTTCCCGGCCTTAAATACCCGGTGAATTTATCAATAACAGAAAAATCCGGATAAGCACACCACTGCCCCATCTCATGACTGATCACAGGAAGCGTTGAACCTTCAAGAGACGGCCGGTAATCCTTTCCCTTAAAGCCTTCATGATTTCTAATATTTCCTCCTAGTATCGGCCCATAGGCAGACCGGTGGAAATAGATATAATCCGTTCCAATAATATCCTTTGGAGGCACATCATAAAACCAGCCAGACTGGGCTGTATAAAGCCGTCTTCCCCCATAGCCCAGGCTATCGTCAAAGCTTCTGGTTTCCTTAACCCATTGTCTTAAAGGGCCATACCACTGTCCAGAAGGCTCATTGGTGGGCGAAAAGAGTGCAAAAGACGGATGATGCCCAAACTGCTTTAGAATCCTTCTTGTCTCCTCCATCAACACCTCAAGCATAGGAATTCCTTCATTAAATACATTCCACATCCCGCACTCTGGCTGCAAATAGATTCCTTCTTCATCCGCTGCTAAAAAAGCGGCTTCCGGTGGGCACAAAGAATGACAGCGAATAAAGTTAAATCCCCAGTCTTTCACCTTCTTCATAAGGTTTCTCCACCATTCTAGGTCCGTATAGGGGTAACCAGTCAAAGGATAATCTCCACCAAAATGAGTCCCTCGAAAGTATTCCGGGCGTCCGTCTGCCAAAATCATCCCATCTGCCACTTCCATGGTCCTTTTATGAGTTGTTGCATATTCCTTTTGATCTCTTTCCCGTTTTTTCATCTCAGCTCCGCTCAACAGAACGATCTTTCCGGCCATTCCATTCCAGGATGCGCCCAGGGCATCTGAAACTCCATGGCCATCAGGCCGGTAAGGGTACTGAAACCGGTTATCAATTAAAACCGATAGACGATGACTTCCTTTTTTTAATCTTCCTAGATTAATCTCATGGGCAGTGCAAAGAGAACAGTCACTTCCCATATACACACCATCCACCCAGGCGTGAGACCGCCAGCGTGTCAATTCTATGTGTAGATAAATCTCTTCCTCTGTATCCTCTGGGATTAAAATCTCCCGTTCATACCAGGCAAGTCCAATAAAATGCCTTGGTGCTTGACTGAGAAAAGGAACTAGAACTTCCTTCTCCTGACCAAACTGATACTCTTCTCTCTCATACCAAAAAGGATCATGAAGTCCACTGACCCATGGGGTATCTTTTTGAATCTCATCCCCATATCCCTGCCCCTGTAAGATACCAGGAAGAGTGATGGGTCCATCGGCCTCCCGACTTGGCCTTTCCGGGGGCAAATCATTTCCTTCTATAAAGAATTGGGTAACTAATTCTTGCCCCTTCTCCTGGGGTGTAATCCATAAATCCCATATTCCTGACAAGTCCATCAACATAGCTCATACACCTTTAAATTCCGATATTCGGCTGTCAATGGTGCTAGCTGACGAAAGCCGATTTTTCCACTAGTAAGTAATTTTCCAAATAAGCTTCCATCGTCATCAAACTCAAAGATGGTAAGATCATTCATGGAAAAACGGATGTGACTCCTGTATTTGTAAACCTCCAGTTGGTAAAAATCTTTGCAGTCACTTGCTCCAGGGATAGGATCGGCCCCATTTGCCACCAGATGAAAGCCTTTGCTTTTCCTTAAATTACAGGTATGAAAAGCCCTTTCATCCGCTTCCTTTCTCCTAAAATAAGAGATGTGAAACGCATTTAGATCCCCACTGTGATACTGTGGATATTCCCCGGTTCTCTTTGCCAGAGATGGATCAAATAAATCCTTTCCCTCAATTCCTGATGCCGCAAAAAATAGGATACACAGCCCTTCATCGGTTATGGGCTTAAACTCCCATGTTATCTTTATATTTTCCGGAAAATCTTCTGGACACCAAAGCACATAATTGGCCTGCTGCCCCATATCACGATCCAATTCATTTTTAAGGCACATGGCCTGATGTTCAAAGCTGATTCCGGCTTTCCCCTCCAATATAAACCCTTTGATGTCCTCTTCCTTAGAAAGAGGATTGTCATAGATCAATGTTTCTTCCGTTAGTTTGATGTACCCTGCTGTATCCTTCATCGTAATGATCCCTCCAACCATTGGTTTTTTTTACCATAATAGTATAATTATACCTCTACTGGTGATTATTCTCAACCGTCCAAATGCCATCTTTTTTCTTTCCAATTATTGCTTATTATGGTAGACTAAGGAAAGATATTTACCAAGAGGAGGAAGCTGCATGCAAATGCAATACACCCAAAATGTTAACAATCAAAGCGTTCTAGGCATCATAAGACGCTTTTGCAGTTACATAGATACTAGACTGACCGAACATGGCACACATGTTGCTTATATCGTGTACCGAATGATTAAGGAAACGGGCCAATATTCCCAAGAAGAGCTGCGCGATATCTGCTTTGCAGCCCAGATTCATGACATTGGAGCATTTAAGACTGAGGAAGTATCAAGGATGCTTCAATTTGAAACAAAGGACGTATGGAATCATTCCTTTTACGGCTTTCTTTTTGTTCATTATTTTTCCCCTCTAAGAGAACTTGCACCAGCCGTACTGCTTCATCATATCAGCTGGAGTCTGCTTAAAAAACAGGATCATTTAAGTGATAAACTAAAGGATTTGGCACAACTAATTCACATCGCAGACCGCATCGATGTTTCCATGTCTCTGGAAAAAATGACCTGGGAAGAAACTCTGAAAGCCCTTGATCGTGGAACGGATATTAGCTTTGCCCCTCATATACTTAAGCTGGCAAAAAACCTTGATTTTAAAGACACCATTGATGAGGAATGGCGAATGGATGACGGATACACGGACTTCTTAACCCAGATTCCATTATCCGATGATGAGATCACCGGATATTTGAAAATGCTTGTATTTATCATTGATTTTCGAAGCCATTACACCGTAACCCATACCATAACCACCACCAGCATAAGCTATGAGCTTGGAAAACTGGAATCTTTAAGCGAAGAACAGCTGAACCGTGTTTTATGTGGCTCTCTACTCCATGACCTTGGAAAGATATCAATTCCAGTTGAAATTTTAGAATTCCCAGGTAAGTTAGACAAACAGGCCATGACTATAATGAGGACTCACGTAGAAAGGACGGAAGAGATATTTGGAGGCATGATCGACGAATCCATTGTCCGCATTGCCCTACGTCATCATGAGAAATTAAACGGCTCTGGATACCCAAAAGGCCTGACTGCAAAGGACTTGACCAAAGAGGAACGGCTGGTCGCTATTGCAGATATTATAAGTGCCCTTACAGGAACCAGAAGCTATAAAGAAGCCTTCCCAACAGACAGCATACGCACCATACTCATGAACATGAAACGGGATGGACTTTTAGATTCAGACATTGTTGATATTGCGGTTTGGAATCTGGATCAGATTCTTGAAATGACTAAGATAAGATGTCGACCGGTGTTAAGCATCTATGAAAGACTCTGGAAAGAGTACGATGAATTCTTAGAGCTGAAATCCAGCCATGAGAAAATCCAATTTGCTCTTTCCATTCAGGAACCAGTATCCCCTATTCTCTGGCCGTAATAAAACGGCCGGTACCAGCGGGGGATT
>NZ_MCIA01000021.1 GCF_003609635.1 Lacrimispora algidixylanolytica | reverse complement strand
TTCCTTAACTAATTCATAAGTTATTTGTTCACGATCGTTTAATAAACTTTCATTTTTTATTATACCCAACGCCTTTTTTACACGTTCAGTAGATAATAGTTCATCATAAAAATCAATGTTTAGATCCACAATATTTATATCTATATTTTCTCGTTCTTTTAAATATGATTTAAGTATAGGTAATGCTAAATAGGGGCCTACAGGTGTCCAACCAGGCGGGAAAACAAGCAACTTCTTCATCTCATTTTTGTATGATTGTATTTTAGAGCAATAACCATACTCTCCTTTCCTTTGCTAATAAAGAAACTAAAAAATCATTAAGTAATTCTTTCACAAAATTGAGACATCATTCTAAGAATCCAGTTGTTAACATATAACACTCGATTGATATCATTTATATATATTAGCATATATATCAAATCATTTTTTTGTTTATGGAATAAATAACATATATTTTTGCCATAATTTAATTTTTATCCTATTATTAAGGCACGTAAAAAACATCATTTCATTATCGTGGATCTCAAAAAACACCGAATTCTGGACAGCAATCGGAAATAAACCTGTTATTTTACGAAACTTTTGTGTTTTCCCAATCTCCCTAAATAAAAATGAATAGTCTTCTTTTAAATTTCTCATTACAAACTTCTTTATTACAATATATTATCGTATTAATAAAGTATTATTGCAAAATAACATAATGCTTCCTCTATGGTTTTTTTATTTTTATGCGGATTCTCTCCATATACTTTTACTAATTAAAAGTATGATTCCTCAATTTATTCAACTATACTTTATAGCGCATATGGCAAAAGAAGTACTGTTTATATGAGACAAAGAACAAATACGTCCCTTCTCTAAAAATTAAAGCCACATTGCCTATGGCTTTATGTATGTAATGGAGAAAGTGGGACTCGAACCCACGACCTCTTGAATGCCATTCAAGAGCTCTCCCGATATGTCGGGTGTGCACCCCCAAATAGCAAATTTTTATATGTAGGATATATTTTACTTAGCTGTGAAGAGCTTATTACGAATGTGTATTACTTTACGATGCTACTGTAGTAGCTTTTTCCTCGGTTATACTATCAATTCCGTTAAGAAATTGCTGTATATTCAGGTTTAACTCAATATGCAGCTTATAATCCTTAAATACATTTATCCGTTTTATAATGTAACTGGTTATCATCTTCTTGACTTCCATATTACTGTCATCAAAAATTTCTGACCATGTGCGAATACGAGAAAGTTCATTTTTCATTTCCGCAGCCTTTTCATTACTTCTATCAAGCTCTGCCATAAGTGCAGTTAGTCGTTCACTGGTCGCAAGAACCTTTTCACGGCTTTCATTGACTAACTCCGACAGGACATCCACGGGCATTTTACTTTTCCCTTGTACGGCTTTAACAACTTCAGCCTTTAATGATTCATATTCCGTATTTGCCTTGGAATTATCAGTTTTCACCCTTTTAATTTCCGTTCGAAGTTCTGCCATGTGACGATCTTGAGCGTTGCCAACAATCATGTTGTCAGGTACTATTGACATGCGGTCAAAAATTTGATGTAATACTTGAGTAACAGCATCGTCAAGTAAGTGCATTGTATATCCTGTCTGACCATCGCATTCAAGACGGCGCCTTGTTTTATTATAGCAGATATATCGTATTCGCTTAACACCTTTTGTTTCACCATTCGCAAGTTTAACTACTTTGCCGTTAGTTGTTAAGACCAGACGGCCTCCGCAGTGACCGCAAAATACATTTCCTGATAGAAGTGATTGTCCTGAAGTATTTAATGGAGTAGTTCTCATTTCCTTCTTCTCATTGATGCGTTCTTCCATTAGCTCCTGAGCAAGATCAAAAGTGTAAGGATCAATAATTTGCAGTTCCTTAAATGGTTCCGAAAATGTGGCTCCACTTCGAAGCACCCCTTTATAAGTTACATTCTTTAAAATTGCTCCCACTGATGATTCATGCCAGTTCGCACCATTCCGGGTTTTTATGGCTTTGTCATTTAAAAACATAGCGATACGCCAGCGTCCATATCCGGAAGATACACATAAGCTATACATCATGTGTATTACTTCAGCTTCTTCTTCAGCAATCACCAGTTTATTGACCTCATGCTTACGCTTGTTCATTACTCCGCTTTTTTCAAGCCGATATCCATATGGCGCTATGCCACCGCAGAAGCGACCTTCCTGAACCATCTGACCGAGGGCAGTTTTGGTTCTTATGGAAGTTTTTTGACTTTCTCCATCAGCCTGCCAGAAACGTATGTAATTTGTTAATCGGTCAGTGTGTGACTCAAAACGTTGTTCTCCTTCGTTGACGCTCCATACTTTGATGCCTTTCTTTACAAACCATTCCACAACAAAAGGAGTTTCGTCAGATTTCCTTCCTAGTCTATCAAACATAAATACCAGAAGAACATCAAACTTTCCTTTTTCAGCATGATCTTTAACAAGTTGAAGTTTATCCCGATCCGCTGCACTAACCTTAAATCCGGAAACGCCGGTCTCCTGCTCCTCACGAACGATTGTCCAGCCCATGTGCTCTGCAAATTCACGACAGGCCTTTCTCTGCATAGGTATATCTGCTTGATTCTGGTCATCGTGATCTACCTGCTTGGTAGTAGATACTCTGTATAAACAATAAACTCTTTCAGCCATATTGTATCCTTCCTCTCATATAAAAATTGTGTAAGAGACTGGACACTTGATATATAAAATTGTCAAGGTACTTAAGCTTACGCCAACATCATTATCTCACACAAGTCATTGGAAAGCTACGTAAATAGTAGTTTTTTTAATTGCAACAAAGTATAGCATTATAAAAAATAAAAACATTCAATATTGAAAAATCATAATATCTAATTATAAAATAGCATGTAAAATTCATAATACAAGCAAGAAATAATCAATTAAATTTTATTATTATTTTATAAATAGCTAAATTATATTAAGTAAAACTCAAAAACAAATCATTAATGAATGTCAAACAACGAAAAAACTTTATCTCTGATACGAATAAAATCATATCCGTTACGGTCACGAGGAAATTTTAATTGCACCTGGATTATTTCTTTAATCCTTCCCGGATTCGGTGAAAATACAATAATCCGATCCGCAAGATAAACGGCTTCATCAATATCATGAGTCACAAAAATAATAGTTTTATTTTGGGAACGTTTTATCTCCAGAATCTCATCCTGCATTTTCATGCGGGTCATTGCATCTAAAGCGCCAAAAGGTTCATCCATAAAAATAATATCCGGTGAAACAGCCAGTGCTCGTGCAATTGCAACACGTTGCTGCATTCCCCCTGATAACTGCGCAGGATTACTATTAGCAAATTTATCGAGCCCGACAAGACAGATATATTTTTCTGCTATTTCCTTCCTTTTGGATTTTGATATCTTTTTTCCTTCCAACCCTAATTCTACGTTATGCCTCACATTTCTCCACGGAAGTAACCCATAGTTTTGAAAAATAGTCACATAGCGAGAAGTGGGGGTTGAAACAACTTCACCATCTATTAAAACACTTCCTTCTGACGCATTTTCAAAACCTGCCAATATATTTAACAGAGTCGTTTTTCCACAGCCAGAGGGACCTAAAAGGCAGATAAATTCTCCCTGGTTTATTGTTAGCGATATATTATCCAGTACCATTAAAGTCTGCTCGCCTCTTTTAAACTTTTTTGTTAAACCCTGTATATCAATATACATTATTTTTTACCCTCTCTTTCATACCCCCAGCGTGTATAGATCTGTTTTTCAAACTGGCTGATTAGAGTATCTAAAAAAAGTCCAATGACACCTATAATTATAATTGTTGCCAAAAGTATATCAGTACGTAGATTATTTCTCGCATCAATAATTAAATACCCCAATCCGGTCTGTGATCCAACCATCTCTCCTGCAACAAGAAAGATCCAAGAAGAACCAAGTGCAATATGCAATCCATTGGCAATCTGCGGGAAAGTCGCAGGAAATATGATTTTTGTTAAGACGTATGGCTGTTTAATATCAAAATTATCCGCTACCTTTAAATACATTTTATCTACATTTCCTACAGCCGAAATAGTTGAAAGCAGAATAGGGAAAAATGCAGAGATAAAAATTATGACGATCGCCGGAACATCCCCAATTCCAAACAGAAGAACAATAAAAGGCATCCAAGCAATTGGAGATATGGGTCTTAAGAGTTGTACGATAGGATTAATATATGCGAATATTTCTTTAAACCATCCAAGAGTTAGTCCTAAAATAATGGCCGATAGTGCGGCAAGCAGGTATCCAATAGCAAAACGATACATACTATCTTGTATATCATTAAGAATATTCCCCTCGCCAAACATCTGTATAAGGGCATACCACACACGTACTGGGCCAGGTAGAAGGCTTGGATTAAAATCCGTAGTCCAACAGATAATTTGCCACAAAGCAATAAACAAAGTACCAGAGATAAAAATTCTTTTTATAGAATGGATATATTTCATAAATAACTTCCTCGTATTATAGAGTAGTAGTATTTATAGTCCCTCTCCAAGGACTGTATGCTATACTATTGGAGATACTGAGGATTGTTTTTCTCCTCCCTACCACTTGATGGTTCTTGAAATTCTATAACCACAGTCTCTTTGTATATTTTTTAATCAGTTAGATACCGCATGACGGTTTATTTAGGACGAGGTTACAATTGCAAGAAGTACCAGTAGTTCTACAACAGTATCAAATATTTATTCAAAAAAGTATTCTTATGATTTAAGCACGACTGTTTTATCACTAACTCGGATGGAGAAGTTTTATTCAAATCTTTTACCATTTCTAACAACAGGCATGACTTTGATTAATTTTTTCAAAGAATAGTGCATCATATCATAAAGAGGGGTTAAAGTCATTAATCCGTTATCATTTTGATAGGGTAAAAGAACGAGATAAGTTAAAATCTTCTTTTGCACGTCTCCTCCTACCTAGCAATCCGATCAGCTTGATAATTACTATACCCTCGTGAAAAAGCGTGGTTCACGCTACCTTCGATACGCTCTTTATAAAAATATACCTGTCATTAGGCTGAAACCTTTGGTACATATCTGGAAAAGAAACGAGCCAAGGGGAAACACTATAATATCACTCTGTTCCACGCCGCGAAAAACTTGTGAGAGTGATTTACCAACTCGAAAAATCCGGACAGTCATACATAAAAGCTGCCTAATTGTTTTCTGAAAATATCTCACTCCTTTTAGAGCACCTGTAGAGATGCTCTGATTGTCATGGAGTTTTCAATGTACAAATTTACATGAAATGCATTTCTCCGATTCACTCAGAAAATATCATTTTTAGTCTTGACTTTTATTAGTTAGTCTTTCATTACTATTAAATCACGGCGTACTGATAAAAGATTAGTACGCCTTAGTAAAATTATAATAATTAAGGCTTATAAACAAATTCTTCAAAAGATGGGGGATTATCAGAAAGCCCATACTTTTTTACCTTATCAATAAGTGCACTATAAGTTTCTTCTGTAATATCTAAGTCATTATAAGAAATCCATTTTAATGAGATATCAAGTACATCTTTTTCTTGTCCCAAATATTCCTTGGAAATTTTTTCCGCCTCTTCATTGTTTAGCTGATTTCCCGCTTCTTTATAAGAAGCTATGAATTGATTAACTGTATCACTATTTTCGTTCAGAAATTTATCCGTCATAACAAGTGCGCAGCAAATGGAGTCTCTCCACAGATCAGTAGAATCGTATAAAACTTTTCCTACACCCAAATCTACTGCTTTTGCTCCAAAAGGTTCCGCGACACAATATCCAGCAATCTGACCTGATGCAAGCGCGGAAGGCATTTCAGGAGGAGCCAGCTCTACAATTTCAAGTTCTCGCAGGGATATGCCTGCCTGATTGAGCATTTCATTTAAAAGTATATTATGAGAGGATTGTCTGTGTGGTATAGCAAACTTTTTCCCTTTTAGATCTTCAGGACTACTGATATCATTGGACACAATGATTACATTGCCGTCATGATGGCCTAGAGCAACTGCTTTTATGTCGTTTCCCTCCTCCTTTGATTTCATTGCAAGTTCGATTAAAACAGAAGCGCCGTCTACTCGGTTGGTATTGAGAGCATCCAGCAATTCCGGCCATGAGCCATATTTTATAAGTTCAATTTCTATGTTGGAACTTTCCTTTTCAAACAATTCCTTTTCTCTAAAAACCGGCAAAGCATGTGTAATAGGCAAATAGGCTATTTTTATTGTTTTCTTTTCAGAGGTGTTTTTGACTTCCTGCGTAGGCACATCAGTTCCTTGCGAAATAACAATGTTATTTGCACAGCCGGTAATAAAACCGGTAATTAAGATTAAAGTTAGTACAAAGGGGATTATTCTTTTCATCTATTTTATCCTTTTCATTTTACCCAATTGAGCAATTTTATAATATCTTTTAAATATAATGGTATAGACTAGTTTTAGATGATTTTCATTCACTCACAGCCGTAAGTCGAGACCAAATATATATTGGAGATCCTCATCTTGTAAACCAAGCTAGCCAGGCAAGCCGTTAATTATGACAAAAGCTATGGTATTGTCAGGCAATTATCTATCCATCTTTGCTTTTAATTCAATAAACACCAATCTTATTACTATATAAAAAATCAGAAAAGAGTGTTCAATTCTGTTAAAATTGTTTTTAAATCATCTACCACCATATAATCTGCATATTGAAAAATCGGAGCATTTTCATCACTATTAATTGCAATTATCATCTTTGCATTCTTAATCCCTACCATATGCTGAGACGCCCCAGAAACACCTAAGCCTACATAAATATTAGGACATATATTTACACCAGATTGACCTACTTGACGCGATTTTTTTATTAAATTTTCTTCAACAGCCGCCCTGGTCCCGACTATCTCTGCACCACACTTTAATGCAATACGCTTTATCAGATCCACATTACTTTTATTAGATACACCTCTACCAATCGCAAAAACTATTTTTGCTGCCATCCAGTTATCATTATTCACATATTTATTGTATGTTAAAAAATTCAATTTTTCTATAACTTGCTTCTTATCGCTAATCGAAGATTTAGCATACTCAAAGCGCTCTATATCCACTTTTCTTTGCATATTTAATAAAATAATACTAAACACATTCCTCTTTACAGTACACATTCGAATATGCGAATTCTGGCATTTAATTTTAGCAATTACAGATGAATTAAGAGCCGCTCGTGAAAATACATATTCGTTGTCTATGTCTATAGCTATATCGATGCAATCCGCCGTTAATCCCGACTCAAAATAAGTAGAACTGACAGATGCTAAATATTTACCAGCGCTTGAGCTCAAAAACATTATCATTCCTGGATTATAAGATATTATCATCTGTTTCAGGATGCTAGCAATAACTCTAATATTATCATTTTCACATTCGCTATATAAAACCTTTGTGGCGCCATAGCTAAACAATCTTTCCATTGCTTCACTATTTAGCTTTCCTATACAAATAGCAGTTATCTTCAAGCTAAGCTGAGCTGCTTTTGTAATCAACTGTAGACTATGATCACTATCATACTTTAAATTATCACAAATAACCCAGATATCATTATCCATAATTATCCGCATCAAACCTCCCTTGAATTAATTGACTGATTACTACTGCCTTTTTTTTAGCATTACCGCTTATAAGTCGTCCTTCTTTTACAATTAGTTCAGGTGTAACATTTACTACTCTGGTCTTCGCCTGAGCCAGCCCGCACCAATTCTTTTCAAAACATAAATCGTTAGAGCTCCAACGTACAATTTCTTTTCTTTGTGCTTTCTTTAAATGCAATAAACTCACCGTATTTGATATCAATTTAAAGTTTTTAAATACAACAAGTGCTGGAAGTTGAATTTTTAGAACTTCCTCATGGTCCTCATATTTAACACAAACAATTATGTATTTATCTGTGAAATCAATTATTTCTTCAACATTAGTTATGCAAGGTATATTTAGTCTTTCTGCTAAACCAATACCAACCTGACCAGTTTCACCATCTACCGTCTGCTCACCACAAATAATTAAATCATACTCTCCTATTTTACTAATCCCTTTTGAAAGAACATATGTTGTAACTATGGTATCAGCCCCTGCAAATGCTTTATCATTCAACCAATAAGCATTATCACTTCCTAATGCTAAACATTTTACTAATACTTCTCTTATACTGTCAGGTCCCATACTTATACAATCTATAGTACACGCTTCAGTATTTTTAATATTTATGGCATTCTGTAATGCTAATAAATCATATGGATTTATTACATATGTTGATTGTTGAACTTTATTAATAAAAACCAACTCCTGCCGAACCGCTTTAACACATACAATTATTTTCATTTCTCTAATTAATGATATAATACCTTATATACCATAATATTCCTTTCCAAAGTTTATGTAATTTTTATTATCCAAAATCAAACAACAATAGAAACATTGCATACTAAAATCCGCAAATTTATCTTTCAAGTAATAAATATTTTTTATAAATAACCACATAAAAATCAACCATTTTTAAATGACATTGTATATCCGATAATAATGTATACTAATTCAATTATCTAGGAAATCATTAAAATATAATACCATATATTTAAGTAAATAAATAATAGTTATAATTAAATAAAAGATAGCATTTTATAAATAGTATTTTTTTGCATCTCATTTGTCCCTGAATAAATACTGCAAGCTAAAGCGTCTCTTAATTCTCGTTCTATATCGTATTCCTTCGTATATCCGTAAGCCCCAAATATTTGTAGCGCGTCTCTGCATGTTTTAATGTAATTTTCACTAACATATAGTTTGAAAATTGATGTTTCTGTAAATGCTGTTTTGCCACAATCCTTTAACCAAGCAATTTTATACATCATCTGCTTTGACATCTCTATTGCGACTTTCATTTCCGCAATTTTATGTGACAATGATTGATTATCTCCTATTATTATACCAAACTGCTTCCTCGTTCTTACATGCTCAGAACATTGCTCCATAATCCTTTGCATTACACCAATATGCGGAACAAATTCATAAAAGCGCTCCCATTCAAGTGCATACGTTAAAAGTAACTCTCCCTGATTATATTGTCCCAAAACATTTTCTTTTGGAATATAACAATTATTAAAAATTACTTCTGAAGTTGGGCATGCATTTAATCCCATTTTACCTATTTCTTTACCGATTTTTACACCTTTAAATTCCCGTTCAACTACAAACGCCGTTATTTTCTTTGGTTGACTATGCTCAGTTACTGCAAATACGATAAAAATATCTGCTATTGGACCATTAGAAATAAACATTTTATTTCCATTCAATACATAACCCTGGTCATCCTTTTCTGCTCTAGCATGCATACTTAATGCATCAGATCCTGCTTCTACTTCAGTAATAGCAATGGCACCAATTCTCTCCCCACTGACCATAAGTTTTAGATACTTATCCTTTAAAAAACGTGCTCCATACAAATAAATCAGATTTTGAGAAACCCAAATATGATTATTTATAACAAATGTAAACCCATTATTTTTACACGCATATCCAAAAGCCTCGAAAATTATAGCCGCTGTTAAATAGCTTTCGTTTAGGCCTCCATATTCTTCACCAATAGTAATGCCTAAAAGGCCAAACTCTGCTACTTTTTGCCACATTTCTGGTGAATATTTTTCATAGAACTCCTCTAAATTCAAATTGTTTCTTATAAAATCAATTGTTTCTCTTTTAAACATATTTTGTTCTTGGGACATTGAAAAATCCATAAAAGTCTACTCTCCATTTCTAGTATAGATTATACGTTAAGTTGATCACATACTATTACATAATCCATATATGATTTAGGTTCTCTTATATCAGCTTCAAATAAAATTTTTCCACTAGTACTAGATACTTCGCAAAAACCATTAAATTTATATGTAATGTACATAATTCTATTACGTTCGCTCTGTACAAAATCTGCAAATAGTTTCACGTTGCTTTGTATCGCTAAATTAATTACAAAATTAATCATAACAGCACCAACTCCCCTTGATGCAACTCTACATGACATTAGTAATAATCTAATATACCAACTATCACTATTCTTTTCTATGACACAGATACCAATTTTTCCATAACTACCATATTTATCATTAAGTTGAGCAATTAGTACCAAATAGTTTTCTGAATGAATCATATTTCTCAACTCGTCATATGAATAGATTGTACCTGTCGAATTCAATTGATGCGTTCGAATTGTTAATTCTTCTACTCGTCTTAAATCTTCTTCCTTTGCTTTTGTAATTATAAATACCATATTTAATGTTGCCAAAAATATTTCCTTCGCTCCTTGAAATACTTCTTCTGCATGTTTACGAACCATATCTTCCTTATATAGTAAGCGTCTGTTTTTAGAATCTTCTGTTATAAATCTCGGCATAAACCCATCCATGACAAGCATCTGAGAAATATCGTCAACTCCAATACATAGTACCTCTTTAAAATAAAATTTAACTTCTTCCCTTTCAAACATTGAATCATCTACAAAAGCAATTGAATCAATTCCTATATTAATTGACTTAGCAATAGTAGAAATTGCCGTAGATTTAGGTTCCCAATTTATTTGAGGGAAGAGAAAATATTCAGCTACATTAAATTCAATTAATTTATTCATAGCATCATGGTATTCATTTTTACTACTAATAGAATGAAGAATACCTCGCTCATCAAGTTTTTTTATAACCTCTACCACATTTTTATTAATTGTAACGTTATCACCTTCAACCAAAGTTCCACTCCAGAGCGTATTATCTAAATCCCAAACAACACATTTAATTTTATTGACCACCATTATTGATTTCTCCTAATACACTTCCTTTCTTTAATTCTATTAAAGTTGCAATGGAATTAATTGTCTGAAAGTTTTCTAGCTGAAAATCATCGTTTGTCAAAGCAATTTCAAACTCTCTTTCAATAAAGACTATTAGTTGCATAGCAAATAATGAATTAACTAATTTATTATCAAATAAATTCTCATCATCCGCCACATTATAGTTTCTTAAAAATCTTGATAAAAATTCTCTTACTTTTTCTTTGATTTGCATTATCATAAACTCCTTTGGCATTTTTTAATTTAGTAAATAAAAAAACCTTTCCCACTTTTTATTCCTAATTCCCCTTTTTCCACCATCTTTCTTAGGCATGGCGAGCATACATATCTTGAATCATGATAGTATGAATAGAGAATATCAATTGAATCAACTACTGTGTCAATTCCGATAAGGTCTGCTGTATGCAAAGGTCCCATTTCGTGATGAAATCCTTTAGTAAAAATCAAATCTATTTGCTCTGGTTCGGCAATCCCCTCCATTACAAGATTAGCAGCTTCATTCATAAATAAATGAGATAATCTGTTTGTCACAAAACCAGGACTATCATTTATTACAGTACTTTCTATATCAATACTTTTTAAAAATTCTTGGGTTAAAACGACCGTATCTTCCGATGTACTATTTCCTTTTATGACTTCAGAAATTTTTTGCGCAGGAACAGGATTTAAAAAATGTACTCCTATTACCTTATCAGAGAAACTTAACGCATTGGCTATTCTTGATATTGGTATACAAGATGTATTGACCATAAAAATACACTCTTGTTTGCAAATTTTAGAAACTTTCTCATACAGATTAAGTTTTACATCAACTTTTTCCGGAATATTTTCTATTACCACATCTACGTCTCTTAGTTCTTCACAATCTGTTGTCAAAAGTATTTTATTAATAGTCTCTTCCACATTAAATTTTGAGAGTTTCATCATATTATTTAGCATAAGATTTTTTTTAATAGTTAAAAGAGATTTTTGTAAAATTTCATTCGAAATATCAACTAGTACAACATCATAATGGCACTGCGCCATTTTTTGTGCTACTCCCGTCCCCATAACACCCGCTCCCAAAATTCCAACGGACTTAACTTTATATTCACCCATATTTCGTTTTCACCTCTTAGTATTTTTAATTAACACACCTATTATATTTATAATCTATCCTCCTCACTCCTCTTTATATTTCATAACCATCTTAGAATTTTTAAATACTTCTAAAATCTTCTTATCCTGTCCACCCCTGTATTCCGGATTAGAATTATTATAGCTATCTAACATCATTTCTTTTGCATAACGTAAAAACTCACATAATTCTTCTTTAGTAAATCCCTGACTCATATAATAACATATGGACCACAATTGAAATGAGTATATAGGCAAAAATAAAGAGTTACTAATTTCTTGGTGACCTTTATAAACCAAGTTAGAAGCCATTCTCCAATCCATAGTGTTGTGACACCACGAATATCCCCCTCCTGTTATGCCATAAATATCAGCTTTATCAGCAATAGGAACTTTTGTTTCATGAAAATACATCTGCAATGAATAGAATGTTGGCTCCGTCTCTTTAATGAACTTAATAGTATTTGCTACTGTCTCTTCAGTTTCTCCTGGAAAGCCTATCATACAAGAAGCCATGGTCATTATACCTTTTTCCTTTAGCTTGTTAATTCCATACTTATATTGTTCTATCGTTGCCCTTTTATTCATCCCTAATAAGATCTGGGGATCACCAGATTCTATTCCCAAAAATACACCTTTACACCCAGCTATTGACATTAAATCAAAAGCTTCATCATCTATATCTGAACATCTTAAAAATGAAAACCATTTAAATTTGTAATCTTTTTGTATTAATAATTTTAATAACTTTTTAAATCTTGCAAGAGGAATATTAAAAGTATCATCTACAAAAACCAAATATTCTACACCAATAGACTTTAGGTAATCCAATTCTTCCTCAACAGATTCCAGGCAAGCTAAGGTATATTTTCCACCCAAAAATGGATAGCGGCAAAACGCACAATGATTTGAACAACTACGAGAAGTTCTTGTAAAAACAGCTGGTATCGGTTTGTCTTTTACAAATGAATAACAATCAGCATAATTATAATCCAAAGTGTTATTTTCTTTCACCCTCGCAGTATAGCAAAAGCTTTTTCCTTCCTTATAGACTAAATTAGGGATGCTATTAAGATCCGGGGCCTCTTTCTTTAATTCATGACACAAATTAATTAATGTTCTTTCACCTTGTGAGTCATTTAAATAAATATCCGCTCCCATATCCTTAAATAGCCAATTTTGTTGGTTTACATCATTTTCGAAACATAAATTAGCGATATATGCTCCACCAGCAATAATTATAACATCTTTATCATAATCTCTAATAAATTCGACTATCTCTTTTATTGGGTCATTGTCTATATAATAAGAAGTCGATATTCCAATCGCTCTAGGCGATTTTTTAAGAATTTCTATTAATTTTGTTTTATCGTTATTAAAACTATTTACACCTTCAACCGATAAACCTGATTTACGCAAAATACTAACTAAATAGTGAACTGCACAAATAGGCATATTCCATATATCAAACTCACAAGGTCTCCCAATAGCATTTGATATACTTTCCTTTATAAGATCAGAATAGCTATATCTCCTATTACTAAAAACAACTGATTGTCCGGCCATATGATTATATGCCCCTGACAAATTTTGTGTAACCTCAAGTCCCTCTAGAATGTCATTCATCGGTATTTGGTTATACCCCACTATCACAAAATCCAATCCCATTTTAAACTCCTTCCAACTCATCTAAAAATTTTAGTATATTTAAATAAATTTTACTATTTTCTAGCATAACATCATGATGATTTCCTGATTCTGTAATAATTAGTTCACTATTTGGTATCATTTGATGAAATCTATATGATCCTTCCGGGTGGGCCATCCGATCATCACTACTTGTTATAATTAATACCGGCTGATTTATACTATTAGCGCTTACGGTTGAATCAAATTCCATTAATGCAAGATTTATTTTTGCATATCGAATAAATAAATTATAATTAACATATGGATACATAATAAACGGTCCTAACTCATCTTCAACCCCATACAAAAGTAATGGATCAAGAAACATACTATAAACCTCTTCTGCAGAATCCGTATTCCTTAATGCATATGATAGACGGCTTGCAAATTCTCTTTTAAAAGATGTTCGTGCTACGTCTGAACCGAAATTCAAATCCCCGTGACAAACAATCAAAGATTTAACTAAATCACCGAATCTTTCTGCTGCTCTTATTGCAATGGGAGCTCCTCCACAAATACCAATAAGGTGAGCATGCTTTATATTAGGCTTTTGCAATATTGTTCCTATATATGCCACTTCATCTTCAATATTACCAGTTGGTTCAGAAAGTGAGCGCCATAAATTAAATAAATAGGGGTTTTCGTATATTACAGTATAGTAGTATTTTGATAATTCTTTAATCATTGGCTCAAAAACATCAACAGGAACCGCGCATGGGGGTATAATTATTATCGCTTCATTTTCTTGATTTCCGCTAAAGAACACTTGGAATTCAGGGAGACCATCGGGTTTGCATATTTCTTTATTTTCCGTTTTATTTACAGATATATAAGTTAATATATCCACATTTATTTGATTTTCTACTATTCGTTTCCAATCGTTCCCTGACAGATTTACAAAATTGCTTAAGGACATATCCAAACCAGTTATGTTTTCTGGAATGGGCCATACGAACTTAGGTATGACTATATTAAATTTTTCTCCTATCAATACCAAAAAATTATTAATTATATTAATTTCATCTTCTGCAAAACAAATATTATCATCTTCAATATTTATCGCATAGAGCTTTAAATTTTGTTGACTCTCCCGAATGAAGGACTGTATCTTCTTTATACTCTTAACTAATTTAGTAACTATATTAACGTCATTTTCTATTATATTATTCATATCAACCTACCATTTCAGTCAATTTTCTTAAGTTGTTTTTTATTCTATTTTATAGAATTTGATATAATTTCTGCCAATGTTCTTATTGTCATTTCATTCAATGGTATATTTAAGTTCACATTAATTCCAAACTGTTTGTTTACAGTTCTAAGCATACGAATTAAAGAAAAAGAGGTCCCTCCCAAACTCATAAAATCAGTATTTTCCTCAATATTCTCAATTTCAAGAATATCCTCCCAAAATAATTTCAGTTTTTCTACAATAGTATTATTACTGGAAGGGACAACATCTATTTTATTTAAAATGTCTATATCCAATTTGTTATTAATTGTAGTTGGAATCTTATCAACAATAAAATATGTTGATGGTTGCATATAATTAGGGAGACCTTTAGATACACATTGTTTCACTTCATCAACAATCAACTTAGCACTATTTTCTTTACTTGCGACAATATATGATACTAAGCGTATATCCCCTTCACCATAATCTTTTGATAAAACAATACAATCTTGTACATAAGGTACTGTTCTAATACATTCTTCAATTTCATTAGGTTCTATTCTATAACCTCTTACTTTTAACTGCCTATCTGCACGTCCGACATATGCATATTCATCCTCATCTATTTGAATTCCAAGATCTCCAGAGTCAAACCATGTGAGTTTGCTTCCTTGAATTTGTATAAAGCGCTCATAAGTAAGGTCTTCTCGATATAAGTAACCTCTAGCAACTCCTGGACCAGCAATAAACATAACCCCTTCTTCTCCCATTGGCACAACCTCACCATTTTTAACAATGCATATTTTCATATCATCTATCGGCCTACCTATCAAGCTATAACCATTATTATTTATATCTTCATAATCAATTAATTTCCAGGTCACATGAACTGTTGTCTCCGTAATTCCATACATATTTATTAGTTT
This sequence comes from Lacrimispora algidixylanolytica, assembly GCF_003609635.1. Classification (GTDB taxonomy): domain Bacteria; phylum Bacillota; class Clostridia; order Lachnospirales; family Lachnospiraceae; genus Lacrimispora; species Lacrimispora algidixylanolytica. The sequence goes on along the minus strand of NZ_MCIA01000021.1, from coordinate 31,905 downwards.
AGGTTTTGTAATCCCATAAAGATTAGTCCACGGCTTTAAAGTTTGATAATCAAGCCGCTCTCCTCCAAAAATAATATAACGAAGTTCAGTAAGAAGTAATTTGTTAGCTAAAGCTGAAGGAATTAAATTCCTAAAAGATGTTGGTGTTTGATTCAAGACAGTGACCTTTTTATCATATATTAATTGATAAAAAGTATCAGGATCTTTTGCTATAGAATCAGGTACTAAAACAAGATGTCCACCAAACAACAGTGCACCCCATATTTCCCAAACCGAAAAATCAAAAGCAACTGAATGAAAGTTAGTCCAAACATCATTTGAGTTAAAGTTAAATACTTTTTTAGTCTCCTCAAATAAACGAATCACACTTCCTTGTTCTATCATAACTCCTTTGGGCTCCCCTGTTGATCCGGACGTAAATATTATATATGCCAAATCACTAGATGTAGTCATTACCGCAGGAACATAGTCATAATACGTATTTTGAGTGTTTTTAGTAATTTCTATAATTTTACAATTCATTTCAAACATATTTTTATTATTAACAATAATATATTTTGCTCTACTTTTTTCAATTATCTTTCTACATCTATCCTTAGGATAGTTATAATCAATTGGAACATATACAGCCCCAACTCTTATAATAGCTAAAATAGCTATAATCATATCAACACTTTTTTCAACACAAAGACATACCAATTCTCCCTTTTGTATGCCCGTTTTTATAAGCGTGGAAGCAAAATTAGAAACTCTAACTTCTAAATTTCCATATGTAACTTCTTCATCTCCTATTGATACAGCAATTCCATCTCTATTTTGACTAACAACCTCTTCAAAAATCGAATACAAATTAGCCTGTTTTTCTATAGATTTTAATAAACTCATAACTTCCCATACCTTTCTATATATATTTATTTTTAATTACTTTTAAATCAGATAAAGCTTTAGAAGGATCATTTACTATTTCTTTCAATATCCCTATATATGACTCTGCTAAACTTAGAATCGTTTCAATTTTATAAAGTTCAATACCATAATCCCAACTAATATTAATTCCTTCTCCATCTTTTCTTTCAGATACATTTAAGATCAAGTCGTATTCCGATATACGATTACTAAACTCACAACTTTCAAATTTTAAGTTTTCAGTACCTATATCCATAGAATCAAAAATATGCATTATAAAAATAACGTCAAATAATGGATTTCCTGCTTTACTTGGTTCTACAGCAAGACATTTTACTAAGTCGTCAACCTCGCAATCTTGGTTAGCAAATGCGCTTAAAGCGCTAACTTTAACTTCATTCAAAAAATGCAAAAAGAGCTTATTGCTTGAAGGAAACGTCCGTATTGCTAGTATGTTAGCAAAAGGCCCCATTACATTCTGTAATTCATTATATGGTCTCCCAGTTACTGGGAATCCGATTACAATATCCTCTAGGCCAGAATATTTGTTAAGCAGAATATAGTATACTGCTAGAAGAATCATATCTAATGTGGCTCCATTTTTTGAAGCAAGTTCTTTTAATGCATTGGTTAAACACCTATCTATTTTTAGGACATGACTAGCTGTTTTGAAATTTCGGTTTGATGACCTGATATAATCTGTTGGTAGCTTCGCAGTTGGAATTGAACCCATATAAATATTTTTCCAATAATCCAGTTGAAGTTTAATATAATCAGTCTTCATAAGTTTATTTTTCCATTCGGAAAAATCTATATATTGAAACTTTGTTTCTTCCAAACAATTATTAGTATATAATTTTTGAAAATCATTCTCAAATATCATCATTGATAAACGGTCACTTATAATCTGATGAATTTCGAAAATCATCAGATGTTTTTCTTCTGAAAATCTTATTATTTTTACTCTAAATAATGGTGAATTTTCCAAATCATAAGGCCTTATAAATTTTTTAATTATTTCTTCTATATCTACTTGTACGATTGCTTCTTTTATTGTTTCTTCTTCTAGATTAAAATCCATTGTTTCATGTACAATTTGCATTATATTTCCACCTATCTCTTGAAAAGAAGTTCGTAACACACTATGTATATGTACAAGTTTCTCTAGAGCTTTTTTCAAACGCTCCATATCTAATTGCCCCAATATAATAAAAGCATTAAAAAAATTGTAAATATCTAAATGGTTTTTATTAAGCATAAATATTCTTTTTTGAGCAGATGACGTTTGATAATACTTTTTTAGATTACTTCTTTTCAGTACAATATAATCATTTGAATTTAAAGCTTCATTTTCAAGGTATTGACTAAGATCTTTAACAGTCAAATGCTTATAAAATTCTACCGTAGCAATATTAACACTAAATTGTTTATTGATTTGGTTTATTATGGTTATTCCTTTAATCGAATCACCTCCTAAATCATAATAATTGTGATTAATATTAATCATTTCAAAACCAAGTATTTCGCACCAAATCCGCGCTATCTTCTTTTCTGCTATTGTATATGCCCCATCCGCTCGTCCTTCTAAGCTTATATTGGTAACAAATTTATTCTCTCCTCCAATATTATTTTCATTAGCATGAGGCTTTTTTAGATTAATAACATTTGATGTAAGCGGAAAGTCTATCCAGCATTTTTCTTTAGCAAACGGGTATAAAGGCAAAGATATCTTACAACACCCTAATTCCTTATATACAGCATTCCAATCTGAAAACATACCTTTTACATACAAAAGACACATCTCATGGAGTATGTCATTTCTTTTTCCAGATGAATCCATCAACAATTCCTTGCAAGATACCGATAACTTTTTCTCAAAGTTATTCTTTTCTACTTTAAGTTCATTGGTATAAACTTTTCCATAAAAAATATCTTTTGGCACATTTTCTTTTAGTTCGGATTTTTTTAATAATGATAACTTTATTTTTAAATCCTCTATATTTTCTATTATAATTGCTATTCTATGAGAATAATGTTCTCTTCCCGTATTTGCTGTATAGCAAATATTTTGTAAATTAGCATTTTCATTACTATTTACGAATAAACTATATGAATCAATTAGGCACCTTAATGAATCTTTGGTCTTTGCAGATATCGTCAAAACCTGTAACGGCATCCTTTTTTCCACAATAATCTGGGAAGATGCTTCTTCTAGAACAACATGACAATTAGTGCCACTCAATGCAAAAGAGCTAATTCCACACAGCCTTGTATGATGTTCTGTATTCCAGTCTTGAATTGTTTCATTTATATACACTGGAGAGAGGTGAAAATTAATGTTACGATTTGGTCTGATAAAATGTATTGTAGGAGGTATTCTTTTATGTTTTAACGCCATAATCGCTTTTAACATTCCTGCAATTCCGGAAGTGGTATCTAAATGACCAATATTAGATTTAACTGAACCAATAGCACAAAATTGCTTCCTATTCGTATACCTCCTAAAAGCTTCACTAATGCCTTCAATTTCGACTGGATCCCCAAGTTTTGTAGCTGTACCATGAGCCTCAATGTAAGATATTTCTTCAGGATTTATTCTTGCATCTTTCCAAGCTGCAACCATAACTTCCGCTTGCGCTAAAGAATTTGGTGCAGTTATACCAAGGGAGCTTCCATCCTGATTTATAGCAGTTCCTTTAATCGTCGCATATATGTTATCTCTATCTCTTAGTGCTTTTTCTAAAGGTTTGAGCAGCATTGCGACACACCCTTCGCCAGCCCCCGCTCCATTAGCGCTATCATCAAAACTTCGTGTTCTATAATCAGGAGATTCTATCCCCACTTTTTCGCTTATATTCCTTAAAGGAAGAAGTGATAATTTCACTCCTCCAGCAATAGCCATCTCACAATTTCCTGTCTTTAATCCCTGGCAAGCCAAATGAACTGCAACAAGAGAAGATGAACATGCTGTATCTATAACTAATGCAGGGCCCTTTAAATCTAGTATGTAGGAAATTCGGCTGGCCAATATAGAAGGTATATTAGCTGTTGCAGACCCATTTGCCACATTTGGATTAACTTCATATATTAATCTTTCATAGTTATCCCTTAGACTTCTGGAAAATCCTACATATACTCCTGTTTTTGTTCCCCTAATTCTATCACCACTGTATCCGGCATCTTCTATAGTATGCCAAGCCGTCTGAAGAAACATTCTATGATTTGGATCCATTACTTTTGCTTCATTAGGTGATAAATTAAAAAAGCCATAATCAAATTTATCTATTTCATCGAGGTAGCCCTGTTCTTCTATATCGATACTGTTATTATTCTGATTGATAAATGTGAGATAAGAATTAATATGATTTTGACGTTCCACAGGAATAGGCCTTACACAGTCCTTTCCACTTTCAATATTTTTCCAGAACTCTTCTACACTATTAGCCATGGGCATCTCTGCTGCTATACCAATTATCGCAATATCATTTTTGGACATTTTGGATACACTAATTTCGTCTTTTGCATTCAACTGGTTAAAATCCACTTTGTTCAATTTGCCTTCCATTCACTTTCAACTCCCTTCTTAAGAAGTCACTCAACAAATCCTCTGTTTGAGTTTCTTGTAACACATATTTAATTCGGCTCATTTGCTCTTGAAAAGGAACTTTCTTAGTCTCAAATATTTCCACTAGTATTTTAAGAACTTTCTGCATATGTTTAACCGAAGGAATTTCCCCCTTAGCTTCAATATACTGTTGAATTTTACTCATCTCTTCATATTTTTGAATTACACCAACTAGATACTCCTCTTCATTGAAATTATTATTTTTTGTACTAATTGCCATGGCTAGACATCTTGCTATTACTGATTTCTGCTCAATCGCTACCTTTCTAGCTTGATGTTCTTTTTCGATAAACGTTTTTAATTCATCTCTGTCTTTTTTACTGCCGAAGGTAAAAGCAAGACTTTCTCTTTTATTAATACTTAACATATTTTTCAGTATTGGTTTCGTTCCCATTTCTATGTACATGGTAACACCTTGTTCCTGCAAATAATCTAATGTATCTAGCCATCTCACAGGGCTTCTGAGTTGTTTTTGTAAATTTTCTATAATAGATTCTTTCCCGCCATAGGGCTTAGCATTTACGTTTGATATAACAGGCCACTTTAAATCTCTATAACTATATTTTAGTAGTTCAGATTTGAGCTTTTCACTTTCTCTTTCTAATAATGGAGAATGGAACGGTGCACTTGCTATAAGAGGTGTTATCTGTGCATTAATCCCTAAAAGTATATCTTCTACTTTCGAAACAGCAAGTCTATGTCCTGATATTGCTGTCTGTTTTTCTGTATTATAGCAAGACACCCCTACTAATTGTTTCTCTTTAGAAATTTCTCTACAAATTTTTTCAACGATATCATATTCTATATTATTTATTATGGTCATTCCACCAGATTCTTGCTCCGCAACCTTTTGTAACAATTTTCCTCGGTATTGTACAATCTTAAGCGCAGATTCAAAATCCATTGCTCCACAACAAGTCAAAGCTGCATATTCTCCCAAACTATGACCAGCTATAAAACTAGGAGGAATACCGACTTCTTGCATATAAATTCTAAAGATTGCAATACCAATTGTTAATACAGATATAAATGTGTTGTCGTATTTATTCAACTCTCCAAAACTTCCATTGAAACAAATATTTCTTAAATCTAATCCTAATAAGTCACTAGCCTCATCAAATGTTTCTCTTACTAAAGCATATTCATCATAAAGGCTTTTGCCCATTCCAATGTACTGAGCACCTTGTCCCGGAAATAGGAATACTATTTTATCCATTATTTTATCCCTTCACGCCGTTTTATTTACTGACCCAGTAGCTATCCTTAAAAGCTATTAAAAAATAATTTTTTCGCTTAATACCACCAGGCCAGTATATTGGATCTATATTATAAAAGTGGACACGATAAGTAACCATATATTACAATTAAGTAGACACAAAAAGGAGGTATCTACTCATGTCCACAAGTAAAACTGGAACACGGTATGACGAGGACTTCAAACGTACTCTCGTTAACCTTTATCAATCTGGCGGTAAAACTCAGGCTGCTCTCTGTAAAGAATACGGGGTATCTCTAACTGCTCTTACCCGTTGGATCAAACAATACTCAACAGTCAAAACAGATGATGGCGAAGTCTTGACCGCCAAACAAGTGAAAGATCTACAAAAACGCAATGCTCAGCTTGAGGAGGAACTACTCATATTAAAAAAAGCGATTGCCATCTTCACGCCACACTCCAGCAACTATTAGATGCTGTTCATAAGCTTCGTTTTCAGCATGACATAAAGATTCTTTGCAATGTATTAGGTGTCAGCAGAAGTACATATTATAAGCATTTCCACTCAGTACCTGCTGACCGCACCAAAGAAAATCAGGAGATAGCCAAACGAATTCTCCAAATCTACGCTGATTATAACAAGCGTCTTGGTGCATATAAGATTACCTATGTCCTCCGGCGTGATCATGGCATCCACATCAGTGTTGGACGAGTGTACCGACTGATGAAAACACTTCAATAACCACGAATGTCCACGGAGAAGCCATATCGTAACTATCGGCATAAAGATAATGGTGATTGCACCAATCATCTCCGTCAGGAATTCAACCAGAAATCTCCTGACATTGTCTGGGCAAGTGATTTCACTTATATCAAAGTCTCCGGGAAATGGTATTATCTCTGCATTGTAATGGATCTATTTTCTCGCAAAGTCATTTCTTGGAACATTTCAGCTAGACCTGATGTCAAACTGGTAATGACTGCATTCAAAAAAGCTTATGATAAAAGGAAATGCCCTGTTGGGCTCATGTTCCATTCTGATCGAGGATCTCAATATACTGCATTTACATTCAGACAGTTATTAGATTCTCTTAATGTAGTGCAGTCTTTTTCTAAGAAAGGTTATCCCTTTGACAATGCCTGCTGTGAATCTTTCTTCAAATATTTAAAAAAAGAAGAAACCAATCGTAAAACCTATCACTCTTTACAGGAGCTACAGTTATCCATATTTGAGTATATTGAAGGTCTCTACAACTCTAGAAGACCACATGGTTCTCTTGGAATGCTAACTCCTAATGAAAAAGAAGAACTCTTCTGGAGTCAAGCTTAGTAACTGGTTCCAGAAAGTTTTTTCTAATAATCGTGTCTACTTACTTGACTATAGTGCATATTAATAAAACATTACTACTCACTCAAATTTCAAGAAATATTACATACCTCTGTAATAAGATTAATATAACTATTAATTAATACTTCTTGCTTATTTCCATCTAATCTGCACGCATCATAATCAAATATAAAATCAATACGCTCTTCTTGATCACAAACTTCCAGAATTATATCGTAGATATCAGTAAGCATAAATTTTGATAATAACAAATCCTTTCTATAAAATAATGGTAAAATACTATTTCCGCTCTTTGAATTTCTCATCTTAAAGAGGTCTTCTAAGTTGTATCTATTTCCAACCTTAAGCTGCAAATCTTCTTTACACTTATTTATTAAATCAAATTCATTTTCATTTTTTATTATATCGGCATTAAGCTCTTCTATTACATTTTGTTCATCAATCATCGTCTGAATACATACATAAGAAGTCTCTGCTGCATGTGATATTATATAGCTAAAGAAAGCAAGTAGTACTGTATATGTATCTGTATGCGCTGTCTCCCCCAATATCTTAATACCTTTATAATACTTTCCTGTAACGCTAAATTTTATTACTGAACTTTCATTATTACTATAAGAAAAATATTTATCTGGGAATTTTACAAATGATAATACTATATCTTTATTATGATATCTATTAACATCTATAAATTCTGCCAATTTAGTAATAGTGGGATATGAGAATACATCAGCTATTGAAATTTTATTTGGATAATTCTTAGCTATTTCATCAAACAAGCGTAAAACAAGCAGTGAATTGCCACCTAAATCAAAGAAGTTTTCATTACAATCTACAATTTCTATTTCTAATACTTTTTTCCAAATATTTGATAAAACAATTTCTGTATCACTCTTTGGAGTAGCAATCATAGTTCCCTCAACACTATTTCCTAATGGTATCGGTAATTTTTTAGTATCCACCTTGCCATTTGAAGTCTGCGGCAATTTATCCATTTCAACAAAATATGATGGCACCATATAGCTAGGTAAAAAAGTAGACAAATAATTTTTCAATGCCGTTGCAGAAACGGTTTCATTTACAACGATATATGCACAAAGATATTTGTCTTTTGAACTCCTCTCTCTAATTATTACAATGGCTTCATTTATATTTTCATGTTTTAGTAGACAATTTTCAATCTCTCCCAGTTCAATTCTAAAGCCTCTTACTTTAACTTGATTATCAGCTCTTCCCAAATATTCTATATTTCCATCTGGTAAATAACAGGCAAGATCTCCGGATTGGTATAGCCTCTCTTCAAATTCAAACGGACTTTTTATAAAACGCTCTGCTGTGAGTGAATCACTATTTAAATAACCTCTAGCAACTCCACTTCCTCCTATGTACATTTCTCCTACGGCTCCAACTGGCAGAAGTTTTTTGTTTTTATCCAGAATATATACTGAAGTTGTTGGTAGTGGTTTTCCTATGTTACTTAATTCAGTCTGTATATCAAGGTCAGTTACTTCATGATAAGTTACATGAACTGTAGTCTCCGTTATACCATACATATTAATTAATTTTATATTTGGATACTTCCGCTTCCATTCTTTTAGCATTAACGTTTTCAATGTCTCTCCACCAAAAATAACATATTTTAAGTTTAATTGCTTAACGTTAGTCTTCATTTCTTCACTAATAAGATTATAAAATGCTGATGGTGTCTGATTTAATACTGTAACATTATGTTTCTTTATTACTTCCAAACAATTACTTGCATTCCGAGCTACAGATTTAGATATTATAAGTGATTTTCCTCCATATAAAAGTGCCCCAAATATCTCCCAAACAGAGAAATCAAAACATGCCGAATGAAACATTGTCCATATGTCATGCTCACTAAAATCGAACTGAAAATTTTGATTATATAATAGACTCACAACATTTTTATGCTCTATCATTACACCTTTAGGGACTCCTGTTGTTCCAGAAGTGTAAATAATATAAGCTAGATTAGATGGTAAACAAACTTTTCCCAAATTTGTGGTTTCTCCATTATATATATCATCATCATCAAGACATATACTTACACCTCCGAAATGTAAAGTCTCCTTAATTTCACACTGAGTAAGAATTATTCTAATATCACTATCTTGAAACATATAACTAATCCTATCTACTGGAAAATCCGGATCAACAGGGAGATATGCACCGCCAGCTTTTAAGATTCCAATAATCCCAACTATTAGTTCAATGGATTGATTCATCACGACTCCAACCACCGTGTCTGGACCAACACCATACTGTATTAATAATCTCGCAATCTGATTAGCTCTCTCATTTAATTGTCTATAAGTTAATGTTTTATTTTCGTATATTAATGCAGTATAATTGGGAACTCTCAGTACTTGTTTCTCAAACAGTTGATTAATTGTCATATCTGATGGATATGCAATACCTGTATTACTATATTCACATAATAGCTGCATCTTTTCATTTTTAGACAATAAATCAATATCTTGTAATTGAATATTACTATTCTCCAAAACGATGTTAAAAATATTATTTAAATGAGCATATAAACTATCAATAGTCTCCTCTTTAAATAATTTAGTACAGTATGTTATATCAATATCAAGATCATACTTTTTTTCTTCCACAGTAATTTGAATATCGAATTTAGAAATATTGTTATCGATTTCATAAGTCAAAAACTTCAAATCCTCTGTATCTAATTCTCTTGGCTCCATATTTTGAAGAACTAGAACAACATCAAACAATGGATTCCTACTCAAATCCCTCTCTATATTTATTTTTTCAAGCAGTACCTCTAATGGATATTCCTGATTTTCATAGGCATTAAGCGCATTTACTTTAACCTCATCAACAAAATCTCTAAAAGTTTTAGTTCCTTGCGGATAATTTCTCATAGCAAGTGTATTAACAAACATACCTACTATTCCTTTTACGTCATCGTGATTTCTTCCAGCAACGGGAGAACCAATTATAATATCTTCTTGACCAGTATATTTATAAAACAATACGTTAAGTGCAGCCAACAAGATCATATATAAAGTAGCTCCAGATTGTTTACATAACATTCTTAATTTATTAACAATTTCACTATCCAAGCTATATTTTAAATGAGCACCTTCAAAACTTTGCATTGGAGGCCGTGAATAATCATAATGTAAATTTATAACTGGAATTTCACTTTTAAACATTTCAAGCCAATAATTCTCTTGACGTTTAAATGCCTCTGCTGTTCTCATTTCTTGTTGCCATACAACATAATCCTTATACTGTACACTTAATGTTTCCAATGATTTATTTTGATAAAGCGCTACTAAATCATCTACTAATATCCACATGGATATTCCATCCGATATTATGTGATGCATATCAAACAATAACCGATACTCATTATATGAGATTTTTATAATATTTACTCTGAAAAGAGGCGCCTTGCTTAAATTGAATGGCTTAATAAAGTCCTTTTCATAATTTGAGTTAGCAGCTTCTGAATTAATAATTTCTAAATCTACATACTCATGCACTTTTTGCATTACATCTCCCTTGTGTAACTCAAAAGAGGTTCTAAGTCCCTCATGCCTTTGAATCAATAAGTGTATAGCCTCATATAATTTATCAATTTTAAGATTTCCGATCACACGCAAGCACATGGGATTATTATAGGCTACTGATGCACTTTCTATTTGATTAATAAAAAACATTCTCTTTTGTGCCGAAGAGCATTCATAAAACTCCTTTTTTTCCAGTTTTCTTATTTGGGATTCTTTTAGTTTTGTTATAGAATCAATATAATCCGCCAAAGTTTCTATTGTAGGATATTGAAATAATTCTTTTATACCTAATACAGTATCCATTTCTTTTTTTAATTTGCTAATAAAAAAGGCAGCATTTAGAGAGTGTCCACCAAGATCAAAAAAATTATCTTTAATACCTAATGGACGATCAATATTAAAAAAAGTCCTCCACATTTCTTCGAGCTTCATCTGAGTATTAGTAATTGGCGAAATATAATCTAACTTTTTTTCACTATTCGAATTTATTTCCATATTTTGTAAAGCAGCAAAATTTATCTCCCCACTATCATTAATAGGTATTCTATCAATTTTCATAAATTCTTGCGGAACCATATAAAATGGCAAAAGACCTAATAAATATGTCTTAAGTCCTATATAATCAATAGAGTCATCTGCAACGATATATGCACAAAGATATTCATCTCCGTTCATATCCATCTTAGTTACAACAATTGCATTTTTTATTTGACAGAATCTGCGTAAGCATGCTTCAATTTCTCTCTTATCTACACAATAACCTTTAATAGTCACTTGTGAAATATTATTACCTAACAGCTCGATATAGATTTTATTGTTTTTTTCTCCATTATTACGTAAAACAGCATAATCTCCAGTTTTGAATAAATAATCCACTTTATTATTTAATATCAAAGAACTATTTGTCTCAGATTTGAAGTTTTCTAAAACTTTGGTCTCATCATAACCAATGTATAGTTCCCCTCTTACACCGATGGGACACAATTTTTTTTCAACATCCAGCACAAAGAATCTTAAATTATCAAGTAATAGTTTATTTAATGTTTTTTTCAATTTCATAAAAGGATAATGTATGGCCCAAGCAGATCCTTCTAATACTCCACCCAAAGTTATAGTCCGTATATTAATAAAATGCTCTCTCAGTGCAATACTATTTCTAATAGGTAGCCAGTTATCGCATAGTAGAAGATAACGAAGATTAGTATTTACATAATTATTATCTAACTTGCTGATTACTCTATTCATGAGGACTGATGTAGATATTAATATGTCAATTTTATTAAAATCTAAATTGAAACAGAGCTTATCTATGTTATTATAATCAGAGATTTGCACTAAAGTAGCACCGCTTATCAACACGCCAAATACATCATATAGCGAAAATTCGGAACAAAGTGAATGCAATGAAGCAATTCTACTATTCTCATTAGTCATAATCCTTTGATTTATATTAATAATTGAATTAACTGCTACTTCTTGCGTAATGATAATACCTTTGGGGCTTTCTGTATACTCACTCGTATAAATAATACACACTGCAGACTCAGACATCATATCTAATTTCACATCTTTTACTGAATGTAACGAGGTTAGCTTATTTAATTGTTCACCACCTTCTATTATTATTTTGCAGCCACTATTTGCTATAATTTGGTTTATTTTTTTAGTTTTAAATTCTGTGCTAATAGGTATATACATTCCACCAGCTTTTAATATACCTAATAAGGCTACTATTGTTTCGAGACTTTTCTTGTCTTGGAGACCTATTGCATCACCAGCTTTTATTCCTTTGGCTATCAGATAGTGTGCTATTTGATTAGATTTCTCATGTAATTCTTGATAAGTTAATACTTTATTTTCAAATACCACAGCTTCATTATACGGAGTTCTTTTTACTTGTTTTTCAAATAATTGAATCAGTGAAATATATCTATCAGAAACCTGCTCTACATTGCTATAATTACATAAAATCTGGTCTCTTTCTTGAGTAGTGAGTATATCGATATCCCCCAATTTTATTGTCGGATTTTCAACTATTTTGTTCAAAATTTTTTTGAGACGCATCATCATATTATTTACAGTATTTTCTTTGAAAAGGTCTGTAGAGTAATTAGCTTTAAACCGTATATTCCCATTATCTTCAAAAGCCTCAATTTGCAAATCAACCTGAGCAGCAGCACTACTAAACTTGTGCTCACTTATATTTGCCGCTCCAATTTCTTTTTTAATATTAACTGGATCTTGTAAAGCAAACATCACACTATAAACTGGATTTAGATTTAAGTTTTTAGGAATTTTCATTTTTTCAACAATCATTTCAAAAGGATACTCTTGATTTTCATATGCATTAATGACATTAATTTTCACATCATTAATAAAATCTTGAAAATTTTGATTAAAATCTATATTGCTTCTAATTGCAAGTGTATTAACAAATATCCCCATAATGTTTTGTAAATCCACATGATTTCTTCCAGAAACCGGAGTTCCAATAATAATATCATTTTGACCTGTGTATTTATACAGAAGTATATTAAATGCGCTTAATAATACCATATACAAAGTTGTTCTAGTATCATATGCAAGTTTATTTATCTTCTCCGTCAAATCCTTATCCATTACTATTTCAATAACATCCCCTTTAGCATCATGTACACTTGGTCTTACAAAATCTGTGGGAATATCTAAAATAGGTAATTTCCCTTCAAGATATTTCAGCCAATATATTTCTTGCTTCTTAAAAGTTTCCATATTAATACGATCGTTTTGCCAATACGCATAATCTTTATATTGAATATTAAGTTCAGGTAATTCACGATCTTCGTATATAGAAATAATTTCTTCTATTAATATTTTAAATGTAATACCATCAGCTATTATATGATGCATATCAATAATAAAAATTGCTTTTTTACATGTTGAATTATTATCTACAATTTCAATTATACCACCTCTAATAAGAGGGGATTTGCTTAAATCGAACGGTTTAATAAACTCCTTTATAATTCGCATAACATTCATCTCTTCAGCATTATAATGAATCAGCTCAAAATCAACCTCTTTATTTACTTTTTGTTTTATCCCTGAATCTAACGCATGAAATGAAGTCCTCAATATTTCGTGTCGGTTAATTAATTGCCTAAATGCTAACTCTAATTTAGGAATGTTTAATGCTCCTTCAATTTTAACCGCTCCTGATATATTATAATTAATGCTGTTTTGATTATGAAATTGTAAAGTATACATCCACTTTTGGTTTAATGATAAAATATAATACTCTTGTTCTTTAACTCGCTCAATGTTTTTACATTCAACTATGCTTAGATCTTCAATAACTTTTGACATTTTGTGAAGCGTAGAATTGTTAAAAATAGACTTTATTGTTATCTCCACATTTAATATATGATGAATTTTTGAAAGAAGTATTGTTGCTTTTAGCGAATGTCCTCCAAGTTCAAAAAAATCATCGTTTCTTCCTACCCTATCCACGTCTAACACATCACACCATATTTTAGCTAAATCTTTTTCAGTCTTATTAATTGGTGCTTCATAATTTCTTATGGAAACTTCAGAGTTTGGTTCTGGGAGCATTCTCTTATTAACCTTTCCGTTTCCTGTTAATGGCATTTTCTCTACTTGAATAAAGAAAGATGGCACTAAATATTCTGGCAATATTTCTTTTAAGTATGTCTTAAGATCTAGGTCACATAGTACCTTTTCACTTACTACATACGCACAAAGATAATGCTCCCCATCTTTTCCTTTTCTTGCAAGAACAACTGCTTCTTGAACATCATCATGCTGTAATAGTCTGCTTTCTATCTCACCAGGTTCTAATCTAACTCCTCTGATTTTAATTTGATCATCTATTCTTCCAACAAATTCTATATTTCCATCGGAACGCCACTCCGCTAAATCTCCCGTCATATACATTTTAGAGCCAACATCAAATGGATTATCCACAAATTTTTCAGAAGTTATACTCGGTCTATGTAAATATCCCCTTGAAACCCCTACTCCGGATATAAAAACTTCTCCTACAACACCAATTGGTCGCGTTTTTCTAGTTTTATCTAAAATATATACCTTTACATTATTTATAGGCTTTCCAATGGGTACAGCACCATTATCGCTAACACTAACTCTGTAAAATGTTGCAATATCTGTACACTCTGTGGGACCATAAGTATTTACTATCTCAGCATTAAAATAGTTTGATTTAGTCCAATCACTTAACACTTTTAGATTAATTGGTTCTCCACCTAAAAAAACATATTTTAGACTTTTTAATCTAATAAAATCTCTATCAGAGCAAAGTTGCACTATAGGATTAAATGCACTAGGCGCACAATTAATTATAGTTACTTTATTATTATATATTTCTCCTATAACACTTTCATAATTAATAAGCCCTTTATTAGCCAATATCAGCTTACCACCTACAAGTAATGGCGCATATATATTCTTCTGTGCCAAATCAAAACTTATTGATGCCATTAAAAGGATATTGTCTTCTTTAGATATCTGGAATTCAACGCAATACCATTCAATTAAGTTCGTAAATGAGCCATGCATTACCATTGTTCCCTTCGGCTCTCCAGTTGTTCCAGAGGTGTAAATAACATATATCATATCATTAGGGCAATTCACTTTATTCAGATTACTTACCTCTTCACTGAATATATCATCATTTGATAAGTCAATGCACTCTCCAGAGAAATCACTTTCATTTTTCTCTCCATTTTCAGTCAAAATAATATTGCAACCACTATCTCTTAAAATATATTTAATTCTCTCAATCGGATAATTAGGGTCTATTGGTAAATATGCACCACCAGCCTTTAATATCCCCATTATTCCTATAATCATCTCCAATGATCTTTCCATTTTTAATCCAACTATGGAGTTTGGCTTTACTCCTTTATTTCGTAATATCCTAGCAAGACTATTGGATTTTTCATTTAATTCTCTATAATTTAGTTTCCTGTCTCCAAACACCACTGCAATCTCATCTGGAGTCTTTTTTACTTGTTTTTCAAACAGCTCATATACTGTGACATTTTTTAAATAATCAGTTTTTGTAATATTAAAATCTTGTAATATTTTATTCTTCTCCACCTCTGATAACAATTCTATATCCTTAATTTTTATATTATGATTTGTAATCACTGTATCTAGAATTAATTTGAATGTTTTACATATGTTGTTGATATTTGCACTTGTAATTCTACCATCATTATAAATAACACTCAACTCAATACATTTTTTATTTATACTATTAAATAGAAAGAGAAGCTCATTTTGATTTGAATTACATACTAAATCTATTAGCTTTTCAGAATGCAATTCCCTCATACAAATATTAGCGGATGCAATATTCAACACTTCCTTAACTCCACTATCCAATAACGATTGTGATGTCAAGTAATCCTGATACTTATAGTGGTTCGATATTTTATTTTTTATGTTCCTCATATAATCTTCATACACATATTCTTCATGTAATTCTGACACTAGCGGCAATAAAATATTATTTTCTATTTTACCTAATCTTCCTTTATAACTTGCTATACCTACTACAAAGTCATTCTCCATGAAATACTTATACAAAGTTATGTTAAAAACAGATACAAAGAAAACATACATTAGCAGTTTATTATTCCCACAAATATTGTTTAAGGCTATTACAGTAGAACCCTCAATTGTCATTTTATATTTGGCACTACGATTCGTAACATCATTAAAATGACTTAATATAATTTTTTCGCTGTTTAAAGATTGTTTAATTTCATTTTTCCAATAGTTTGTCGCTAATAAATTTTTATCCATATATTATTCCTCTCACAATTTTAATCTGATGTATTCTATTAAAAATGTCATTAAAAATTGATTAAAATATAAACTCTAATTTATCTAGTTCATTATCTTCTTCAAAATCTTCTTTAATACAACTCAAATCTCCTATAAGGATGTCTCTATTGGCTCCTATTTTTCTTAGAATACTTATAAAATTTTCAGCTATATCAATAATAGTACTTTTTTTATAAAGTATGGTAGCATATACAAAAACCAATTTTATATCCTTTTCCTTTTCTGTATATGCCAGTTCCAAATCAACTTTTGCAACCCTTGAATTAACGGGATACATCTTCATTGAAAAGTTCTTCATATAAATCTCTTCATTAGGTACATCATTAGAATTAAAAATAATATCAAATAAAGGATTCCTACTAGCATCCCGTTTCAATGATAGACGTTCTACCAAAAATTCAAGCTGATAACTCTGATTTTCAATAGCTTGTACGGAACTCTCTTTCACCTCTTTCAAAAATTCTAAGTATGATTTATGCTCCTCAGGTTTATTCCTTAGTGGCAAAGTGTTTACAAACATACCTACTGTTTCCTGTAAATCTGCATGTTGTCTACCAGCTACGGGAATACCAATGACAATATCTTTTTGTCCACTATATTTTGAAAGTAATATGTAAAAGGCTGTTAATAGTAGCATATTTGTCGTAGTTCCAGTTTCTGCTGAAATACTTCTTAATAACTCCGTTGTATTTTCGTCAATTCTAGTATCATATCTATCTCCTTCAAAACTTTGTATATTAGGCCTATCATAATCTATTGGCATATTTAACACTGGCAACATACCATTAAATGTATTAAGCCAATATCTCTCCTGCCTTTTTATTGCATCCGATTTCAAAAAGTTATTTTGCCAAGCCGCAAAATCTTTATATTGAAGCTTGAGTGGCTCCAATTCTTTCCCCTCAAATAATTCTATAAATTCCTTTATAAGTACAGTTACAGAAACCCCATCTGATATTATGTGGTGCATATCTAAAAAAAGATAGCTATTACCATTTGTCTCCACTACATACGCTCTAAATAAAGGAGCATTATCAAGCATAAATGGGGTTATCAATTTATCAGAAAACTCATCTATACTATCATTGGTTTCAATTACAATTAATTCAAATTCCAGCTTGTCTTTTATCAACTGTACTATTTCACCATTTCTAACTGAAAAATAGGTTTTTAACGAATCATGTCGATTAATTAACTCCTTAAATATTATTTCTATCTTTTGAGTATTAATCTCACCAGTCATTTTAAATAGTGAAGGAATGTTATATGCAGTACTATCTTTATTTAGCTCTTGAAAAACATATAATCTTTTTTGTGCGGATGATACCTCGTAACAATCTCTTGGTTCAATCTTTGGTATCTGCACATAATAATCCATTTCCTTAATTTCTATCAGATGAGCCAATTCTTTAATTGTAGGTGCTTCGAAGAGCTCCTCCAGGGATATTTTTTTATTCAATTCCTTTCGAATCTTATTAATAAGAGTCATAGCTTTTAATGAATGCCCACCATTCTCAAAAAAGTTATCTTTACAACTAATTTTTTCAATTTCTAGAATATTACACCATATTTTAACTAATTTTATTTCAATCTCGCTTTTTGGTTCTTGATATTCTTCTATAGTTTCACTAAGATTAATAACTGGTAGTTTCCTTTTGTCTAACTTTAAATTATTAGTCAAAGGTAATTCATCTAATTGCATAAAATGGAAAGGTATCATATATGACGGTAATACATTAGATAAATATCTTTTAAGATCCAGATTACTTATTTTTACATTTGAAGTATAAAAAGCACACAGGTATTTATTACCACTTTTATCTTCTCTGTCAATAACAGCAACTGATTGAATAATACTATCGTCAATATTTATATTTTGATATCCTATTTTCTGTAATATATTATTTATACTATCTAAATCAAACTCTTCTTTAAGTCCAGCAATAATATCCTGCTGTGTTGCTAAGCCCAAGCGGAAATCCCATGCCAATGGTGAAGCATAATTATGAAACTTTTTATTCTTTATGTGAACATAAATACCCACATCATTAATAAAACAATTTGTAGAACAAAATCCCGTGTCTGTAGGCAGATTCCAAAAATCATCTTTATTTTTCAAGTAATTTATAATTTCGCTAGAAGATTTATTTTCATATCTGTAAAAGTCAATGAAATAAGTCTTATCAAAAGCTTGTTCATCATCTAATTTAACATTTAACAGTTTAGTAGTCTCATCTTTTACAGCATGATACATTTTTCGGAAAAGCAGGAGTTTGTTATCAATTTCATCTACATCAAAAATTCCTTGATTATACAGTTCCTGTAATTTCGTATCAAATATTTGTCCTCTTGATAACCCTGTGATAATTACATTTATTCCTTTTTCAAAAGCAATTTTTGTACTAATTGCTGTTAGTGCCTTAAAACAACCTGTACATACAGTGCATTCTTCTTTTAGACTCTCCAAAAATATCTTGTCCATATTTTCTACTTTTGAAATAATATTATCTACACCTAATTCACTAGTAATCCTGCTTATATTTTTAAATGCCGTATCAGATATGTATCCATTATCAAAAGTAAACGTGAGTACTTTTAATCCCATCTCAACAAGCCTATATAAAACATAAGAACTATCTTTACCGCCACTATACAATAACAAACAATCATATACAGAAGTTTTACACTTCTTAGCTTTATTTATGATCTTATAAAAATCCTCACTATACTTAAAATAATTATTCGCTTTGCTTTTATACTTATCATAATTATTGCAAATATTGCAAACACCTTCATCATCGAATTGTATGTTTGGATAACTAGAAGGGAGCAAACATCTCTTACAATACTTAATTTGTTTATCAAAATTACTTTTTTTATTATAATTAAGTATTTTATTCTCTATTTCACCCAATTCAATTCTACACCCTCTTATTTTTACTTGATTATCAATTCTACCTAAGAAATCAATATTACCATCAGGTAACCATCTTCCTAAATCTCCAGTTTTATATAGTATTTGATTTTCAACGTATGGATTCTTAATAAATTTTTTTTCAGTCGATTTGGAGGAGTTAAGATATCCGTTTCCTACACCATCACCAGAAATACATATTTCTCCTACTCCTCCTTCAGGAACCATATTTTCATATTTATCTAATAAATAGACTATTGTATTTGGCAAAGGCTTGCCTATCGGAACTTTTGTAAGTTGATCAATATTATTTCGTTCAACTTGATAAATTGTGGTATCTACACAACACTCTGTAGGTCCATATATATTTGCTACACAAAAATCGTCTTTTGGAAACTTATTATAGAATTCTTTAACAACGTTAGATAATAGTACATCTCCTCCAATAATAAATTGCTTAACATTTATACGTGTATTTTCGAAATTTGCTTCAGTTAAAATACCTATATGTACCGGTGTCCCATCACAGATATCAATTGAATACTTATTTAGATATTTTATTAATTCATTTCCGCTCAATCTAACATTTGTGGGTATTATATGTAGTCTATGTCCTAGCAATAAAGCGGTAAATATCTGCTGAACTGATGCATCGAAAACATACGAGGCCATTAATGCAACGTTTAATCTTCTACTATATTTACTATATATTGTATTTGATAGGCCATATACTAGATTTACCACATTTTTATGAGTGATTAATGCCCCTTTTGGCTTTCCTGTTGAACCAGAAGTGTATATAATATATGCTAAATCACTAGGACTATTTGAGTTTTCAATATACCGGTCATTTAATAATGCTTTTTCATCATGGATATTAATAATGGGACCATTAAACATAATATTATCAATGAAATCACTTTGAGTTATCACCACTGCTGCATTACTATCATCAAGCATATATTTAATTCTTTCATTAGGATATTTAATGTCTATAGGTAAATAAGCTCCTCCCGCCTTTAAAACAGCAATAATTCCTATAATCATATCTAATGACCTATCTAGTAACAATGCGACAATAGCATTACTAGTAATTTCTTTTTCTATTAAAATATTAGCTAATCGATTACTTCTGTCATCCAATTCTGCGTAAGTAAGTGATTTATCCTCATATACAATTGCGACATCTTCCGGATTTCTAGATACTTGTTCCGAGAAAAGTTTTGTAAGTGTTTTATTTTTAGGGTATTCCAAGTTAGTTTTATTTAGATGATGTATAAACCTGTTTTTATCTTGCTCCGATGTTATATTTAACTTTGAATAAATTAAGCTATCATCCTCTAGGATTACTTTTAATATTTCTTCAAACTGTCTCCCCATATTTCTAATAATTTTATCACTGTATACATTATTGTAATAATGGAAATTCAGTTCAAGTTCTTTAAACAACATAATTCCTAATGTCAAATCATAATTTGTTCTAACTACAGTTGAATATGATTTAATTTTTAACAGACAGTCACTCATCAGCACTGTTTCTAATGGATAGTTCTCTATGACAACAATAGAATCAAATATCTCGTCCTTTGATTCTATTTGGCTATATTCCTTAATTTCTAGCAAAGGTGTATTTTCATATTCTTCTCTCTGAGCCAATTCTGCGCCCACATTTGTAATAATATTTAAAAGAGTATCTCCATTATTAGCTGTAACTCTTAAAGGAATTGTGTTAATAAACATACCAACATTTTCTTCTATACCTACTACTCTACTGCCTCTTCCTGATACAGTAGTGCCAAATATAAAGTCATCTACACCTCTATACTTTTGTAATAAAATTCCCCATACACTATATAAAATAGACGCATATGATACTTTTCTTTCCTTAGCATATACTTTTAATTTTAAACTTAATTCGTCTGATATTTTATATGTAAAATCTTTTACTATCCCCTTGTTTTCTTTTTTATAAAGCATTAAATTGTAACCTTGAAAAAAATCAGACCAATAGTCTTTTTGCATTCCTTTATCTTGCTTATTCATTATTTTTATATGCTCTTTAATTTTACTTTTTTCTCTTTTATTTGGTTCTTCTCCATTATAAAAGCACGTATATGCATATGTTAGTTCTTTTAAAATTATGCTGCTGCTCCAACCATCATACAGAATATGATGATTACTAATAATCATTTCAAAATGTCCATCGAGTTTGCATAAATATAATCTCACATTTTCACTTGATATATCAATCCTTTTGCTAAAATCTCTCTTTAATACGACGTCTACAGAATTATTATCACTTATATTCTCAGTAAAATCATAATAACTAATTGTTGATTTATAAGTTTTTAATATAATTTGTAATGGCCGTTCTAGATTTTCCCATCTAAATACTGATCTTAAAATTTCATTAGATTCCACCACAAAATCCCAAGCCATTTGCATAATATCAGCTTTAATATCACCTTTTAAAACTAGCCTTATTTGCTCATGGTAATTTATACTATTTGGATCGCTTATATAATGATACAACATCCCTTCTTGAGTACTTGATAGTGGTAAAATATCCTCTATATCTTCTTTTCTTAAGGCTACCATGATAGTTCCTCTCTTTCGTTGTATATACTTTTTTTATTCAACATCACATACTTTACCCAATTCCATTTTAATTAATTTATCTGCACAGTTAAAGTAAGATTCATCATGCGTTATAACAATAATACATTTTTTTCTCTTTTTAAAAGCGGGAAGTAAGAATTTGTAGAAGAAGTATCTAAACTCAGGATCCTGATCAGCTGCCCATTCATCAAACAGATAAATAGGTCTATCTTCTAAATAAGAAACTAGTAAAGCAAGCCGTTTTCTTTGACCAGTTGATAATTTTGTAGTACTAAACCTTCCTTTTTCTATACTAACCTTTTTATCAAGATCTAGAACTTCTAAACACCATCTAATATCTTCTTCTTTCGAAGAATAATCTATACCATAGAGTGCATCAAACAGATGATAATCGCTAAAAATAGCAGAACAACTACTTGTTAGTAAATTTGCTGTTACATGCACATCGTTTAAGTACAAATCACCTTTACTGGGAGTATATAGACCCGTTATTACTTTAGCTAAAGTTGATTTACCACTACCATTTCCACCTGTAATAAATACTATTTCACCAGGTTTAAACTCATAGCTAATCGGTCCTAACTTAAAACCACCTTCATCTTTTATATTATAGATATACTCCACCTCATTTAGCCTTAGGATTTTATCCCCTTCTATTATGCATGCATTATTCGTTTCACAATCACTTGAAAATGAAAGTTGACTTAACAACACATCAATTCTATTCATGCTTACTCTCACTTCTATACTTTCAGGAATCATATGTAATATGCCATGTACCGGTCCTGTCATATAGAGCAAAATAAATACATAGCTTGATACATTTTCGCTTGACAATCCATCAATAATTAACGGAAAAACCAACGCAATAGCACCTATTGCTAAAGTAAATAATAGCTCCCCCATTATTAGTACATTTGCAAATGCTAATGCCGACTGCCTCCTTTTTTTTCTGTATTTTATACAACAATTTTCTATATCAATTATAAAATCATTTTTTTTCTTTTCATTAAGACTCAGTTCTTTAAAACCATTTATTAAATCGCTAACAAATTTATAAAATAAATTCTGTATATCTCTAGATTGCTCTTCTATTACATTGGCATACTTTCCAGCATAATAATATATATAAGCAATTATTATCATTATTAAATTTGATAGTATAAAAGCATTAAAATCAATAAATGCTAAATATAAAAAACAAAATATTAATGTAACTGAACTCGTAAGACCACTAATTAGAATATTAGCATATTTGCTTATTATCTCTGTATCATTAATTAACGAAGATTTTATTTTTTCCTTTTGAATATTTTCAAATTTATTTAGAGGTATTAATAATATATTTCTAACTATTTCTAGCCTTTTTGTATACACTATATCGTTTGTATAATTTATCAAACATTCTCTCATTAATTTTTGACCATATACATAAAAAATTAAACCTATCATAAATAACATAAATAAATTTATTTTCATACTATTACTACATTTAAGAGATAAATTAATAATAAAAATTACGAGCGCATTACCAAATCCACTAATAATGCTCAGAAATGATAATAATATTAGTGGGAGACGTTTGTTTTTTCTATAAAATGTAATTAATAGCAAATAAAAATTTGTCAATAATATACATATAATTAATAAAAATAGTACTGATTGTATGCTAACAGGCAACCAAACAAAAAGAAATTCCCATGAAACACCTTTATAAAAAACATATGGTATTTTATATATACAATAAAATATGCCCATCACAAATAGTATTGAAGAAAAAATCTTAAAAACATCTTTTAATCCACTAGAATACAATCTTCTTCTATTATTACGTATTTCTAGTATTATTCTTATAATTAAACTCAAAACCAAAATAATATCTATAATTTCAATTGTTATAAGTATAAGCGAAATTATATCTACAGTCATATTTAAATCTTTAGTATCATAATATTTATCACTTTTATTAAGTAAATTATCTATTTCGTTTGCAATAATTGAGGTATATGTAGAATTAATATTGCTGAGTATAACAATTCCTAACTGTTCTTTTGGTCTGAAAAGAATATATGAAGAAAAATTCGGATTATTTCCTCCATGAAAAAATGTCTCCTCATTTCGAGAAACAAACCAGCCTGCTGCATAAGTAGAACCATCTTTCAGTGGTTTGATTTTGTAGTTGGGTAAATGTGACTCTTTAATTAAATCGAAGTTAAACTTTGATTTATCAAGTGAACCCATTTGTATTTTTAACCACTTTTCCATATCTTCAATATTAGATACTATGTATCCAGCTGGCTTATTTCCTCGATATATAGGTGCATTATAAACGCGAGGTACCAAATAACTAATTTTATATCCTTCAACAATATTTTTTGATGAAAATTGACTTGCATTTAAAGATGTGTTTTGTAACCCCATAGGTTTTAATACATTTTCTTCAATATAGCTTTCATAACTAGTCTCTGTAACATTCTGGATTATAAAACCTAGAACATCATAATTTACTGATGAATATTGAAACTCAAAGCCTGGTTGACTATCTAATTCAATATTGTTTATATTTTTTACAGTTTCTTCAATGGCACTATCAGCATCGGATATTGGTATTTTGTCAATACAATTAAATGGAATACCACTTGTATGATGAAGTAATTCTTCGATAGTAATCGTTGCAACTTTTCCTTTGTATTTTACTTTGAACCACGGGATATACTTATTTACGGTATCATTTAAGTCAATTAATCCACTCTCATGTAATTGTAAAATGCCTAAAGCAGTAAAAGCTTTAGTATTAGAACCTATTTCAAACAGCGATTTAGAAGTTATTGGCTTCTTCTTTTCTAATTCTGCATACCCGAAAGTGTTTTGATAAATTGTTTTATCACCACTAACTATAGCTACTGCCATTCCGGGAATCTTAGCTGCATTCATCTCTTCGTAAATAAGTTCCTCTATTTTTTTTTCTTCGCCGTCATCAAAGCAATCATCATTATTATTAGAATATCCAAAAACGTTATTATTCAATAAAATTAGAATTGTGCAAATAAAGACAAATATAAAAATCATAAATTTATATAATTTTTTCAAAACTCAATCCCCCTTAAAACCAATTTGGCAACTATGAATTTACCAAGAATTAACTTTATTTAACACCATTCCTTCTTGTGTAATGCCACTATTTCTTCTTAAATAATTTGGCTACTTTAAAATATATAGCACTATGCATTACTTACAAGTTTTACGCCTCAAAAGATAGCATACCTACGTTTAAGAATTAAATAACAGATTGCCAACAGCATTTAAACTTTCCTATACTATTTCCCATAATCATAGCATGTAAGCCTGTCCTATTCTCTAACCACTCTTAGTTTCCCAAAGTGAACAAACTATCTAAATCTTCTTGCGAAATATTAGCCACATCAAAATCTGACGGAGTTAATTCTTTTACACACTTATTGTTACTCTCTTCTAAAATTAAGCCCATAATCTTTATATAGTCTTGGCAAAAGTCTCTTACTATTTCGTATTTTAAACCATTATTATAAGTAATATCTATTCTGATTTTTTTATTAACCACCATAATTGCAATATCCATTAAACAAGATACATGATTTTTTTCATCCATTCCCAGGCCAAAATCAAAATTTATAATATTTTTATCAATAATGTTATCTAAATCACCTAAGTAATTAAAGCGTATAAGTTTATCACTTTTATAACTAAACTCATTTTTTTCATAACTGAGTATGCTAAAATCAAAACCATTATTAGGTATTTTTCTAATTTGTTCTTTAATAGATTTTATATTACAGTCCATTTCTTCATAATTTACCTCAAAAAATGCTGGAAATATATTAGTAAACCAGCCAATAGTTCTGGAAATATCAATACTCTCAATAATATTTTCCCTTCCATGCTTTTCTAACTCTAATATTACTTGCTCATTACCAGTTACTTTATTTATGGCGAGAATCATAGCAATAAGTAATGTATCACTAAAATCTGTGCCATAAATTTCGTTTACTGTTTTTATTAAACCATTTGTAGTTTTTTCATCTACTAGTTCACTTAACACAGATGTACCTTTTACTTTTTCAATGTTATCAACTAAATGCATAGAATAAGAATTTGTTCTTTTTAATATATTCTCCCAATACCCTATTTCAACGTTATAATTTTTCTTACTATAATGAATTAGTTGGTCCGACCAATCTTTTAACGAATTTGTTTTCATTGGTAATGTGAACTCCTGACCATTTAATACTTGATTCAGTAGAGTATTAAAATCGCTAACAATTATTCGCCATGAAATACCATCAATTACTAGATGATGAGAAACAAACAATAAACTGTAAGTGCTATTGCCTAAGTCAAATACAATAAATTTAAATAACAACGAATTTTCAATATCAAACTTACACAATTTATACTTATTGATTTCATTAACTTGATCATCATAGGAATGCTTTGATAAATCTAAATAACGGAGTGTTTTTTTCTCAGTTAAGTATTGATTATTGTAATAAAGCATTCCCAATTCTCTATTATAATTTACTCTTAGCCCGTCATGATGTTCAATTAACTTATTAATAATCGAACCCATCTTATCAATATCAATATTCTTTACATTCAGACGTAAGTATTGATTATAAATACTCTCGTTAATAAATTTTTGATTAAAAAACCACTTTACAATCGGCAAGACATTAAAATTACCTTCGCATATATTCTGGTCGATAAAATTTGCACTATTATTATATTTTATTCTGCTAGCCGTCTCTTCAATAGTGTCAAGGCCTAATATATCTTTTACCATTAAATCCAATCCTAATGATTTAAGTTTCGAAGAAATCTGTATGGCTTTAATTGAATCCCCTCCTAACTGATAATAATTATCTTTCATATTTACATCATTAACTCCCAGAAATTCTTTCAGCACTATTGCAAACATTTTTTCCGTATTAGAGAAATGTTGATTTGGACATTCATTATCAATTTGAGGGATTGGAAGTAAGTTGTGGTCAATCTTACCGTTTGCTGTTAATGGTAAGTTATCTAAAAAAACAAAATATGATGGAATCATATAACTAGGTAAAAATTTTCTTAACCATATTCGAATCTCTAAATCAAGTATGTTCTTTTTGCATACTACATAAGCAATTAGTACATTATCTTTAATCATGTCTTGCCTGTATAATACAGCGGCATCCTGTATATATTCATTCTCTATCAAACGTCCTTCTATTTCGCCAAGTTCGATACGATGTCCTCTAATTTTTACCTGATTATCAATTCTACCTTCATAAATAATACAACCTTTTTCAAGATACCTTGCTGCATCTCCAGTTCTATACATTTTTTTCCCTTTAATAAATGGGTTAGCAATGAATTTTTCGTAAGTTAAACTACTGCTATTAAAGTATCCTCTAGCCACACCGTCACCTGAAATATACAATTCACCTACCATACCAGTAGGTACTACACTTAACTCACTGTTTAATACATACACTTGAACGTTATCTATTGGATAACCAATTGGTACTGACATATTGTTACTTGTTTCTTGGGTATATTTATATATCATACAGCCCACAACTGTTTCTGTAGGTCCATATTCATTATATATTTCTACTTTCTTTCCAAAACTGTTGTAAATGTTATCAGCGACATTTGTTTTTAAATCATCACCTCCAACAATTAATCTTTTTATTCTACTCTTACTATTATCACTATCTTTTAATAATACTAGGTGCGCCGGTGTTAGTTTTAACACAGATATCTTATTTTCTCTCAAAATTTTATATAGTATAAACTCTGTCTCATCCGAATCATAAACTATAATACGATTTCCAGAAATTAATGGTGTATATATTGAAGTCACGGTTAGGTCAAATGAAATTGATGAATATAATGGCATAACTTCATTTTTGTCTTTTAAATACATTCTAGCAGCCCACCAAATATAATTAGTCAATCCCCTATGTTCAATCATTACTCCCTTAGGTTTACCTGTCGATCCGGACGTATAAATAATGTAAGCTAAATTATCTAACGGAACATCTGGTTTAATAAAAGTGCTGCTACTATACAATTCATATTTAAATCCACTTAAATTTGTAATAATTCCCACAAAATCAGTTTCTTTATGAAGTTCCATATTAGTTAGTAGTATGTGACATCCTGAATCTTCAAGCATATAGTTTACACGCTCGGCAGGAAGATTAGGATCTATTGGTACATAAGCGCCTCCTGCCTTCATGATTCCTAGCATTCCTATTATTAATTCCATAGAATGACTTGCAATAATTCCTATTACAGAGTTATTCTTTATTCCATTTATCATTAGATATTTAGCTAATTGATTAGACTTCTTATTAAGCTCCTGATAAGACATCAACTTGTCATTAAATTCTAATGCAATTCTATTCGGATTAGCTATAGCCTCTTCTTCAAATAGCTCGCTGACAGTCTTTGCCGGATAGAGAGTAAATGTTTCATTTACTTGAAACAATTTGTAATCGATTTCATTCTTACTAAGCATTTCAATATTCTTAACTTTAATGTTCGGATTTGCTAATATTTCTTGAATGATGTTTGATATATATACAAGCATCGTATGTATTTCAGCCTTTGAATACTCACATATTTTATAGTCAAAATTTATTGTAATTCTATTATTATCCCATTCTTTAATAACCAATTGTAAAGAATAGCTTTGGTTTCCATTATAATATTCCTCGATTTTTGTAGACTTCCCATCAATTTCATTTACAAACTGAGAATTGTAATAATTAACGGATATATTAAATAAGCTGTCATATCCCGCACTATTTATATTCAAATCTTTAAGTAATAAATCATATGGATATTTTTGATTAAAAAAACACATGCCCAATTCTTTTTTTATTACACCAACTAGCTCTCCTATTTTAAGCTCATAATCTACAATAAATCTAAATGGCATTGTACTTGTAAACATCCCTATTACTTGTTTTTGCTTTCCGATTCTATTAGATACTGGAACGCCAATGATTATATCCTTTTTATTACTAATTTTATATATATATATAAGTATAATCATAATAAAAAATGTATTTAAGGAGCATTTATTTTCAACTAAGAATTTTTTAATTCCTGATGTCATTCTTTCATTTATGCTATAGGACGCTCTATCACCTTCTATACTATTCGTTGATTTATACAAAAAATCTCTCGGTGAATCAATGAATTTTTCAATCCAGAATTTTTTGTTTTTCTCAAATCTATAAGAAGATAAATACTTGTTTTCATCCTCTACAAAATCCAAATAAGAATAGTTCTTGCAAAAACTTACCGACTCTCCCTTTATTAATTTATTATATACTTCACAAATTTTCTGTTCTAAAAGGCTTATAGACCATCCATCCGCTATTATATGGTGAATAGTTAATAATACACCATACTTAATTTTGCTTATTTTAAATATTTTTAATCTATATAACTGACTATCCTCCAGTAAAAAATGTATTTTAAATATTTCTTCTGCCCAAATCTTCTGCTCTAACTCTGGATTCTTATAGTTCGAAAAGTCTACAAATTCCATGTCTTCTTCAAGAAAATCATGAATATATTGAACTGGTTCTCCATTTTTCACCGTAAACCTAATTCTTAATTCCGGATTTTCTTTTATAATAATATTAAGCGTCTTGCTCATTATTTCAAAATTAATATACTTATCAATAAACAAACAGCCACCAATATTATGAATGGATGAGCCCGAATTTATTTTGTCTACATACCAAACTCTTTTTTGTGGATGAGTTAATTTATAGTAATATTTTTCTATATAATTCACAAAAACCCCCCCCTTACTTAGTACCTTTCTAAAATCGTGCTTATAATATTAGTAATGTATTCTATGTTATCATTGATAAAAAAGTGATTTCCCTCAAACGAATAAAGCTCAATACTCTTACATACATGATTCTTCCAAGCTAAGATATCTTCCATACTAATATCATCTTTTTTACCATAAAAAATCGAAACATCACAATTAATTCTCGCTAATTTCTCCTCATAATTATAATTGTCAAGTATTCTAATATCATTCTTAATTACAGGAAGAAATATTTGTAGTAATTCTTGATAATCTAGTATTTCTTCAGACATTCCACCGAACTTTGTTATATAGTTTATAAAATCATTATCAGAAAGTTCTAAAATAGTTCTGTTATGTAACATCTTACTAGGTGCTTTATGTCCTGAAAAAAAGATATGTTTAGGCAATTTAAAATCTCCATCACTTAGTTTATAATATAGTTCATATGCTAAAAGGCTTCCCATACTATGACCATATATACAAAAATCATCATCTACTATTTTGTCTTTGATATTAACGAATATATCATCTACTGCTTCTTCTACACTTTTGTATAAAGATTCACTAAATCTTCTTCCTCTACCTTTTAATTGTATAGGAACCAATTCAATTGAATGCCCTAAATATTTTCTCCAACTATAAAAAATAGTCTCTGATCCCCCAGCATATGGTATACAAAACAATTTCATTATTTTTACCACCCCTACTTTATCTTATGATTAATAAAAAATATAATATCATATCTTTTATTAAATAAATATTGTATTATAAAATCTAACATTTATTTAATTATAAAAAATATCTATCAATTAAGAATCTCATAATTAACATTTACTGCCTATTATTTTTATATTCATTATATGTAATTTTCATTCAAAAAGATAGTTTATTATTATTTTAATTTATTTATTTACATCAGTAATAAAAATTTTTATTATTTCAATGAAAGTTTAAATATAAATTATTATTAATTAATAGAACAATACTCTTTCTCCATAATTGTTTATTGATTTTTAGTATCAAAAAATTTTTTTCTCAATTCTACTCTTTGTTTATACACTTACAAAAAAGTGTAATTATTTCAAACAAACGAATACATATATTTTCTTATAATATCTTCAGTAACATAGTATTTAATGTTTTTCTCGTTTTTATCACAACAAATAGAGCATAAATAGTTTTCTTCTTTCCAGGTAAAATACTGATAAATGTCTCCATTTACAAGAGTATTTATAGATGTTAGATCTTGGCAGATTCCTAATCCATTTCTTTTTACAAATGCTTCCTTACGCGTCCATATTTTGTAAAATGCATAATTTTGTATTTCTTGATGAAGTGAACTCAGATAATTCATTTCTTTAGGATGACTAATATATGGAATTAAATCCTCTGACATTTTACTTATTTGTTCAATATCAACTCCAACGTTTCCGGTATTACTGATAGAGCAAAGTATAGCATTTTTAGAATGTGATACATTAAAATAAGCATTTGGATAATCTATTACAAAAGGTTTTCCATTTTTCGTAGTTGTCAGTCTAAATTTTTGTGGTGGAAGTTTTAATAATTTTGAAAGTGCCAAACGTATCATTAATTCAGCATAAAACGATAACTTCTTATCAATTTCAAAATAATAACGTCTAATCTTCTCTTGCTTTTCAAAAGATATATGTGAAATCAAAGAATCTTTCATATCAAAAACATCATCTTCCAAAAACATTATATAACTATCCATAAAAACTTCCTTCCCCATCATATATAAATGCTATAGAAATCTTCACTGACTCTCAAGATAATTTATTTCTATATGGCTAACTCTAATAATACTATACTACTTTTTTATATTATTGCATATAACTTATTAGTCTCTATTACAACTTTACCAAATCTATTTTTATTGGGAAATAAGTCTTACTATTTTTTTATAATTCGTCTTTATTTAATTTATAACTTATATGGTTGATAAAATCTTTTAAACA
>NZ_MCIA01000020.1 GCF_003609635.1 Lacrimispora algidixylanolytica | reverse complement strand
ACTGGTGCAACTGGACCTACTGGTGATACTGGACCTACTGGCGACACTGGACCGACTGGTGATACTGGACCTACTGGTGCAACTGGACCTACTGGTGATACCGGACCTACTGGACCTACTGGTGCAACTGGACCTACTGGTGATACTGGACCTACTGGCGCAACCGGGCCTACTGGTGCAACCGGACCTACTGGTGCAACTGGACCGACCGGTGATACTGGACCTACTGGCGATACCGGACCTACCGGTGCAACTGGACCTACTGGTGACACTGGACCTACTGGCGATACCGGACCTACCGGTGCAACCGGACCTACTGGACCTACTGGTGATACTGGTCCTACCGGTGATACCGGACCTACTGGCGCAACCGGGCCTACTGGCGATACTGGACCTACCGGTGACACTGGACCTACTGGCGATACTGGACCTACCGGCGATACTGGACCTACCGGCGATACTGGACCTACCGGCGATACTGGACCTACTGGCGCAACTGGACCTACTGGTGATACCGGACCTACTGGACCTACCGGTGATACCGGACCTACCGGTGATACCGGGCCTACTGGTGACACTGGACCTACTGGTGATACCGGACCTACTGGTGATACTGGACCTACTGGTGCAACTGGACCTACTGGTGATACCGGACCTACTGGTGATACTGGACCTACTGGCGCAACCGGACCTACCGGCGCAACCGGGCCTACTGGTGCAACCGGACCTACTGGCGCAACTGGACCGACCGGTGATACTGGACCTACCGGTGATACCGGACCTACCGGTGATACCGGACCTACTGGCGCAACCGGGCCTACTGGTGACACTGGACCTACTGGCGATACCGGCCCTACTGGTGCTACTGGGCCTACTGGTGATACCGGACCTACTGGTGCAACCGGGCCTACTGGTGCAACTGGACCTACTGGCGATACCGGACCTACTGG
>NZ_MCIA01000019.1 GCF_003609635.1 Lacrimispora algidixylanolytica | reverse complement strand
ATACTGGACCTACTGGCGATACTGGACCTACTGGTGCAACCGGACCGACCGGTGCAACTGGACCTACCGGTGATACTGGACCTACTGGCGATACCGGCCCTACTGGTGACACTGGACCTACTGGCGATACCGGCCCTACTGGTGCAACTGGACCTACTGGACCTACTGGCGATACTGGACCTACCGGTGCAACCGGACCTACTGGTGATACCGGACCTACTGGCGATACCGGACCTACTGGCGATACCGGACCGACCGGTGATACTGGACCTACTGGCGCAACCGGACCTACTGGTGCAACTGGACCTACTGGCGATACTGGACCTACTGGCGCAACTGGACCTACTGGTGATACCGGACCTACTGGCGATACCGGACCTACCGGTGCTACCGGACCTACTGGCGACACCGGACCTGCCGGGCCCGCTATTGCTTCAACTGGCTTCTCAGCCTTTAAGCCCGCTCTTACGGCTTCATCTAGTGCTCAGATTACGTCATTGACTGTCAGCTCGCCTTTATATGAAAATGAAGCAATAAGTACCGAAACCGGAGATTTTACTGTTCCTGCTACAGGGAGATATTCACTGAGCGCTACCATTAATTATTCAACAACAGCGGCACTGACTGCATCTATTGGCAGTCAGAATCCTAAGTTCATTTTGAGAAGAACATTCCCCTCAACCCTGGATCTGATTTCTGGACTGCTGCCAGTACTAAATATAGATTTAACTCTTTTAACTTTGAGAGCAATATTAGGAAGCGGGACCGTAACACTAAGTGGAGAAGTAGAATTAACGGAAGGAGACGTAATTGGACTATTCTACGATGCCGATGGCTTAAGCTTGGACTTAAACTTAGGCGGCAACGATTCAGGAGGAATTATTTGGTCAATTCACAGAATTATTTAATACGTGATTGAGGCCAGATCTTTGGAATAACGAATCCTTTAAGACCATACGTCTATTCATCAGATAAGAGTTATTAAAAAGGATACCTTCCATTAATAAAAATTCAAACAGATAAATCATATAAAATAAAACAGAAAAGAGACCTGGTATTTTCAGGTCTCTTTTACTGTAAAGCAATCAATCAATCAATAGCTCATCAACCGTAACAAACGTATAGCCTTGTTTTGTTAAAATATCAATTACCTCAAGTGCCGCCTCTACGGAAGTCGGATAAACATCATGCATCAGAATTACATCCCCTGGTTCAACATGTTTAATAATATTTCGTACTACCTTTTTAGAACTTTGAGTTTTCCAATCCAAAGGGTCCTTATTCCAAAGTACCACTGTCATATTGGTGGTGCATTCAAGCTCAGCAGTCCATGCACCATACGGCGGGCGCAGGTACTGGGGCCTCACTCCTGTAATCTTCTCAATCTGCTCATTATTTTTTTCAATTTGCTCGCAGGCAGTATTTACCGATTCCTTGCTCATCTGTACATGGCTGTAACCATGATTACCGATCAAATGTCCGTCTTCCTGCATTTGCTTTACTATGTCTTCTTTTCCTATTACATTTTCTCCAAGGAGAAAGAAAGTGGCGTGAACCCCCCTCTGTCTGAGACCATCCAGCAGCCGTGAGGTATAAACAGAGTGGGGCCCGTCATCAAAGGTCAGAGCAATCTGCCTGCTGCCGGAGAACTGATTTTTGACATCATCTCTCGCCTCCCCTCCTGCATCTGCCGGAAGGAAAAGTGTATCCTTTGTTTTTGAATAAGATTCATACATCGCTCTCATGCATAAAACATCAAGTATAAAAACAGCCAAAAATAAGGCAACCTTCCATCTCATTTTCATAATTCACAAGCCCAACCTTCTGCCATTATTATTAAATCTATGGGCAATGGCAGGAAAATAAAACCGAAACCTTTTAAAGGCCTGTGTTCAAAATTCAGGACAAACCATTCACTGATCAAATCTGTATGAAGAGGTCATTTTTACTTTCCTCTCCTATCAACTAAAAAAGGGTTGTTCCTCCATCGAAATGGGGAACAACCCTTAAAGCTTACTTTAAACAGAAGCTTTCATTAAGCCATGTTAACGTTAACTGCCTGGAGACCGCGGTTTCCTTCTGTTGTTTCGTAAGTTACTTTCTGGCCTTCTTCTAAAGTCTTGTAACCATCAGACATGATACCAGAGAAATGTACGAATACTTCTTCTCCTGTTGCATCATTAACAATAAAACCATAACCCTTAGCACCATTAAACCATTTTACTGTACCGTTATTCATTACGTGTACCTCCTATAAAATAAAAAAATAATTTTGATTTATCGCCTGAAACAAAAAATCACATATTTTCGTAAATCATCATCCGAAAATAATGACTTACAAAAATATGTGAAATCATAACTCCATTCGATAATACACGTACATTCTAACCCGTATTTCCAAAAATGTCAAGACCGTTCTGACATTTATAACAGGAAAAAAACAAGGCCACATCCTCCGAAAAGGATGGGACCCTGATAATTGGTCTATAATTACTTTAAAGTAACTTTAGCGCCTTCTGCTTCTAATGCTGCCTTAACCTGCTCAGCCTCTTCTTTAGATGCGCCAGATTTTACTACCTTAGGAGCTCCATCAACTACGTCTTTAGCTTCTTTTAAGCCTAAACCAGTAGCTTCACGAACAACTTTGATGACTTTAACCTTGTTAGGACCAACCTCAGTTAATTCTACGTCAAATTCTGTCTTCTCTTCAACTTCTGCTGCGCCTGCTGCTGCAACTACTACGCCTGCTGCTGCAGAAACACCGAATTCTTCCTCACAAGCCTTTACTAATTCGTTTAATTCTAATACAGATAATTCTTTGATTGCTTCGATAAATTCAACTGTTGTTAACTTTGCCATGATAATATACCTCCGTATTTAATATGAGTGTTTTTTAATGAAGTTCGATTCGCCTTTGGCTCATCGAACGGCTAATTTTCTAAACTAAAGCAGCGCTTCGCTTGCTTTTGTTAAGAAAATTATGCCTCTGCGCTCTGTCCTTCTGCAATCTGCTTGAGAACGCGAGCAAAGTTTGTGATAGGAGACTGAATACTTCCAAGTAACTTTCCAAGAAGAATCTCTCTGGAAGGAATGCTGGAAATCTTCTGCATACCTGTTGCATCATAATAAATGCCTTCAACAATGCCGCCCTTAATTTCTAATGCTGGAGCTGTTTTAGCGAACTCAGCAAGAATTCTTGCTGGAGCTGTTGCGTCTGTCTTGGATACAGCGATTGCTGTAGGGCCTTCCAGACTTGGGTCCAGTGCTTCGAAAGCTGTACCCTTTGCTGCAAAACGGATCATAGTGTTCTTATATACTTTATAAGTAACACCAGCTTCTCTTAATTTCTTACGAAGCTCTGTATCCTGTGAAACGGTGATACCGCGGTAGTCTACTACAACTGCAGTTTCAGCGCCGTCCAGTAGCTCTTTGATCTCGATTACGACTGGCTGCTTTAATTCAACTTTTGCCATTATGGTTTACCTCCTGTTTAGTCTGAGCCCTACGGTTGTCCGCATGGCCCGCTTGTATAAACCGCAAAGAAAAACCTCTCCGCCAAAAGGACAGAGAGGTCTACAATTCATTTAATAAAAA
Source organism: Lacrimispora algidixylanolytica (assembly GCF_003609635.1). Lineage (GTDB taxonomy): Bacteria > Bacillota > Clostridia > Lachnospirales > Lachnospiraceae > Lacrimispora > Lacrimispora algidixylanolytica. Next base: position 46,461 of record NZ_MCIA01000019.1, on the reverse strand, counting down.
ATGATTCTTGTATGTTCCTCGGCAGGCGTTCACACCTTATGCCTTACGGCACCTGCTATCTTCGGCAGTCAATACTAAGTTAGTATAACATTATCTATAATTAATGTCAACCACAAAACAAAATTAGTTCATTAACTTTGCTACGTTAAGCTTAACGCCAGGTCCCATTGTGGAAGCCAGAGTTACACTCTTTAAGTAAGCACCTTTAACTGTACTTGGTTTTGCTTTGACGATTGCATCAACAAGCGTCTGGAAGTTGTCCGCTAACTGTTCTTCTGTAAAAGAAGCTTTTCCAACTGGCACGTGGATAATATTAGTTTTATCAAGTCTGTACTCAACCTTACCAGCTTTGATATCATTAATTGCTTTTGTTACGTCCATAGTAACGGTACCAGCTTTAGGGTTTGGCATTAAGCCTTTAGGTCCAAGGACACGTCCTAAACGACCAACAACACCCATCATGTCTGGAGTAGCAACAATTACATCAAAATCTAACCAACCTTCGTTCTGGATTCTTGGAATTAATTCCTCAGCTCCAACATGGTCTGCGCCTGCTGCGATAGCTTCGTCAGCCTTAGGTCCCTTAGCGAAAACTAAGATACGAACAGTTTTTCCTGTACCGTGAGGAAGTACAACGGCACCACGGATCTGCTGGTCAGCGTGACGTCCGTCACAACCGGTTCTGATATGAGCTTCAATGGTTTCATTAAATTTTGCACTTGCATTCGTCTTAACTAAAGAGATTGCTACTGGTGCATCGTAGAGAACAGTGCGATCAACTGCTTTAGCTGCTTCTACATATCTTTTTCCTTTTTTCATTCTAAATAACCTCCTAGTGGTATTGTCGGGGATTTTCCCTCCCACGTTTTCAAAACTTCGATGATTGCAACAAAGGAAGTTCGGCTTGCCAAAGGGCCTGCCGAACAGCTAATTTTTTGACTAAGTCAAAAAATTATGCCTCTTCAACGGTGATACCCATACTTCTTGCGGTACCAGAGATCATGCTTATAGCTGCTTCCACAGATGCAGCATTTAAATCAGGCATCTTAAGTTCAGCAATCTTCTGTATTTCAGCTTTGGATATGGTAGCTACCTTTGTCTTATTCGGAACTGCTGATCCGGATTTAAGCTTACAAGCTTTCTTTAACAAAACGGCAGCTGGCGGAGTCTTTGTAATGAAGCTGAAGCTTCTGTCAGCATAAACAGTGATAACGACTGGAATGATTAAATCAACCTGATCAGCTGTTCTTGCGTTGAATTCCTTTGTAAACTGTACAATGTTTACACCATGCTGTCCAAGAGCTGGACCTACAGGAGGAGCTGGTGTAGCTTTTCCTGCTGGAATCTGCAATTTGATATATCCTGTTACTTTCTTTGCCATAATTAGGCACCTCCTAAATAAATGTGGTATTGTCGGGGAATTCCCTCCCACGAGCCTATACAACCGTATAAGCCGCTTTTACTTGTTACATCTTCTTGATCTCGCTGAAATTCAGTTCTACTGGGGTTTCCCGGCCGAACATCTCAACATTAATGGTGATGGTTTTCTTACCTTCATTGATGGACTTGATGGCACCAATGGTATCTTTCCATGCACCGGAAGTTACCACTACGGTATCTCCCACTTCAAAGCCGATAATGACCTCTTCGTTTCTGAATCCAAGTTTCTCCATCTCATCTTCTGTCAGAGGAACTGGTTTTGATCCAGGACCAACAAAGCCTGTCACCCCTCGGGTATTACGTACCACATACCATGTATCATCATTCATGAACATGTGAATCAGTACATAGCCGGGAAACATCTTTTTATCAGCCTTCTTTTCCACACCATTTTTAATTTCAATGACTGCTTCAAGAGGAACTGATACTTCCAGAATCTGGTCCTGCAAGTTTCTGTTTTCGATTGTTTTTTCAATATCGACTTTTACTTTGTTCTCATAACCTGAATAGGTATGGACTACATACCAATTTGCTTCTGACATAAACTCACCTTAACCCTTATGAATTATAAGATAAAACTAAGACCAAACTTGACGATTAGATCAATAATCGCAATAATCAGTCCTAAAGCAATCGCTCCTGATACAACAGCGATCGTCTGTTTCGTTACGGTATCTTTGTCAGGCCAAACGATTTTTGTAAACTCAGCTTTTAAACCTTTAAAAAAGCTTCTTTTCTGAGCGCCCTCGTTGTTCACTGTATCTCCCATAATTTCACATCCTTTACAAACTGATTACTTTGTTTCCTTGTGCATTGTATGACTCTTACAGAATTTACAATATTTCTTTGTTTCCATTCTGTCCGGATGAGTCTTCTTATCCTTGGTCATATTGTAATTACGCTGTTTGCATTCAGTACATGCCAGTGTGATTTTTGTGCGCACGACTTCCACCTCCACTTAAATTTTCGTTGTTGTGTTTCAGTCTCTTTTTATCTGCTGTAATCATTTTTGAGCATAAAAAAAAGACCTAAGCTCTTCCATTCGCCCAATCACTATAACACATAAGGGCAGGATTCGTCAATCTTTTTTTATTTAAACCGATTAAAATATAACGTCTTGACATTATAACACGGGAAACTTTAAAAAGCAAGCATAAAGTTTCCCGTGTTGCTATTTAATACTCGATCTCTGTCAGATATCTTGCAAGGGCATCCTGCCAAATTGGAAGACGTACAAAGCCATTCTCTTCAAGCTTATCTCGGTTCATTCGGCTGTTCATGGGACGTTTTGCCTTAACCGGGAACTGATCTGAGCCCACTGGTTCAACAGTGACATTCATACCAGCCTGCTTAAAGATCTCACAAGCAAAGTCATACCAGGTACACTGTCCTTCATTGGTTGCATGATAGCGTCCGTATCGGTCTGTCTCGATCATATCAACCAGAAGTCTAGCAAGGTCATAAGTATAGGTAGGAGAACCGATCTGATCAACAACTACCGTAAGCTTATCTCTTGTTTTCCCAAGATTTAGCATGGTTTTTATAAAGTTCTTTCCATTTACTCCAAATACCCAGGCAATGCGCACCGTAAAATATTTCTGGAGAATCTCTTCAATTGCAAGCTCTCCCTCATATTTGGTCTGCCCGTAAATATTTAACGGTTCCCTCTTGTCATCTGGTTCCCAAGGGCGGGTTCCCTGACCATTGAAAACATAATCCGTACTGATGTACATCATCTTGATGTCTAAGTCCTTGCATACTTTTGCAATATACCTGGTTCCAGTCGCATTTACATTTCTGCAAAGCTCCTCATTGTCTTCTGCTGAATCAACGGCAGTATAGGCAGCACAGTGAATCACTGCATCAGGAGCGGATTCTTTTATAACATGGTTTACACTTTCCTCGTTCGTGATGTCCATCTCTTCAATGTCCACACCTACAGCTTCATGTCCCCGCTTTTTTAGTTCGTTTACAACATCAAATCCAAGCTGGCCTTTTACGCCAGTTACTAATACTTTCATAAATGCCTCATTTCACAGATGGATTTTATAAACGGCTTCCGTACATATTATCGAAATAATTCTGATACTCTCCATTGATAATATGCTTCCACCAGTCTTCATTATCCAGATACCACTGAATGGTCTGACGAATTCCAGTATCAAAATTGTATTTTGGTTTCCAGCCAAGCTCTGTCTCTAACTTCTCTGGATCAATGGCATAACGTCTATCATGACCTGGACGGTCTTTTACATATTTAATTAGGCTTTCCGGTTTATCAAGAGCCTCTAAAATGGTTTTTACTACTTCCAAATTGGTGCGCTCATTGTGTCCGCCTACGTTGTAGACTTCTCCTTCTTTCCCTTTATGAATGATTAAATCAATGGCCTCGCAGTGATCTGATACGTGAAGCCAATCTCTTACATTCTCCCCTGTTCCATATACAGGAAGTTCTTCCTCTGCAAGAGCACGGCTGATGATCAAAGGAATCAGCTTCTCTGGGAAATGGTATGGTCCATAGTTATTGGAACATCTTGAAATAGTCACAGGAAGTCCAAAGGTCCTCTGGTAAGCCAATACAAATAAATCTGCACTTGCCTTTGATGAGGAATATGGGCTTGAGGTGTGAAGAGGTGTTTCCTCCGTAAAGAATAAGTCAGGGCGGTCTAATGGAAGGTCGCCGTATACTTCATCGGTGGATACCTGATGATAACGCTTAATTCCGTAAGTACGGCAAGCATCAAGTAAAGTTGTGGTTCCCATTACGTTAGTTCTTACAAATGATTCTGGGTCAGTAATAGAACGGTCTACGTGGCTCTCAGCCGCGAAGTTAACGACCACATCTGGTTTTTCTTCCTCAAATAATCCAAATACAAATTCTCTGTCTGCGATGTCACCTTTGACAAATTTATAATTTGGCTTATCCTCAACGGGTTTTAATGTTTCAAGATTTCCTGCGTATGTTAAAAGATCTAAATTGATAATCTGGTAATCTGGGTATTTATCTACCATATGGTGTACAAAATTTCCGCCGATGAATCCGGCACCGCCTGTAACGATAATTTTCATGGATCGTTCCTCCTTACATTCACTTATTTATAGTTTATCGATATATTTTCCGGCAAGAACGTCTAATAAGTATTGTCCGTACTGGTTTTTCTTTAATGGTTCAATGCTCTTCATAAGCTGATCTTTTGTGATCCAATGGTTTAAATATGCGATTTCTTCCAGACATGCAATCTTTCTATGCTGATGTGTCTCCATGGTACGGACAAAATCAGTGGCATCTACTAAGGATTCGTGAGTGCCAGTATCTAGCCAGGTAAATCCCTGACCAAGAAGTTCCACGTCAAGATTCCCATCTTCTAAGTAAATACGGTTTAAATCCGTAATCTCAAGCTCACCTCTTGGGGAAGGCTTTAAGTTTTTAGCATATTCCACAACCTTATTATCATAGAAATAAAGTCCGGTTACACAGTAGTTGCTCTTTGGATTTTCTGGTTTTTCTTCAATAGAAATAGCTTTGCCATCAGAATTAAATTCCACAATGCCAAAACGCTCCGGATCATCCACATAATAACCAAATACCGTAGCTCCGTCTTTTTTGTTGGAAGCATTTAATAAACGCTTGGTAAGGCCATGGCCTGCGAAGATATTGTCACCCAGGATCATGGCTACGCTATCATCTCCGATAAATTCCGCTCCGATGATAAAGGCCTGCGCAAGGCCATCTGGAGATGGTTGCACTGCATAGGATAACCGGATGCCAAACTGAGCACCATCTCCTAAAAGAGCTTCAAACCTTGGAGTATCATCTGGGGTAGAGATGATTAAGATATCCCGGATCCCTGCGTTCATGAGCACGGACAATGGATAATAAATCATAGGCTTGTCATAAATAGGCAGAAGCTGCTTTGATGTTACCATAGTCAGCGGGTAAAGTCTGGTGCCGGAACCCCCGGCAAGAATAATTCCCTTCATTTTTACAATTCCTCCATATTATTTCATAATCCTATCATACAGGGTGACGTAAGGTCACTGTCAAGCATTTTCTACTATATTTATTTCATGCAAAGAAAAACACCGGCTTGCTTGGTGATATGAATGTAGCCTTTCTTTTTCATTTTACCCTCTAAGAAATCCCGAAACTCCCCGTAGCGGTCGCTCAAAAACTCCTGTTGGTTGCCATGGCAGGATAGGATATATTCCATCAATGCACCGGCATCTCTTACTTCCAGATAATCCTCAAACTCGATTTTTCTAATGGAACTAAAATAGGGTGATAGCCGCTCTTCTCCATTCTCAAGTCCAAACACATCATAAAGATTTACTTCTGAAAGAGTGATCCTGGAGTCGAACTCCTTTACCAACTGGCTTATTTCCTTCATATGTCCAGAACCATACGTACTGCAGCAAAACATTCCACCTTGCTTTAACACACGCTGTACTTGGCGAAACGCTGCGTCAAGACTTGATAAATAGAACAGCACATGATTGGCAACCACCAGATCATAAGTTTCCGATGGTTTTGGTATCTGTCTACAGTCAAACACTTCAAAAGAAAAGTTTCCGGTTACATGCTTTAGATTGTCTTCCACATCACGGACCATTCCTTTTGATACATCAGAAAGGCAGATCCTGGTATCCTTTGGTATCTGGCTCTGGTTCGTAAGCCAAAGCTCTCCATTGCCACAGCCCAGTTCTAAAATCTCTTTTCCGTCAATGGGTTCCATCAATCCATAGAGCCACTGAAACCAGCTAATGGGATTTTTTGCATATTTCTTGTGGAGTCCGATCCTTATATTAATATTAGCTGCATCTTTATACTGTTCCACAAGTGTCTTTTCCATATTAGTAATATGTATGAGGTGTAGGATCTTGTTCCAATCCACTGCCTGGTTATCCATCACAAGTCTGGACGTCTCCGTAAGAGTCTGCTCCACAAGCTTTAAGTGTTCGATTCGTTTTCTCACAAGATTTAGCTGAAGGCGCAGGGATTCGTCAACGTAATCATTGTCATCGTCATTAATGGTTATGGAACGAATCTCATCCAAAGAAAAGCCAAGATATTTTAAGGAAAGAATCTTCTGCAACTTGGCAAAATCAGAATCCGTATAGAGGCGGTATCCGCCCTCACTGACTGCTGCTGGCTTCAAAAGTCCCTGCTTGTCATAATAGCGGATGGTACGTATGGTTACATTTGCTTTTTTGGCGAACTGGCCGGAGGTATAAAACCCATCCTTATGACTCATATCAGTTACTTCCTTCCTATACCATAAGCTGGTAATTTATAATATCAAGCATTTTTCCAAACTTCATGCCCATTTCTTTCATGGTTCCGCTGTAAGTAAAGCCCAGATTCTCATGTAAAAGCACGCTGGCCTCATTTCCTCCCGTAATAACGGAAATAACGGTATGCACATCGTCATTGTTTCTTGCAATTTCTATAATAGCGGCCGCTAACTTTCCTGCAATTCCTTTGCGGCGGTATTCTTTACTTACATAAATAGAAAGCTCCACAGTGGTTTTATAAGCTTCCTTTGGTCGGTAGGAAGAAAGACTTGCATAGCCCACGGCCCGGTTATCTTCCTCAGCTACAATCAAAGGATGATTTCCTACATTGTGATCATGAAACCAAACCATTCTCTCCTCCATGGTTTTAGGAGTCAAATCAAAGGTGGAAAATCCATGCTCTACTTCGTAATTGTAAATATCTAGTAACTCTGGCATGTCCTCTTCTTTGGCAGTTCTAATCATCATACGTATTCCTCCTGAATATAATTTATCTTATCATAATACAACATTCTATTGACCTCGTCCAATACAAATTGTCAGGAAATATATCCTCTTTATTCCTGTCTTTTTTAGAGCTCTGGCGCAGGCTTCTATAGTACTTCCAGTGGTATAAATATCATCTGTAAGTATGACTCCCTCCACTTCATTCTCTCTCAGCCCTGGAGCAAACGCTTCCTCTAAATTTTTAAGCCTCTCTGTGGGATCTAGTCCCTTTTGAGGCATAGTGTTTTTATTCCTTATAAGCATATTTGCGGAAACGGGAATGGATAAAAATTCTCCCAACTTATTTGCCAAAACCTCAGCCTGATTAAATCCACGTTCTCTTTTCCTTAATGGGTGAACCGGTACTGGGACCAGCACATCTGCATTCATTCGACGTATCTGCTTTTCGTAACGAAACGCCATAGCTTCCCCATAAAAATCCAGATACTCCCGTCTGTTCTTATATTTAATCTTAGACATGGACTTCCTGGCTATTTCATCATAATTAAGAAGGGCCAGACCATAATCAAAGGAGCGCTTATGTCTGACACAATCAAAACAATATTCTATATTACCACTGATAACCTCCTTGCCACACTTTTTGCAGACAGGGCCTTTGACAATGGATAATTTTTTCAAGCATTCTGGGCAGATGAGCCTGCCTTTGGGCATCACAATATCATCACAGACTGGACATCGTCTGGGAAATAAAAGGTCAACAAAAAAAGAAGGATTCATGGCAGAAGATTCTCCTTGTAAAAAGATAGTGAGACAGGCAGGAAAGTGACCCTTTCCTGCCTTAAGATTATCATGAAAGGTGATTGATTTCACAGATACGGTCCTTTAATCCGGAATATCTGCGCTGTTCTGTTTCATTATTTACCATTTCCTGAAAGATCTCAGGAACGCCCACAAGACACACACAGGCCTTCGCCCGGGTAACTGCGGTATATATTAAATTTCGAGTCATCAGCATTCGTGGACCTGAAAATACAGGGATTACCACCGCCGGATACTCACTTCCTTGGGACTTGTGAATGGTGATGGCATAGGCAAGCTCCAATTCTTCCAGTTGCTTGTAGCTATATTCTACCAAGCGACTTTCGTCAAATTCTACGGTAATCAGCTCTGCAAAATTGTTGATCTCCCGTATGATACCCGTATCCCCATTGTAGATTCCGGTGCCTTTGTCTACGGGAATTCCGTATTTGTTGCGAACTTCCCATTCAATATTGTAGTTATTTTTAATCTGCATGACCTTATCACCCACTCGGTAGATGATGCCATTGGCTTCCTTTTGGAGTTTATCCTCTGACGGAGGATTTAAGAATTCCTGCAGTATGGTATTTAACCGTTCCACGCCCATGGCTCCCTTTCTCATTGGGGTCATGATCTGAATGTCAAAGATATTCGCATGAACATATCCAGGCAACTTATCCTGCACCAGGGTAATGATGGCACTTATGATGGCATTGGGATCTTCCCTTTTGATAAAGAGAAAGTCATTGCTTTTCTTTCCAAGAGAAATCTTCTCCCCCCCATTGATTTTATGGGCATTGACTACAATGTCGCTTTGAGTCGCCTGCCGGAAAATCTTTGTTAGCATTACCACATTAAAGCATTGGGAGTCGATCATATCCCGAAGCACGTTACCTGGTCCAACACTTGGAAGCTGATTCACATCTCCCACCAAAATCAGTCTGGTTCCCGGATTGATTGCTTTTAATAACGATTGCATCAGATTGATGTCTACCATAGAGGTTTCATCAATAATGACCGCATCTGCGTCTAGGGGATTTTCCTCATTTCGTTCAAAATGCATCCCAACGGAACGTTCATCTCCTGGAAGTCCTGACAGCTCCAAAAGCCTGTGGATGGTCCTTGCCTCATAGCCGGTTGCCTCTGTCATACGCTTAGCGGCACGTCCCGTCGGTGCTGCCAGCAAGATCTCCATCTCTTCACTTTCAAAGAAACGGATGATCGTGTTAATGGTGGTTGTCTTTCCGGTTCCAGGTCCTCCAGTTAGGATTAAAAGGCCGCTGTTTACCGCCTCCACAACCGCTTTCACCTGTTTATCATCAAGTTCAATCTTTTCTTCCTTTTGTAACTTTAAAAGCTTGGATTGTATGTCACCTTCTGGCATCTGGCCCCTTATATTAAGGTCATGTAACATTTTGGCGGCGTTTAACTCCATATAGTAATACTGAGAAGCATAAACCACACGCCGTCCTTCCGTTTCCCTAATGACAAGACGTTTATCAAGCTGCATATCCATTAAATGCTTTTCAATTAGGGACCGGTCTACCTTAAGTAGCTCCGAGGACTGTGAAAGAAGTTCATCTTCCGGTAGATAAGTATGTCCACTTGACGTAGCTTGCAAAAGGGAATAAAGCACTCCGCATTTGATTCGAAAATCAGAATCCGTAAAAATGCCTACCTTTCTGGCAATTTCATCCGCCATCTTAAAGCCTACGCCCTGGATATCATCTGCCATCTGGTATGGATTTTCCTTGATGATTCCATAAAGTCTGGGACCATATTCCTGATAGATCTTGGCAGCCAGGTTCATGGAAATTCCATACTCCTGCAAAAACATCATGGCCTGACGCATCTCTTTTTTCTGCTCTACCTGTTGAGAGATGGTCATGGCCATCTTTTCACTGACTCCCTTTACTTCGGAAAGCCGCTCCGGTTCCTCTTCCAGAATGCGAAACGTATCTGCTTTAAAACGTTTCACGATTCTTGCCGCCAAAGCAGCGCCAACCCCTTTAATCGCCCCAGAGCCAAGATAACGTTCCATGGCAGCCGTATCTTCCGGCGCCTTGATTTCATAGGTTTCTACGGTCATCTGCTCCCCGTAGACGGGGTGCTCTGTCATGGCTCCTACCGCTTCCACCATCTCTCCCTCGCTTATGTAATGAAAATTACCGACAAGGGTATATTCTTTGCCTTCATTTACGAGACTTAGGACTGTATAGCCGTTGTCTTCGTTCCTGTATTTAATTCTCTCTACAAATCCGCAGACTGTTGACATAATTCCTCCCGTAAACACAGACAGACTGCTTTTAAACAAGCCCTGGCGGAATCTGCAGATACCGCGGGGGTGTTTAAAAGCAGTCAAATAAATATCTTTTTATACTCAGATTAAAATTCTCTTTTATTATTTCCACTGTGGGTGAATTCGATAAACTTACCAGTTCCAATGGCCACTGCTGTCAGCGGGTCTTCTGCAATCATGGTGGTGATTCCAGTTTTTTCTTCAATGAGGGCATCAAGGCCGCTTAAGAGAGAGCCACCGCCTGTAAGCACAATTCCACGGTCAAATATATCTGCTGCAAGCTCTGGTGGTGTGCGCTCTAATACGCTATGAACCGCATCCACGATCTGCATTGCTGGCTCTTTTAATGCATCAAGTGTCTCATCGGAGGTTACAACTATGGTTTTTGGAAGGCCAGTAACCAGGTTACGTCCTCTTACTTCCATGGTCAGCACCTCTGGTCTACGGTAAGCAGCTCCAATGTTGATTTTAATCTCTTCCGCGGTTCTCTCACCAATTAAAAGGTTATGTTTCTTACGCATATAGCGTACAAGTGCTTCATCAAAATCATCTCCGGCAACCTTAATAGAGGTGCTCACTACGGTTCCGCCAAGAGAAATGACTGCAATGTCGGATGTACCGCCACCGATGTCGACGATCATATTACCGCAAGCCTTTGAAATGTCGATTCCTGCCCCGATTGCTGCTGCTACCGGTTCTTCAATAATCGTCACTTCTCTTGCTCCTGCCTGATAGGTTGCATCTTCTACTGCTTTTTTCTCAACTTCTGTAGCACCGCTTGGGATGCAGACGCTGATTCTAGGCTTTCTAAGAGTCTTTTTACCTACAGCTTTATTAATAAAATATTTCAACATCTTTTCTGTAACGGTGTAATCAGAGATAACTCCCTGACGCAGAGGTCTGACTGCAACGATGTTTCCAGGAGTTCTTCCTATCATCAGTCTGGCTTCTTCACCAATGGCTTTTATTTTATTAGTGTCACGGTCAATGGCAACAACTGAAGGCTCTTTTAAAACCACACCTTTGCCTTTTATATATACCAGTATGCTGGCAGTTCCTAAGTCAATTCCAATATCATTGGACATCATAAACATCTTTTCCTCCTGATTCCTAATCCTACTTCCAGTTCACAAAGTTACCTTTATCTTCAAAATTATCTTTTATTCGCAATTTAAGACAGACTTTCTATCCTATTATATACAATTCCCCCAGGTTTTTAAAGGGGTTTTTGATTTTTATTTTCTTTATTATTTTTTAATTTATCGTACACATTTTCGACACATTTACATTGTATACTGATTATACGTTATCTGAAAGGATGACGGGCCTTTTGTTTCAAGTAACTTACTTGAAATCACAAAGCTTTTTCATACTCATACCGGACGGTGCAAACCGTCCGGCCCCCCTAAACAAACATTTTGATCGCATTTAAAGATCATTTTTGATAAAACGTGATATTTTAAGCAGGACCTGGATTTCTTACGAACCAGGTCCTTTTTTATTTTATAGGAAAGTTCTACCAACTCCCCTATAAAATAAAAAGCACGACCTGCAGGATGCACATGACACTTAAGAGGAAGATGTCACTAGAGTGACAGCGCGTCAGCGCCAGAGTCTGACAAGTCAGACTCTTTCTTGTATCCTGAAATTTAAATCCTTCAAAGTAGGAGACCTTTCCATTAAATGAAATTAAGAAAGTCTAAGGGCCCATTCCTTACAATCAATCACTCTGGTTGCAAGACCTTCGTAAAACTCCGGTTCATGACAAATCAAAAGAATACTTCCCTTATATGCTTTTAACGCTCTTTTTAATTCATCTTTTGCATCCACATCAAGATGGTTGGTAGGCTCGTCCAAAAGAAGAACATTGGATTCTCGGTTTAACAGCTTGCATAAGCGCACCTTAGCCTGCTCACCTCCACTTAAAACACGTACCTGACTCTCAATATGTTTGGTCGTCAATCCGCATTTTGCCAAAGCAGAACGCACCTGATACTGGGTATAGGACGGAAACTCTTTCCAGATCTCTTCAATGCAGGTGGTAGTATTACCAGGAGTCATTTCCTGTTCAAAATAACCTATGGATAAATAATCTCCAAGCTCCACCGATCCACTAAGAGATCGAACCTGACCTAGAATACTTTTTAAAAGAGTGGTCTTTCCAATTCCGTTAGCGCCCACTAGGACTACCTTTTCTCCACGCTCCATAGAAAGATCAAGAGACCTTGACAACGGTTCCTCGTATCCGATTACCATGTCTTTTGTTTCAAAAATCATCTTTCCAGCAGTTCTTGCTTCCATAAAATGAAATTCTGGCTTTGGTCTATCCTTCGCAAGCTCTATCACATCCATCTTATCCAACTTTTTCTGTCTGGACATGGCCATGTTTCTTGTGGATACTCTGGCTTTATTACGTGCCACAAAATCCTCAAGCTCTGCAATTTCCTGCTGCTGACGCTTATAGGCAGATTCAAGCTGAGACCGTTTCACCGCATAAACATCCTGGAATTTCTCATAATCACCGACGTAACGGTCAAGACTCTGGTTTTCCATGTGGTAGATGATATTAATTACGCTATTTAAGAAAGGTATATCATGAGAGATCAAGATAAATGCGTTCTCATATTCCTGTAAATAACGTTTCAGCCAATCGATATGCACCGTATCCAAGTAGTTGGTCGGCTCATCAAGCAATAGAATATCTGGCTTTTCTAATAACAGCTTTCCAAGAAGCACCTTAGTTCTCTGTCCTCCGCTCAGCTCTGTTACATCCTTATCAAGTCCTATATCCGTTAACCCAAGGGCTCTCGCTACTTCTTCCACCTTGGAATCTATGATGTAAAAATCATGGGCCATGAGAAGGTCCTGAATGGTTCCCAGTTCTTCCATCATGGTATTCATGCCATCTTCGTCTGCTTCTCCCATGCGGTCACAGATAATATTCATCTGCTCTTCCATCTGAAATAAGAACGCAAACGCTCCTTTTAATACTTCCCTTATGGTCATTCCCTTTTCAAGAACGGTGTGCTGATCCAAGTATCCGACACGGACTCTCTTTGACCATTCCACTTTTCCTTCATCTGGTTGCAACTTTCCGGTGATGATATTCATAAATGAGGATTTTCCTTCCCCATTGGCTCCGATCAATCCAATATGCTCACCCTTTAACAGACGAAAGGAAACATCCTGAAAAATAGCTCTGTCTCCAAATCCGTGGGTGAGATGCTCAACATTTAATATGCTCATTGATATAACTCCTTTATTCATGGGTATGCAGTACGAAACATCATAATTCTACATGACGAAAGCAATTAAGGCAAGCTAAAATCCCTTATTCTTAAAAGAGTTTTTTCCAGTTGCAAAAAAGGACAAAACCGTATATGATAGTTCCAACACGATTCCCATCGGAAAGGGGTTATGCTTATGTTCGTATATACCTGGTATCAATGGCTGCTGTTTTTCTTTTTATATTGCTTTATCGGCTGGATCATTGAAACCACTTATGTTTCTGTAAGAAGCCTCCACTTTGTTAACCGGGGATTTTTACGACTTCCTCTCCTTCCTTTATATGGAAGCGGAGCGATCATCATGCTTTGGCTGTCTCTACCTGTCAAAGGGAATATAGCTATGGTCTTTCTTTTTGGTATGACAGGGGCTTCTATATTAGAATATATCACTGGATACTTGATGGAACGATTGTTTAAGATGAAATACTGGGATTACAGTAAAAATCCTTTTAACATCAATGGGTATGTTTGCCTTGGCACCTCCATTGCCTGGGGATTTTTAACCATTATTTTGACCGAAGTGGTTCATAGGCCTTTGGAATGGCTGGTTCTTTCCTTAAGCGACACCGTTACCATTTCACTGGTTATTGTAATTGCGATTGTCTTTCTCATTGATACCGTTCTTTCTGTTAGAGAAGCATTGGATCTTGGACGAATCCTGGAATCTATGACAAAGTTAAAGGCAGAGCTAGAAGAGGTACAAGTTCAGATTTCCTTGTTAAAAGCGGAAACCACTCAAAAGGTTTCAGAATTTAAGAACGAAACTATGGTTAAGATCACTAATTTAAAAACAGAAACAGCTACTGTGATTAAAGAATCCGCACTTATGGAACGGCTGCAGTCCCTGACTGAGAACAAAGAAAAGATGACTGGATATATTAGCTTCCATCGCAAGGGAATTCTTCGCAGAAACCCTACCGCATCCTCTAAGTTTTTTGGAGATGCTTTGAATGAATTAAAAGAATATTCTAAAAAATACAAAAAATCCTAATGATATAAAAAGTGGACACGATTTAATCTCGTGCCCACTTTTTATTTTGAATCAATTAAAGCATCTGATTGACCAAGGCCATTACAGCCTCTCCCAGATTAAGAGACATTTCCTCTGCTTCTTCCATAGAAGAACCTTTGATTCCATAATAAAATTTGATCTTAGGCTCTGTTCCTGACGGTCTTACACAAATCCACGCATCATCTGATAAATCATAATAAAGGACATCAGACTGAGGAAGTCCGGTAGGTCTGATGGTTCCGGTTGCCATATCCAAAATGGTATCTAGCTTGTAATCCCTAGCAGAAATCACTTTGTAGCTGCCAACCATTCTAGGAACCTCTCCCCTCATTGTCTCCATAATTTCACGAATCTTTGCCTGGCCTTCAATTCCCTTTAGTCCAATGGCCAAAACGGCATCCTTGTAATAACCATAGGTTTCATACATAGCATTCATGGCATCCCATAAGGTCATGCCTTTTGTCTTATAATAAGCGGCAGCCTCACATAAGGCTACAGAAGCGGAAATCGCGTCCTTATCACGAGCATAGGTGCCGATAAGACAGCCATAACTTTCTTCCAAACCAAACAAATAAGTGCCATGTCCGGAAATTTCATTCTTTAAGATCTGCTGTCCGATGTACTTAAAGCCGGTAAGCACTTCGATCAGCTCGCAGCCATAAGATTTCGCAACCGCATCCACCAAATTGGTGGTAACGATGGATTTAACGACCTGTCCATCCTCTGGAATCTCTCCCCGTTCCTTCTTTTGACTGAGCACGTATTCGCAAAGCAGAGAACCTGACATATTGCCTGTAAGAGGAATGTATTCCCCTGATTTATCATCCTTTACATACACTCCAAGTCGATCCGCATCCGGATCTGTTGCCAAAATTAAATCTGCATTCTTCTCTTTTGCAAGGGCTAGTCCTAAGGCAAAAGCTTCCTCTGCCTCTGGATTTGGATAGCTGACGGTTGGGAAATCTCCATCTGGAAGCTCTTGTTCTGGAACCACATGAACATGAGTAAAACCAATCTCTTCTAATGCTCTTCTTACAGGTAGATTTCCAGTCCCATGCAGGGGGGTGTAGACAACACAGATCTCACTTTGCATGCGTGTAATGGCTTCCTGGTTTAAAACCTGAGCCTTTACATGGGCAATGTATTTGTCATCCACAGAAGCTCCTATGATCTCATAGTTTCCTGCAGCCACAGCAGCTTCTCTGGTGATGGTCTTTACGGTGGAAAGATCGGTAATGTCTAAAACCTCTTTTGTCACCCCTTTGTCATGAGGGGGTGTAAACTGGGCGCCGTCCTCCCAGTATACCTTGTATCCGTTATAATCCGGCGGGTTATGGCTGGCCGTTACGTTAATGCCCGCAATACACCCTAATTCCCTGACAGCAAAAGAAAGCTCCGGTGTTGGACGCAAAGATTCAAATTTAAATGCCTTAATGCCATTGGCCGCTAATGTCAGAGCAGCCTCCTCTGCGAATTCTGGAGACATATGCCTGGAGTCATATGCTATGGCTACGCCTTTGTGGGCGCCGCCCTGTTTTATTATATAATTTGCAAGCCCCTGAGTGGCTCTTCTTACAACATAAATATTCATTCGGTTGATTCCTGCTCCGATGATTCCTCTTAATCCGGCAGTACCAAATTCAAGATCCTGATAAAAACGTTCTTTAACCTCATTATCATCGTCTTGAACTCCCCGAAGTTCTTTTTTGGTAGCCTCATCAAAATATGGATTCAAAAGCCATTCGTCATAAATGCTCCTGTAATCTTTCATTGCATATTACTCCCTTCTCTCCATTTCTGTTATGGATATTATAAAACATAACATAATAAAAGAAAAGCGGATTCCACTATTTTATTCTTGACAGAAACGAATTCCGAACCGATTGCTGGATCTCAAGATCCTTTAGTTTCTCAATGTTTCTTGCCGGAATCCATGCCTTATTGGCATTATAATAGAAGTTAAGCTGCTTCCAATATTTCTCCGGATATAAGAATAAATAGTAAAGGCAGGTCCTGTCTGCATTCGAAAGAGATAGGATTTCAGAATATGTATCAAGCATTGCCATGCCAAGCTTTAAGCTCCAATCATGTTTTTCCATGGCTTTGCGCATAAAATGATACAGATCCTCCATCTGCATCCCTTTATGCATGCGGTTAAATTCTACAATTGCCACATCATGAGAACACATTAGAATATGATGCTGGTTTAAATCTCCATGGCATAAATATTCCTCCCCTGTCTCCCGCTTTTCTAAAAAGCATGACATTCCCTTACAGGCCTCCATAGCCTGTTCGTAAAATGTATCGTAATTACCCATGACGCACAGTTCAAATTCTGATTTTTTTCTCTTATTCCGAATAAAGGAACGGGCTCTCACCAGCTCTTTGTTGTGACGCTCCATCTCTTCGGCTGGCTGCTGTACCAAAATGGAGCCTAAGTTCCATTCGTCCTTAAATTCTATTCCTCTTAGAATTTTATGTAAGCAGGCAATCTGTTCAATGGCACACAGTACTTCCTTGCTGTCCTTTAAATTGCACTCCCGGTCCGCATACCAGTCTTTTACAATCCACCTTGTACCGTCATCGGCGGTAGAGAGAAGCTCTCCTTCTTTGTTTCTCACGTAACGATCCACGTTCAAATGGCCGGCTTCTTCCATTTGTGAAAATACCTTATCCTCAAATTCAAGGCGCTTTAAAGTTCCTTTATATTCCCGAAGCAGTTTCAGACCCTGATTCGTCTCACACAACCAGGCGCCCCGGCCGCGCTTTACATCAAGAATTTCGAGCTCATACTGCGTAAGCACCTCTGTGTATTTCTCGTTCACAACCACCCCTCCAACTCTTAGCTAATCAGCTACTTCTAGGGTATGAAAGGCTAGTAAAAAATATGCAAAATCTGGCTGAAAGTTATACGGGCCATAGGCCCGATCTTCATAACTTTTCAGCCAGATTCATGAGATAATCTTTTTGGTTGTGCTCCGGATTTTTAATTACTTCTTCAAATAAAGTATCTAAAACGTTTCCGATCTTTGGTCCTGGCTTTCTGCCAGCTTCTATCAGCTCTTTGCCGGTTACTGCCATGTCCTTTCGGTGGATGCAATCTCCGTCTCTTATGATTTCTTTCGCATATTCTTCCACCATTTTAAGGGTATCTAAGTAAGATTTTTCACTAAATATCGTTTGAAATAACAACAGGTCAGAAAAAAGTTCTGGAGTTAGTTTACTCATCACTTTTCGGATATCCGGCTTCTTAGCAGGTATCTCCTCATTCCAAAGACTTACAAGGGTCTTTACCTGGTTGATGGTATCATTATCTAGTTTCAACTCTCTTAAGATACTTACAGAAACTTCCGGTAGTTGATGCCTTAGAAGACCAGCCCATCGCATATGCTTATTAGCAGGCAGAAGTTTAAGTCTCTCCACACCGGAAAAAGTTTTTAAAGCTTGATTGAATGATTCGCAGATATAAGGGGCAATCTTGCTTTCATATACTTCCACAATCTTTTCTGGATGATTGGATACAAGAAGTTTCGTCAGCTCCACCTGAATCCGTTCCCTGCTGACCTTTAACATATTAGGAGCAATGACAGTAATTGCCTTTTTTGTCTCCTCTTCAATATCAAATCCAAGCTGGGCAGAAAACCGGATAGCCCGAAGAATCCGAAGGGCATCTTCGGTAAACCGATCCTGGGCATTGCCCACACAGCGAATGATCCCTTGTTGTAAATCCTTTTGCCCATCAAAAATATCTACAAGGCCGTCCCGGTCACTATATGCCATGGCGTTGATGGTAAAATCCCGGCGCCTTAAATCTTCCGTTAAGTTCCTGGTAAATTCCACAGACTTTGGATGTCGCCCATCTTCATATTCTCCATCAATGCGGTAGGTGGTTACCTCATACCCCACCTTATCGGCAAGGACTGTAACCGTACCGTGCTGGATTCCTGTGTCAACGGTTCTTGGGAATATTGCCTTTACCTGCTCCGGATTGGCAGAGGTCGTGATGTCCCAGTCTTCAGGCGTCCGCATAAGCAGACTGTCTCTTACACACCCGCCTACCACATAGGCTTCAAATCCATGGGTATTTAGTTGTTCCATGATCTCTCCTGCTGCCTGGGGCACTAAAATCTTCATCACGATCTCTCCTTTACCTAGTTACCTTCTTTATTAATAAGCTCTTCCCCAGTATACCATCTTAACTGCTGGCTTGCCGCAGCAGATGCAGGTGTCACTAAGTGTTTTCTGCTCAAATGGGATACAACGGGACGTTGCTCCTGTTGATTCTTTAATCTGATCTTCACATTCCTGACAGCCACACCACATCGCCTTTACAAAGCCAGGCTTTTCTTCTACTGTTTTTGTAAAAGTAGCCAAATCAGTTGCTTCACTCGTATGTTCATCGCGGTGATTTTTGGCTTTTTCGTACATATTCTTTTGAATGTCGTCAAGAAGATCTCTTACCTGCTGATCCAGTTCGTCTAAAGATACCATAATCTTTTCATGAGTATCTCTGCGGACTAAGACAGCCTGGTTTTGTTCAATATCTCTTGGCCCGATCTCTACGCGGATTGGAATTCCTCTCATCTCGGATTCGCTGAATTTCCAGCCTGGACTCTTATCGCTGTCATCCACCTTAACTCTGAAATTAGATAACATACCTTTCAGCTCAAGAGCCTTATCAAGTACGCCTTCCTTCTGCTGCTGAACAGGAACGATTATAACCTGAACCGGTGCAATCTTTGGAGGAAGTACAAGTCCATTATCATCACCGTGAACCATGATGATTCCACCGATCAATCTGGTACTAAGTCCCCAAGAAGTCTGATGAACGTAGCTTAACTTATTTTCCTTATCAGAGTACTGGATCTCAAACGCTTTCGCAAATCCATCTCCAAAGTTATGGCTAGTTCCTGACTGAAGAGCCTTTCCATCATGCATAAGGGCTTCAATGGTGTAAGTTGCTTCTGCACCAGCGAATTTCTCCTTATCAGTCTTCTGGCCTCTGATCACTGGCATAGCAAGAACTTCTTCGCAGAAATTAGCGTATAGATTGAGCATCTGCTCTGTTCTTTCCTCTGCTTCTTTTGCTGTTGCATGAGCGGTATGACCTTCCTGCCATAAAAACTCTCTGGAACGTAAAAACGGTCTAGTGGTTTTTTCCCAGCGAACCACGGAGCACCACTGGTTATATAACTTTGGAAGATCCCGGTAAGACTGTATCTCTCTGGAGTAGAAATCGCAAAACAAAGTCTCTGATGTAGGTCTAACACAAAGGCGTTCCTGTAACGGCTCAAGGCCGCCATGGGTTACCCAAGCTACTTCTGGAGCAAAGCCGTCCACATGATCCTTTTCTTTCTGGAGAAGGCTCTCTGGAATAAACATAGGCATGTAAACATTTTCAACGCCTGTTTCCTTAAATCTTCGGTCCAGCTCGCCCTGAATGTTTTCCCAGATGGCATAACCTGCTGGCTTGATGACCATGCAGCCCTTTACGCTGGAATAATCCATCAATTCTGCTTTCTTTACAACATCAGTGTACCACTGGGCGAAGTCCACATCCATAGATGTGATCGCTTCTACTAATTTCTTGTCCTTTGCCATGACAATTCTCCTTTATTCGGTTAATTAAAAAAGAGCCATCCGTTCCCTATAAAAGGGACCGAACAACTCGGCGGTGCCACCCAATTTAGCCATAGAATCTTTCTCTGGCTCACTTTTAGTCCTGTAACGCAGGAAACGCGCCGCAGTTTGCTGCGGGACTCCGAGGGAGGTTGAGCGATGAGTGGTATAAAGGCCTTTCACCAAATGGCCTTCTCTCTGAAATACATCATTACCTAGTAATCCTCTTCAACGTCTGTTTCTTTCAAATTTATGAAAGTTGGTATGGTTGATTTTACGTTATTTACAAATGTTTGTCAAGAGGAGAGCCTGGCTTTTCTTTTTCTTCTTCCATAAGCTTTTTGCTGTCTTCCCTGACCTGATTCCTTAATTCCTTTGTCTCGGGGAAGCTGTCACAAATCTCATTTCCATACGTTAAGTTTAAATCATATTCAAGGGGAAGCCAGGTACTGGTTCCTGCCTCATTATGCTGTATCACGGTCTCAATCTTATCAAGTGATTTTACCAGTTTAGCTTCTTTTGACTGGCAAAGGGACATTTCCTTAAAAAGAGGGGCAAAGCGGTCAGAAGCGGATTTAGGAAGCTTGGATAAAAGAAAGTTAATTGCTTCCTCTTCTACTTCTTCGTCCTCACCAGTCTTTACAAAGGCTGGAATATCTCCTGTTACTGCTTCTCCCCAATCATGGATCAAACACATGCGAAGTACTTTATTCATATCTAGATCGGTAAATTCCGGCTCCATTAACATGGCAAGAACCGCCAGCCGCCAGGTATGCTCCGCCACACTTTCCTGACGTCCTGAGGAGGTCCAGTTGTGTCTTGTATTGCATTTTAATGGTTCTACTAATCTTAAAAACTCAATTAATTCCTTTGGATTCATCGTGTTTTGCCCTTCCCTTCGTGATGGGTTTCTTCTCTGCAATTATAACACGATCCACCGTATAGCTCCACAATATCTTCAATGATTAATAAGCCAATTGGTCCCATAATAAAACCGAAAAGTCCAAAAAGCTGGAGTCCTACAAACATAGAAGCAAGGGTTTCAAGAGGAGTAAGTCCTACCTTTCCTCCCATGATTTTTGCTTCCATAATCTCCCTTAGGAAATAAGTGATAATATAAATCACAATAAGACCAATGCCATATACCCAGTTTTTACTCACCATAGCGGCTATGGCCCAGGGAATTAAAACGGTCCCAGTGCCAAAGATAGGAAGGGCATCTAAGAAACCGATTCCAATACCAAGAAGAATAAAATAGGGATTTCCCATAAGAAATAAACCCACAGAGCAGATGACCATGGTAAAAAGCATGATGGTTGCCTGAGTTTTTAACCATGCACTTCCAACAGACATCAGGCGGTTTCCCAGCATGGCGTATTCATAGCAGAAGATAGAATTGTCTCGCCTGGTGCGGATGTCATCCATTTCCTGCATGGTCAAGATAGTGGCAATAAATAAAATGACCGTAAGGATGGTGATCTGTACCAGCCATTTTATAATGCTCATGGAATTTAACATGACAAATGACATGGCTTTGCTTTTTAGTGCAGTTTCTCCTCCTGAAATGACCTCTCGGACCATTTCAAGTAGATATCCGTCTGGAAGCTTTAAAAACTGTTCCGCAAACGTGCAGTTCTGTGTCAGCCAAAAATCAATGCTTCTCATGATTTGGGGGAGATTTTGAAATAAAAGCTTTGCTTCCATTGCAAGCTTTCTTCCTCCGATATATAAGAAAATCCCAAATACAATCATAAAAAGAATGACTTCTACTCCTCCGATGACTGCAAGTGGAATGGAAATCACTTTCTTTTTTATGGTAAAACGGGTCTTTCTCTCGATCCAAAGGGCGGAAGGCCGCAAGGACAAGGCAAATACATAAGCAATCAAAAAGGGAATTACGAGGGGCAGCAAATATCGAAAACTCAAATATACTGCCCCAGTAACTCCCAATATCAATAATGTTTTCTTCAGTTTCCTACTCGGTTTCTCCATGGACTCACCTGTTTCTGTTTTGTACTTCTTTTGTACAGTTTCTATTATGAGCACAGGGACTTTAAAATATGCAAATCTTAAATTAGCAAAAAATTCCTAAATTAAAAACCTTTAAGAAAAGTAAACGGTTCAAATATCTCCCCTTTTGGTTTGATGGAAAACGGCATCTTTTTCCCTGTTATGGGGTGAGATAATGTAAGGCTTGATGCATATAAGGCAACATTGGTACGTGTTCCTTTTTGTTGAAATCTTGGATTGTATTTTTGATCTCCCCACAAAGGGTTACCGTGACCTGCCATCTGAACTCGAATCTGGTGATGACGTCCAGTTTTTAGTCTAATTTCCATCAGGCTTAATTCTTCTCCCTGAAACTCTGCCTTATCCACAACTTTAAAGCTAAGCTCGGCCAATTTTGCATCTTTTATCCCCTTGTCCACAATTTTAGAACTATTATTTTTTCCGTCTTTCCACAAATAATCCACGTAGGTACCAAAGTTTTCCACAGGTTTTCCACATACAACTGCATAATAGATTTTCTCCATTTTATGAGCGGAAACCTGCTTACTTAAGGAATCTGCTGCTTCTTTTGTTTTTGCATAAACCATTACGCCGCCGACTGGCTTATCCAGTCTGTGGATAACTCCTACATAAGGTTCTCCCGCCTTTGGGGATAACGTGTGGATATGTCGCTTTACTTCACTTACCATATCCGGTTCAAAGGATCTGGCAGACTGAGATTCCATGCCCACTGGCTTCTCCACAATAAGGAATTCTTTATCTTCATATAATATGTTTAAGTTCATAATTAATTTAATCCTCTTTCTCCCAAGATTCCATCATGGCTTTTACCGAACGGCTCATCTCCATACTGAAATCGGAATTCCATTTTCTTTTACAAAAAGCGTTTACCCACGCGGAAAAATCCTCTTTTTCTCCCTCACTGTATGCAAGCTCTTCTATGAATTCTTCCGGGCTTAGATGGCGGTATGTATTTTCAAAAACGACCCCTTCTTTGCGGGGACGCTTGGGTTTCACCCTTTCCATCTGCTGCTTTGTTGGGTAACCAAATACAACCATTGCCACAGGCACTGCATACTTAGGCAGCCCAAAAAGCTCTTTGTGTATCTCATAGTTTTCTATAATATCTCCAATATAACAAGAACCAATACCCATAGACTCAGCGGCGATTACTGCATTCTGAGCAGCAATTAAGGTATCGTCCACTGCTAGTAATAGATCTCCCATCTGGGGATGTCTGACCCTTTCTACATGGTGGCAAAACAAATCATACCACTTCTGATCATCTGCTACAAATACAAGGACAAGAGGAGCTTTTGCAATAAAAGGTTGGTTATCACACGTTTCTACCAACCGTTCCTT
This sequence comes from Lacrimispora algidixylanolytica, assembly GCF_003609635.1. Classification (GTDB taxonomy): domain Bacteria; phylum Bacillota; class Clostridia; order Lachnospirales; family Lachnospiraceae; genus Lacrimispora; species Lacrimispora algidixylanolytica. Next base: position 22,895 of record NZ_MCIA01000019.1, on the reverse strand, counting down.
TAGTTTCTGGTCTGTTACATCGATGATGGAGTATAGAGTCATTTTCCCGGCGGTGGGTGCTTGGAGTGCAGCTTCTATAATGATTGATTTCTTCTCCGCTTCAATTGCCCTATCCTCGTATACCCGCACCGATTTTCGTTCCATAAGTTCTTTGATTGTCTGATTCAAAATGACCCACCCTTTCCAAATATACAACGATTTTCTTTTCTATTATATTGGATAGGCTCTTACATGGCAAATTATTTTAAAATAATTAGTTTGATATTCAAAAAAAGTATTGCAAATTACTTTTTGGGAGTGTATAGTATATAAATATATCATACATAGTATTCAATACTACATCACACGTTTTTACCAACTAATAAGGAGGAACTCTCATGAACATAAAAATCAAAGACCCCATTAGCGCACTGACTCATTTTATTGCTATGATACTGGCTCTTTTTGCTGCTGCACCTCTGCTGATCAAAGCATCCTCAGCGGGAGCACTTCATATCACCGCCCTGACCGTGTTTATAACCAGTATGGTTTTACTCTACGCTGCCAGTACGACTTATCACACCCTGGATATTTCACCAAAGATTAACAAGCTGCTTAAGAAAATCGATCATTTTATGATCTTTATCCTGATTGCAGGAACCTATACTCCAGTGTGTTTAATCGTGCTGGGGGATAAGACCGGATACAGTCTTTTAGCAATCGTGTGGGGAATTGCACTTACTGGCATCATCATCAAGGCCTGGTTTATTATGTGTCCCAAATGGTTTTCTTCCTGCATCTATATTGCCATGGGCTGGGCCTGTGTCCTTGCCTTTAGTAAGATTACCCAGGCACTTTCTCCTGCTGCATTTGGCTGGCTGTTAGCAGGCGGTATTATCTATACCGTGGGCGGAGTCATCTATGCCTTAAAGCTTCCTATCTTTAACGCCAGACACAAAGGCTTTGGTTCCCATGAGATATTTCATCTCTTTGTCATGGGCGGAAGCTTCTGCCATTACATGTTAATGTATCGTTTTGTCGCATAGATGAAAGTGACCGCCAGATCTCAATTCTCTCCTGAGATCTGGCGGTCACTTTTATGTAATTCACCAAATAAATTTAGCTTGTCCTTCCTAGACAACTTCTTTATGGCAGCTTCTCTTTTCATGGCTTCCTGTTTCGTCTCAAACTCCTCAAAGTAAGCCAGAGAAACTGGTCTTCTTGTCTTCGTATATTTCGCACCTTTGCCCTCATTATGAGCCTTAATTCTTTTTTCCAGATGGTTTGTCCATCCACAGTAGAGCGTATCATCCGCACACCGCAAAATATAAGTATAATTCATGTTTACTCCAGTACAAAACTTTTATGTAAACGGTAATAACGCCTTGCAATCACGTCACTACCGCCCAGGCTAACCTGTCATCTATCTTCAGCACCAGCTGGATGCGTTTAGGCGCCATCGACTGTATGATACCATAGCTCAGCTATAGTATATTATATAACAGGACAAACCGATATGTGAATGTTATTTTTATCTTACCCTTTTATCTTAAAATCATTCGTTTTCTTGCAAAGAGTTGCCAGGCAGATAATACAATTACTGCCTGGCAATCCAATTTAAGACAATTCTTTTACTAAAATCAAGCGTTCACCGGGTTTTACGGCTTTTTCCGTTAAACCATTAGCAGTCATAATGGTATCAATGGTGGTATGAAATTTTTTGGCAATGTTCCATAAAGAATCACCAGGTTGAACGATGTAGCCTACAATTCCTGGAAGTTTTTGCAATTTATTTAAATCCATAGGTGCATCCGTAGCGCTTGTAATAATCTGCTCGCAGATTGGCTGTAACGCAAGTAGATCAAGGGATGTGGTAGCCTTAATTTCTACGGTACCTCCGCCCATCATAACTGCACTTAACTGCTCTAAGCCAGAGCTTAACTGACAGATGGTATCCTCATTGATTCCAGGAGCCTCAATCAAATAGTGGAAGGGAACATCTTCTATGGCCGACTGAATGGGCTGAGAATCATCAGAGGTTAAGTAAAGGAGCCGCACCTCTAACACACCTTCTACAAGAAGGCCATCTTCCTTGACTTCCGTATCATCGATTTTAACGGTTCCCTCACTGTGACAGATCTGAAGAATCCGGTCCGCATTATCAAGAGCTACCTTTTCTACGATTTTGCATTTACTCATGTTTTTGGTGAGAATCTTATCAAAACATGCCTCTCCTGTCTGCAGGGCCAGCTCTCGATTGGTGGAATATAAATCGCTTAACAGTTCCATGTTTTCTTCCCTGTAAAGCTTCATATCAAGTTCAAGAACCGCATCCACATCCATTTCCCGCATTTCCCCATCAGAATCCGGTTTTGCCTCTATATCTTTATGTATGATATGTACGGTCACACATGGAACCATATCATCGGTTACATCTGGCACATCAAGCTCTCCGGAAAATGGAATACTCTCCTCTAGCCACTGGATTGGGGCACCTTCTCCCTCTCCCTGATAGATTACAAAGACCATTAATTCCCCATCAAGCATCATCTTACCAGCCATTGGTCTTGTGGTTACACCTCTAAGCCTCATCTCGCTCCATAAAACGTGATCGATGTTTGGCTTGTTTCCTGAAAGCGTAATATTTTCCTTAATACGGAACGTATCCTTATGACGAAGTGCAATGGTAGCCACATCCACATTACGGCGGAGCACCTCCACCTGAGGACAGTCTGTATATCCGCTTCCCGTGTCCACTTCTACGGCAGCGTCTACATCATAGGCAGTCTCCACCTTAACCTGCAGTGTTACAATTGCCTTAACACTGATTTTTCTGGAGTTAATAATTCCGGCATTCAAATCCTCAAGTTCACAGGAGAGCTGGATCACGTCTTGCTCTTCCAGTCCAGGTACATTGATTGGCTCCTCAAAGCTGATGCTTCCGGAGAGGGTCTGAAGTCCGCCTTCTGTTCCCCGGTAGAGGATGGTGAAATCAAGCTTGCCCCTGACTGCGACTCTCTCGGTTTGGTTTTTCACGGAATCAATTACGATTTCGCCGGCACTTAAAATAATCTGTTCCACATCGTCCATGGTATCTGGAACAATAAAATCATCATCCAGAGTTAACTGGGATGTGGCATTTCCTTTCCAACGATTCATATGTATGTTTTTCTTCAATAGCTCCAACATAAAACAGCACCTGCCTTACCTTCTTTATTCCTTTAAGAAAGTTTATGCAGGTGCATGTTCCAATATACTTTTTTTATACCTAATGATTGACTTCTATTCTTCGGCGTCAGAAAGAGCCTCTTTGCCGCTCTCATTTGAGTCATTGTTTTTATAGTGAGAAAGTTCTGTTTGAAGCTCAGTCATGGTTTGTTCCATTGCCCTGATCCGTTCTTCCATACGGCAATAAGATTCCATGGTCACTTCTGCCTTTACTTCTTTTGGAATTGGAACACCGCTGATCTTAATGGGACGTGCCGGAATACCGACTGCAGTCACGTTGTTTTCCAGAGGATTTAAAAGGACCGCATTGGCTGCAATGGTACAATTATCTCCTACTTGAAAGGAACCAAGAATCTTAGCTCCTGCTCCTACCGTTACGTTGGTTCCAAGGGTCGGATGACGTTTTCCTTTATTAAGTCCCACGCCTCCTAAGGTGACGCCCTGGTAGATCGTACAGTTATCACCAACTACAGCAGTCTCTCCAATCACCACACCGCATCCGTGGTCGATCAAAATCCCATGGCCCATCACTGCTCCAGGATGAATCTCAATCAGCGTAAAAAACCTTGCCATCTGAGAAATGAGTCTGGCAATGAAAAATAATTTATGACAGTAAAACCAGTGTGCAAATCGATGCCAAATTAACGCATGGACTCCCTGATACAAAAACAGCACTTCTAGTGGATTTCTTGCTGCTGGGTCCCGTTCTTTAACCGCCTTAACATCAAGCCATATGTCTTTTAATATCATATAACCATCCTCTTCTCCTACTGTTAACTTCTGTATTAGGTAGTATAACATAGGACGGTACAAGAAAAAAGAAAAATTTTAAAATAGCCACTCTGCAAATCAAAAAGCAGAGCGGCTAACCATTTTATCTTACTTACTGAAACACCACTGGAAGCTCCGACATCTCCGTCTTCATAACGATAAATGGAAAGGAAGCATCTGTTCCAGCGTTCTCACCCTTTGAAGGACCGATCAGTTCCGTCTTCAAAACAATGGAATTATCTGTCAGAAACAGATCATTAACGGCAATGCTAAAACCTCCGCTTGGCTGCTGTCCGTATCCAACTACTATGTATAGATTCTGGTCATCGCTGTAGGTCAGCTTAAAAGGTGATTGTTGCTTCTGTGTAATGATATCCCTTAATTCCTGAGGGATATCTGCATCTGCTACTACGGAAAATTCCATATCCTTCACTTTTTTTCCGCTATCCCCTTTTCCAAGGCATCCACTTAAGGTAAACACAACCAATCCCAACAGTACGAATCCGAGGCAGATCAGCCGTCTTCTGATTAACAGTTTTTTCATGACACATTCCCCAATTTATTAATTATTACAATCTATATGGGGAATGTGCTTTTTTTATGAAAACTTTAAGCCTTTTTTAACACTGGGATCCAAATCTGGCTCATAACAAAAAAGTGAGTTTATGATCTTTCAGTAATAGTCTTGTACTGATCTGGTCTTCGGTCCCGAAACAGCCCCCAGTTTCTTCTATCCTTAGCGATCTGATCGAAATCATAGGTTTCTAAAATAACCCCTTCTTCGTCTCTGCCTAAAGATTTTAATAAATCACCTGTACTATCTGTTAAAAAGGAAGAACCATAAAATTTAAGAGAAGAATCTTGATTACCATTTTCCTCACAGGCAGTGACCTTTTCTTCACCAATTCGGTTTGCGGCAACCACAGGAATAATGTTAGAAGCTGAATGCCCCTGCATGCATCGTCTCCAATGCTCCATGCTGTCACATTCCAGAATCGGCTCGCTTCCAATGGCTGTGGGATATAAGATGACCTCAGCTCCCAAAAGGGCAAGACATCTTGCTGTCTCCGGAAACCACTGATCCCAACAAATTCCAATTCCAATCTTACCATATAAAGTATCGAAAACTTGAAAGCCTGTATCACCGGGTGTAAAGTAAAACTTTTCCTGATAGTAATGATCGTCTGGAATATGGGTCTTTCTATAAGTGCCTAGATTCCGTCCGTCTGCATCAAGAACTGCCACTGAGTTAAACATGGTATTGCCGGAACGCTCATAAAAACTGATAGGAAGCACGATAGAAAGCTCCTTGGCAATTGGTGTAAAATGAGCGATGGCAAGATTTTCTTCCACAGTTCTCGCATAGTCGTAATAGTCATACTGTCTTTCCTGACAGAAATAAGGGCGTTCAAACAGCTCCGGAAGCAGAATCACGTTGGCACCTTCTCCTGCTGCCTGTCTGACTAGATGCTCCGCCTTAGCCATGTTTTCATTGATGTCCTCACAGCATTTCATCTGAACGGCTGCTACTGTTACCTCTCTCATGCACGTCTCCTTCTGGAATCTGCTGGGTGATGCAGTGAATGTTGCCTCCCCCTACAATAATATCTCTTGCATATATGGGATAGATCTTTCGCTCTGGAAAACATTCCCCTAAGAGTTTAAGGGCTGTCTCATCATGTTCATCTCCAAACTGAGGTACAATTACTCCACCGTTTGAAATGTAGAAATTTACATAACTTGCAGCGAGTCGCTCTCCTGCTTCTCTTATATCTTCACCTGGTTCAAAGATATATCCAGAAAGTTCCTCTGGCTTAATACATACCGGCTTTTTCGGGATTGGAAGCTTATGAATGATAAAATGATTCCCCTTTGCATCTGTCTCTTGCTCTAATCGATTTAAATCAGCTAAGGACATCTCATACTGAGGATCTTCCTTGTCATCCGTCCAGGCTAAGATTACTTCTCCCGGCCGGATAAAGGCACAGACATTGTCCACATGTTCATTGGTTTCATCTTGATAAATCCCATATGGCAACCAGATAATCTTTTTTGCTCCCAGATAATTCTTAAGCTGTTCTTCAATCTCAAGTTTTGTCATGGAAGGGTTGCGTCCTGGGCTTAAGAGACAGCTTTCAGTGACTAGAATGGTTCCTTGCCCATCGGAATGAATGGAACCTCCCTCTAGTACAAAATGACTGGCATCGTATGTCTCATATCCAAACTCGTCAAGAAATCTCCCCGCAACAAGGTCATCCTTTCTCCAGTCTGCATAAAGGCCATCCACTTCTCCGCCCCAGGCGTTGAACTGCCAGTTTATGCCCCTGACATGCCCTGTATGGTTCACAACAAAGGTAGGCCCGGTATCTCTTGCCCACGCATCATCGGACTCCATTAAGACCACCTGAATCCGGTCAGTAAGCAAGTCTCTGGCAGAATCTATCACATCTGCTTCAGCCAGCATAACCACATGCTCACTGTCAGCAATGGCCTCTGCAATCTCTGCAAAGGCCTTTCTTGCCTCCCTAGCACCAAAGGGCCAGGAACCCGGCCTCTTGGGCCAGATCATGACACAGCCCCAGTGAGGCTCAAATTCTCCCGGCATAGAGTATCCGTCCACTGCCGGAAGGCTTGTCAATCGTTTCATCATTATCTTCCTCTTACTTTATGGTCTCAGGATAGCCTGTTTTTAAAATCCTCGTATCCAAATTCTTTGATCACACGGCATTCCCCATTCTGATCCATACTCGCAATGGAAGGAAGGGGCATCCCGTTAAAGGTGTTGTTCTTAACCATGGAATAGATGGCCATGTCCATAAAATAAAGCTTGTCTCCCGGTTTTATCTGCTGATCAAAGGAATAATCCCCGATTACATCTCCTGCAAGGCAGGTACAGGAAGAAAGTCGGTAGGTATATGGCTTTTCTCCCGGTTCCCCGCTGTCTTTCAACGGTGGCCTATAAGGCATCTCAATTACATCTGGCATATGGCAGGACGCAGAAGCATCAAGGATTAAGGTCTTAATTCCATTATCCACTACATCCATAACCTCTGTTACCAGATATCCAGCGTTTAATGCTACCGCTTCTCCTGGCTCCAGATAAACATGAACTCCGTACTTCTCCTGCATGCGATTGATGCAGGATTCCAAAAGCTCAAGGTCATAATCATCTCTGGTGATGTGATGTCCGCCTCCCATGTTCAACCAGGTAAGGCCTTTTAGATACTTACCAAATTTTTCTTCCACCGCATCCAAGGTCTTTTTTAAATCATCGGAATTCTGCTCACATAAGGTGTGAAAGTGAAGCCCAGAAAGATAAGGCAACCACTCTTCCTTAAAATGCTCCGCAGTAACTCCAAGCCTGGAGCCCGGTGCACAAGGATCGTAGATGGCGTGCTCCTCCTGGGTGGAACATTCCGGATTGATTCGAAGGCCTACGTCTACTTGTGATAAGTAATCCTTATATTTTTCAAGTTGAGAAAAGGAGTTAAAGATCATATGATCACAGATCGTAACAAGCTCTTTTACATCCTCTTCTTTGTAGGCAGGGGAAAACACATGGTTTTCAAGTCCCATCTCCTCTTTCCCAAGCCTTGCTTCAAAAAGACCGCTGGCTGTGGTCCCATCAATATATTTTCCAATGAGAGGATATTGGGAAAAACAGGAAAATGCCTTCTGGGCTAAGAGAATGGTACAGCCTGTATTTTCCTTTACCCGCTTTAACACCTTTAAATTATCTTCCAGTTTCCCCTCATCTACCACATAACAAGGGGTCTTTAAATCCTCTATTTTCATGGCTTATTCCGCTTTCCATACCGTAACAGTCTCTGGATCTTCACAAACCACCCATGGAAGGCCCCACTTGTTTAATGCCTCCATGTACGGATCTGGATCAAACTCTTCTACATTGAATACGCCTGGCTTTTTCCACTGTCCGGTAACCAGCATCATAGAACCGATCATAGCAGGTACACCAGTGGTATAAGAAATCGCCTGGGACTCAACCTCTTTATAGCATTCCTCATGGTCGCATACATTGTAGATGTAGATTGTCTTTTCTTTTCCATCTTTCACACCGGTAAAGATACAGCCGATGTTGGTCTTACCCACAGTTCTTGGTCCCAGGGAAGCTGGATCTGGTAAAAGAGCTTTTAAAAACTGAATAGGAACAATCTCTTGTCCATTAAAATGAATGGGAGAGGTAGAAAGCATACCTACATTCTCTAAGCATTTCATGTGAGTCAGGTAACTAGGTCCAAAGGTCATAAAGAACCGGATCCGCTTTACTCCAGGGATGTTTTTCGCCAGAGATTCGATTTCCTCATGATGAAGTAAATACATATCCTTTTCTCCAACCTCAGGGAAGTCGTATTTTGATTTTAACTCCATAGGCTTTGTTTCCACCCAGTGGCCGTCTTCCCAATAAGAACCGTTTGCAGATACTTCTCTTAAGTTGATTTCAGGGTTAAAGTTAGTTGCAAAAGGATATCCATGGTCACCGCCGTTGCAGTCTAAGATATCAATGGTATGAATCTCATCAAAATAGTGCTTTAAGGCATAAGCAGAGAATACACTGGTAACGCCTGGATCAAAACCGGTGCCAAGTAAAGCCGTAAGTCCAGCCTTCTCAAAACGCTCCTTATAATCCCACTGCCAGGAATAATCAAAGTAAGCGGTAAAGCCAAGATCTTTGCACCGCTTCTCATAGATGGCACGCCACTGAGAATCATCGGTATTTTCAGGCTCAAAGTTAGCGGTATCAATATAATGAACTCCTGCCTTTAAACAAGCATCCATAATCGTTAAATCCTGATAGGGAAGTGCCACATTAAGAACAGCATCTGGGCCATAGGATTTTATCAGTTCTACGACTTCATCTACATTGTCAGCATCGACTTTAGCTGTTTCAATCTTTGTGCTTGTCTTTCCTTCCAGTTTTTCCTTCAGGGCATCACACTTTTCCTTTGTTCTGCTTGCGATACAAATTTCTGTAAATACCTCGCTGTTTTGACAACATTTCTGAATTGCTACGGAAGCAACGCCTCCACATCCGATTACTAATAATCTGCTCATTCTTTTTCCTCCTCTTCCAGTAAATCTTCTACATATTTGGGAAGCATGAATGCTCCCATATGGAGATTCGCGGTATAATACCAGGTTTCTATTTTTAATTTTTTCCAAGCTTCTGGTTTAAAATCGTTGATTGGGTGATATTTCTTTGATGCAAAGCCAAAAAGCCAATAGCCAGATGGACAGGTTGGGATATGGGCCTGATACACCCGACTAATTGGGAAGGAACGATATACCTTACGGTGCATGCTCCGACAAGCATCTTCATCCTCATCATAAAATGGGCTTCCGTGCTGGTACACCATAATTCCATCACTTTTTAAAGCCTTATAACAGCTTCCGTAAAATTCCTTTGTAAACAGTCCTTCCGTATGACCAAAGGGATCCGTGGAATCGTTGATAATGAGATCGTATTCCTCTCTTTTATTTCTTAAAAAGCGAAGACCATCATCATAATAGACCTTAACCCTTGGATCCAAAAGCCCACATGCTACCTCAGGAAAGATGTCCTTACAGACATCTACAAACAGCTTATCGGTCTCTACTACATCAATAGACTCAATGGAAGTATACTGCAACAGCTCCTTCGCTACGCCGCCGTCTCCTCCTCCGATGATCAACACACGCTTCACGCATGGATGAACCGCCATGGGAACATGAGTCACCATCTCATCATATATAAACTCATCTTTCTCTGAAAAAACAATGTCTCCGTCGAGAGCCACAAATTTTCCAAATTCTTGAGACTCAAACACATCGATTCTTTGATATTCACTTTCCCCGGAAAAAAGCTGCTTGTCAATCCGGACGGAAAGCTTCACGTTTGAGGTATGCAATTCAGAAAACCATATCTCCATCTTTCCCACTCTCCTCTCTCCATGTAATTTCTATATTAGTACCATAAGATGTTCCACGGCTGGATCTTCCGTTCCCTGCATGGAGCAACCTTTTTCTTTTGCATAAACGATATATTCTACAATTTCCTCTGTGATTCTCTCCCCTGGTGCAAGGATTGGGATGCCTGGAGGATAGCACATAACGAATTCTCCACTGATTTTTCCAGCTGCCTTCTTAACAGGAACGGAGACCTTACTGGAGTAAAATGCCTTCTGAGGAGATATCTCCACCTTTGGTGCTATGTATTCTCCTGAAAGCATTCCGCTGCGGTCCTTTTTATAAAGGCGCTCAATATCAGCAAGAGCCCCTACCAGACGCTCAATGTCCTGGATCCTGTCTCCAATGGAAATATAAGCAAGGATGTTACAGATATCACCAAACTCAATCTGAATGTCATACTCATCCCGAAGCAGGTCATAGACCTCAATGCCTGCAAGACCGATTCCAAGAGTGAAGACAGATAGCTTAGTCACATCATAATCAAAGATGCTGGTGCCATTGATTAAATCTCTGCCATAAGCATAGTATCCCCCAATGGAGTTAATCTCTTCCCTGGCATACTCTGCCATCTCTACCACCTTTGCAAAGGATTCTTCTCCTCTAAGGGCAAGATTCCTCCTTGAAATATCAAGGCTCGATAATAAGAGATAAGATGCGCTTGTGGTCTGAGTTAAGTTGATGATCTGGCGCACATAGTCTCTGTTTACTCCCTTATTTAACAGGAGCATGGAACTTTGTGTTAAGCTGCCTCCTGATTTGTGCATGGAGATTGCCGCCATATCTGCGCCTGCTGCAATACCAGACACAGGAAGATCTTTTCCAAAATAAAGATGGGTACCGTGAGCTTCATCAGCCAGCACCTTCATCCCATGAGCATGAGCAAGATTTACGATGGATCGAATATCGGAACAAATTCCGTAATAGGTTGGATTATTTACAAGCACAGCTACGGCATCAGGATTTTCCATAATGGCCTTTTCTACCTGGCTGATCTCCATTCCAAGGGAAATGCCTAAGGTACTATTCACCTCAGGGTTTACATAAACCGGAAGTGCTCCGCATAGAACAAGTGCATTGATGGCACTTTTATGGACATTCCTTGGAAGAATGATCTTATCTCCTGCCTTGCAGACAGATAAAATCATACTCTGCACCGCTGAAGTGGTGCCACCTACCATTAAGAAAGCTTCGGCTGCTCCGAAAGCTTCGGCTGCCAGCTCTTCCGCATCCCGAATCACAGAAACTGGATGGCATAAATTATCAAGAGGCTTCATGGAGTTTACATCAAGCCCCACACATTTTTCTCCCAAAAGCTGAGCTAGTTCTGGGTTACCCCTTCCCCGTTTATGCCCAGGCACATCAAAAGGAACCACCCTTTTCTTTTTGAATGATTCAAGCGCTTCATAAATCGGCGCTCTTTTTTGATCTTCTTTGTTCATACGGCAATTTACCTCTCCTTCGTCACATTCTTAGGTAGCGCCTTTGGGGGCGTCTAATCACACAAAAAAAGCAGGTGATCCTACATCACCTGCCTGAAAATTACATGAATTCATATGGATATAGGCATAGAGCCATCCAATATTTCCATGACAATTATCGTTTTCGTATCTACATAGCAAATATATGATCCCTGCTATTATTGATCGTTTCACAAGATGATGTGCGTTAGCACTGATTATAAAGTAATCAACTTATAAAATTTGAGCTTCTAACTCAATCAATAATGTGGTTTCCCACGCTCGGCAGCCGACCCGCCTGTCCGTCTGGGCTTAACTTCATAATGAAGTGGTCGATATCTGCATGAAAACGATAATGTCTCTTCATACTGGGAAACAGAATAACATATTTTGCAGATTCATGTCAACTAATTTTTCGTAAAATTTTAATTCGAAACAGCCGCCGTCTGAGAACGTCTACCATTTCTCAGACAGCGGCTGCTCCTGTACCCATTTTTTCAAGAATTCTTTTTGCTGCACATCTGCAAACGATGCTGATACTTTTCCTTGGTGGCTAGGCCGCCCCTGATGTGGCGCTCGGACTTGTTAATGTCCAGGATCACCCTGGCCCGGGCTGCCAGGGACGGATTGATGTGTTCTAAGCGGTCTGTTACATCTTTATGTACCGTTGATTTGGAGATGCCAAATTTCTTTGCTGTCTGCCTCACGGTTGCATGATAGTCTATGATGTAGTTGGCAATTGCAACCGCGCGTTCCTCAATATATTCCTTCAAGAAAATCCCCCTGCTAGGACGTTTTTACATACTTATGCAGGTTGTGTTACAAGTATGAATGGGTTACCATCTATTTCTTAAATCTGTTTATAAAGTTTTTACTATTTATGGAGAATTTTAACAATTAACTTCTTTTACTCTCCCTCATGCTACAGTTCAAGACGAAAGGGCGCCGCTGGAAGCCCTTCCTGAGAGAATAATAAACCGTTCCTGGGAGCATTGGAATAACAGTAGGAAACAGCCTTTGGCTCTGACACTTTGCTACACCACAAGGAGACTGTGTCTCCTTCCCGGTGAACCTCAGCGGGATAATAAACATCATCAGCTCCAGACAGTAAAAATGCATCTTCTCCTGCCTCGCCTTTTAAGATAAGATCCTTTTCTCCATGGGTATGAAAGGAAAGCACAATACGATCTTTATTCACCTCAAATGAGCGAAGCTTTGGCCCCTCCCACTCCACAGGTTCCTTATAGATCATAGCTCTTACCGCCAGAGACAACCGTCTTGCCACCTCTTTCTTATTCAGCGGATGCAGATCATTCCACTCTCCAAGATCAAGATTTATCGTAACAGCCACCAAAGGAAGCTGTGCCGCCCGTGACTGGGCATACCGAATCTTTGGCCAGGAATTAGAATCTTTCTTAAAATCAATAGAAAATCCAGGAAGTTGGGCCACCACAAAAGGAAGTGTATCCTGTTTCCAATTGTCTCTCCAATTTAAGATAAGACGCTGGAGTAGATCTTCATAAGTATCTGGACTTCCATCATTAGACTCTCCCTGATACCACAGGACTCCCTTAACGGTATAAGAAAGACATGGGGCAACCATGGCATTATAAAGTCCTGTTGGCTTTCTATTTAGAAAATCCATCTCAGGTGCAGGACCACACTGGAAACCGATACGGTATTCCCATGATCCTTCCAGACGAATCTCATGATCGTTCGTAAATATCTTATAGGGCTTTTCAGGGGTCAGCCGACCTTCCCCGTGGTCACAAACCAGGCGGATGACGATCTCATTCTCACCACTTTTTAAGATTCCCTCTGGAATCATATATTTCCTAGGTGGATATTGATAGCCTGTCTCACCTACTAATACTCCATTGATATAAGTTCTATCGCTGTCCACCATGGTTCCAAGCCAAAGTCTTGCCGCTGCTCCTGTCATGGAATCTGGCACCTGAAACTTTCTTCGAAACCAGATGCTTCCACAGAAATCCTCTATGCCGGCATCCTTTAAAAAGCCTGGGAGAATGATTTCCTTCCAAGACTCCTTTTGACTCTTCAAGCCTAAATCCTGCTGGTCGATTCTCTCATGCCACTCTCTCTGAAGCCTTTCATTTTCAGCCATATGACCTTTCACAAATTCCTTATCCTGGAACTGTTTTAAGGTCTCTAGGGCTTCTGGATAAGAAAGAAGCGCTTCTTTCCCCATCCATGCCTCTGCCGGTGTTCCTCCCAGACTTATATTAATAAGTCCAATCGGTACCTGTCTGGCTTCCAGAAGAAATCTTCCAAAGAAATATGATACAGCAGAAAAACTTCGAATGGTTTCCTCCGAACAGTACGACCAGGAGGCATCTCTATGATCCGAAAGAGGGCCATCAAAGTCAAAATGTTCCCTGACCTTATAAAGTCTAATATTAGGCTCTCCTGGACGGCATAATTCCTCGGGATACTGATCCTTAACCCGCTCCATAGGCAGTTCCATATTCGATTGACCAGAGCATACGAATACTTCACCCACATACACCTGCTGCAATCGTATTACTTCCCCCGTCTCGGAACGAACGGTGAAAGAAAAGGGGCCACCGGGATATAGCAAGGATAACATAATCTGCCAATCTCCCGTTTCATCTGCCCTGGTAAATATTGTCTTTTGTTGAAATTCTACGGTAACTCCCTTATGGGCTTCCGTTTTTCCCCAGATCCTGGTGCTTTTTCCCTGTTGTAGAACGCATCCTTCACTCAATAATTTAGGAAGACAAAGGGGGCTTTTGGCCCCCTTCCCTTCTGCCTTATTGTGAAAGGATTCTATATTTTCTGTCATTCTTTCACCTTAAATCCTTTATTTGTTTAGATACAGCAGGTTTCAAGAACTATCCTTTGTGCTGCTGTTATTGTGATACATTCTGGCACCTTGCCTGTCAGTTCCATACTTCTGGCATCTGGCTGCTGAGTCCCTACATAAACAAGATAATCTCCTGCCTCAATTACAAGATCTCCATCAAGATTGCGAAGACCAAAAGCTCGGTCACTCAAAGAAAGAGTTACTTCTTTTTCTTCCCCTGGATTAAGCTCAACCTTTTTAAATGCCTTTAACTGCGCATTTGGAGCGTCCACATGACAAGATTTCACGTATACCTGTAAAGTCTCAGCCCCTTTCATGGAACCGGTGTTCTTAAGAACTGCCTTTACAGTTATGGTCTCTCCTTCCAAAACTGTGTCCTGGCTAAGAGAAACATCTTTCACTGTAAAATCTGTGTAGCTAAGACCATATCCAAAGGGATAAAGAGCATCCTGCTTCATATAACGATACGTTCTTCCCTTCATAGCATAATCTCTAAAGTCTGGAAGTTCTTCCGTTGTCTTGTAAAATGTCACAGGAAGTTTTCCTTCCGGTGAGTGCTCACCAAAGAGAACGGAAGCCAATGCTCTGCCTCCCAAAGATCCAGGATACCAACCTTCCAGGATAGCCGGGATATGTTCATCTGCCCAGGTCACAGAAAGTGCACTACCAGATAAAATCACTAATACCACAGGCTTTCCACTATTATATATTTCTTTTAATACCTCTTCCTGAAGTCCTGGAAGGGATAGATTTGGCTTATCTCCGCTTGCAAACTCATTGCCCTCGTCGCCCTCTTCTCCTTCCAAACTGGAATCAAGGCCCATACAGGCAATTATAACATCGCTTGCTTCACAAACACCACGTACCTCGGAAATACGGTCATTGTCCTGACTCAGACCACTTACCTTTGGTCTGCAAAGATGACAACCCTCAGAAACCATTACACGGACATCTTCTCCCAGATAATCCTGAATTCCTTCTGTAATGGTATAATACCGGGAAGCAGTCCCTTCATAATTACCTACCAGTGCCTTTCTGTTGTTGCTGTTTGGACCTATGATACCGATTGTCTTTATTTTATCCTTATTAAGAGGCAATAGGTTATTCTCATTTTTCAAAAGAACAAAGGACTTTCTAGAAGCCGTCTTATTAAGCTCCTGGTGCTCCTTCGTATCATTCTCTTCGTATGTAATTCCACTGTATGGAACCTTCTCCTGCTCGTCAAACACACCAAGCTTTAACCGGGTCATCATCAAATTCTCCACCGCCTGGTTCAGCCGTTCCTCGGAAACCATTCCCCGATTTACCGCCTCCGTAAGATATAGGAATAAGCTACCACAGTTAATATCACAGCCATTCTCCATGGCCATTGCCACAGATTCTACAGCAGAATTGGTTACCTTGTGATGCTCATGGAAATCCTTAATGGCCCAACAGTCAGAAACCACATGGCCCTCAAAGCCCCAGAAATCTCTTAAGATATCTTTTAGTAAGGTCTTGCTTCCGCAGCAAGGCTCTCCATTGGTCCTGTTATAGGCGCCCATGATTGCCTCAACCTTGCCTTCCTTGACACATGCCTCAAAGGCAGGCAGATACGTCTCGAACATATCCTGTTTTGACACCACTGCGTCAAAGGAATGACGATCCTCCTCTGGTCCGGAATGTACCGCAAAATGTTTCCCACAAGCTGCAACCTTAAGATACTCCTCATCATCCCCTTGAAGTCCTTCTATAAAACGGACTCCCATTCGGGAAGATAAATAAGGATCTTCACCAAAGGTTTCATGTCCTCTGCCCCAACGGGGATCTCTAAAGATGTTCACATTGGGAGACCAAAAAGTGAGTCCCTTATAGATATCAGTATCTCCGCATTTTTGCTGCAGAGCATATTTTGCCCTGGCCTCTGTAGAGATCACGTCTGCCACCTCATTTAGAAGGTCTTCATCAAAGGTAGCTGCCAGACCGATGGCCTGTGGAAATACGGTTGCCACACCAGCCCTTGCAACCCCGTGAAGTCCCTCATTCCACCAGTTATATGCCTTTATCCCTAATCTTGGAATTGCAGCCGCTCCGTGTATTGTTTGGGAGACCTTCTCCTCCAATGTCATTTCTGATACTAGTTTCTTCGCCCTTGTGCGATATTCCTCTAATTTTACCTTGTTCATGAGATATGCCCTTCCCTTTACTTATAATGATGCGATTTTGGCCTTTAAACCATTTTCTGTAATCCCATCATAGCATTCTATAAAAAACAAGACATCTCATTTCTTGCTTGTATTTAAGCACATATTGCTAACTATTTTCTAATCCTGTAGGAATGGCCTGCTGCCTGATCTTTCTATAATCGCTTGGAGAACAGTTCTTAATCATTTTAAAGGTACGGTTAAACGCACTGATAGAAGAAAAACCAGAGCCCATAGCAACTTCTGTGATGCTGAGTTCCTTTGTATGGTAGAGAAGTTCTTCCGCCTTTTTAACCCGTTTGGAATTGAGATATTCATAAAATGTCATATTCATATATTGCTTAAAAATTCTGGTAAAATGATACTTAGAAAATCCCACAAGCTGTGCCACTTGTTCCAAGTTCAAATTCTCCATATAGTGCTTATTAATATAAGTGCAGGCACTCATAACTGCTTCAAAATATAACCGCTGCTTTGTGGATTCGTTTTTTCCAGGAGAAACATTACGATGCACTTCCTTTCTCCCGAGTTCCACGTAAATCTCAATCAAAGCCGCATAAATAGAGGCCTCACGAAAGGTGCCATCTTCTCGGTACTCCCGAATGATTTTATCAATTTTTTCTTTAAAGAATCCGTGAAGTAAATCTCCCCCCTCTTTCTTTATAAAGATCACAGGAGGCATCATATAAAGGAGGGTTTCCATCTCCCTTAGATTATAAAGCAATGTGGTATCAAACTGCAAGATATAACGTTCCCCTTTGGAAGGTGCCCTTAAAGAGTGAATCACTCCAGAATGAATAAGAATAATATCATCTGGCTCCAAAAAATAACGTTCCTCACCAACTATAACTTCATATCCACCCTTCGATGGCATAATAATCTCAATCCCCACATGCCAATGTTCCGGATAATCTTCATTCTTTACATTACGGTATAGCTGAAGTCCCATAGGACACTCATAATGTATGGTTTCATGCAACCCATTTAAGATTTCGATCATATATTTTCCTCTGTCTTAACCTTCTGTCTTTATGCCTAAATCTGGTGTGAAATAGGATGCTTTCATGGTTTTCATACCTTATTTTATCTGATTTTCATTCTTATTACAATCTATTTTCCAGTCTTTTAAGCCTTCTTAATTTTATCCCATCTCCTCCTTTCTGGTTACAAAAATTCATTGACTCAGCCGTCAATTCCAACTATAATTTAATATGGAATTATATAATTATTCCCATATTTGACAGAATGAGGAATTTACTTAATATAGAGAAAAGACTGCCATTTAGTCTGTTGAGGTGAAAGAATTGATTTATCTTCCTACAGAGAAATTGACCGAAGGTATGATACTAGCCCGTAATATACCTGGAACAAATTCAATACTTCCATTTGCAGTTGCCGGTTATCAGCTAAGTGACCGCATCATAATCCGCCTAAAAAGAATTGGGGTTCAAGGTGCTTATATCCATACAGCACTGACAGAAGGCATTGAACCTGTGGATTTCGTTGAACCTGAATTAAAAGCTAAAATGTTGACCAGCATTCGCCAGACCTTTGACCAGAGCCTAAAGAAAGTAACCATCCAATCCAGTATGCAGACCTATAATGAACTTACCACTGCGGCAAAATCAGTGGTCATGAACATTTTAAGTATGGATAAATATTTATTTCAAATGATCGATATCAGAGATTATGATAACTATACCTACTCTCACAGTCTTTATGTAGGTATCTTAAGTGTGCTTTTGGGACGTTTTATCGGCCTTTCCCTTGATCAACTTAACGACCTGGCTCTATGCGGGCTCATGCACGATATTGGAAAGACAGACATCCCTCTGGAGATCACCAACAAATCTGGACCACTAAATGACGAAGAATTTGAGATCATGAAAAAACACCCTGATCTCTCCTATGAAAAATTAAGCAAATGCAAACTATACTCCCAGACGGTTCTCCAGGGAATCCGTACCCACCATGAAAAGTATGATGGAACTGGTTATCCCTTTGGCCTTACAGGAGATGAGATCCCCCTTTACGCCAGAATTTTAGCCATTGCAGACGTATACGATGCTCTTAGCTCCACAAGACCTTACCGCAAAGCATGGCCCCCAAAAAAGATATTTGATTACTTAACCAGCCGTTGTAGCTCTCATTTTGATACAGACCTTTTAGCCGCTTTCCTTCAATGTGTATCCGCATATCCAGTCGGCACCGTTGTCCAGTTAAGCGATGGAAGTACTGCCGTGGTAAAAGATAACACACCAGGATTTACATTACGCCCTATTATCCGCTTCATCGCCCCGGCAGCAAAAGCCGGTCACGAGGTGGACCTTTCTAGGGAAGCCTTAAATGTTACTATACTTGATGATACGGAAGATTAAGCAAAAACTGCCATAGAACACCCCTCCTTAAATTGTTAAATGCGTCTTGATTGGTCTTCAAACCATTTCAATACGCATTTTGACAATCCATTTTTTATTTTCCAATTTTGCAGTCAAGCTCCTTCGTGTTTATGTGCTCCAATAGAGCTTCACAGCCTTCCAGAACATCTTCATAGGTTGTATCAAAGTCTCCTGTATACCATGGATCTGCGATATCTCTGGGTCTTGTTCCATAATCTAGAAGCCGTTTTACCTTGCTCTCAGGATCGCTCCCAAAGATCTTTATCATATTGGTAATATTACGTGCTTCCATTCCAATGATATAATCGTATTGATGATAATCATCTCGACTTAGCTTAACCGCTTGCTTTCCAGCCACGGAGATCCCCAGCTCACTTAGCTTTTTTCTTGTACCCGGGTGCACAGGATTTCCGATTTCCTCACTGCTGGTGGCTACCGAGGCTATAGAAAAAAACTCCCCCATATTTCTTTTTTCAATCAAATCCTTCATAACAAATTCGGCCATGGGGGAACGGCATATGTTTCCCAGGCAAACGAATAATATTTTAATCATTTTGTTTTACCCCTTATTGTATTTATTCTTTAAAACAGTTAATTTACAAATCATCTTGTCTCTTAATTCGTTCCTATGATTCATTGGCCCAAATATATTCTTAACTGTATGATAACCATACTCATGACATAAAATGGAATTTAAGCTGATCTCTAATAATTCCTCTGTGCCAATAGTCCCATAATATCCCTCTAAAAAATCCCTATCAAAATGAAAGAAATATTTTAACAATATGATTCCCCCCTTATAACTCAATATCATTATGCCTTTCATTAATGCTTTTTTGCAAACATATTTTATCCCCTCTTAATTCATGCACTTTGAGATAAACTGTTGAAACAAATGTATCATACGCTCATTTTTATACTTCGCCATCATCTCCGGATGCCACTGCACCCCACACATAAAGCTGCCTTTCTGGCGTTCGATACATTCCACCACTCCGTCATCTGCTCTAGCTGTAACATCAAAGCCATCTGCTACATCTTTAATCGCCTGATGATGAAATGAATTAACCCAGCCCCTCTTTCCTGTTACGCTCTGGATAAAGCTTCCGTCCTCGGTATCAACCATATGAGTGGCCTCACCTCTAGGAGCCTTCTGCACGTGCTGAAATGCCCCAGAAAGCTGAGATTCAAGATCCTGATAAAGAGTTCCCCCAAATGCCACGTTCATCATTTGGGCGCCCTTACAGATTCCAAGAACTGGTTTTTGAAGCTTGTCTGCCTCTTTGATAAGTTGCAAATACTGTGTATCTACCTGTCGCATGGTAAATCCCTGTACAGGAGTCGGCTGCTCACCATATAAATCAGGTGCCACATCATAACCACCAGAAAGAACCAGCCCATCCACCAGTTCGAGGAACCTTGCACCATCCTCTTGATTGGTTAATACCGGAAGAAGAACAGGAATGCCTCCCCCCATTTCAATGCTTTCCACGTAATCATTGTTCACATAGGCACGATAGATTCCTGGCAGCGTGCCACCTTCCATAATTAAAATATTAGCTGCAATTCCAATTATAGGTTTTCTCATCTTAGCTCCCCCTTTTATTCTAGATTAATCGATTCCCTATCATGATATTTAATATTTCCACATCAGTCTTCTTCATTCCCTCTTTTCCCATATACCCAATGGCACGGATGGTCTCCTCTGGCTCGCTCTGAACCAATCCTTCTCCCGCCTCAAAGGTAATGCCCTCCATGGCCATCTGATGCCCAAGAATTGCAGCCTGGAGAGCAGAGGATACCTTCGCCGCACAACTTGCCTTTGCCCCATCACAAATCATGCCACCTACATTGGCAATGGTATTAACCACCGTATGTTCAATCTGTGCCACCGTACCGCCGTATAGATAAGTAATGGCCGCTCCTGCACTAGCCGCAGCGCATACGACTCCGCAGTATGCTGATAATGGCCCAATGTACTGTTTCTGATCTTGAGCCGTTAGATTAGAAATGCAAAGAGCGCGGTAAAGCTCTTCTTCCGTCTTATCTAGCTCCCTGGCATACTCTATAACTGGTATAGAACAAGTCATTCCCTGATTTCCTGAACCAGAGTTAATGACCACTGGAGAAGGGCAGCCTGCCATTCTCGCATCCGATCCCGCTGCCGTCTTAGCGATGGCCCGCCACTGTACCTCCGGCTGATACCAGGATAAAAAAATTCGTCCAATCTGTGCTCCCCACTTGCCCTTTAAACCTTCCTCAGCAATGGCAGAATTGTAGGAAATCTGCATATCTAACACATCTTTCACATCCTTGATATCAACCATATTTGCAAACGCTACAATATCTCTTATATTGAGCAGTGATTTGTCAACCTTTGCGCCTTCCACATCATACGGTTTTTTGTATATGGTGACTCCATTCTTTTTCACCACAGTAATATTGGTATGGGCATACTCAATGGTCACCTCTGCCCACTGATCTCCCTTTATTGCCTTTACTGACAAGTATAGATTTCCAACACCTTCTACTAATATACAACGGCAGAAATTCTTGTCAAGCAGTTCTCTTGCAGTAATCTGGTCATCTTCTGTCACGGATTCCAGTATTTCTAGCTTTTTTTCAGACTCTCCTATCAGAGCTCCTAGAATAACTGCTGTCTCCACGCCCTTAAGCCCACCAGAATTAGGCACTCTCACACCCTTAACATTTTTAATCATATTTCCGCTGCAATGAGCCTCCATATAATCGGGGAATTCACCAAGAGTCTCTCTTGCCCTGGCAGAAGCATAAGCAAGAGCAATCGGCTCCGTACAACCAAATGCCGGAATCAGTTCATCATTTAAGATTTTCACATAGCTGTCATATATTTTTTTATCCATTGTTATTCCTCATCTCATTATTATCGTTATTAGTATTATCACTAGTTATATTACTAATAATATCACTGATAATATCATAAATCCATCCTAATTTTAATTCTTCACAAAGAGATCCAAAATCTTCCTATACCTTCATGGAAAACATGTTATTAGTTAAAGAATTAAAGTATTTTCTTGAAATAACCTTACATATTTTACTAATATTACGTATAATAGACATGTTATCCATTTGAACGTTCACGTAAGCTTAGGAGGCTACATGGAAAAACGGAACTTAAAAGAAATTGTTTATAGCGAAGTAATGAAAAGTATATATTCATCTGAATATAATCCTCATAAAATTATAACGGAAAATGAATTAATCAAACGATTTGGCTACAGCAAATCACCCATACGGGATGCTTTAGTATCCCTATGCCATGAAGGAGTCTTAAAAAGCATTCCAAGGTATGGCTATGAAGTCGTTCCCCTAACAGCCGAAGACATTCACCACATTCAAGAATACAGAAAAGTGGTAGAAACCTCCTTCCTGCGTCTTGGCTTTTCCAATATAACAGACCGGGAGCTTGCTTCTCTAGAAGAGTTAAACAAAAGTTGTTGGAAAGAAACCGAAGATTTGATGGAACGCTGGATCCATAATGCAGACTTTCATACAGCACTCATTTCATTTGCAAAAAATCCCTTTGTTTATGAGGAACTGCAACGCTGCATGAACGTTCTTGGACGTGCTTACGCCCAGCTTCATTGGGATAAATGGAACCGTTTTTCTTTGCTCAATGACATGAAAAATCACGATTTAATCATTCAATCTTTAAAAGAAAAGAATATCGAACAGGCTGTTTTTCATTTAGAAAATGATCTCAATGATTTTGGAGCCTAACTACTCACCTTATAAGAACATGTCACAGGATTAAGCTTATACAAATACTCCCACATAGGACATTGAGATATAAGGTCCTATGTGGGAGTATTTTATGCTCTGCCATACTTATTAACTGAAAAAACAAAATAAATCGTAGCGACAAGCCTTTATATCGAACACCAACGGTCTAAATCTCTAATATAAACGTACCTTTTGTACACAATTAGAATCTAAGTCATTTTTTCTACGCAAAAAAGCGCAAATCCAAAACTGGACTTACGCTTTCTTCTATATTTTAATGCTGTGTAACTCATTACACATG
>NZ_MCIA01000018.1 GCF_003609635.1 Lacrimispora algidixylanolytica | reverse complement strand
AAAAAAGCCTGCCAGATTTAAGACCTGGCAGGCTTATAAATATCTTTAAGAACGCTTGATATGGAATGCATCCATTCCTGGATAAACTGCACCCACGCCTAATTCTTCTTCGATACGAAGAAGCTGATTGTATTTGGCTACACGCTCACTTCTGCTTGGTGCACCCGTTTTAATCTGACAGGTATTAAGAGCAACCGCAAGATCTGCAATGGTGGTATCCTCTGTCTCTCCGGAACGGTGAGATGCAATGGCAGTATAGCCTGCGCTGTGAGCCATCTTAATGGCCTCCAATGTTTCGGATACAGAACCGATCTGATTAAGCTTAATTAAGATAGAGTTTCCGCAGCCTTCGTTAATTCCTTTTTTCAGACGCTCTGTGTTGGTTACGAACAAATCATCACCAACCAACTGGATTCTATCTCCAAGCTCTTTCGTAAGAAGCTTCCAGCCTTCCCAGTCATCTTCATCAAGGGCATCTTCGATGGAATAGATTGGATATTTATCGCACAGGTTTTTCCAGTGAGCAATTAATTCCTCAGAGGTAAAATGCTTTTTGCTCTTAGGAAGAAGATATTCGCCCTTCTTCTCTCCCTTCCATTCACTAGAAGCTGCATCCATAGCCAGAACAAAATCACGGCCTGGCTCATAACCTGCTTTTTTGATTGCTTCTAAAATCAGCTCTATGGCAGCATCGTCGCTTTCTAAGTCGGGAGCAAAACCACCCTCATCACCGACTGAAGTAGCAAGTCCTTTTGATTTCAAGATAGAAGCAAGGCAGTGGAATACTTCTGTACACCAACGAAGGCCTTCTTTAAAGTCAGCCGCTCCTGTTGGCATTATCATGTATTCCTGTACATCAACGGTATTGGCAGCATGAGCGCCACCGTTTAAGATGTTCATCATAGGCACTGGAAGACGATTGCCTGTTATCCCACCTAAGAAACGATAAAGCGGAACTCCTAAGCTAATTGCCGCGGCTCTGGCACTTGCAATGGATACTGCCAAAATAGCATTGGCACCAAGTCTTGATTTATCCTTTGTCCCGTCTGCAGCAATCATAGCCTTATCAATGGCATATATATCAGAGGCATCCATTCCTACAAGAGCGTAATGAATGACTGTATTAATGTTATGAACCGCATTCAATACACCTTTTCCTCCGAAGCGGGCTTTGTCCGCATCTCGAAGCTCTAACGCCTCAAATTCACCCGTAGACGCTCCACTTGGTGCAGCACCTCTAGCGATGGTTCCGTCAACCAAATGTACCTCAGCTTCTACAGTAGGATTACCTCTGGAATCAATTATTTCTCTTCCAATTACTTTTTCAATCTCCAGATAATTCATCATGATATCTCCTTTTCGTTTAAATGGTTTCCAATATGTTAAGAAGGTCCTCTAAGGATTTCTTCCCAAACTCAACTTTTTTTTGATTTATAATCATACAAGGAACACTCATGATCTGATACCGTTCTTTTAATTCAGGGTATAAGTTAAGATCATAGGTCCAGGCATTTACTAGCTCATTTTCTGCCGCAATTCTTCCGGCAGACATTACTGTGGTTGGGCACATGGTACAGGATAAGGATACTGCAACGATGATATCAACAGGCTTTTTTATTTCCTTAATCCGCTGTGCTTCCTCCGGGCTAATTGCCTGCCCAGGGCCTGCTACATTGTATAATCCAATGACAAAAGAATTAAACTCATGCCCACCAGGTATGGCATAAAACCTGAGGCCGGATTCCGTGCCATCTTCTTTAAGAACGCAGATTGCAGGAAGCTTCTCATCGGTTGTTGTTTCCTCCGATTCCCAACTCACCAGACATTCCACCTGATCTGAAATTCCCGAAAGTTCTTTCAAAAAGCCTTCCATCTGAGCTGCCAGAGGGCTTTTATTGAGCAAAGCCTTCACCGTTACCTTACGTTCAAATTTTCCAAATAAATCTTTTAGTTGGAGCTTCATCTCCGGCGTAATAAATTCATCGCCTTCCACGCTCTCCTCACTATGGCCATCAGCCTTATACTCCGCTTTTACTGGTTCTTCTCTCTTTTCAATGCCTAGCTTTTCCCACATGTCTGCCACGTATTTTTCCAGGGAAGTCGCTGCAATTGCACCATCTGAGACCGCTGTCACCACTTGGCGAAGATTTTTTACACATACATCACCAGCTCCATAAATACCAGGAATATCTGTCATCTGGTCTGGGTCGGTGATTATATATCCGTCATGGTTCAATGCTACTTTTCCATGAATCCAGCTCGTATCCGGTACGTAACCTGCAAAAACAAAGATTCCAAAGGTTTCACCTTCAGGTGTATCATACTGCCATTCTTCTCCTGTTTTAATATCCCGAAACTTTGCAGTTCGAAGTAACGTATCACCTGCTGCTTCTACAATCTCAGTATGGTAGTGGACTTCGATTTTCTCATGTTCTCTTGCCTTATCCGCTACTGACCCTGCACAGGTAAAGTCATCCTCCCGTACAATAATGGTCACCTTTTTTGCATACTTTGTAAGAAATACCGCTTCTTCTGCGGCAGCATAGCCGCCTCCAATGACAAACACATCCATACCGGTAAAGAATTCTCCATCGCATGTCGCACAGTAAGCCACTCCACGTCCTTTGAAAGTTTCTTCTCCTTGAAAGCCGATCATTCTTGGGTTAGCGCCTAATGCCAAAACCACGCCAAGAGCTTTTAAATCTCCTTTATCCGTCTTTACCACCCGGAGCTCCTGAGACAAATCCATATCTAAAACTTTAGCCATCTTAAATTCTGCACCAAAATTTTCTGCCTGTTTTCGCATCTTATCCGTAAGCGTTGTGCCGTCAATGCTTTCTATTCCAGGATAATTCACAACTTCAGAGGTAATCGTAATCTGTCCGCCAAGCTTTTCCTTTTCCAGAACCAGTACCTTAAATCTGGCTCTTGCGGCATAGATGGCTGCGGACAGGCCCGCTGGGCCTGTACCGACGACAATTACGTCATACAATCCATCCATAATATCCCACCTTTACAAGAGTCCAACTAGATCAAGGCTGGGCTTTAATGTTTTCTCTCCTGGTTTCCAGTTTGCCGGACAAACTTCATCTCCATGTTCTGCAACGAACTGGGAAGCCTGAACCCGACGGAATAACTCGTCTGCATTTCTTCCTACATTGCCTGCAATGACTTCATAAGCTACAATCTTACCTTCTGGATTCACCACAAAGGTTCCTCTCTCTGCCATGCCAGACTCTTCTATCATTACATCAAAATCTCTAGAGATCACACCGGTTGGATCTGCAAGCATGGGGTACTTGATTTTCTTTATGGTCTTTGATACATCGTGCCATGCTTTGTGTACAAAATGGGTATCACAAGATACGCTGTAGATCTCACAACCGATCTTTTTAAAATCTTCATATTTATCTGCAAGCTCTTCCAGCTCTGTTGGACATACAAAAGTAAAATCTG
This sequence comes from Lacrimispora algidixylanolytica, assembly GCF_003609635.1. Taxonomy (GTDB): domain Bacteria; phylum Bacillota; class Clostridia; order Lachnospirales; family Lachnospiraceae; genus Lacrimispora; species Lacrimispora algidixylanolytica. The sequence goes on along the minus strand of NZ_MCIA01000018.1, from coordinate 63,250 downwards.
CCGGATAGAAAAAGAATACCGACCATTTTCCCAAAACTTCACTTTTTGTTACCTCTTTAAATTCTCCATTCATAAAACTCTGTACCTTAAAATCACCAATCTCTTTTCCAATAAATGACATACCATCTATCTCCTTTCGTGATTGCTATACTAATTTAATATGGCATATTTCTATGTTTTTATGAGTTAGTCTCTACTAATTCATGTATTAATATTAGCACATATCTTCCAGAAGTTCAATAATGATATTGATAATAATTATTGTTTTGTCAAAAACGCCGGAAAAGCCCAAAGGAAACCGTCTCCTCTGTATCTTTTCCGGCGTCCTTTATTTGTCATCAGAGAGTCCAGAAATTCAATCCATCTTCTCCGTATTCCAACTTAAAACGAAACCTTGAAAAATAATCATTTAAAATTAAAGTAAGTGCCTGTAATTCAGCTTTTCCATTTTTCACGTCCAAAGATTCAATGCGACATGACTGTTTTCCACAGGCATCCCTTAAATGGATTTGAAAGCGTAAGCCCTGATTCTTAATGATCTCATTGCATTCTAAAATCTGTACGATGGATATGATGTTCATAGTCCTTATTCCTGGCTCTGGTACTTCTTAGCCTGTTCCTCAATCAGCTCTAGATCATCAAAATAATTAATCTTCATCGCTTCCTTCACATCTTTCAGCGTTGCGGCAGCTTTTTCTGATGCCTTTATGGAACCTTCTTTTAAGATTTGGAATACGTAAGGAATTTGAGCCTCATATTCTTTTCTTCTCTTGCGGATAGGCTCTAGCTCAGCTTGAAGAATGCTGTTTAAAAATCTCTTAACCTTAACATCTCCCAGTCCACCTCTTTTATAGTGGTCCTTCAGCTCATCAAGATTTTTATATTCCGGTAAGTACTTCTCAAAATCCTCTTTCTTACAGAATGCATCAAGATAGGTAAATACAGTGTTCCCTTCTATTTCTCCAGGATCTGATACCTGTAAGTGATTTGGGTCTGTAAACATGCTCATTACCTTTTTCTTTACATCCTCTTCTGAGTCGGATAAATAGATGCAGTTACCAAGGGACTTGCTCATCTTTGCTTTACCGTCAGTGCCTGGAAGTCGTAAGCAGGCCTTGTTATCAGGAAGAAGGATATCTGGCTCTACCAGTGCATCTCCATAAACAGAATTGAATTTTCTTACAATTTCTCTCGTCTGTTCAATCATTGGCTCCTGATCTTCACCCACAGGAACTGTGGTTGCTTTAAATGCTGTGATATCCGCCGCCTGGCTGATTGGGTAGGTAAAGAAGCCAACCGGTATGCTGGTTTCAAAGTTCCTCATAGTAATCTCAGACTTTACCGTAGGATTTCTCTGAAGCCTTGAGACAGTCACCAGGTTCATATAGTAAAAGGATAGCTCCGTCAGCTCCGCAATCTGGGACTGGATGAACAAAGTACACTTTTTCGGGTCCAAACCGCATGCAAGATAATCCAGCGCAACCTCTATGATATTTTGACGAACTTTTTCAGGGTTGTCCGCATTATCGGTCAATGCCTGGGCATCCGCAATCATAATAAAAATCTCGTCAAATTCACCGGAATTCTGCAATTCCACTCTCCGTCTTAAGGAACCTACGTAGTGGCCAATGTGCAGTTTTCCTGTGGGTCGGTCTCCCGTTAAAATAATCTTTCCCATGTTTGTACCTCCAGTAATATTATCAAGTTTAATTGTACCATTCATTCTGTATTTGTCAATGAGGCACCTTATTTTACTTTAAATACACCTTCCGCATAATTTACAGAAGCCATGGCATCCTTACAGTACTGATTAGCACCAATTGTTTTTGCATAATCCTCTGTTAAAACGGCTCCTCCTACCATAACTTTGGTATCCGGGGATTCCTTTTGAAGCTGTCTTATCGTCTCTTCCATACTTGGAACCGTAGTGGTCATGAGCGCGCTTAAGCCCACCAGCTTTACGTCTTTTTCTACCGCAGTCTTTACGATTAGCTCAGGTGGTACATCCTTTCCCAGATCAATCACATCGTAGCTATAATTTTCAAGCAGTACCTTCACAATGTTTTTTCCGATGTCGTGAATGTCTCCCCTAACAGTGGCAAGAATGACGGTTCCCTTTTTTGCTTCCACGATACCACTTTTAGCTAGCTGTTCCTTAATTACCTCAAAGGCTGCCTTAGCCGCTTCAGCACTCATTAATAACTGAGGAAGGAACACAGTCCCCTTTTCAAAGCCTTTTCCCACTTGATCAAGGGCTGGAATCATCTCCTCATTAATGATAGATAGAGGTTCCTTATCCTTAATAAGTTCCAAAACAGCGGCATGGGCACGGTCCCTAAGCCCCTTCTTTATGCTTTCCCCTAAGGAAAGTTCATTGCCAGCATTATTTCCTGAACCTGGTACGGCTCCTGGCTTTAAAGTATCTCCAAGGGTTGCCACCTGTCCGCTGTATACCTCTATATAGCGGCTACACTGCGGATCTAGGTCGCAAAGAGTCATATAGCTTAAATAAGATCGCATCATTGCTTCTGAATTGGGATTTATAATTGCTGCACTTAATCCATTTTGAAGAGCCATTGTAAAAAATGCTGCATTGATGATTTCTCTCTGAGGAAGACCAAATGAAATATTAGATACACCCAGAGTGGTTTTTCCGCCCAGCTCATCTCTTACCTTTCTTAAGGTTTCCAAAGTGGTTAAAGCACCTTTGCTGTCAGAGCTGACGGTCATACACAGAGCATCAATTACAATGTCCTTTTTATCAATTCCATACTCTTTTGCTTTCTTATAAATCTTTTCTGCCACTGCGATTCTGCCGTCTGCTGTCTCTGGGATTCCATCTTCATCAAGAGCCAGGGCAACCACCACGCCTCCATACCGTTTCACCAGAGGAAAGATGGCTTCCATCACTTCCTGCTTCCCATTGATGGAGTTGATCAGAGGTTTCCCATTGTAAATCCTCATGGCTTGTTCCATGGCTTCAATATCCGAAGTATCAATTTGTAAAGGAAGGTCAATGATGCTTTGAATTTCCTTAATTACCTCCACCATCATAGACGCCTCATCAATTCCTGGAAGTCCTACGTTGATATCGAGTACATGAGCTCCATTATCTTGTTGAGAAACGCCTTCCCTTAAGATATACTCCAGGTTGTGATCCCGAAGAGCCTGTTTGAACTTTGATTTCCCAGTTGGGTTGATTCGCTCACCGATAATGATGGGTTCCCTGTCCATAACAACCGCTTGAGCATAAGAGGATATGACGGTACGATTCTTTTTATCTGGAAGATTCACAGGGATATCCTTACAAAGTGCCACTGTTTTCTCAATATGTTCTGGAGTCGTTCCACAGCAGCCACCCACGACACATGCTCCCATTTCAACGATCCTTGACATGACTCTTGCAAATTCATCGGCATCAATATCGTAGACGGTTTTTCCCCCTTCGCTTCTTGGAAGTCCTGCATTGGGATTGACGATGACGGGAGTTGAAGTCACCTTCATGATATCAGATAAGATGCCCTCCATCTGAATCGGACCAAGACCACAGTTGATTCCAAGAGCATCCACTCTAAGTCCTTCCAGTAAGGCTACCGTAGATTCTACGTTACCTCCTGTCAAAAGCTTTCCCTTCTCATCAAAGATCATGGTTACAAACACAGGAAGGTTGGAATTTTCTTTTGCTGCTAAAACTGCCGCCTTTGTCTCATAACTGTCGCTCATCGTCTCAATGAGAATCAGGTCTGCTCCCTCTTCCACACCAATTGTTACAACCTGGGAATACATGTGATAGGCGTCCTCAAAATCCAGTTCTCCTAACGGTTTTAAAAGTTTTCCGGTGGGACCTAAATCCAGGGCAATGTAGCCGCGTTCCTTACCGTCTGGATAGTTGGCTGTTTCCACTGCTTCCCTTGCGTTTTTAAGAGCTGCTCTCACAACTTCATCTAAGTCAAACTCAGCACCTTTATAAAACTTCAAGCCATTGGCTCCAAAGGTATTGGTCTTTATAATGTCAGCGCCAGCCTCCAAATAATCCCGGTGAAGCTTAGTAATAATCTCCGGATGGATCACATTCCAGGTTTCTGGCAGCTCCCCTGGCTTTAAGCCATTGGCCTGCAAAAGACTTCCTGTTCCTCCGTCAAAAAATACGATTCTTTTTCTGATCTCTTTTAAAATCCCTGTCATAAATTCCTCCATCTGAATCTGTCCCTTTAATTTCTTCGGTATGCGCAATCTGTCTTCCCACAGGATTCACATCCTTTTACCTCACAACGGTATGGCTTTTCACTAACACCCATAATAGCAGTTACAGATTTTGATGGTGTCATTAACAGGCTGTCTGTCAACATGATGCCTACCCGCTTCGATGTCTCTAGGACTGCGGTAATATTGCGCTGACATTCCAGAGCAAAATCACCATAACCAGGACTGAATCTCGGTCTTAAATAAAGTCCTTGGGCCTCAAATTCTACTTTTAGTTTTTGATTTTCTTCGTCACAAAATTCCTCTATCATAGCGGCTGCGGCGGCCTGCATAATAACAGCCTTGCTCATCTGCAACTTTGTATATTTATGCAAAAGCACATCCACACCAGTTCCTAATGTAGCCGCAAATAAAATGACCTGGCTGCAGTCTGCTAAATTCTTGCTTAAATTCAGACTTCTCGTTTGAAAAACCGTAAAATCAATTTCTCCATCAGGCAGAAGTTTCAAAGGGTACGTCCGGCTGACATACTTGAAAGTGGCGCCTTTGGTAAGCTCTTTAATACATTCTTCAATCAGTCCGTTGACCGCATCATCTCCATCCTGTATTCCATATCCCAAGTATCTGCGAACTTCCTTACGGCTGATTTCCATGAGCCTTCCTCCCTTATAAATCCATTAAAGAAATGGGTCCGGTCCTGCAGTAGGCACCGAACCCTATATCATTACTACAGTATTTCCGATAAGTTTTCCTTGATCTTATAAGCAATTTCCGGATTATTCATGGAATATACATGAATGGCATTCACTCCATTTGCAATCAAATCAATGATCTGCTCCGTTGCATATGCAATGCCGGCCTGCTTCATGGCCGCAGGATTATCCCCAAACCGATCTACGATAGCTTTAAACCTAGATGGCAAATAAGTACCAGAGAGCTGACAGCTTCGAATAATCTGCCTTACATTGGTTACAGGCATTATTCCTGCAACTACTGGAACTGTAATTCCTTTTTCCCGAATGCGATACAAATAGTTATATAATATATTATTATCGAAAAACATCTGAGTGGTTACAAAATCACAGCCTGCCTCGACTTTTTCTTTTAAATAATCCATATCAATGGTTTTGCTGGCAGACTCTACGTGACCTTCCGGATAACATGCAGCGCCGATGCAAAAATCACCCGCCTCTTTTATTTCCCGGATCAACTCTGATGCGTAGCTGTATTCTTTGGAGACTGCTCCGTCCACTGGAATGTCTCCTCTAAGAGCAAGCACATTATCAATGCCTGCTTCTTTCAACTCGTGAAGAACCTCCCGAACCTTTTCCTTCGTGGAAGATACACAGGTTAAATGGGCAAGAGCCGTCACATGATGATTATGATGCAGTGCAGAGGCAATATCAACCGTATACTTACTGGTTCCTCCACCTGCTCCATAGGTGACACTCATAAAAGCCGGATCTAACTTCGCAATCTCTGCTGCTGCCCGCTCTACGGATTCATATTTATCCTCTGTCTTCGGGGGAAACACTTCAAAAGATAAGGTTGGCTTTCCCTGGCTTAAAATGTCTTTAATCTTCATGCTGTCTGTCTCCAATCTATCGTCTCTTTATCTTTTTAACACTTTACCATAAAAAATTCGTTCCTGCAACAATTAACGTCCTGTAAATATTTTCGCGATTGGAGAATCTCCTGGCAAAATAAGAGTGTTGTTTTTTCCACCAAGAGAGGTCCTGGCTGCTTCAAGAGAACGGATAAAAGAAAAGAAATCCGCCCTTTGAGAATCGCTGTAGGCTTCTGCCAGAAGTCTCATATATTCCGCCTCCCCTTCCGCTGTCACTGATGCAGCCGTTGCCTGGGCATCTGATATGCTGATTGCAATTTCCCGGTCAGTCGTATTTTGAATTATCTTTGCTTCCGCTTGACCCTCTGCTGTATAAGTAGCTGCGATTTTATCCCGCTCTGATATCATTCTTTCATACACAGCCGCCTTATTATCCACTGGAAGGTCAAGTCGTTTTGTCTCAACGGCCAGAAGTCTGATGCCGTACTGGCCCATATTTTCTCCCACATTGTTCATGATGGCCTGGGATAGCTCTCCATCTCGACTGCTTATGACATCGTTCTGACTCATACTACTGATAACATTCTTAACAGAGTTATATACTACCGTATCAATTCTAGCCTCTGCACTGACTAAAGAAGAATTTAGGGACTGAGCAAACTTTAGAGGATCCTCAATTTTCCATAAGACATAACTGTCGCTTAGCATGGTCTTCTTATCCATGGTGATTACGTCTGATGCTGCAAGATCGTAAATCAAGATCTGCTTTGGCAAAGTATCTGCTGTCTGAATCATGGGAATCTTTATGGTAACACCAGAGGTATTTATAACTCGCTCCACACGACCAAACTGACGTATTAATTTATATTCATTTTCATTGGTAATTACAATAGAGCCAGAGATTGCAATGAGCACAACAAGAGCTGCAAATGCCAGGGCAACCTTTTTTAATTTTTTTCTCATTCTGTTTTCTCCTTTTCTGTATTATTTCCTCCTGTGAAACTATCCAGAGGAAGTATGGTACTGGTCTTATCGGTTCCATCAATAATTACTTTCATATTGGGAAGAACCTTTTCCATGGTTTCATAAAACATACGTTTCTTAGTGACATCAGGATTCTTTTCGTATTCCATATACATTGCAGTGAATTTAGCTACTTCTGCAGTGGCTTCGTTGATTCTTCTTGCCTTTGCAGCTGCCGCATCCTGTAAAATCTTATCGGTCTGAGCTGTTGCCTCTGGTAACTTCTCATTCCGGTATTTATTTGCATTGTTGATCGCAGTCTCTTTTCCCTGTTTTGCTGTTTCTACTGCCTTAAAGGCTTCCATAACCTCTTTTGTAGGTGGTTCGGAATCTTGAATGGTGACATTTACAACGGTTAGGCCTATTTCATGGGCTTTTAGCTTTTCCATAATCATCTGCTTGATCTTCGTCTGGATTTCATTCTTTCCATTGGTCAACACAGAATCTACGTCATAGGTCCCAATTACCGTACGGATACTGCTCTTTGTAATACTTTGTAAAACCTTTAGGGGATCTTCTGATCCATAGACAGCCTTAACCGGATCTGAAACCTTATACTCGGTGAAAAAGTCTACGTTGACAAAATTATAATCCTTGGTGATCATCAATGAATCTTCTTCTTTGCTTTCATTATCATTGGGGTTATAACCAATAGCAAATCCTTGAATGGTAGTGTTCACCTTCTTAACACTCTGAACAAACGGCACTTTAAAATGCAATCCTGGATCTGTTACTGCCCTAGGCTTACCCATGGTCGTTACCACTGCCTGCTCTTGCTCCTGGATATTGTAGATAGAACCAAAACCAATAACTGGAACCGCAACCAATAGGATGGCTGCAATCCCTGATTTTTTAAGGATCCCTTTTACCTTTTTCCATACCTCTTTTTTTTGAGGATCAAATGTTTCCATAATGTGCTCCTTTCTTTACTTACCCTCTATGTTCATGCTCTCGTAAAGGAAATAAAAAAGACTTTTACTGACACCTTAACGGTATCAGTAAAAGTCTTGCACATTTCATAAGGATGCGGATAAATTTCTTTACCGTTCTGACGCAATCTTATCCAGCTAGCTAAAGCTGGCAGCTACTCCCTTTTACGATTGAACCAATTATATCAGATGGAGGACAGCGTGTCAAATAGATTACCTGTAATATTTCTGGAAATAATTATGTCTCACTATTTTCCCTAGTGAGCAAACTGTTATAGTTTACAGTCGTCTGGATAGAATCCTCTCCCTTGGAAACATATAACGAAAAAATTCCATCGGTAAAGATCACTTCTTCCCCTCTTGAAAGTCCGCCTCTGACTTGTTCCATAATAACTGGAATACTGCTGCTCTCTGCCGGAACGTCTGCTGCAGTTTCTGTAAGCTTTAAAAATTGTTCCAAATAGTTAAGAGATGCCTCTTCATTTTTTAAAGTAGACATATAATCATGCATCTCTCCAGTACCAGTATCGTAATTAATTTCTACATACTGGTATATATATCCTTCATCCTGAGGGGATAGCTTACTGGTGACCTCATCTTCTAAATAATAACCTACTGTCGTCTCATAATAGGATACGAATTCAGATTCCGTTCCCATCTCATAATTATCCGAATAAACATCCTGTGGTTTAAGGAGATATCCATAATTATTAGCTTCTATATATTGACCTAAGGAATTATGGATTTCTTCCCCTGCCATTGGAAAATGATCATAACCATTGCAAGCAATACCAGCAGCCTTTACATCCGCTTCTACTAGATCTCTAAAACCAGAATCATCAAATGGTGCCGCGGTCTCATAGTTGGTTTGATTATCAAAAAAACGCTCCGCTTTTTTTACAAGATCAGGAGCCGAGCCCATCACCAAGATAAGAAACGTAATAATTCCTGCGATGGAAAACGGAAGCCTCTTACGTGTATTTTGCTGAGGTGGCGACGAAGGAGCAGGTGGCATGTAATTGCCTGAAGGTGGAGCCATCCTAGTTGGTTGTGGCGCAGTACTAGGAGGTGGAGCCATTCTGGTAGGTTGTGGCGCAGACCTAGACTGTGGCTGAGGTGACGAAATTGGCCTACCAGTCTGCTGTGGGGGCCTAGCAGCACCACTTGCTTGCGTATCAGAAGAAGGAAACCCCTGATTCGGCAGTTTTTCATTCAAATAATAATCCATTTCCCACATCACTGGGCGGCGAACGATTTTCTTACAACGGGAACAATAATTGGCATCAGTAACCGGAAGATCACAAATCGGGCATATTTTTCTTTTCACTTTTGTCTCCCCCTATCCAAGTACCAGGTGAGCCACAGCAATTTCATCATCTTCATGGAAGCCCTGGGCACAAACCTGGATATTATATACGTATGCTTCCTCAAGACCGGTAAATACAGCAATTGCTTTTATATTTTTTCCTTCGCTGGCCAATGCCAGTACCTGTCGAACGTCTTCAATGGTCTTTTTTAATAATTCATCGGTTGGACCGGGAGATAATGACTCTCCATCTTCCAAATCTGAATCCAGTATAAAATCCTCCAAAGACATCTTTTTATCATCTTCTTGATTGGCATAGTAATCCTCAGAGATTTCCCAATCATCCAATTTATCAGACATACTGTCACTCCTTTCCAAAACAGGCAGGTTCATCGGAACCTGCCTGATATGTAACATAATATGTTTTATCTTTTATTTCTCAAAAAATCTGGTATGTTGATCTGAACTTCTTTATTCACAGTAGGACGGTATGGCTGTCCGTTCCCCTGGGGCGCTGCCTGAGGGTTAGTCTGTGGAGTGTAGTTCGGCTTCTGGAAATTACTGTTGTTATTATTGCCTGCATAATTCTGATTCCCATAATTGGCATTACCATTCTGGTAATTCTGATTATTGTTATAATTAGGATTAGAATAATTGTTGTTATTATAATTCTGATTAAAAGCTGGATTTGCTGCGGTTGCCGCTGCTTCCTGGTTAACTGGCTGATTCTGTGGAGCTACTGTCTTTGGCTGTTTAAAACCTGGGTTGGAAAAATTCGTCATAACCTTGGATACTGGTGTCTCTGACTGCATGTCAAGTCCGGTAGCAATAACCGTAATGCTTGCTTCGTCCTGAGCATTCTCATCATACATAGCACCAAAAATAATATTGGCATTGTCTCCAGCCATCTCCTGTACGTAGCTGGCTGCTTCATTGGCCTCGATCAGGCTAATGTCACCAGAGATATTAATAATTACATGAGTAGCACCTTCAATCGTGGTTTCAAGCAGTGGACTGGATACCGCCTGTTTCACAGCCTCCAGAGCCTTCTCATCACCCTTAGCTCGTCCGATACCAATATGGGCAATTCCTTTGTCTGTCATTACCGTCTGTACGTCTGCAAAATCTAAGTTAATAAGTCCAGGAACATTGATTAAATCTGTAATACCCTGTACTGCCTGCTGAAGAACTTCATCCGCTTTCTTAAGTGCATCTGGCATGGTAGTGCGTCTGTCCACAATCTCAAGAAGACGGTCGTTAGGTATTACGATTAAGGTATCAACACTCTCTTTTAATCGTTCTATACCATTCAATGCATTGGTCATACGGGTTCTTGCTTCAAAACGGAAAGGTTTTGTTACAACTCCGACCGTAAGTATTCCCATATCTTTTGCGATCTTTGCAACAACAGGAGCAGCACCAGTTCCGGTTCCGCCTCCCATACCGCAGGTAACGAATACCATATCGGCACCCTTCATAACTTGAGCTAGATCATCCGCATTCTCTTCTGCTGCCTTTTCACCAACTTCTGGCTTTGCACCTGCACCAAGACCCTTGGTCAGCTTTTCTCCGATCTGCATGGCAGTTGGTGCCTTGCAAAACTGTAACGCCTGCTTGTCCGTGTTAATGCCAAAAAATTCAACACCAGCGATATTCTCTTCGATCATGCGGTTCACCGCATTGTTTCCGGCACCACCTACTCCGATTACCAGAATTCTTGCGGCATTGTCCGCCTCATTTATCTTAATCTCTAACAAGATTATATCCTCCTTTAACCATAAACAGCTTACTGTATAAACCTAATTAATATAATATTTGATTTTAACAAAAATATCAACTATTTTTTTAATAAAATTGCTTGCAAATTATGTAAATTCAATTATTCTTTACAAATCGATACGATGTGACAGTTTCCGCCTCATCGTAAGTGTCCAAATATAAGGTTCCCTTTAGTCCTTCTAAAACAGGAAGCTGATCTTTTAACTCCGAGATCTTTCCATTCATCTGGTTATTGCTTCCAAGAAAGACTTTGATGTCTTCCATCGTCAGACTGGCATCTCCTTTGGAATCATATTGAATCTGATCAACGGAGATATCGTGAGTGGATAAAAGTTGGGTAAGAGTCAGTATTTCACTAAAAATCCTGCCATTTTCTACGGGAAGGGGCTGGTGGAGGGCAATGTGCCCATACTGGAGCCCTACGATCCGCGGAACACCGGTCAGCTCTGCACTAGAGCTTTCCACGATGATCCCGTCCTTATCAAAATACATATAGCTGCCCATGTAGGAAACAAAACCCACCACGGTCTTCTCATATACGATAACCTCAACCTTAACTGGGCTTAGGAATACGATTTTATAATCTTCTACAAACGGAATCTGCTCATGTTTCTGAAAGCGGTCCTTGTAGATACAAAAAATCGCATTCCGGTCCCAGCTGCCCTTGAACAAAAGGTTCACAATTTGTTCTTGAGTATATTTCTTATTGCCAGTCACCTTGATCTCTTTGATTTGCAGTGATAAAAAGACAACAGCTACCAGCAATAATACTGCTGTTGCAATCGCAATCTTAATTTTTCCTTTGCTGCTTTTTAAATATCTCATTCCATCCCTCTGATTACCGCACCAAGACTGCTTAAATCCCGGCAGATGTCTTCGTATCCTCGCTCAATATGATAGCCTTCATGGATCTCTGTCACACCTTCACTTGCCAGGCCAGCCACCACTAGCGCTGCACCGCCTCTTAGGTCGGGAGCTATTACCCGGTTACCTGACAGGGGATAAAGACCATGTACGATGGCATGCTTCCCATCTATCACGATATCTGACCCTAGTTTTTTAAGCTCCTTGGCAGTAGCAAACCGCCCTTCAAATATAGTTTCCGTAAGTCTTCCGGTTCCATGCCCCGATGCCATCACCGCCATCATCTGAGACTGGAGATCCGTAGGAAATCCAGGATAAGGCGATGTCACCACGTCCAGACAGTCAGGGCGACCTTTCATAGACACCTCCAAACCATCATGATAGGTTTTCAGCTCTGCTCCCATTCGTTCTACCAGAGAGAGAGTTGCAGTTAAATCATTTGGTCGGATACCCTTTATAAAGATGTTTCCTTCTGCGGCCATGACTGCCGCTAAGTAAGTTCCAGCGACGATCCGGTCTCCTGCAACTGTAAATTCAGAATCATGCAGTTTATTTACACCGACGACCATCAGCTTTGAGGTTCCGGCTCCTTCAATCCTCGCTCCCATATTGTTTAAAAACTCACAAAGAGCGATAATCTCCGGTTCCTTTGCCGCTCCCCGGATTACAGTGATTCCTTTGGCTAAAACAGAAGCAAGCAGCGCATTTTCCGTTGCTCCCACGCTGGGAAATCTCAATTCAATATCAGCACCTATCAGTGTATTTGCAGATACAATCAGCTTTTCGGCCTCTTCTTCCACCACTGCTCCAAGCTTTCTAAACGCAGAAAGGTGTAGATCAATGGGTCTTTTTCCGATAGAGCAACCTCCTGGGAAGCTTGTGACTGCAAGACCGGTTCTTCCAAGAAGTGAGCCCGACAAAATAATGGATGACCGCATGCTCTTTATATAATCTTCCGGAATCTCTGCCTGAGTAATTGTTACCGCATCCACGATCAGTGTATTGCCTTCTAGCCGGCACTTACATCCAATACGCTGAAGTATCCCCAGCATACAGAACACATCCTGTATCCTGGGGACATTATGAATCACTGTAGTACCTTTATGGAGAACCGCCGCTGCCATGATGGGCAGAACAGCATTTTTAGAACCCTGAATCTTTATCTCACCTTTTAAGGATCGTAACCCCTGGACCTGTATGACTGACAATCCGGTACCTCCCATGGCTTCTTATATACTATCCTATGTTAAAAGTGAGAGAATGGTATCAAATTTTATCATTTTTCCAGTTTTATCTGGTTGGAAACACTTAAAACCATGCCCATTTCTATCATAAGAAAAAGTACCGAAGTACCTCCATAGCTGATAAAAGGCAAAGTAATACCAGTATTTGGTATGGTGTTGGTTACTACTGCGATGTTAAGTATAACCTGTATGGCAATATGCCCCATGACCCCAACGACAAGAAGCGATCCAAAGAGATCTGGCGCATTGTCTGCAATAAGCATGAAACGGTAAATCATGAAAAGAAAAATCAGGATTACAGATACCGCCCCAAAAAGCCCCAGTTCTTCACAGATGATGGAAAAAATCATATCATTTTGCGCCTCTGGCACAAATCCCATCTTTTGTATGCTCTCTCCAAGGCCTCTTCCTACAAGACCCCCTGAACCAATGGCATATAGCCCCTGCAATACCTGATAACCTCCAGTAGACGGATATGCCTCTGGCTCCAGCCAGACAAGAATACGGCCCAACTGGTAATCGTGTAAGATGTTTAGTTTCTGGAGAATTGTAGCGATAGGCCCTGCAAACGCCAGACCCCCAAAACCTGCTAAACCACAAACAAAAAACGGCCATTTCTTTTTGCACGCAATAAATAGCATGACAAAAGCAATTCCCACAATGATGATACCGGAGCTTAGGTTATTCGCAGCTACGATTCCCGCAATAGGAATGGTAGTTATAATCACCAGAACTACTCCATTTTTTGAATTGATGTTCTTACCCATTTGCACAATTAAAACTGCCAGCATTACAATCAAGGCGATTTTAACAAACTCTGTGGGCTGAAAAGAAAGGCTTCCTACTCCAAGCCATCTCTTCTTTCCGTTGGCTTCAATTCCAAATAAAGAAACTGCAATCATGAGAACATAGGAAAGCACATAAGCAAATACTGCAAACTTTCCATACCAGTGATAATCCAGCCTGGATATAATGACCATGATCACGAAGCCTCCAAGTGCAATCTTTGCCTGCTTCATCATGAAAAACGCCGCATTGCCAAATTTAAGCTGAGCAGCATAAGAACTGGAACTGTATATCATGACAAGTCCAAAGACCGTCAGGAATATCACGGTAAACAAAAGGCTGTAATCGTAAAAACGGCGTGGTCTATTCTTTTTCTTTACTGGCCCTTTTTCTGCCATATCATTCCTCCTCGCCACCTATACTTCTATGCAGAAATAACGTTACAGATTGCGGACACATTCTTTAAAAATATCGCCGCGTTCCTCATAGCATTTAAACATTCCCCAGCTGGCACACGCCGGTGAAAGCAGCACATAGTCTCCTATATTGGCATAAGAAGCACAGACACGGACAGCCTCCTGCATATCCTCCGCATACATCACGTTGGTAAAGCCTTGTCTAGCGGCGCATTCAGCAATTTTTTCTCTGGTCTGTCCCAACAGCACCATATATCTCACCTTGCCGTCAAAAGACCGGATCCATTCATCATACTCGGAGTTCTTATCATAACCTCCTGCTATGAGAATTGTAGACCCAGGCATGGCTTTCACTGCCTGTATAGCTGCATCAGGATTTGTTCCCTTAGAGTCGTTGTAATATTTTACACCTGATTTCTCGGCTACAAACTCGATTCGATGCTCCACTGCTTTGAATTCACAGACTGCATTTCTAATAACCTCTATGGGGACTAAAGCTTCTACAGCGATGGCAATGGCGGCCATCACATTCTCGTGGTTATGACGCCCAAGAAGCTTTAATTCCTTGACAGACACAATCTCATACCGTTCCCCATTATGGTTACGTATTATCATGTCCCCATCAAGACAATACCCCTCATCTAAAACCACTCTGCTGCTAAAAAATACAGCCTTAGCTTTTATGGAATTTCCAAACTCACGCAAAACCGGGTCATCATAGTTCAGAACACAAACTTCTTGATCCCCCTGATTTTTCGTAATGCTCTCTTTAATTTTTATGTAACAATCCATTGTTTTATGACGATTTAAGTGATCTGGAGTGATATTAAGTATTGCACTGACTTCCGGTTTAAAGTCTGTTATGGTCTCTAATTGGAAGCTACTGATCTCTGCCACAGTGACCGAATCCGTCGTGGTCTTTAATGCCTCCTCCGTATATGGAATACCAATATTTCCTACTACGAAAACCTCAGCATAAAAGGCTTTCATAATCTCTCCTGTTAAGGCAGTGGTGGTGGTTTTTCCATTGGTACCTGTAATTGCAAAAAGTTTGCCTTTTGCGTGATGATAGGCAAGCTGTATTTCACTCCAAATAGGAATATCTCCATCTCTTAAAACAGAGACAAAAGGAGCGTCTAGAGGAATACCTGGGCTGATAACGCAAAGGTCAATGTCTTTTATGTCCTCTTTTTTTAATTCTCCCAGTAAAACAGAGAAGGTTCCCTCTTCTTTAAACTGTTCTGACAGCTCATCCTTATTTAAGGCATCGTTGCTGTCATACAGGATCACTTCATCACCTGTTTTTAAAATCAACCTGGAGGCGGCGATACCACTTTTTCCACTGCCGGCTACTAAAATTTTCTGACTCATATGGTTTCTCTCCTATAATCCAAGATACGCAAGCAAGCAAAGAACTGCTGTAATGATAGCAAATACAGCAACCACCCTAGTTTCAGACCACCCAGAAAGCTCAAAATGGTGATGAATGGGAGCCATCTTAAAAAATCTTTTGCCGCCTGTTTTCTTAAAATACACCACCTGAATGATGACTGATAAAACTTCCAGCAAATAAATAAATCCAATTATGGCGATAAAAACCGGCATCTGCATCATAAAAGCACTGGAAGCCACAAAACCTCCAAGCCCGAGAGAGCCGGTATCTCCCATAAAGACCCTGGCCGGATAAACATTAAAAAGTAAAAATCCCAAAAGACTTCCAACGACTGCTCCTGTAATCGGGCTGATTCCAGTCTTTTCTCCAATTGCTACCACGGTTAAGAATGTGGCAATCAAAATGGTGACACTGGTACATAGTCCATCTAAACCATCGGTAAAATTAACGCCATTATCCGTTCCTATGACAATAAAAAATACTGCAGGTACAAAGAATATTCCCAGACTCAAATACAGTCCTTTATCAAAACCTCCGGTAAAAGGTATCAACATTCTAGTGCCCACATCATTTGAATGCATGAGATAATACGCAAAAATCCCAGTGATAATTAACTGCCCGGCCATCTTTTGAATAGCGGTAAGCCCCTCTGACCGTTTCATCACGATCTTGATATAGTCATCAAGAAATCCAACAATTCCAAATCCTACCGTCATAAAAAGAACGGGAATGATTTTCGGATAATCCTTGATATAAAACAAGGACGTGATAATGACACTCGTCAAAATGATAAGGCCACCCATGGTGGGAGTTCCCTGTTTTTTTAAATGGCTCTCCGGACCTTCCTTACGTACCTCTTGGCCAAATTTCAGCCTGTGGAGAAATGGAATTACTATTGGACACAGCATGGCGCTGATGGCAAAAGCTATGATGATTGCCAGAATCGTTTCGTTAATCATGTCACACCTCAATATTTTATGTATTCGTATATCAAAAGCACACAGTAAGTAGTATACGTCTTTTTTTCCGAATAATCAACCACTGATTCGAAACGTGGAAACAGTTTTTTCCTCTGTTGGCTCTATTCCCAAATAAGGAAGTATATTCTTTAATATATCAGCAATTACTGGCGCTGCAATCGTTCCTCCGTAATAAATTCCCTGAGGTTCATCAATGGTAATAAGAGCAATTACCTGAGGATCATTTGCCGGTGCAAAGCCCACAAAAGAAGAAATATATTTCTTTAAGCTTCTTGGAAGTTTTTCAGAGGTGGCAGTTTTTCCACCAACTCGATAGCCGTCGATTTTTGCTCTTTTTCCACTTCCTTCCGAAACCACTTGTTCTAAGATGTAGCGCATGGTTTCGCTGGTCTTTTCTGATACAATACCTTCTTTTACCGGGTAGGTAAAAGCATTAGAAGTTTCTCCGTCAGAACTGATTGCCTTTACGCCAAAATGAGGAGTAATGCGGTTTCCTCCATTAACAATAGAAGCTGACGTGGTAATAAGTTGCAAAGGAGTGATCTGAAATGATTGACCAAAAGAAACGGTTGCGAGCTCTACTAGACCCATATCCTGCTTTTTATGCATGATGGTGGACGCCTCACCTGGAACGTCGATTCCTGTCTTTCCTTTTAAACCAAACTGTTCAAAATACTTATAATAATTATCCACTCCAAGCCGCTGGCCCACATCTATCAAAACGGGATTGCAAGAGTTCATCATCCCCTGAAGGAATGTTTCGGAGCCATGCCCTCCTACCTTATGGCACCGGATCTTTCGATCCTCTACCACACGAAAGCCCGGGCATGAAAAGTGATCATCAAGCTTAACGACTCCTTCTTCCAAGCCTGCTGCTGCCGTAATAATCTTAAACGTGGACCCTGGCTCATAGGTATCGTTAATACAGGGATTTCTCCACATTTGATTCAAAAGATCTTGTTTTTCTTTCGCGGAAGTAGGGATTTCTGTATTGGTATTTAGGGTAAATGGATCATTCAGATTAAATTCAGGTGCATTTACCATAGCCATGATTTCCCCTGTTTTAGGGTTCATTATAATGATGGATACTTTTTTTGCTCCCTTCTTCTCCATTACCTGATAAGCCGCCTGCTCACAATACTTTTGTATGTTCACATCTAGACTAATCTGCAGTGTCTGGCCAGAGACAGGCTCAATCCTGTCCTCCGCTGCATTTTCAATTTCGATTCCTGCTGCATCGGACATGGTCAATATCTTACCATTTAATCCTTTTAAATACTGTTCGTATTTTACTTCCAGTCCAATAATACCCTGATTATCACCTCCAGTGAAGCCCAATACCTTAGAAGCCATAGTGTCGTAAGGATAATAACGTTTATAGTCTTCATCCACTTTTACGCCAGCCAAATGGTATGTACGAATCTGATCTCCTAACGCCTTGTCTACATTGGTTTTAATGATTTCCCTTGAACTGTACTTTTTTACTTTCTTTCGTACTTCCTCTTCATCGATTCCCAGTTCTTTTGACAGGACTGCTACCACCTCATCCGGCTGTTTCACCTGATTATGAATAACCGATATGGTACAAACCGTTCGATTGGTAGCAATGACGGTACCATTGGCATCAATGATATTACCTCTGGCAGCCTTTATTGTCCTCTCCCGCTCATGGAGATCTTCAGCCATGGCACTGTAATGCTCAGAACGGAAAACCATTAGAAAAATAAGCCGTCCCATTAGTCCCGTCATGGCAAGAAACAACAGGAAAAACAGGAGGGCTATTTTCTCTCTATGATGTGTTTTGTTTGAATTCATACACTGCTCCACCGTCATTATTGTTACAGTATATGAATATTTGTCTTTTTTATGAGCCCTCTTGGTTTCTTTTCCTTATTGGGCTGTCGTTTCTTCTATTGATTGAGATTCACCCTCCAAAGACTCTGATGTATCCTGAGGAACTGAAGCTGGCAGCTCAGAATCATCACCTTCCTGTCTATTGACGTACTCTTCCGAAGGATTTAAGTCTTCCGGAGCAACAGTCTGTCCATTTTCCAAGGTAGGAACTGCTGCTGTAGTCTCCTGGGCAGTTGTTTCCTGAGAGGTACCATCTCCTTCAGAGGCAGCTGTGGTCTCACTGGTAATTCCTTCCTGTTCCGGAAGCTTTGCTCCGTCACCTGAAGGAGCACCTTCCGTGTCTGTATCTGGGAAGATATTTAAATAAGGAAGAATATCAGCCATAATCTTTTGAAAAATCTGGCTGGCATATGTACTATGGGGCTGATCCTCTACATGAGGCTCATCTACTACTACATAAACCAAGACCTGAGGATTATCTGCCGGTGCATATCCACAAAAGGATACTACATAGTTTTTCTTGTCACGTGGAATCTTTTCCGCAGTACCTGTCTTTCCAGCCACTTTATATCCAGCCACTTTAGCCGCACCGCCGGTGCCGCCTTCTGCATTGACCGTCTTAAACAGAGCTTCATTAATAAATTTGGTTGTTGGTTCAGATACGGTTTCGCGTACAAGAACTGGATCAACTTTTTTAACAATGGCACCTTGTTCATTTAAAATCTGCTTAATCACATGAGGTTCATAATAGGAACCGCCGTTAATAACAGAACCGTATGCAGCTGCCATCTGAATCATCGTAGTGTTAAAATTTTGTCCAAAAGAATTGGTGGCCAAATCCGTAGGACCCGCATTATCCACAGTATATATAGTAGATCTATTATCCGCCTCACCTGGTAAATCAATACCCGTTTTGGAACCAAAACCAAACATTTGCTGATATTTATAAAACTTATCTTTTCCTATCTGCTGGGCAATTCTCATCATTACCACGTTACAGGATTTCATAAGTCCTTGTTCCACCGTTATGGGACCATGTCCAAAACGACTAACGCACTTGATCTTATGTCCTCCCACTTCCAGGAACCTATTGCAATCAAATACTTCCTGTCCTGTGATGGCGCCTTCTTCCAAAGCAGCGGATACCGTAAATATCTTCTCCGTTGATCCTGGTTCAAATCCATCACTAATGGTGAAATTACGCCAAGTCTGGTTCCATGCTACCTGAGTACCTAACGATATAATTTGTTCATCGTTGTAATGTTGAGTCACTGTCTCCTCAGTGAGAGGCTGAGCATCTTTGTTTTTACGTTTGAAATCATCAATAGCTTCCTTAATCCCAAGTTGACGCAGTAAATCAGGGGTAAATTCCGGCCTTAAATCACGAGGATTGTTAAGATCAAAAGATTTATCATCTGCCATTGCTAAAATCTCTGCGTTATTAGGATCCATTACAATGACTCCGACTTTTTTACTTCCTGTCTGTTGCTCCCATTCATTTATGTACTTTTCAACGATTTTTTGTATGTTCACATCGATGGTAGAAACAACCGTATTGCCGTTGGAGGAAGGTTTTATAACTCTCTCCAAATTAGAATCATCGTTTAAATAACCATACTCTCTTCCGTTGATTCCCATAAGGGTGGTATTATAAAACTGTTCAATGCCTCCAGTTCCTCCCATACCATCTCCATTGGCAAATCCGATCACTTTGCTTCCCATGGAATTATAAGGATAGATTCTTTTATACTCATCTTCAAACCAGATTCCCTTGATGTCTTTTTTCTCTTTTTTTAATGCCTTTGTCTTGTCTAGCTTATATTTGTCATATTTCGTTTTATCTTCGTAAGTAAGCTGCTTGGTATAACGAACATATTGCTTATCCTTTTTTTCCTGGATAAGATTCATGATCTCATTCCTATCATAACCAAAGCACTCTGTAAGAGCAGTAACAGAAGGCTCCAAATACGCATCTGGATCCGACATGATTTGCTTCGGATCAAGTATTAAGTTGTAAACTTTTTCACTTGCTGCAAGATATGTACCGTTCCGATCTAGAATGTCGCCTCGTTTAAAAGGAATTACCCTGCTGTCATATTGTTGCTGAGACAGTACAATCTGATTAAAATCTTCTTTTTTATGTGTCATCAAATTATAAAGGACCATAACCAATGCAAACAAAGCCAGCGTAATTACAAGAACCGTAATCGCTAGCTTTTCTTGCATATAACGCGGGAATACTTTACTCTTCTTATTCCTGTTTTTGTTAGTATTTCGGGATATCCTCATTCTGTCTTACATACTCACTTTCCGTTTTATCATAGTGAAGGATCTGATCCTTATTTGCATAGACCATACCAAGTTCCTCAGTGGCTACCTTATACACATGATCCAAATCAACGGAAGTTTTAATACTTATCTCCAGTGCATTGTTTTCAGTTCGTAATTTTTCCAGCTGCGCTTCCTGTACGCCAATTCCGTGAATATTGGTCGTAATAGATGATTGCAGTTGTAAATACCTGATACAGATACAGAGGGTGCAGACAACCGCAACCGTCAGCATAAGAACATAGGGCAGATCCATTTGCAAAGCTTTTTCACGATTCCGCCTTACTCTGTGATTTACAGATGTTCTGCGGACTTCTTCTGGCGTATTAGCCGGTATGCGTGCCGGTATTGCTTTACGGACAGCATTTCCATGTACGTAATCAGTATTTCTGTAGGATCGCACATTATTTTTGGCAGCCACTCGAATTTCCTCCCTTAATCTATGCGCTCAAACACCCTAAGCTTGGAGCTTTTTGAACGCTTATTCTCTTCGATCTCTTCCTCTGTTGGTATGATGGGTTTTCTTGTTATAACCTTACCTTTGCTTTTTCTGCCGCAGACACATATCGGAAAATGCGGAGGACAAATACAAGGATTTTCATTGGTTCTAAATCTAGTCTTTACAATTCTGTCTTCCAGGGAGTGAAACGTAATAACCGATATTCGCCCGTCTGGATTAAGCAAATCAATCATAGCATCCAGTGACTGACTTAATACTTCTAATTCCTTATTAAGTTCGATCCGAATTGCCTGAAACGTCTTCTTAGAAGGATGACCACCTTTAGCTCTTACTTTTGCAGGAATGGCTGCTCTAATAATCTCTGACAGTTCCCCTGTCGTCTCAATTGGCTTTATTTCTCTTGCTCTGACAATATGCTTGGCAATATTCTTGGCAAACTTGTCCTCGCCATAATCTCTTATGATCCGGTAAATATCAAATTCGCTGTAGTTATTGATAATATCAGCAGCCGTCTGATCGTTTCTCTGATCCATCCTCATATCCAAAGGAGCATCTTCTTCTCTGTAGGTAAATCCTCGGTCTGAAGCATCCAACTGGTACGAGGATACACCCAGATCCAGATAAATACCGTCTACCTTCTCAATTCCAAGTTCACTTAGTACTGCCTTTATATTTACGTAATTACTTCTTACGACTGTAACTTTATCTTTATGTTCCTCAAGTCGCATTGTCGCTGCCTCTATGGCATCTGCGTCTTGGTCAATTCCAATTAATCTTCCGTTTTTAGAAAGACGTTTACACACTTCAAGAGCATGTCCTCCGCCTCCTAACGTTCCGTCAACATAAATTCCGTCCGGTTTTATATTCAGGCTGTCGATGGTTTCCTCTAGCAGCACTGACTTGTGTTCAAACATCATATTCCAAGTCCTTCCATAGCTTCCGCAATTTCTTCCATATCATCATAGGTATTGGCTGCTGTCCATGCATCCTTACTCCAAATCTCAATCCGGCTACCTACTCCCACTAAAATCGCATCTTTTTCAATGCTTGCATGTTCTCTAAGAACTGCTGGAAGAAGAATTCTTCCCTGCTTGTCCACTTCGCAGGAGGTTGCACCGGCCAGAAAGAATCTAGAAAACTTTCTTGCATTGGTATTGGTAAGAGGCAGGCTTTTTAGCTTTTCTTCTAAGGCAGTCCACTCGGTGTTATCATACACAAATAAACAGCCATCTAAGCCCTTCGTCACGACGAATTCTTCTCCAAGCTGTTCTCTGAATTTAGATGGGACAATAAGACGTCCCTTCGCATCAACTGTATGATTGTACTCTCCCATGAACATACCAATCACCTGCTCGTACATAGGTAGGGTGTTTTATTGCTTTTCCACCATTTTCTACCACTTTGTACCACTTTCCTCCACTTGTACTTTAATTTTAGTACATTTGATTAGAAATAGCAAGGAAATTTTTGATTATTTTTCATTGATTTCGGTTACAAAAGACGTTAAATGCAATTATTTCCAATATTTCCCACAATTAGACAAGGTATTTCCAAAGTGCTTCTATTTTAGTGTTTCTTCATATTATAATGATCATATTTAACATAAATATCATGGTAATTTTTTGCACAAAAAATGCGGGAAGGCATTTAGCCTTCCCGCATACATATATAACTTAATAACCTGCTTCTATATATTGTTCAATCAATTTATCCAGTTCTACACTCCTAAGATAAATAACATCTCCATCATCATAATCAATACTTTTATTCAGTCTTTCCCTTGCTTCTTCGATATTTCGAATTAACTCTTCTTTTGAAATTATCATATCATGTTTCTCCTTTGCTCTTTAATCTAATCTGTCTGTGTTGGAAGAAGAGCACAAGAGTAGATACCACTACCAGGATCAATGACAGTGCCTGAGACACCGGAATGCCAGTACCAAAGAATATTAGCTGGTCCGTACGGATTCCTTCTATCCATACTCGTCCTAGTCCATAGCCAAGCAGGTAGATAAGAAACATCTCCCCATCAAACCGTTTGCGTTTCCGGTACCAGAGCATGAATGCAAGTACGCATAGATTCCATACCGACTCATAAAAGAAGGTTGGATGTACCTGTATATACTCTACACCATTTTGAACGATTAAATGGTTTAATAGTTCTTTCGATATCATATTCTCGTTAACTAGCGCCCTTCTGATTCTCATAGCAAACAGGCCGTCTGTATATCCGCCAAACGCTTCGCAATTAAAGAAGTTTCCCCATCTTCCTATAATTTGCCCGGTTATCAGTCCAAGACATCCAGTGTCCGCCAAGGAAAAGAAGGAAAGTTTCTTCACCCTGGTATAGACGATCAGAGTTAAAGCTGCACCAATGACACCGCCATAAATAGCCAGCCCCCCTGCTCTCAAGTTCAAAATTTGTAACAGGTCATTTTTATAATTAGCCCAATCGAAAATAACGTAGTAGATTCTGGCACATATAATAGAAACTACGATTGCATACAGGGCAAAATCCAGATACAGTTCCGGGTCTTGTCCTCTTCGTTTTGCATCATTCGAAGCAATCCAGAGGCCTGTTAAAATTCCAATCCCAATGATAATCCCGTAGAATGCAATGCGGAACCCAAATATTGAGATACTGTTTCGCAAATGAGAAATCGTAATTCCCAAATGTACAAAACTAATATCTGCCGTATTTGCCATTCGTCTTCTCCTTTCGATTTTTCTTTATTTTACCCCGTGAAAACACAAAAATCAAACAGATTCGCCCGACATATTCGACTATTTTTCGACAAATGATGGGTTTCTTGTGTTTTTTGTCTTTTTTTTTTGCGGATAATATGTTATTCTATATTAGTTGTAAATAAAAATCAACCATGAATATAAACAATATTAGGAAGGTAATTGCTATGAAATTAGGTATTGTCGGATTACCGAACGTAGGTAAAAGCACTTTGTTCAATTCTCTTACAAAGGCTGGGGCAGAATCTGCCAACTATCCATTCTGTACGATTGACCCAAATATAGGGGTCGTTCCTGTTCCAGACGCACGCCTGGGTCAGTTGGCTGAACTTTATAATTCCGCAAAGATCATCCCAGCTGCCATTGAGTTCGTGGACATTGCTGGTCTTGTAAAAGGAGCCTCAAAAGGGGAAGGTCTGGGAAATCAGTTTCTTTCCAACATCAGGGAAGTAGATTCCATCGTACATGTGGTACGCTGTTTTGAAGACGGCAATGTCATTCACGTTGACGGTAGCGTAGATCCTTTGCGCGATATTGAAACAATTGACTTAGAGTTAATTTTTTCCGATCTTGAGATTTTAGACCGTCGCATCGCTAAATCGAATAAAGGATCAATGAACGATAAGTCCCTTGCAAAGGAATTAGATATCCTTAAGAGAATTAAAGCCCATTTAGAAGACGGCAAACTGGCAAGAAGCATGGATCTAGATGAATCCGATGAGATCGAATTTATTTCCTCTCTCAACCTTCTTACTTATAAGCCTGTTATCTTTGCTGCTAATGTCTGCGAAGATGATCTGGCCGATGACGGTGCCACCAACGAACTCGTTGCAAAGGTAAGAGCTTTTGCAAAAGAAAATGACAGCGAAGTTTTTGTCATCTGCGCCCAGATTGAGCAAGAAATTGCTGAACTGGAAGAAGATGAGAAAAAGATGTTTTTAGAAGATCTTGGTCTTACCGAATCCGGTCTTGAAAAACTCATTCGTGCAAGTTATCAGCTCCTGGGCCTTATCAGCTATCTGACAGCCGGTCCTATGGAAACAAGAGCCTGGACCATTGAGGAAGGCACAAAAGCGCCTCAGGCAGCAGGAAAGATTCATTCCGATTTTGAACGAGGTTTTATCCGTGCAGAGGTAGTGAATTTCAAGGATCTTTTAGACTGCAAAGCTTATAGCGCAGCAAAAGAAAAAGGACTTGTCCGCTCAGAAGGCAAAGAATATGTAGTTAAAGATGGGGATGTTATCCTCTTCCGATTCAACGTATAACGCTTATCGGCCGGTGCCTGAAAGCACCGGCTTTTCTTTGCGCAAAATCAAAATGATAATTTTATATCAATTGCATAAATATTCTTGAAAACTACATTCGTTATGCTATAATATGACAGGACAAAAAACCTCTTTTTACGTGAGACAAGAATCGACAAAAGAAAAGGAGTATTAACATGAAAACACTGATTAAAGCAATTGCTGCAGGAGTCTGCATCGCAATGGGAGGAATCATATATCTGACTCTTGAAAATCGGATTGCTGGTTCTTTTTTATTTTCCATCGGTTTATTTACCATCTATACGTTTGGATTTAACTTATACACAGGAAAGATATGTTACATCGTCCACGAAGGACCTTCTTATTTAAAAACGGTTTTAATTGTATACATAGGAAATCTTATAGGAACACTAGGTTCCGGCTTGATCTTTCGCCACACGAAGCTAGTAAAATTAGTGGAACACGCAACTGAAATTGTGGATTTAAAATTGACTGATACCTTATTTAGCACATTTGTAATGGCTTTTATGTGTGGCGTCTTAATGTGTATCGCTGTGGTTGGTTTCCAGACCGTAAAGGACGATGTTGGTAAACACCTGGCTCTTATCCTTCCTATCATGGTATTTATACTTTCAGGCTTTGAACATAGTATCGCAGACATGTTTTATTTTACAATGGCCGGTGCCTGGAGTTTAAAAGCAGTCCTGTATATGCTTGTGATTTCTCTTGGAAACATGGTAGGAGCAAGTATGATTCCCGCTATAAAGAAAGTTTACAAGGAAGATTTCCCTTGTTCTCATTAATATAATACGATTTGAAAAGGAGCACAAACACAAGGTTTGTGCTCCTTTTTGGTTATTTTATGCAAATATTGCTCATTTACTGTATTTTATTGTAATCTTAACTTTATTTTAACTCATTTTATGCTATAATAAATTCAATAAATAGCCAGATCAGGAGTTCATATGTTAGTGAAAATAGTTGTAGACAACAGTACTTTAGAAGACCAATTTTATAAAGGGGAGCCTGCCGCAAGTTTTTACATAGAAATTGACGATCTGAGGATCCTTTTGGACACCGGATATTCTGACATAGTGCTTTCAAATGCAGAAAAGATGGGAATTGATTTGTCCAAGCTGACTCACATTGTCCTTTCCCATGGGCACAACGATCATACCAATGGATTGAAGTTTTTAGATGAAGCCATTCAATTATCCAAGATAAAGATCATCTCTCATTCTGGCTGTTTCAATTCTAAGATAGCAGGAAACCAGAACATAGGCGCCCCATTTAGCAAAGAAGATATTAGTAATAAGACAGAATATATCCCCACTAACAAACCATATTTTCTCTCAGATAATTGTGTGTTTTTAGGTGAGATCCCCCAGAAGAATGAATTTGAGCAAAGAAGTCCTTTAGGCAAAGTGATGTCTGATGGCGAATGGCAGGATGATTATCTTATAGATGATTCTGCTCTCGCTTTAAAGACCTCAAAAGGGCTATTCCTAATCTCCTCTTGTTCTCACGGCGGTATCTGCAATACCCTTGATTACGCCAAGGAAATATGCGAGGAAGATCAAGTTGCAGGTGTCTTAGGAGGATTCCACCTGTTTGACGTGAACGAACGCTTTGTACAAACCGTAGATCATCTTAAAAACTGCCATGTGGACAAGGTATATCCATGCCACTGCATTTCCCTTTTAGCAAAAGCTAAGATGATGGACAAACTACCTATTCATGAGGTTGGGGTAGGACTAACCATAGAACTATAATATCAGGCGCAAAAAGAGGAGACAAGTTTTTGTCTCCTCTTTTTAATTATGCAAGGTTAGAATAACCCATAAGGTTCTTATCAACCTCTTTAGCTACTTCACGGCCTTCCCTAATTGCCCAAACCACAAGGGACTGACCTCTGTGCATATCTCCAGCCACAAATACCTTATCTACATCGGTCCGATACTTGCCTTTTGGAGTCTCTACATTGCTGCGCTCATTTAATTTAACACCAAACGCCTCAGCCACATAGCTCTGTGCTCCCAGAAATCCCGCTGCGATTAACACAATATCAGCTGGTACCTCTTTCTCACTTCCTACTATAGGTTCCATGGAGATCCGTCCAGTCTTTTCGTCCTTATTCTGTTCCAGACTCATGAGGACTGCCTTTACCACTTTACCTGATTTATCTTTTATAAACTCTTTCACCGTTGTCTGGTAAGCTCTTGGATCCTTTCCAAACACAGCAACGGATTCTTCCTGACCATAATCGGTTTTTAAAACCTTAGGCCACTCTGGCCAGCTATTATCTGCAGTTCTCTTTTCAGGAAGCTTTGGCATCATCTCAAGTTGGGTCACAGAAGCACAGCCATGACGTACGGAAGTTCCCACACAGTCATTTCCAGTATCTCCTCCGCCGATTACAATGACATGCTTCCCTTTTGTTGAGACATAAAGATTATCCTGCAAATTAGAGTCAAGAAGACTTTTTGTTGTAGATTTCAAGAAATCCACTGCAAAGTAAATCCCTTGGGCATCTCTTCCGGGAACCTTTAAGTCTCTAGGACTTGAGGCACCACAAGCCAAGATAATACGATCAAAATCTTTTAATAACTCCTTGGTCTTCTGGGTTTTCCCCACATCTGCCCCTGTGACAAATGTGATGCCCTCTTCTTCCATGATCTTTACCTTACGTTCAATAATATGTTTTTCCAGTTTCATATTAGGTATGCCATACATTAAAAGCCCACCAATACGATCCTCACGCTCAAATACAGTTACGCTGTGCCCTCTTTTGTTGAGCTGATCTGCCGCCGCAAGACCAGCTGGACCGGAACCGACGACAGCGATTTTTTTCCCTGTGCGGATCTTTGGAGGGGTAGGACCTGCAATGCCTGATTGGTAAGCACGTTCTATGATAGCATATTCGTTTTCTTTGATACTCACTGGATCCCCGTTTAAACCGCAAGTACACGCTGCCTCACAAGGGGCAGGGCATACTCTTGCAGTAAACTCTGGAAAGCTGTTGGTCTTTTTCAGTCTGTTATAGGCCTGCTGCCACGTACCGTTATAAACAAGTTCATTCCATTCCGGTATCAAGTTGTTAATTGGACATCCAGAAACCATCCCTTTAATCATTACACCGGACTGGCAGAAGGGGACGCCGCAATCCATGCAGCGTGCGCCCTGACATCTCTGTTCTTTTTCAGAAAGAGGCAGATGGAACTCGTTGTAATTCTTAATACGAGCCTTGGGGTCTACCGTTTTTCCTGTTTTTCTGTCATAATCTAAAAATCCTGTTGGCTTTCCCATGTTCTACTCCTCCTCATCCTTTTGAATTGGCATAAAATGCTTCAATCTGTGCCTGTTCACTGCTGAGTCCCTTTTCTTCCATTTGGACAATGGTATTCATCATGCGTCTGTAATCGTGTGGCATGATCTTTTTGAATTTAGGTAGGTACTCTCCAAAATTATCAAGGATTTCTTTTCCCTTTGCAGAGTTGGTGTAAGCCACATGTTCCTTAATCATTTCTTTCAATTCCAAAACATCGTATTTATTTGTAACCTCTTCAAAAGCAACCATCTCCTTGTTCAGACGTTTGTAAAGATCCATCTTCTCATCAAGAACATAAGCGATTCCGCCGCTCATTCCTGCGGCAAAATTCTTTCCTGTGGAACCTAGAACTACCACACGTCCTCCTGTCATGTATTCACAACCGTGATCTCCTACGCCCTCTACAACCGCTGTTGCTCCAGAGTTACGAACGCAGAATCTCTCACCTGCTACACCACAGATAAATACTTTACCGCTAGTGGCTCCATAAAGAGCTACATTACCAATAACAATATTTTCTTCTGCCTTAAACTTCACTCCCTGCGGAGGATAAACAACTAGCTTTCCACCGGAAAGACCTTTGCCAAAGTAGTCATTGCTATCACCCACTAATTCCAGGGTTAGTCCCTTTGGTATGAACGCCCCAAAGCTTTGACCGCCGCTACCAGTACAATTAATGGTAAAGGTATCTTCTGCAAGACCTTCTGGATATAGCTTTGTAATTTCAGATCCAAAGATGGTACCAAGGGCGCGGTCTGTATTGGAAACATCGATTTGAAGTCCCTTTTTCTGTCCTGCCTGCAGTGCTTGCTTTAATTTCTTTAAAATAATCTTTTCATCCATGGTCTTTTCTAGTTCAAAATCATAGATCTGTTTGCTGCTATAACCTGCAAGCTTTTGCTCTGCATAGGGATTTCCTAAGATCGCACTTAAGTCTACCTTGCTGGCACGTTTCGAAGAAAGAGCCTCTTTTTTCTTTAAAAGATCCGTTCTTCCTACCAGTTCATCCACCGTACGCACACCAAGCTTTGCCATATACTCTCTCAACTCTTTTGCGATAAAGTACATGAAGTTTACAACGTATTCAGGTTTTCCCTTAAACCGCTTACGAAGTTCTGGATTTTGGGTAGCTACCCCAACTGGGCAAGTGTCCAGATTGCAAACCCTCATCATAACGCAGCCAAGTGTTACAAGTGGTGCTGTGGCAAATCCAAATTCTTCTGCCCCCAACATACAGGCAATGGCAACATCCCGACCTGTCATCAGCTTTCCGTCTGTCTCAAGAATGACTTTGTCTCGAAGTCCGTTCATAATAAGGGTTTGATGAGCTTCTGCCACGCCAAGTTCCCAAGGTAGCCCTGCATTATAAATAGAGTTTCTTGGAGCAGCTCCGGTTCCTCCGTCAAATCCAGAGATAAGAATAACCTGAGCACCTGCCTTGGCAACACCTGCCGCAACCGTACCAACTCCAGCTTCCGAAACCAGCTTCACTGATATTCTAGCTTCTGTATTGGAGTTTTTCAGATCATAGATCAACTGAGCCAAATCCTCTATGGAATAAATATCATGGTGCGGTGGAGGGGAAATAAGCCCAACACCGGTTGTAGAATGTCTAGTCTTCGCAACCCAAGGATATACTTTCTGTCCTGGCAGCTGACCACCTTCTCCTGGTTTTGCGCCTTGAGCCATCTTAATCTGGATTTCTTTTGCACTTACTAGGTATCTGGAAGTTACACCAAATCGACCAGAAGCAACCTGCTTGATGGCGGAACAACGATTTAAGCCATCGGTCCCTAGGGTTAGACGGTCAAGGCTCTCGCCTCCTTCTCCGCTGTTTGACTTTCCATGAATCCGGTTCATCGCAATTGCTAAGGTTTCGTGGGCCTCTCTAGAGATAGAACCATAAGACATTGCTCCAGTCTTAAAACGCTTAACAATGGAATCTTCACTTTCTACCTCTGTCAAAGGAATTTCTTTTGCCTTGGAATAATCAAGATCCAAAAGACTTCTTAAATTCACCATCTGTCCTTCGTCAGTTAGAGCATGTGTATATTCCTTAAAGGTTTCGTAACTTCCGCTCCTGGTCGCCTCCTGAAGAAGATGAATGGTGAGAGGATTATATAAGTGTTCCTCTTCTCCAGCTCTTTCCTTATGGCTTCCCACACTGTTAAGAGTCAAATCTACGTCAAGTCCAAGTGGATCAAATGCTGCGGAATGCAGATCATCTACATCATCTGCAATGTCTTCCAAAGAAATGCCCTCAACTCGGCTTACTGTATCTGTAAAATACTTATCAATCACATGTTTTGAGATACCAACTGCTTCAAAAATCTGAGCTCCCTGATAAGACTGAATGGTAGAAATACCCATCTTTGAAGCGATTTTTACAATACCATGAAGAACGGCTGAGTTGTAGTCCTCCACTGCTGCATAATAATCCTTATCAAGCATACCACTCTCAATTAAATAATGAATAGATTCCTGAGCCAAGTATGGATTAACGGCACAAGCACCATAACCAAGAAGCGCTGCGAAATGATGAACTTCTCTTGGTTCGCCACTTTCCAAAATAAGTGCAACTGAGGTTCTCTTTTTTGTCTTCACCAGATGTTGCTGCAAAGCAGAGACTGCAAGCAGTGATGGGATCGGTACATGATTTTCGTCAATATCCCGATCAGACAGGATAATGATATTGGCTCCATCTCGATGAGCGCGATCAGCCTCCAAAAACAACCGGTCAATGGCTTTTTCCAATGAAGTGTTCTTATAATAGGTAATTGGAATTACTTCTACTTTAAAACCTGGTTTCTTCATGTGCTTAATCTTTAAAAGATCTGTGCACGTAAGAATCGGGTTACTCACCTTAAGAATCTTACAATTTTCTGCTTTTTCTTCTAAAATATTACCTTCCTCTCCCACATACACCGTGGTTGAAGTTACAATTTCTTCTCGAATGGAATCAATGGGGGGATTGGTAACCTGGGCAAAAAGCTGTTTAAAATAATTATAAAGAGGCTGATGCTTCTTACTTAATACGGCAAGAGGACTATCTGTACCCATTGCAGATACTGCTTCCGCTCCATTTAAAGCCATGGGGAGAATCATTGTCTTATACTCTTCATACGTATATCCGTAAGTCTTTTGCATCTTAGCCAGTTCATCTTTACTCATGACTGGAACACCCTTATTGGGGATCTGAAGACTCTTTAGCTCTATTAAATTAGAATCCAACCACTCTCCGTATGGCTTACGTGATGCATAACTTTCTTTTAACTGTTCATCTGTAATCAGACAACCTCTTACAGTATCAATCAAAAGCATTCTGCCTGGACGAAGTCGTTCTTTTCTAACAATACGACTCTGATCAATATCAATGGCGCCTACTTCAGATGCCAAAATCATGTGATCATCGTCTGTGATGTAATATCTAGAAGGACGAAGCCCGTTACGGTCAAGGACTGCTCCCAAAAGATCACCGTCACTAAATACAATAGAAGCCGGGCCATCCCAAGGTTCCATCATGGTAGCGTAGTAGCGGTAAAAATCCTTAATTTCCTGTGGCATGGACTTATCATGTTCCCATGGAGCTGGAATTGTTACCATGACTGCAAGAGGAAGATCCATGCCGCTCATCATCATAAATTCCAGTGCGTTATCAAGCATTGCAGAATCGGAACCTTCCTGATTAATAATCGGAAGAACCTTATGCATATCATTCTGGAAATACTCTGATTCCATGTTCTCTTCTCTAGCCATCATCTTATCTACATTACCGCGAATGGTGTTGATCTCCCCATTATGTACGATAAGACGGTTGGGATGGGCTCTCATCCAGCTTGGATTTGTATTAGTACTAAAACGAGAATGAACAACAGCAATTGCAGATTCATAATCCTTATCCTGAAGATCCATAAAGAATTTCCTAAGCTCTTTTACCAGGAACATTCCTTTATAAACAATGGTTCTGCTGCTTAAGGAAACGACATAAGTGTTATCGTTACTCTGTTCAAACACTCTTCTTGATACATAAAGCTTTCGGTCAAAATCAAGTCCTTTTTTAACGTCCACCGGTTTTTTAACAAAGCCCTGAGCGAAATAAGGCATACAATCCACGGCCTTTTTACCAATCAGTTCCGGATGAGTTGGTACTTCTCTCCAACCTAAGAATTCAAGCCCTTCTTTTTCGACAATAATTTCGAACATTTTCTTCGCCTGATTTCTTGCAAGCTCATCTTGAGGAAAGAAGAACATACCTACCCCGTATTCTCTCTCCTCCCCAATCTCTATACCCAGAGCCTTGGTCGCTTTCTTAAAAAACTTATGAGAGATCTGAAGCATAATGCCTACACCGTCACCGGTCTTTCCTTCTGCATCTTTTCCTGCTCTATGTTCCAAATTTTCTACAATATGAAGTGCCTGTTCAACGGTCTTATGGGTCTTTTCACCTTTCATATTGGCAACCGCGCCAATACCGCAGTTATCATGCTCAAAACGGGGATCGTAAAGTCCCGGAGTCACTATCTTGTTCGGGGAGTATAAACTCATATCCATAATCTCATCCTTTCCCAACTGCCAGTTCTACTTTTGAGTGCTAAAGTGTAACAGTAAATTTTAGTTGATAATACTACATTTTTATCACTTTGTAAATGCGTATTATTTGCTAATTGTCAGATAATTAGACTTTTCAAACATTCTCGGCTTTTATGTCAGTCTTCTCACTTGTATATACATTATTTTCATACTCACAAATACAATTCTACACCCAGCATTAGAAAATGGTTGAAATTCCTAATTATATTAAGTCTTCGCTTTTTATAATAAGAAGTTCCTT
Organism: Lacrimispora algidixylanolytica; assembly: GCF_003609635.1. Taxonomy (GTDB): domain Bacteria; phylum Bacillota; class Clostridia; order Lachnospirales; family Lachnospiraceae; genus Lacrimispora; species Lacrimispora algidixylanolytica. Next base: position 29,949 of record NZ_MCIA01000018.1, on the reverse strand, counting down.
ATCATTCTTCTGTTTTATAATGAAATTTCCGGATCAAACCACCTTGATTTGCTCATTAAAAAAAGTCCTAGAAATAAGTTTCCAGGACTTTGATCTGCTTCTTTATGAGTGAAATAAATTACATCTCGCCAAGGCCGCTTTCAATCGCCTCAGTCATAGTCTGCATAGCTGCTGCTTCATCTTCACCATCACAGATGAGAGTGATTTCAGCACCGCTTTTAATTCCTGCTGCCATAACGTTTAATACGCTCTTAGCAACAATTCTTTTCTCTCCATATTCAACAATTATATCAGATTTAAACTTCATAGCTGTCTGAGACAGAACTCCTGCTGGTCTTAAGTGAAGTCCAGATGGATTTTTAACAGTCAGTGTTTTAGATAACATATTGTTCTCTCCTTTATCCTCAATTTTTTATACGCCTTGTTGTTAATTTTATTACAATATTAAGTTTGTGTCAAGCCAAACCCGGCATGTCTTTTTTATTTTCCACCTGGTTAGCCACTTGTCTCTGGGAGAATACGCAACCGCAGTAATCTTGACGGTAGAGCCCGTGTTCTTTTGATAATTCAACAGAGCGCTTATATCCATTTTTCTTTTTAAAATCAGACGGCAGATAAGATACATGATATTCCTTAGCAAGCTTTTCTCCGATCTCATTTAGCTTCTCTGCGTTCTTTAAAGGACTAATGGTCAGTGTTGTGGTAAAATAATCAAAACGCTCTGCAAGCGCTATCTTAGCTGCTTCCTGAAGGCGCAGCTCATAGCAGCGAAAACAACGCTCACCACCTTCTGGTTCCTTCTCAAATCCCTTTATGATACGGTAAAACTCCTGTGGCTCGTAGGCGCCGCTTTCCACGGTTACTGGGTGAATAAATTCCATACCAGCAACAAGATGTTCCTGCTCCTCTACACGCCTTACGTATTCCTCTGGAGGATAAATATTAGGATTATAAAAATAAATCGTTATAGCAAAATACTGAGATAAGTATTCCAATACATAACTACTGCAGGGGGCGCAACAACTATGTATCAATAACCTTGGAACCTTTTTTCCTTCCTCTAATCCCAAAATGATCTGATCAAGTTCCTTCTGATAATTTCTGCGGTTCATAATGTCTCCCTTCGCTGTACGAAAACAATGTATGAAAATTGCAAAAAAGGCGTAGAAGTTACCGCTACGCCTTTTGCTTCTTATAGGAAATCGCGGATACGCTTACTGCGCACAGGATTCCTTAACTTTCTAAGTGCCTTTGCCTCAATCTGTCTGATACGCTCACGGGTAACATTAAACTCTTTACCCACTTCCTCCAAGGTACGAGGATGGCCATCTTCCAGTCCAAAACGAAGTACAATAACCTGACGCTCTCTCTCCTTTAAATCGCCGAGAAGCGCATCAATATGCTCTCTTAACATAACAGATTCCACATTGCCCTCTGGTGTCAGTACATTGTTATCCGCTACAAAATCTCCAAGGTTTGAATCATCCTCTTCACCAATAGGGGTCTCTAAGGATGCAGGTTCTCTGGCTATCTGCATAATCTCCATAACTTTATCTTCCGTCATGTCCAAAGCTTCTGCAAGCTCAGCAACCGATGGTTCATATCCCAGTTCCAGAGTAAGTTTTCTCTGCATCTTAGACATTTTATTAATCGTCTCAACCATATGCACAGGCACACGAATCGTTCTTGCCTGGTCTGCTAGCGCGCGAGTCACAGACTGACGAATCCACCAAGTAGCATATGTACTTAATTTATAACCTTTGGTATAGTCAAACTTTTCAACACCCTTAATAAGGCCTAGATTTCCTTCCTGAACTAAATCAAGAAAGCTCATACCACGACCGGTGTAGCGTTTGGCAATGCTGACCACAAGACGTAAATTCGCCTCGATCAAACGTTCTTTGGCGTAAGCGTCGCCATCCGCTTTTCTCTTAGCAAGGCGCAGTTCTTCCTCTGCGTTTAAAAGTGGTACTGTACCGATTTCCTTTAAATACATGCGGACAGGGTCCTCTGTGCCGATGCCCTCAAGCAAATCAATAGCGTCAAGATCAATGTCGTCTTCATCAACGTCTTTTGTGAAGCCATCATCAATGTCGTCATCCAACAAGAGGTCTTCTGATAAGAGCACATCATCAGTTAAAACGGAATCGTCAATTACCGGGACCACGTCAACGCCGCGGTTCTCCAGGTACGTATAAATCTGATCCATCTGCTCTGCAGTCAACTCCTCACCTATAAAGAAGTTATTAATCTCCGTTACATCCAAAGCGTTTTGCTTTGTTTTTGCTAGATCGACAAGCTTACCCAGCTTCTCTAAAAAATTTTCCTTTTCCACTTAAAACGTCCTTTCGCTAAGAAGTATACATAAAGCCCACACAACATTTCATTATATACTACCATGCTTCATATTTCAACATATTTCTTTTTCAAAAAGTAGATTTATTGCTTTTTTTGCGGATTTCTCAAAATTTTAATTTGTTTCTTCAAATTGAAAATTTCAACTTCCCTTCTGGATCCTCCAAACTCACCATCAAGGACCCAGTCGATGGGCTCTTCAGGGAATATCTTAATACAGCTTGTCCGTAGCTTATGAACGTATTCATTGGGCTCTTCTTTTAAAAACATATAATTAATGATATTCGTAAAATCTAGGGGGGTTTTGGGAGTGCGAATTAAAAGAACCTCGAACTCTCCATCATTTAAGGCTACATCCTGCGCAACCAACCCCTTAAAGCCTCCAACACTTATGGTATTGGTAATCATCCCAAATATGAAATCTCCTTCTAAAACAACAGAATCACATTCGACACGAAGGACATATGATTTTATGGAAGTAAGGCTTTTCATTCCTTCCATGAAATACGCCTGATGTCCCAGAACATTTTTAAAATCCTGAGAAGTTAAATATGCAACTTCTGTAAACGCCCCAAAAGCTGCAATGTATACAAAGTGCCTTTCCCTGCAAAAACAACCGATATCTATGGGATATGGCACTCCAGATACAACCGTCTGGGCGGCCGTTATCATATTCCTGGAGATCTTAAGACTTGTTGCAAAGTCATTGGTAGAGCCAGCAGGGATATAACCAAGTATTGGTATCTTCTCAAGTTCCATCAAACCATTGATGGTCTCATTTAAGGTTCCATCTCCTCCACTGCACACCACCAGATCCACGGATTTGCCTAAAGTTGCTGCCGCTTGGGTAGCATCTCTTGGCCCCTGGGTCACATGTACGATAAGCTCGTACCCTGATTTTGCAAATATATCGAGAATTTCCATTAATTTGTTTTTGATCTGCGCCTTGCCGGATCGCGGATTAAATATAAAAAGCATCTTTTTCATTATAATCACCTGATCAACTTTGTATACGCCTTAAATGCACCTGGCAGAGAATAAGTTTTTTTAATTTCTTCCGGAGTGACCCATAAATAATCTCCTCGCGGCTCTTCCTCTAAATCAATACGGTATGCAATCATATACCATTCTACATGACTGAATATATGTTTCGAAGGAGGTAGAGAAGTGATCTTTGCCTCTTTTATATCCAGAGACAAAAGCAGTTGTGTTTCATCAAGATGGCCTTCCGCATTAGGGAATTCATAGAGCGAAGCCAAAAGTCCGGTGTCCTCTCGTTTCCTTATGGCCACCCGACCATCTTGCCATAACAGCATAACCGTCTTATCTTCCAACTTCCTTGGCTTCTTTGGCGTCTTTACCGGTATCACACCCGTTAATTCCTTTGCTCTGGCGATACAAGGAGAATTAAGGGGACAACGTTCGCATAGAGGCGCACCATTTGGAATACATACGACAGCACCTATTTCAATAAGCCCCTGATTATAGGAACTAGGAGAATCCTGCGGCATAACTGCTTTTAACTTTTCTTCTACGCTAGCTTTGACCGACTGTTTTAGAATGTCTTCCTTGCTCCCTGTGACCCTTGAAATCACCCGAAGTACGTTCCCATCCACAGCAGGGACCGGGATCCCGAAAGCAATGGAGGCAATGGCTCCTGCTGTATAGGATCCGATCCCAGGAAGCTTTTTTAGTTCCTCATAGGACGCAGGAAGGTTTCCCCCATACTGCGCCACTAGAAGCTCTGCGGCTTTTTTAAGATTCTTTGCTCTGCTGTAATAACCCAGACCTTCCCATAACTTTAAAAGCTCATCTTCTGAAACATCAGCCAAACTTTGAATATCTGGCAGCGCCTCCATAAAGCGGGCAAAGTAAGGCTTTACAGCCTCAACTCTGGTTTGTTGAAGCATAATTTCTGATATCCAGACCCGGTACGGTTTTGGATCCTCCCGCCAGGGAAGGACTCTAGCGTTCTCTTTGTACCAGGAAAGAAGAGGACGTTCCATAGCTCTTAATCGATCAAGATCGGAAAGTACTACTCCCTCTGGCTCTAAAATCTGTAACTTATCATATAACGATTGTTTCATTTCTATACATATCCATAGAGTCCCCGGACGGATACTTCTCCGGAGATTACATGTTTTACCTCTCCTGACTGCATTTCAACGAGAAGTTCTCCCTTCTCATTGATCCCAATAGCTTTTCCTGTATAATCACCTGCATGGTCAAGAATTCTCACTTCTCTCCCTGCATTAATCATACAGCTATTATAGACACTTATCAGCCCGGATAAATCACCCTGGCTGATGAATTCTTCATAAAAACCCTCGAAAGCTTCTAAAATAGAGGCAATCAGAGAACTTCTCCTCACCTTTTCCCCTAATTCTAAGTATAGGGAGGTTGCCACAGAAGATACTTCCTCTGGAAACCCCTCCATATTGACATTGATCCCAATGCCAACCACCACGTAATGGATTCCCTCCAGTTCAGCACTCATCTCAGTAAGGATGCCACACAGTTTCTTACCGCCAGCAACAATATCATTGGGCCACTTAATGGAAGTCTCCAGTCCAGTTTCTCTTAAAATTCCTTCATGTACAGCCAGTGCTGCCACCAAAGTAAGCATGGAAGCGGAACCTGGGAGAATATCTGGCCTAAGAATCAGACTCATGAACACATTCGTTCCAGAGGGGGATACCCATTCTCTGCCTCTTCTGCCTCTTCCTGCCTTCTGGCAATCCGATACGACTAGAGTTCCAGATAAAGCTCCATCCTCTGCCAAACGTTTGGCTCTTATGTTAGTGGAATCAATGGCATCGTGATATTCCACCACTCTGCCAAGTTTCCCCCTAATGCAACTTTCTATCTCTGTTTTCGTCATTATATCACAAGAATCGATGAAATGGTACCCTTTATTTCGAACCGCTTCAATTTTGTACCCCTCTTCTTCCAGATTCTGGATGACTTTCCATATAGCGGTTCTGGAAACACCAAAGCGTTCACAAAGTTCCTGTCCTGAAATATATCCGTCGTTTTCTTTTAGAAGTTTTAGAATTTCTGTTTTCAATCCCATTACCCCCGCCATATACTTACTGCACTAACAACGGATAGGGCAAATAAGCATACTCCAAAAAGAGTTGCTGCAACTGCTGCTGCCTTCTTTCTCTTCTCTCTCCCACTCAAACGTATCTTATAGATTCCGTGGACGAGGTTAAGAACACTGGCAAGAAAAAAGATTGCCGGCAACAATACCATATGTTCTTCTGGGTTTAAAAACGAAATAACTGATAGCACTACAATGAAGATACCAACCACAATGTGAACAAGATCCACCATCATGGATGCATTTCTTAAATTTCTTCCTCGTTCCTGTATATACATCTTAATCTCCTAAGGTAGCAACCATTACCGCCTTGATGGTATGCATTCTATTTTCTGCTTCATCAAACACCACCGATGCGCCGGATTCAAAAACCTCCTCTGTCACTTCATATCCCTTGACAGCCGGCAGGCAATGCATAAATATGGTGGTATCTTTACCTGTTTGATTCATAAGTTCTTTATTGATTTGATAAGGCCTTAAAAGAGAGATTCTCTCGGCTGCCTTTTCTTCTTCTCCCATAGAGCACCATACATCGGTGTATAAAACATCTGCGTCTTTAACGGCCGCACAATCCTCTGTTATGGTAATGGTACTTCCGCTTTCCTTTGCATAGCCTTGACACAACTCTACCAATTCTTTCACAGGCCACAGACATTCTGGTGCTAAAATGGTAAAATGAACTCCCATCTTACTCATTCCAATCATCAGGCTGTTTGCCATGTTATTGCGTCCATCTCCTGCATATACAAAATGAAGACCTTTTAAATAGCCAAATTGCTCTTTCATGGTCAAAAGATCTGCAAGTATCTGAGTTGGATGGTAATCATCTGTAAGTCCGTTCCAAACAGGTACGCCTGCATATTTACCCAGATCTTCTACTGTTTTATGCTTAAATCCACGAAATTCGATTCCGTCAAAAACTCTTCCAAGAACCCTAGCCGTATCTTCTACACTTTCTTTATGACCAAGCTGGATATCATCCTTTCCTAAATATTCTGGATGACCCCCTTCGTCAACGGCGGCCACTACAAAGGAACACCTGGTACGGGTTGAAGGCTTTTCAAAAATGAGCGCAATATTTTTTCCTTTTAAAGAGCTTCCTGTAATCCCCTGTTTCTTTTTTGCCTTTAAATCTGCAGATAAATTCAACAGATATTCAATTTCCTCTGGTGTAAAATCTTTTAATGTTATAAAATTTCTTCCTTTTAAATTCATAGCGCTTCCTCCATGATATGTTGTATTTTTATACATCATTATAGTATATAATGTATAAATATGCAACATATTTTTATAAAAGGTCGTTATATTAAAGGTTTTACTTCTTCCTGCATCTTAATTTTCTTTCGAATTTCCAATAACAGGCTTTCCACCGTATAGATTCCAAACCGTTTCACCTTTAACCTCTTTGCCAGATCTTCTAATAGGCCCAGGTACATATCCTTATAATCCCAGTCCGTCTTTAGTTTAAATTCTTCCGCCAGCTTGGGAAACAGCTTTTCTGTAAAGATTCGGTAGCCAGCTAAGGTCTCCATTCCTTCTTCTGTAACAATATCTTTGATATAGTATTTTAACAGCTCAAGTTCAGACATCATTCGGTCAAAATAATAGGGTTCCAAATTGGGAGCATCAATATAATAGACTTTACCACATAAACCATATAGAAACCTTTGGGCATCATAATACCCTAATGTCATATTTTTTCTGGCAAGGGTTTTGTCAAATTCCAAAATCCCTCCCAGATCCTGCCTTGGCGCAATATGGGACACATTGACCCCATCGGGAATTTTAACTACGCGTTCCTTATCAAAACCCCAGCCGTAGATTCGAATTACAATGATGTCTTTATACTCATGGTCTAAAAGAACATTAATAGGAACATTATTGAAACCGCCCCCATCCATATATTTCTTTCCACCCAATTTTTCATTTTTAAATGCCAGAAAATTAGCGCTGGCTAAAAGCATATCCTTCACGGAACCTCTTTCCCCAGCTCTTACATCTACCGTTAGTTCTTTTCTGTCGCTGACAGAATAAGTCACCGTATATAGCTCTCGCTCTGAATTTCGAATTCTTTCGCCATCCCCTACTACTTCTGAAATCAGATTCTTTAAAGGAGTAACATCAAATCCACCTTCCTTTACAATCTGCAGTCCGCTGTTGATCAGCTCTGCCAGACCTAAGGATTTGAAGTCCTTTTTCTTTAGTGCTTTTATAGTATCGTCGTTTACAGCCATAACCTTGGAATAATCAATATTCTTCCAGATTTCTTCTGCCCGCTCCAGATCATCCATACAGATCAGTGCACCATTTAAGGCACCTACAGACACTCCAACGATTCCTTTTATCTTTACACCGGCTTCCTTAAGTGCTTTCCATGCTCCAATCTGATAAGCACCCTTGGCTCCGCCGCCTTCCAGTACAAGCCCATACTCCTTATCCAAATCCAGTTTCAGTTCCATAAGACCTCCTAAACTAACCTGCGACTGAAAAACGCAGCAAAAGGCACTGTGCCTCCTGCTGCGGTATGTCTAAAAATCTAATTATTCCATATCCTTAGGAATCTCTGTAATGGAAGAAACAAGTCCTGCCAATCCCTGAATTTCAGACGGGATAATGATTTTCGTTGCTTTGCCGTCAGCAGCTGCCTTAAATGCTTCCAGGCTCTTTAAGACCAGAACTGAGCGGTCAGCACCTGCGGCCTTTATCATACGGATACCCTCCGCAGTGGCTTGCTGGACCTTTAAGATTGCCTCTGCCTCACCCTCACCTTCACGAACCCTCTTTTCTTTCTCTGCTTCCGCTTTCAAAATAGCTGCCTGCTTTTCAGCCTCAGCATAAAGAATGGAAGATTCCTTATTACCCTCTGCAACTAAGACGGTGGATGTCTTTTCACCTTCTGCCCTTAAGATGGCTTCACGGCGTTCACGCTCTGCCTTCATCTGCTTTTCCATGGCATCTTGAATAGCTGCCGGAGGCATGATGTTCTTAAGCTCCACACGATTTACCTTGATGCCCCATGGATCAGTGGCAATATCAAGGATTTCTCTCATCTTGGCATTGATGGTCTCTCTGGAAGTCAGGGTCTGGTCAAGTTCCAGATCACCGATGATATTACGAAGGGTAGTAGCTGTCAGGTTTTCAATCGCCATAATAGGATTTTCCACACCGTAAGCATAAAGCTTTGGATCTGTAATCTGGAAAAATATTACCGTATCAATTCTCATGGTAACATTGTCCTTTGTGATTACAGGCTGTGGCGGGAAATCAGCTACCTGCTCCTTTAAATTAACACGTTTTGCCACCCGGTCAAGGATTGGCAGCTTAATATGCACACCTACAGACCATGCCTCCATATATGCTCCCAAACGCTCTACAACCAAAGCCTGAGCCTGTGGCACGATACGCACACATGACGCCAGTAAAGCCAGAATAATAATCAATACAATAATTACTGCAGTAAATCCTAATGTTCCCATACTTATAATTCCTCCTCTTCCTTGCTAACAATTAACTTTACACCTCGTATATCTTTTACTTTCACCATAGTGCCTGCCGGATAAATCTTCTCATCAAGCAATGCCCTTGCAGTCCACTCCTGTCCATTGAGGACTACAGCTCCTTTTGACTCTATATTGCTGATTTGGGTCGTAACTTTAGCATGTTTCCCAATAAGACTGTCTAAATTGGTCTTAACGGTATATTTGTTTACATACCGAAGTGCGAATGGTCTGGTGAAAAACAAAAGTATAAAGGACACAATTACAAAAGCGGCCAACTGAATTTGTACATTCACTCCAAATAAGGCCAACAAAAATGCAATCAATGCTCCACCTGCAAACCAGATGGTGGTAAGAGCCATGGTAACCGCTTCAATTCCCAGAAGCACCACGAAGATAATCAACCAATAGATCGCTTCCATTTTATCATTCTCCTTCCCTGCCGTAACGGCAAAACTGTCTGTGTCACTATCATACTATATGTTTCAATATTTCTCAATATTTACGTCAATGAAATGCCTTACTTTTTTCTGACGCTTATTATCTACGCTGTCTTGCCGCCTCGAACATAAGTATAGATGCAGCAACTGCTGCATTTAAAGATTCCACTTTTCCCATCATAGGGATCTTTACAAGGGCATCTGCCAGCGCGGAGGTTTCCTCCGTCAAGCCATTTCCTTCATTTCCAATTAAAAAGCCTGTATCAACAGTATAATCCTCTTTTTCATAATTATTCCTGCCATCTAGATGAGCCGCATAAAGTCTGACTCCCTGAACCTTTAAGTTCTTTAATGTGCCTGAGAGATCATTGGTATAAACAAAAGGCACTCGGCAAATAGACCCCATGGTAGAACGAATCACCTTAGGATTGTATATATCTGCCGTGGCATCGTCCATGATAATCCCAGTAACACCAGCTCCTTCTCCTGCCCTTATTATGGTGCCTAAGTTCCCTGGATCTTGAATACTTTCAAGAATCATTAAAAATACGGGAGAACCCTTCGTTTGTAAATCTTCCATTTTATAAGAAAATTGCCGAACAAGAGCTAAAATCCCCTGAGGAGTCTGGGTATCAGACATAGCATTAAATACTTCATCAGACACAACTTCACAGGAAAGCCCTTCTATCAGTTTCCGGTGAGATTCATCCTTTAAAAAACTTTCGGATACAAATAGGCTGTCAATCATGTCCCTTGGGATTTCCCGAAATATTCGTAAGCCCTCCGCTACAAAAAGACCGGAAAGCTTTCTTACCTTCGCCTTTTTTACCAAGTTCATCACATTTTTCACTTTTGCATTGGCACTGCTGGTAATCATATAATACCTCTTTCTATAAATTATCCAATTCTTCCAGCCACAGACGGCTTACCGCATCGCTTGGCATCCTTAAATCCCCTCTAGGAGATACGGAAACAGATCCAACCTTGGGACCATCGGGCATACAGGAGCGTTTAAACTGCTGACTGAAGAATCTTTGGTAAAACACTTTAAGCCATTTCAATATAATTTCTCCTTCATACTGTCCTTTAAAAGCATAAACAGCCATGCGATATACTTTTTCGGGGTGATAGCCAAACCTAAGAATCTGATATAGGAAAAAGTCGTGAAGCTCATAAGGGCCAACAAGATCTTCCGTTTTCTGGGCAATTTTACCATCCTTTGGAGGCAGGAGTTCCGGACTTACAGGTGTATCTAAAACATCCAAAAGAACATCTTTAAGTGCTCCTTCTTCAAAGGTATCCGCATAATAACGCACCAGATGACGTACCAGAGTTTTAGGTACGGACGCATTAACACCATACATGGACATGTGATCTCCGTTATAGGTAGCCCACCCAAGAGCCAACTCTGACATATCTCCTGTTCCAATAACCAGTCCATTTAAACGGTTTGCCAAATCCATCAGAATCTGGGTTCTCTCCCTGGCCTGAGAATTTTCATAGGTTACATCGTGAACGTCAGGATTTTGACCAATATCTCTAAAATGAATGGTAACAGCTTCTTTTATATTAACCTCAGTTAGTTCAGCACCAAGTTCATTGGTCAGCTGACAGGCGTTTTGATAGGTTCTGTCCGTGGTTCCAAAGCAAGGCATAGTGACGGCATGAATCTGGCTTCTTGGTATTTCAAGCATGTCAAAGGCTCTGGCTGTTATTAAAAGAGCGAGGGTGGAATCTAGTCCTCCCGAAATACCAAGAACTGCATTCCGACATCCGGTATGAGAAAGTCTCTTTTTTAATCCCATCGCCTGAATTGCTATGATCTCTTCACACCGTCTGCTTCGTTCCGCTTCATTGTCTGGAACAAAGGGCCTAGGATCGATGTAACGTTTTAGATTAAGTTCTTCTGATTTCATGTGAAATGAAACTACGGTATAGTTTTCTCTGTTTGCCGGAGGGAAGGTTGTCATCCGCCGTCTCTCATGATTGATGCGTTCTAGATCCATATCTCCGTAAACGGTCTCATTTCCAAATCGCTTGGATTCTGCCAATAGCGTTCCATTTTCCGTAATCAGATTCTGCCCTCCAAATACTAGATCCTGAGTGGATTCTCCCTCTCCTGCATTGGCATAGAGATACCCACATACAAGGCAGGCAGAATGACCGATTATTAGGCTTCTCCTGTAAATGTCCTTGCCTGTTGTCTCATCACTTGCTGAACAGTTTACAATCACGGTAGCACCTGCCAGAGCATGGCGAATGGAAGGTGGGTTAGGGACCCAAGCATCTTCACAGACTTCCGCCGCTACCATAAGGTAAGGAATGTCCTCGCAGGCAAAGATAAGGTTTGTGCCCATGGGGATGTCCTCGCCTTCCCACTTTGTAAATACCGGAATTTCATTTCCTGGTTCAAAATAACGAAGCTCATAGAATTCAGAATAATTCGGAAGATTTCTCTTAGGAACAATACCAAGAATTTTTCCATCTTGTACTGCCACTGCTGTGTTATATAACTTACCAAGGTTCTCCCAAGGCATACCGAGAAAAACCAGCATATCATGACCTTTGGTAACCTTAAGAATTTCTTTTAATTCCTTTTTTGCTTTATGGAGCAGGGCATCTTGTCCAAAAAGATCCCCACAGGTATAGGACGTAAGACATAACTCTGGAAATACCATAATCTTTGCATGGTTTTTAATTCCTTCTTTAATCAGTTCGCATATTTTTTCCCGATTAAATTCCGGATCTGCTACTTTAACGTCAGGGGTCGCTGCTGCAACCCGGATATATCCATGTTTCATCCTTATTTATCTCCTATCTTTTTATGAAAGTCTGCTGGTATCCATTTTGCTTTCAATGAGTAAATCAAATCCATAATCATGGTTGTTATCCATGTGATAGGATAACACCACATCACTGCTTCAAAACTGGGGAAAAATGGAACCAAAAGATTAATGTATATCATACGCAAAATACACATATTCCCCACGCCAATGAGCATAGAAACTACAGTTCTGCCGCTGCCTCTGATGCTGCCCATTAAAATTTGATGAATGGCAAGGGTCCAATAAAACGGAAGAAGGATCAGCATGGTGGAATTTCCATAAGCAATTACATTCTTATCTGGAGAAAAGATGGAAAGAATCCGCTCAGCGTCCAGAAATAAAATTACGGAGATTATAATTGTATAGATAAAGCTTATAATAATTCCCTGTACCATTCCTTGCTTTACTCGTTTCCATTTTCCTGCTCCAATGTTTTGTCCTGTAAAGGTAGTTGCTGCCATACAGAAGCTTTGCAGGGGAAGCATGGCAAACCCATCGATTTTAGAATAGGCGCCAAATCCAGCCATTGCGGCTGCTCCGTAGCTGTTTACATTGGCCTGCACCACCACGTTTGACAGGGAGATGATAGACTGCTGGATTCCACTTGGAATTCCAAGCTTTAAGATTCTTTTCATCATTCTTTTGTCAATTCGGATCTTCGATAAGATCAGCCTATGACTTTCCTTTGTTCTCATCAGTGCCTTTACAATGAGCACCGAAGAGACCGCCTGGGCGATTACGGTTGCAAAACCAGCTCCTGCCGTTCCCATATGAAAACCAACGACAAACACCAAATCCAACACTATATTTACTACAGAGGAAACACAAAGATAATAAAGAGGTCTTTTGGAATCTCCAACTGCCCTTAAAATCCCTGCTCCCATATTATATAAAAGATTAAAGGCGGAACCCAGAAAATATATTCTTAAAAAAGAAATAGCACTAGGCAAAACCTCAATAGGTGTCCCCATCCAGATTAATAATACCGGGGTTAGGATAACACCAAGAATTGTTAAAAGAACACCTCCAACCAAACTAAGTGCAATGGAGGTATGGACTGCCCAGTGGAGCTTTTGATCCTCTTTTGCTCCATAATACTGGGATATGATGACTCCTGCACCAGTACCGATTCCCATAGACATACCAATGATTAAATTGATTAGGGAATTGCTTGAACCAACAGCTGCCAGTGCATCGCTGCCTACAAAATTACCAACTACAATTGAATCAGCGGTGTTATAAAGCTGCTGGAATAGGTTTCCGATGAGTAACGGCATGGAAAAAGCAAGAAGCTGTTTCCAAATGACTCCTTCGGTCATAATTACATGATCTGCTTTTTGATTTTTTCTCACATATTCCTCCTGCTCTTCTCCCGTCCTCCCAATGTTTATTAGTATACATCCATTTTACCAAATTGGGAAGCCAGAGAATTTAAGGTTTACTTTTTATAGTATTTCGTGTAAAATACACTAATATCCTACTAAACTGATAAGAATAATTAGGAAGGAGAATTTTAGCAATGACATTTTCTACCAAGGGGCGTTATGCGCTTCGTATGATGCTTGAATTTGCACTTCATCCAAACGAATGCACAAAGATAAATCAGGTGGCAAAACGCCAGGAAATTTCGGACAAATACTTAGAACAGATCGTGACCATCCTAAGTCGGGCCGGTTTCGTAAAAAGCCGCAGAGGTGCCAAGGGAGGGTATTTTCTCACAAAAGATCCTTCGGAATATACGGTTGGCATGATCCTACGTCTTGCTGAAGGCAGCCTTGTTCCCGTTGCCTGCATGGAGGACGAGGTAAACCATTGTCACCGTGCTGATGTCTGTGCAAGCCTTATGGTATGGAGAAAGCTTGATGATGCTATCTCTGGCGTCATTGACGGTATCACTCTTGCTGATCTGGTGGAAGAGCAAAGAAAACTAGACCGTGAATACCATCATTATGAGATATGATGACCAAAATTATCACAAAACTTCAACATAATAAGTCGGAAGAATCATTGAGCGAAACAATCTCATAAATTGTATGAAGATGCGCCTTAAAGTGAAGGAACCCCTTTGTCAGACAAAACAATGTCTAACGAAAGAGGTTCCTTTTAAATTAAGGTGTTTTTTTGTTGCTTATTTCCACTTTTTCATCAGAGTTATTTTAGCAACATGCTCCTTAACCATAAAACACGTCACTGCCCTGTACGTTCCGCATACTTTCTGATATCGGAAGCATTGGTAATCTTGTGAATCAAACCTTCTTTTACGACTACCAGAGTAGGCGCCTGCATGATTCCAAGCTTTGCGGCCAACTCTGCATTATCATCTGCATCCACGGTCTCATAGTCCATATTCTGCAAAAATCCCTTAGCTGTCTTACAGTTTGGACAAGTCTTTGTGGTGAAAAGATATGCTCCCGTTGGAATCTCTGTTTTTTTAGTCAGAACCTTTTCTGCTTTTACAGTTTCTACTTTTTCCTTCGTTATACTCAGGGGATTGTAGGTGATCCTGTTTTTATATTCCTGCGTTTTTCCTTCATTCCAGTTCTGTACTGGACGGTAATAACCGGTAATCCGACTGTACACTTCTGCTGGTTTTTGACAGAACGGACATATCTTATGTTCTCCCGAAAGGTAACCATGCTCCGCACAAATAGAATATGTGGGGGACATCGTATAATAAGGCAGTTTGTAATGCTCCGCTATGGTTTTCACCATCTTTGCTGCTGCTTGCCAGTCTGGGAGCTTTTCACCCAGGAATGCATGGAATACAGTTCCTGAGGTATAAAGGGTCTGAAGCCCATCTTGAATATCCAGAGCATCAAAAATATCTGCTGTGAATTCCACTGGAAGATGGGAACTATTGGTATAGTATGGGGTATCCCCTTCTTTTCCTGCAGTTCGTATTCCTGGATAACGATCTTTATCATGCTTTGCCAGGCGGTAGGTAGTAGATTCTGCTGGAGTTGCTTCTAGATTATAAAGGTCGCCGTATTGCTCCTGATAATCGGAAAGCCTTTCCCGCATATAATTTAACACTTCCTTCGTGAACTTCTGGGTTTTCGTGTTGGATAAATCTTCTTTTAACCATCTTGCATTTAGTCCAACCTCATTCATGCCAATGAGTCCGATGGTGGAAAAGTGATTTTCAAAGGTTCCAAGATACCGCTTGGTATATGGGTACAAGCCCTGATTTAAAAGTTTTGTGATGATATCCCGTTTCACCTTTAAAGACCTAGCAGAGATATCCATCATGTGATCCAAACGTTTGAAAAAGTCAGTTTCATCTTTTGCTAGGTATGCAATCCTTGGCATGTTTATGGTCACAACGCCTACAGAGCCAGTGCTTTCTCCAGAACCAAAGAAACCACCAGTCTTTCTTCTTAATTCCCGAAGATCAAGTCTCAAACGGCAACACATGCTTCTTACATCGCTTGGCTCCATATCGCTATTAATATAGTTAGAAAAATAAGGAGTTCCGTATTTTGAGGTCATCTCAAACAGCAAACGGTTGTTTTCTGTATCTGTCCAATCAAAATCCTTTGTAATGGAATAGGTTGGAATGGGATATTGGAATCCTCTTCCATTGGCATCTCCTTCAATCATGGTCTCAATAAATGCCTTATTGACCATATCCATCTCTTTCTTACAATCCTTGTACTTGAAATCCATCTCCTTACCACTTACAACGGCATTCAATTCTGCCATGTCAGGAGGAACGGTCCAATCCAAAGTAATATTAGAAAATGGTGCCTGAGTTCCCCAACGACTTGGAGTGTTTACACCAAAAATAAAGCTTTCTACACACTTTTTCACTTCACTGTAGGATAAGTTATCTGCCTTAACAAAAGGTGCCAAATACGTATCAAAGGAAGAAAAGGCCTGAGCTCCTGCCCATTCATTTTGCATAATTCCCAAAAAATTTACCATTTGGTTGCAAAGAACGGATAAATGTTTAGCGGGTGAAGAGGTAATCTTACCAGGGATTCCTCCTAGCCCTTCCATAAGAAGTTGTTTTAATGACCAGCCAGCACAATAACCTGTCAGCATAGATAAATCGTGAATATGTACATCCGCATTTCTATGGGCATCCGCAATCTCTTGGTCGTAAATCTCTGATAACCAGTAGTTTGCCGTAACCGCACCGGAATTGCTTAAAATCAGACCGCCCACGGAATAAGTAACCGTAGAGTTTTCTTTGACCCGCCAGTCTTCTACCTTTACATAGCTGTTCACTACATCTTTATAATCAAGTATTGTATTCTTCATATTACGAATTTTCTCTCGCTGTTTTCTATAAAGAATGTATGCCTTTGCTACATCTGTATATCCGGCTTGTTCCAGAACGTGCTCTACGCTGTCTTGAATTTCCTCCACTGAAACTTGGCTACCTGTCATCTTGTTCTGGAAATCAGCCGTTACCCGAAGAGACAACAATTGAAGGATTTCATCATTATACTCCTTCTGCGTGGCCTTAAATGCTTTTTTAACGGCTTCCGTGATCTTAATTAGGCTGAATTCAGCTATTTCCCCATCTCTTTTTACTACCTGGATCATTAAAAGCTAGCTCCTTTCCTCTTAGAACCCCTTTATTGACTTCAAGATTAAAACACAAGTGTATTATAACAGAGCGAAAACAAAAACACAATATATAGATTGGATTTTAACACCAATTCTACATATTGTGTTTTCTTTCGTCGTTAATTAAATCGGCATTGCCTATAAATTGGCTAACAATTCCGATGGAACATAAGCACTTACATAAATACCATCATCCCGGTATTCTTCTGCTAACAGCTGACCATACTTGCGGATCAGTTGAATCTTACCTGCTTCATTGTAGGAATATACTTTTTCTAAATGTATTTTTTGATTTCGTAATATCGTCTCTAAAAGATTTAAAAGCTCGTCAAAGCCTTGCCCAGTCCTGGCTGATATTTTCACCTGATAATCCGAGGTGATATCGCGAAGAGTGGTATTAGGGTCAGCGGCATCCATCTTGTTAAATACCGTTACTACAATCTTATCACTAACTCCCAGTTCCCGCAGAGTATCGTATACTACGTACATCTGCATCTCCATGTGTAGATTGGAGGCATCTACCACATGAAGAATCACATCACTGTATTTTGCCTCTTCCAACGTACTTTTAAAGGCTTCAATCAAATGATGAGGCAGTTTCCTGATAAACCCAACCGTATCGGTTAGAAGAATCTGCTGACCTCCTGGAAGATTTAAATTCCTTGTCGTAGGATCAAGGGTAGCAAACAGCTTGTCTTCTGCAAGAATCCCAGCATCAGTGAGCTGGTTAAGCAAGGTGGATTTTCCCGCATTGGTATACCCTACAATTGCCGCAACCGTTACATGATTTTTATCCCGCTGCTGTCTGGCAACTTCCCTGTGACGCTTTACATCATCAAGTTCTGACTTTAAAATTCCAATTCGATCATGGATTAGACGGCGGTCCATCTCCAGCTTCTTCTCTCCAGGTCCTCTGGTTCCGATTCCGCCTCCCAAACGAGATAAGGAACTTCTAAGTCCAACCAGGCGGGCAGACCTATATTTTAACTGAGCCAGTTCCACCTGAATCTTTCCCTCTCTAGTGGTCGCCCTGGAAGCGAAAATATCCAAAATTACCATGGTTCGGTCCATGACCTTCATATCAAGTTCTTGTTCTAAATTCCTAAGTTGGGCGGGAGAAAGCTCATCATCGCATACCACACCTGTGGCACCTAGCTCCCATGCCCGTTCCTTTACCTCTTGAATCTTACCTTTTCCAAGATACGTTCCCGGATGAACTCGTTCCCGGTTCTGAATCATCTTATCCACGGTTACAGCTCCCGCTGTTTTAACAAGCTCTTCCAGCTCATCAACGGAAGCCTTTGTACCATCCCCATCTCCAATACTAACGGCTATGAGAATGACTTTTTCTTCTATATCTTTTAAATCAATCAGTTCTGCCATAATTTATCCAACCTATCTTGTCTTTAAAAATGTGATCTCCCTCTCAGCCGCTTCATCCGGACCGTGAACGGAGACATACTTCTGCATCAATTCCAGGGCTTCTTTAAATTCACCCTTATATTCTCTGGCAACTGCCTGGTTAAATAAAAGCTCAGGAACAGTACTGCCATCTTCTGCGGAAAGACCTAGTTCAAAATAACTTGAGGCAGAATCGTAATCTTTCTTTGCTATATTCAAAAGCCCTATTCGGTTATATAGCCCGGCACTTTTTTCACCTGCTGTTAATGCCTCCTGATAAAGAGACATGGCGTCGTCAAGAGATCCGTTCTTTTCCATAAGAGACCCTACGGAAATAAGAGCTTTTAATCTGCCTGGAGTTTTAAAATCCTTTTTAATTTCTCCGCTCTTTTTGTAATCCTCTAGAGCTCCTTTTAAATCCCCTGCCTCAGCTCTAGCTATGGAACGTAAATTAAAGTACTCTGACTTTTTACCGTCAGCTTTTATGAGTTTGTCATAGGTTGCTTCCGCTTGCTTGTAATCTCCAGATAAAAACTCCGCCTCAGCCCTATATTTAAGTATATCAATATCCACCTTCTGAACCAGGCCCTTTGAGGACTGTATGGCTTTGTCAAAAGAAACGATGGCCTCATCATAATTTCCTTCCTTCAACGCGGTTATTCCCGCCTCCCGGAACGTATACCGGTTGTCTTTGCCTGCGCAGCCCTGGGATAAGGACACCACCAAACAAATAAGAACAACAAACACTGCATATCCAGTCTTTTTTCTCATGCTATTATCTCCAACTCTATAAAAGCTATGAATGTTATTGTTTCCCTGTACTTCCGTGACCGCCTCTGTCTTCATGAACCAGCTCTGTGACTTCTTCAAACGCAAGAACCGGCTGATGTTCCATGATGCGGAACTGACAGATTCTGTCGTTTACACGAATTACGGTATCTCTTAAGGCATAGGCTGGGAAAAACCACTGATCATTATCTCCACAATAGGTTTCGTCAATAATTCCCATGCTGTTTGTCTGAATGATTCCGTAATTTTTAAACGTACTGCTTCTTGGGACCACATGCGCTTCATAACCTGAGGGAAGTTCCAGGGCAATGCCAAGAGGAATCAATTGAAACTCTCCTGCCTTTATCACCACTTCCTTTGCAGCTCTTAAGTCGATCCAATCTGACTTTCCACCAATATAGCAAAGACGTTCTATCTCATCTGTAAAATATTTAATTTTAATCGTTTGTGTCACTTTTATTCCTCCTGAAAATCCACTTTTTTCTTATCTTCCTCTGATATCAAATCACTGCTGTCAGAGAGCTCTTCTTCTACCTGCAAGCGAATTTCTGCCGCTACCACCGGATCTGCAACCGGTAAGTTCTGGGTAGATCCAATTCCAAATCTTCTTAAAAATTCCTCTGTTGTCGCAAATAGGGCCGGGCGCCCAGGTGCGTCAAGTCGTCCCACTTCATAAACCAAATTATATTCTACCAGCTTATTGACTGCATGATCGGATTTAACTCCACGAATTTTCTCAATCTCAAGCTTTGTTACCGGCTGCTTATAGGCAATAATGGAGAGAGTCTCCAAGATCACATCTGATAATACCTGTTTTTTGGGAGTGACTGCAACACGAATCAGATTTTCGTAGTATTCTGTACGGGTGCACATCTGATAGCTGTTCTCCAGTTCAATGATCTGCATCCCACGTTTCCCCGTGTCAAAGCGCTTTTTCAGACGGAGAACGGCTTCTCTTGCTGTGTTCTCGTCCTGTCCGATGGCAACCGCAAGGCGGCTTAGCTCCACAGAATTTCCCATGGTAAAAAGAACAGCCTCAATGACAGCTTCCCATGTTTTTTCTTCTTTTGTGCTTTTTTTAAGCCCTTCCTCAAAAAGAGTATCTTTTTCCATGTGTTTCCTCTCTCCCGAATCCTTGTCCATGTTCCACCAGGTCAAGCTCCTACTTCTTCTTCCTCTTCCAAAGTTTCAATGAACATATCCTCAAACAAACACTCCTGAGTCAAACGGATCTTTCCGATCTTCATAAGCTCCAGAATCGCTAAAAATGTTACCACAACTTCCAGTCTGTCTGTCTGCCTCTCAAGCATCCTGCGAAAAGAAAACTTCCGGTGCTGTCTGGCATAATCCATAACGGATATAATCTTATCCTCCAGACTTACGGATTCCTTTTGGATGTTTCCAAAGCTGCTTCTGATTGGGTCAACACGGTCTGCTTTACGCTTTGTGACCTGTCTGAAGATCTCTTGCAGCTTTGCCAGAGTAAGTCCATCTAAAAGCAGATCAAGATCAACGACCGGCTCGTACTTTGTTACCTCAGGTGGCACCGTGGAATCTTTATAAAACAGACGGTCGGCTCCCACCTCCCGGTCCTTTAATTCCATAGACATGTATTTATAATATTTGTATTCTAAAAGACGTGCCACAAGCTCTGCTCTGGGGTCTTCTTCCTCCCCCTCTTCATTCACTTCTTTTGGAAGCAGCATGCGCGCCTTGATATCAATCAGTGTTGCCGCCATAACTAAAAACTCACTGACAATGTTTAAATCCTCTGTTTCCATGTTGTTGACATAATCTAAGTATTGTTCCGTAATTGTCGCAATGGGAATATCATAAATATTCACTTTATTCTTATCAATCAAATGAAGCAGCAGATCCAGCGGCCCCTCAAAAATATCCAGTTTATAAGAGATTCCCATAAATTCCTCCAAAGCATATATCATACACCACGGACTAGTATAACAAATCCTGCTTCATCTGTAAATATATGCCAGCCCCAAAATCATGTTTTCCGTTTTAAATCTACTACTACCAGTTGGGGTTTGTTGTTAAACCTGATATTTATGGAATGAGTTCCAAGCCCTCTGCTCACGATCATATATCTGTCATCCGTTTCAAACGTTCCTCCACAATATGGATTGAAAAACTGATACTGAGGCGTCATGACACCACCTAATACAGGCAGTCTTATGGTTCCTCCATGAAAGTGCCCGGATAAAGTCAGATCTGCTCCCCATGCTCTACAACCACGAAAATAAAGGGGGGAATGGCAAAGAAGAATCTGGAACCGATCCTTATCTGCATTTCCCACCTTTTTCTCTATTTGTTCCCGTGTTAATTCCTCACGTTGAAAATTCTTATAAAATCGGTACTCTAAATCAATGCCCGTAACAGCCAAATCCTGGGCAAATAGTTCTGTCTTATCTTCAAGAACCTTTACGCCCAGTCTCTTTAAGCTATTTTTGTATTCCTCGTACTGATTGCCATAAACTTCTGGATTCCAGCTCATCCGATTCTCATGGTTGCCGTTTCCATAGATAACCGGATAGCGGGAAGCAAGGGTTTTAAATAGCTTTAGGGAGATGGACGTATCAGCACTTCCCTTGCTGACTAACATATCTCCTCCCACCAAAATGAGGTCCGGATTAATAAGGTCCACTGCATCAAGAAGCCTTTGGTTTCCTGTTCCAAACTGATGATTGTGTAAATCGGATAGAAAGAGAATCCGATGATCCTTTATAATCTTTTCGCTTTTAAGAACAATATCTTCTCTAGAAAGTTGTTCCTTTTCATATTCTGAACGCAGTAAAAATGCTGCGATAGCAGCGAGACAAAAAACTCCGACAGCAAATAACATATCGATTTCCTCAACTTTTCGTTTTATTTTCCTGCTGTCTTTTCATCATACAATGAACTTTCTACCTCGTCAAGCTTAAGAAAACCAATCTCCTGCCAGATATTCGATCACTAAATTGGGCAGTATTACCATCAAACCAATTCCTACACTCATAACCATAGTGCTAAAAAAATACTCTGTATATCCCTGAGTTCCTGGCTGAGGGGGGACCGTAAACGCAAGGCGGTATATGGAGCCGCAGATAATAAAAAAACAAACAAGATAAAAAATTGCATTAAATATATTCCTTTTCATTGGTGTAATCCTCCTTACACATAATATATACCAATTATGGATAATATGCAATACCAGATACTCACGGTTTAATTATGGTTAGAGGTGACATATATGATTGTTTATGACAGGCTGTGGGAGACCATGAAAAAGAAAAACGTCAGCCAGTATCATCTGATTAAGTATTATAAGGTTAGTGCCGGACAGATCGGGAGGCTTAAGAAAAATAATTTTGTATCCACTCACACCATTGATATGCTTTGCAAGATTTTAGACTGTAGCGTAGAAGATGTTATGGAATATCGAACTGATATTAGTGAAGTTTCAATCGAAGCAGACCAGGGAGATCAAAGCCAGGTCTAACCGCATGAAGTGACTACCTTAAACGAAAAAAGAGCCCAAGGGCTCTTTTTTTGTATGTAACAGGGATTATTTCTTTACCCATGCACCGGATTCATTTACACAGTATCCATCTGGGGTTGTCGTATTCTTTAACATCACCCCATCGCCTCCTAGGTAATACCATATTCCACTACTCTCTACCCAGTAATTGCGTGCCATGGAACCGCTTTGTTTGAAGTAATACCATGAGCTGTTTGAAAACTGCCTCCACTCTGTAGCCATCGTTCCGTCTTGGTCAAAATAATAGTCGACTCCATCCACATTCATCCACTGGTTGGCTGCTTTTTTCCCATCTTGTTTTTTAAAAAACCATTTGGTTCCGTTCTTTTCCCATCCGTTAACCGAATTCTGGGATAAGGTTGTCCCTCCTGATTTTACAGCAAATCCATAATCCAAAAGGGCTTTCGTATCGGCATAGTGGGTTGACTTACTTTTCATCACAACGACTACGAGACGGACTCCATTTCTTTCTGCACAGGTGACAAGAGTATTGCCAGCTGCTGAAGTATAACCTGTCTTTCCCCCAATGACACCTGAATAATAACGGGAGTCTGATGAATGAATCATCTTGTGTCCCATGGTAACAGTTCTGGCTCCCGCCTTTTTGGTAGCAGGGATCTGATAACTCACGGTGGAGGTCACTTTTCTTACCTTATCGTTTTGAAATGCAGCTTTTGCGATTAAAGCCATATCATGAGGCGTTGTATAATGTCCAGAATTGTTAAGACCATTTGGATTGACAAACTTCGTGTTGGTACAACCAAGCTCCTTTGCTTTTGCATTCATAAGGGCGGCAAAACCACTTACACTGCCAGAAACGTGCTCAGCCAATCCGTTAGCAACTTCATTGGCCGATTTTAGCATAAGACCGTATAGACTTTGTTCTACTGTAAGCCTATCTCCTTCTACAAGTCCTAAGGTAACGGCTCCAGATTCCAGATTGGTGGTGGCCGCTTTTGAATATACCACGGTATCCGTAAGATTGGAACGTTCTGCTACAAGAAGAGCCGTCATTAGCTTTGTGATGCTAGCCGGATAATATTTAGCCTCTGCATTCTTTCCATAAAGAATGGTTCCAGTTTGAGCATCCAAAAGAACTGCACCTTCAGATGCAATTTGAGGTTGAGTAACATTTGCCGCGTTGGTCGTATTTGTTGTAGTAGTTGTTGTTGTAGTTGTCGCGGGATTTGTTGTAGTTGCAGGATTTGCTGTACTTCCTGTGGTGTTGGTTTCTGTTTTTTGAGAGTGATCCGTTGGTAATCCGGCACCAGGCCCTGCTGCGTTTTCCGTCTTTTGGCCGGAAGAATCCGGAAAAGGCGTAACAACAGGGATATCACCAAATGTAGGGATTGATGCGACTAAACTAAAGCAAATTGCCAGACTACACAGCCTGAGTGATCTTTTTGTCATTTCCTTCTTCTCCTGTATTTATATCACTATTCATGTAATTTCTTCCAACAGTATATCATATATCTTCTATTTTTCAGATTAAGTTTTTCTTACAAACATTCAAAAAAACGCATCACCCTAATAGGATAATGCGTTTTTTCTAGAAATTCTGTTCCCTATATTCTTTTTCCAGCTCTTCCAACCGATCCATGGCAACATTCAGAATCTCTGCATGATCAAATGCCAGTTTTTCCTGATCCAGCATATCAATGGCTGGTAAAAGCTCAATGTCTGTTTCCTTTTTCCACATCAGTCCCTGACGTTGATAAGTTTCGGTAATTCGATATGTCATATAAATATGATCTTCGTCATTTTCAACAGTAAGCGAATAAGTAGATCCATTCTCCAGATCAGAAAGTTTCTTTTTCTTTACCTTAAACCAACCTGCTTTTTCCGCATCGTCAGAAGCCTGGGGATTGATCTGATCCTTTGGTACGGCAGCTAAGTAAGATACTGATATTACTCTTGTTCTTGGGTCACGTTTTATCGATCCCCAGGTATAGAGCTGCTCCAAACAAATGTCTGTTACCCCTGTCTCTTCATAAAGCTCTCTGGCAGCCGCCTCTTCCAGCGACTCATCAAGACCTGCAAAACCACCTGGTATGGCCCAATGTCCGATGTAAGGATGATTCTTCCGACGAATTAAAAGAATTTCCGCTTCTGCTTCCTCTTCTTCTAGATCCACCGCAAAAATCAGCACATCAACCGTCACCGACGGACGTTCATAATCCCCCGGACGATACTGTAAAAGAAAATCCTTTTCCGTCAATCCCTCTTCATTCTTTCGTTCCATTCTGTCCTTCTTCCTACCAGAATCTTAGAATGCCGTAAGTGAAAGCCATACAATGTCAGGCCTTCTGCCACAGCTAGAATACTGGATTTCCTATGGTTATCAAACAGGCTGGCCATTCAGCCTCTGCCTGCAGTCTTTCACCCTTATGTTCTCCTGATTTCCAACTTCTGCTCATTAAAGTCTGCTTATATACTATACACAAAGATTGGCGCTGTATCAACTATTTTATAAAAAGATTATTTTTAAGTTTGGTAAATTTTCACTAAAAAGTAAAACTTATCAGAATAAAAACTTAACATTTTTGAAATACTATTGTACTGTGAAATCGAGTATGATATAATCCACCAAAGTTGATCAATTGATTCCTGACCATAAGAATGGAGAATGGTGACTTAAAATGAAAAGCACTTTAAAAAAATACAGCCATGTCTGGTTACTGGGCTACGCTTTTATTTATCTTCCATGGTTTTTATACCTGGAAAAAACGGTAACGAGCAATTACCATATCATGTATATTGCACTTGATGACTTGATTCCTTTTAACGAATTTTTCATTATACCATATCTTTTATGGTTTCTATATGTGGCTGGCGCTGTAGCGTATTTCTTTTTTACTGATGTGAAAAGCTATTATAAACTATGTACCATGCTTTTTACAGGAATGACTATTAGTCTTTTGGTTTGCACCGTGTTTCCAAACGGTACGGATTTTAGGCCTTTAATAGATCCCTCAAAGAATGTATTTGCTAAAATAGTTTCTTATCTCTATTCCGCAGATACCTGCACCAATGTATTTCCAAGCATTCATGTATATAATTCCATCTGTGTACACCTTGCAGTTTTAAGAAGCGAACGTCTGAGCAAATACGGCATTTTAAAGATCTCTTCCTTTGTACTCATGGTTTCAATTTGTCTGGCTACTGTATTTTTAAAGCAGCATTCCGCAATTGATGGTTTTGGTTCTATCGCAATGGCTTATATCATGTATTATTTCGTATATGCCGGAAGTTATGAACCTAGCAGAAAGAAAGTGTCCGAAAAGGCAATTGGTTAAAAAATCCCCGACAGTATAATCACTGTCGGGGATTTTCCTAGTTAAACCCAAAAAACTTCTGGGTCATCTGATATATTGCGATTGGAAATTTCATGCCACCTTTTCCTGGAAGGTTAACTCCCTGTCCCATGAATCCCCATCTCAAGCGCAAAAACAGCTTTAAATTCTGCTTTCTTAAATGCTGCCAAAGTTCTTTTTTCTTTTCTAAATTTTCCTCTGAACCAGATTTGATTGCCAGAATGGACGAAATGGTCATCATAATTTCTAGATACCGTACCGTATACCTGCGAAGTTTTCGCTGCTTAATCTTCATTACGTCATAGTAACCAAGCATTAATTTTGTTACGTTGATCTGCTGATCGATTCGACCAATCATCACCTGTTCGTTTACCGATTGATCTTCTCTTCCGATAAAATACCGATAAAAGTTTACATCAAGATAATACATGGTCTTTACGTGAGGCAGAGGTTGGTATACAAAGATATTGTCCACGTAGAAGGTGTGTTTTGGAAGCTCCAGTCCGCATTGTTTTAAAAGTTCTGTCCGATAAATGACAGAATGCATAAGAATATACTGTCCCAGTATAAATACCTTTACGTCATCCCAGTCGAATAATTCATTCTTTGGTAGAGCCGTGCGGTAATTCATCACTTTTTTTCGTTTTACGCCTTGCTTTTCATAAACGAAATTACTAATTAACATATCAAGCGTCTTTTCACCTATAACAAAGTCCCTTAATGTATTTAAAATCTCCATATAGGCAGAATAGTCTACCCAGTCATCGCTGTCCACCACTTTGAAATAGATTCCAGTGGCATTCCTAAGTCCGGCATTGACTGCCTCTCCATGGCCTCCATTTTCTTGATGGATCGCCCGGCATATATTGGGATATCTGCTCTCATATTCATCGGCAACAGCAGCAGTATTGTCTTTGGTGGAGCCATCGTTTACGATAAGAATCTCCACTTCTTCCCCTCCAGGCAGCAATGAGTCAATGCAGTGCCTCATATAAGATTCAGAATTATAGCAAGGAATTGCCACAGATAAGAGTTTCACACCATATCCTCCTTTAAATTGTTTTTCCTGTAAATACGTATGATGCATAATAATGATACCATAAAAGAAACAATGGCTATAATTGCCATTACACCCTGATTATTACTCCCTGACAGCAGATTCCCCAGAATTGTATTTGTAACAATCAGGGATACTAAATTAGCCATCACATGAAGAATAACAGGCGCCAGTAAGGTCTGAGTCACCTCATAAAGCCAGGCAACCGCCAGTCCAATGATAAACGCATACACTCCCTGAGGGAGATTCCCATGATAAATTCCAAACAAAGCCGCAGATAGAAAGGCAGATGGCAGAAAAGACAGTCTGTCCCTTAAGGCGGCAAAGCAAAGTCCCCGAAAGATCAATTCTTCGGTCAATGGAATTATAAATCCGGCAGCTGCAATCTGTACTGGAAGCGTTGGCATATAGATGGCGTTTTTCGCCTCTTCATATGCCTGTGATATGTGGTCCAATCCTGACATCGCCACAATCTCATTGCCAAACACGCATAAAGCAGTACCAAGTAGCAGAATATAGAAAAAACAGCCGTTAAGTCTTAAATGAATCGCTGGTGTTATGCTACGCAGCTTCTGATCTCTCGAATACACGAAATATAAGAATGGAGCACATATAACGGAAGATAAGGCAGCGGCATATAATGCACCTATGTTTAGATTCAGAAACAAAATGCTGGATACTCCGGTATAAAAAAACATTGGAAGTATCAGATGCAGGATCAGTGATGTCATGTGTATGGAGTCCTTTCCTCTCTGTTTCATTCTAAACATTATACCACCTGATCTTAAGATATCCATAATTATTTTTATAATTCTTTCGAAAATATTCCATACCTTTTTCTTCATACTCTTCCATGACTTAAAACCTGTTGCTTTTTTTACCTCTGGATACTATAATATTCTTATCTTTTTTATTAAATTACGATTGAACTGAGAGGAAACTGATATGGCAAAAAAACGTATTGTTATGGCGTTGGGACATAATGCTTTGGGAACGAACCTTCCCGAGCAAAAAGAAGCTGTTGGCAAAACCGCCAAAGTGATCGCAGATTTTATTGAAGGCGGCTGGCAGGTAGCCATCACTCACAGCAATGCGCCCCAGGTTGGTATGATCCACACCGCTATGAATGAGTTCGGCAAGCAGCATGACGGTTATACTTCCGCCCCCATGTCCGTATGTTCTGCCATGAGTCAGGGCTACATTGGTTACGATCTACAAAACGGTATCCGCGCAGAACTACTTAAGAGAGGCATTTACAAATCTGTGGCAACAATTTTAACCCAGATGATGGTAAATCCTTATGACGAGGCATTTTACACTCCCATGAAACCGATTGGCCGTTTTATGTCACAAGAGGACGCAAAGGTAGAGGAGGAAAAAGGAAATTACGTGGAAGAAGTTTCTGGTAAGGGTTTCCGCAGGGTGGTTGCTTCTCCAAAACCTGTATCCATTGTTGAGATTGATATCATCAAAGCTATCTTAGATGCAGACCAGATCGTAATTGCATGTGGCGGTGGCGGAATCCCGGTTATGGAACAGGGATGTGTGTTAAAGGGTGCCAGTGCAGTCATTGAAAAAGACCGTGCCGCTGGACTTTTGGCAAAGGAAATCGATGCTGAAGTACTTATGATTTTAACCGGTGTTGATAACGTAGATTTAAATTATGGAAAGGCAGATGAGACACCAATTGGCCTTATGAACGTAAAAGAAGCTGCTGACTATATTCAAGAAGGACAGTTTGAATCTTCTTCCATGCTACCAAAGATTGAGGCTTCTGTTGATTTTATTGAACATGGTAAGAATAGAAAGGCGATTATTACTTCTTTGCAAATGGCGAAGGCTAGCCTTGAAGATAACGCTGGAACGATTATTAAGGATTAATCTTTTGGAAATCTTCCCCTATGTAATTTTGGCGGGTAGTATGTTTAACATACTACCCGCCATTTTTTTGAATGACAAGTTATTACATTAATTCTATATGATTTCCAAAAAGTTACAAAGAATCTAAATGAAACACATGGAATCATATTAAATGAAAAATAAACATATTTAATTAAAAACCCTGGAATGTCATGGGGCGAAAAGTGAGCGGATCGCTGATTTTGCCGAATAGAGACAAGTCCGTCTTCATATATTGAAACAAACGTACTGACGGAGTTCTATTTTATGAAGTTTCTTAAAAATCTAAAGATAGTAGAAAAAATCCGGTCCATTCCTGTTTCTCCTCAAACTGGGAAACGGTCTGCTAAGATTTTTCTCCTTTTTCTCTGTGCATTTATGGCAGGTCGTATGGGCGCCATGCTTACGGCACATCAGAAAACGGTTACAGCCGCAGCAGATGGAAACTGGGGTCTTAGTTTCCAGCAGGAAGGCCAACCTCCCGTAGCCAATGCCACCATGGATTATCTAAAGCAGTTTAATTCCTATTACGCACAGAAAACACAAGATAAAGTATTGTATCTTACATTTGATGCTGGTTATGAAAACGGCAATACTCCCGCGATACTGGATGCTCTAAAGAAGCACAATGCCCCCGCTACCTTTTTTATCGTAGGCAACTACATAGAAACCGCTCCTGATCTTGTGAAACGTATGGTCGCAGAAGGTCACACCGTAGGAAATCATACTTATCACCATCCCGATATGTCTAAGATGGCTTCCAAGGAGTCCTTTGAAAAAGAGTTAAAGGATTTAGAGACTTTGTATGAAAAAACCACAGGACAGCCCTTGAGGAAATATTACCGTCCACCACAGGGCAAATACAATGAAACTAACTTACAGATGGCTAAGGATATGGGATATAAGACCTTTTTCTGGAGTCTGGCTTATGTTGACTGGTATCAGGATAAGCAACCATCAAAGGAAGAAGCCTTTAAAAAACTTCTTGGCAGAGTCCATCCAGGTGCCATTATTTTGCTTCACAGCACCTCTAAAACCAATGGACAGATTCTTGATGAGCTGTTAACCAAATACGAGGAAATGGGATATCAATTCAGGTCACTAGATCAGTTGGTAGCGGAACAGTAATCGTATGATATCTCTGCAAAAAACGGCCGATGCT
>NZ_MCIA01000017.1 GCF_003609635.1 Lacrimispora algidixylanolytica | reverse complement strand
TTTTTTGATGTGTTTTTTTGGTTTCGATAAAATTAATAATATAGAGTAAGAAATGCTAAAACCCCTGATATAAATAATTATTATATTAGTAGATATATGTATCAGTCTTGTTATTTGTTTCTAAAATGTTTTTCAATGATTTAGATTTAACTCGTCTTTTATGCTTTTTTAAGCAGCAATAAATATGCATAGATTTTCTTTTTCATTCGAAATAATTCTTATCAGAACAAGGTGTTTTTATAAACTTAAGTTTTGATTATCTAATGTTTTTCATCCGTCTTAAGTTGATTTTATTATATACATTCGTGGTAAGTACCTTTATTTTACTTTTGTGAAAGTATTTATTTAACCGCTACTGTTGATTTGATTTGGGATATCTAAGTTTGGCCATTGTTGTATAGGTAAATAAATTAGCGTTTTGATGCAGAAGAGAACTTGATTTCTATGATTTTTGTTAGTAGTGTTATGAGAGTTTAACGTAATTATTTTCAAATGATTCTGATTTTCGTAACTAGTTATCCAATGGAAAAAAGAACATATGTTCGAAACTATATTGACAATTAGCGTTGAGAGTATTATAATCTTGATATCGGAAAAAGAACATGCGTTCGATTGTAAGACGGGGGGATGACGTAGAAGATTAGAGCTTACTTTGTGAAAACGTGTATATAGTAATAAAATAATCTGAAAAAAATAACAGGTAACTGCTTTGTACGGCAATGAACTAGTAGCGTGGAATTAGTTATATATAAATAAAAGTTTAAAAAAATATGTACGCCACAGTTGTATGAAGTTAAAGAACAAAATGGTTTTGAAACTAAAGAGATTGAAGAAGAAATATTTAAATTGAAAAAGGAGAAATAATAATATGTCAAGTACAAATAAAACATCATTAGGATTAAATATGTGGGAAGCATCTGATAAGCCAGTAAGACAGGATTTTGTCAATGATAATGTAATTATTGATGAGAAGGTAACTAAGTTAGAACAGGATTTTTCTAATGGCAATATGGCTATTGATGAAAAAATTGCTAAGTTAAATAGCAATATAACTACAGTAAGTAATAAGTTAAATCCGCAAAATTTAAGTATAGTGCGCCCAGCTTACTCAACAATTGAAGTACCCATTGGATTAATTGAGTATATAATAAAAAACGGAGTCTGCTATGTACGAATGAGCGATATTAAATTTGGGATTGCTGGCACCGGAAGGACGCTTTCAGTAGTTATGCCAAAACCAGCCTTAGGAACAGCAGTGTCAATTTTCAACGCAATAACAGGTGCCGTACTTGCTTGTGTGTACTTAAATCACAACTCAACGGTTTTGATGGCAAATGTTGTATCGAATACTGTTGGTGATGGATATTTAACATTTAGTTATCCGGTTATACCATAGTCAAATGATCATTTTAGTTATCCGATCCGATCCATCTATCATTGGTTGGTAGCGATATTATCGCCGCTACTCCACCTGGACTTCCGTCTTTAGGGTAATATCGAAACATAAGTTCATTATTTTTTGAATAAGTACCGATACACCAAACGCCATTGTCAGTCGGAATGTTTATAAAGGGGTTGAACATATCTCCCGTGCTTATTACTTCACACTTTATAAATGCTCTATCCTTACCACCCCCAAAAGTTCCACTATTTAGTTTAGATTCTTCGGTACATTTTTAGCTAAATTGCTATTTACTTAATTAATACGAAACTGCTTATACTTCTTGTTTCTTCTTTATAAATAAGGAGTATAAGCATAATAAATGTATCTTTTTGAAAAATCACCAATCATAAAATATATTTAGCAAAAACACATAGCACTAAAACTTAATACATCATAAATACTATACAATATAGGTGGTAGAGCCAAAAAAATAAATATAAACTCAATCAATTTTGAAACTAAAGCTAAATTTACCAATAAAAACGAAAGGAGATACCGATTACTTATGAACCGACCGGAATGTTTACATATTCCCACCCTTTACGAGGGAGAACAAGTACAAATCAGTTGGGGAGCGGTGGAAGAAGATAAAAAATATACGTTAGAACGCTTATTTAATGAATCTTTTTCACAAGCCCTGTCAGGATGCACCTGGGATAATTTTGATAGTTCTAATGAAACATGGAGCAGTCACGATGAGACTTTCTTAAACTGGCATCAAATTGAAACCAGAACCGGCATAGGTCAACACTGGGAACGCCTTGATCATGAGCAGTTAAGCTGGTCACAGCTTGAAAATCATTCATATACATGGCAGCAGTTAGAAAGCCGGAATATAAGTTTTGAAATATTTAGAGGCTCCGGAGTTGAACTGCTCGGTATAGAGCAGGGACGTACGTGGCTGGAACTGGACGAACTTAATAATACCTGGAGTATCCTGGAAAAATCTGAAAATACATGGGACGAAGAGGAGAAGACCACGCTACCTGGTATTTCATGGGAAGGTATTGATTCCAGATGGCTTACATTTAACGAATGGGAAAAAAAAGGATTAAATTATCATGAATTGGATTCCCAAAAACAGATAGAAGAACACCGAGGACTAATAGATTCCATTCCAATTGGGGCGTCCAATGCAATGTACCGGATCAAGGTACATGCTCCTAATGGGGACGAGTCTGATTATTTAGAAACCAAACAAATACCAGTTATCCCTATCTTTTATCGCAGCAGCACCATGGAATACCCAGTAAAGGCCGGTAAACAATATACAGTGCTGCTAAAAGCCCAGGAGGTAAGTGGTTTAGACAGGATACACATGAAATTCAAGTATGATCCATACTTATTGGAATTAAATAACTTTGCAGCCGGGAGCCCGAAAAGTATAACAAAACCCGGAAGTTATCCAGAAGAAAATGTAAATATATACTCCTGTATTCCTGGAAATCTAAGGTTTCAATCAACCAGACAGTTAAGTCCGAATGAGTGTTTTAGTGGTTCCATTGCTTTGGTTGAATTTGTCGCCAAGGGAACCGGAAGTGCAGTAATATCATTATATTAAGATTAAGAAAGGATTAAATGGACGATAAAAAGATTTTAGAGGATCACAATGAGAAAAATGAATGGGATATATCAGATACTAATACGGTGGAAAATACATCAAGTGGAGAAGAAAAAGAAGCAAAAAGTCTTAGTACAATGCTTGCTCAGACCACACTGTCTACCGACGAAGAAACATTTTCTGATATAAAACAGTATCCAGAATCCCCATTTAACTACTTTGAATCAAATCAGATAAATGTTAGATTGAGCACGGGTGATGTACAATATGATGTAACAGATTTTGTTCTGCCGGGCAGAGATGGATTTGATGTATCAATTGCCAGACGATATGACTCAGGTTGTGCAAATCTAGTGGATATGGACCCCCATTTCAAAAATGATAAACTAAGAACGGGGTCCAAGGATAATAGCTTCTATACTGGCACATATGGACTGGGATATGGCTGGTCCTTTGTTTTACCATCAATTGAAACTGTACGTTATCTAAAATATTCATATATAGACCTATCTGGAGTAAATATGAAACCGATCATAATAGAGACGCCAGCATATGATTGTATTCTGCATCTGGAAGATGGTAGAAGTTTAAAAATGAACCGGTACTTAGACGGTTTTGTAGATCATAGTCTAAATGATGTCAGTATTGTGGACAAATCAGGTACAATTCAACACCCTCATACACCCAATATTTCAAAAAATTATGATATCATAATTGAATACAAGAACGGAAATAAGGACTATTTTAAAGATTTATTTAATATTAATGGTAATCGAAATAGTTTATATTTATATCAGTTTACATTGGTAGCTAGGCAGGATAAGTTCGGAAATGTTATTTTTTATGATCTAAAAAAACAGGATGGTATGGCAATAGTGGATACCTGGGGACGTAACATTAGCCTGGAGAAAACAGATTACGGTCTTGTGTGGAGGTTACCAGAAAGTACAGCTGGTAAAGCATGTGAAATTTCCTATCATATTGATCAGACACAGCCGCTTAAGCTTACCGCAGTAACAGACCAAGGGGGAAGCACGACCCATTATAACTATTATAATCCAGAAAAATATAAGGGTATTATGCGTTATTCCTCTAAAAAGGTATCAGAATATACCACCGAAAATAGAGCACGAAGTTATTTGCTGCTAGAGAGTATCACATATCCAAATCAAGCATCTACACAATTAACATATGACAGGGTATTTAACATTATAAATGAGGCTGGTGGAAGAATCACTCATTTTGGGTTGTCAATGAAAAAGGATATTGCTGACGGAAACGTATATAACCAGTGCGAATATGATTACAAGCTAGATTCCGGACACACTTACGACCACAGCAATGGTGAATATATCACGTATGCAGATGTAAAACATCATCAGGATATTCTGGAAACCCATCAATTCGATTCGTACGGACAGCTAATAAAAAAGGAAGTCCGGCATCTAAATTCACTCATCTCAAAAAGCATCTATAAATATAGCAATAAATTAATTGTGTCAGAAATCGATCAAATGTTTGATAGGAACGATGAAGCAAAATTCCTAGAAAAGAAAATATTTTGGAAATATTCCGCAGACCGAAAAGCCAATATCATCCAGTTGATTGAAGAATACACAAATGATCCTTCCTGTAACCAAGAAATAAATACCAGTTACGGAGACTACAGTATTATTCTTGAAACAGAAAGAAAAAAGGGCGATGACCTAATTAGAGAAACAAATGAACTTCATACGACATTAGGAAATCGAGCCATAAAGTACCATCGGGTCTATCAAAATGGAGTCTTGAAAGAAAAAACAGAATACAATTATAATGATTCTCAAAACCCCTACTGTGTGACCAACGAAAAAAGGTATTTCCTGGCAGATAGCGGAGATCTAGAGCAGTCAGGTGAATATGCTGAAACAATATATAAATACAGCACTCTTTCCCACTCTGTCAGCAGATACACCCATAAATTTATAACAAAAGAACAAAATGGCATCATAGATGCGGATGGTAGGCCCTGTGATCCAATAAAGGAAGAATATAATTACGATAACTGGGGCCGGTTGGTTTCTAAAAAAGATTCCAGGAATCAGGTAACTAATCTACGCTATGACGTAATGGGACGAGTAGTATTAGAAATATTTCCTCCTACAGACGGCCAGCAGGCAGTAAATGAAACCTATTATAACGACCGTTTAAACTACATCATAGAAACAGATGCGAATCGCCAGAAAAAAAGAATTCAATACACACCCCTTGGACAAATTCAGCAGGTCTCCCTTGCTGCATCGAATGAACCAGCGCCCGGTGACATTATACTACAGGATTTCCGATACAACACATGGGGAGAACTAATTGAATCCATCACATATGATGGAAATGGCGCATCTGCAAACAACGTAAGAAAGACGGAGCGTTATACCTACGATTCATTTGGGCGAGTGATATCCCGTTCGATTCCACAAGTGGGTTATGAAGAGAAATATGAATACAATGAGGTATTCACCGATCCCACAGATGGCAGGATATACTATCGTGAAGTAAAAAAAGTAGCAGGAGACATCTATGCTCCAGATATTGTGACGGAACGTTATAAAGATCAAAAAGACCGTGTTCGAAAGGAAATATTAGCTGGCGAGAGATTGTTTACCTACGAATATGACAATGCAAGTAATAATATCCGGAAAATTGATGCCAAAAATAAAGCGGATCGGTGGGAGTATGATTATGCAGGCCGGATAGTAAAATACATACGGCTGGACTCCGGCCAGGAGAGAATCACAAGCACTCAATATGATGCATTAGGTAATAAACGCTTCTACTGGGATGAAGTAGGAAAGAAAACTGAATTCCTATACGATAAGTCAGGACGTCTGGTGCAGATCATCTCACCATTTGATCACCGTAGCCAGATTATAAAATATTACTATGATGGAGCCGGAAATATAATAAGGGAAAAAAAGGCTCAAGAAGTTGGCTGGCAGGACACCCAATATGTTTATGACGCCAGAAACCGATTAACCGATACCTACCAGCACCTAAATTCGGACAGTTGGATTAAGACCACATGCCAGTATGATGTATTAGATCAAGTCATTCTAAGAAGAACTGGAGACACTCCATACGGTGAAGGACGAGAAGTAGTAAAATATATCTATGATCGTTTTGGAAATGTAACGGCAATGACAGATTCCCGCGGTTGTTCGGAATATTTTGAGTATGACAAGGTCGGAAGACTGCTGAAAAAAACGGACAGGAACAAGGATCAAACCATTTATCAGTATGACGCTCTGGAACATCTGATGAAGGAGACTGTACAAAAAAGGACTCCTGATGGATTGGTAACCAGCGAAAGGGAGTACGCTTATAGCAAGAATGGCAAGCGAATTCAGGAGGTTAGTAGAGAATCAAGGGGAGGAAAACAAACCGTCCTCCTTGAAATAAAGTGCTACTTCAATAATAAAGGTCAGCTAATTCGTCAGGAAGATCCCGGAAATGCAAAAAAAGACTATACATATGACATATATGGAAACCGTCAGTCTTTTCAATTAACCCGGGGAGGAAATGCTAGCCTGGAGGTTAGTTTTTATTATATCTATGATGACTTATACCGTTTAAAGCAGGTAAGGAGAAATAGCGCTGTCGGAGAGATTCTGGCAGAGTACGAATATGATAAAAAAGGTAATCGTAAAACCCTACGCTATCCCCAGTCCGGTGTGGAAACACGTTATAAGTATAATGATGCTGACAAGATAATATCTCTAGAGAATAATCGGCAGGGAAACGTGATCTCTGCATGGGAATACGACTATGATGTGAACGGAAATATCCTAAGCAAGATTAATAAATTCAGTTTGGCACCAGTTACAATTACCTACCGCTATAATCAGCTAGGTCACCTGATAGAAGAAGATTATTCCGGTTGGAAGCGGACGCTTTATTCCTATGATGCCTATTCCAACCGTATAAGAATGATGGTGGAAGGAAGAACAAAAGATGAGCTGATTAGTATTACCAGCTATGAGTATGGTTTAAACAATCGCCTGGAAATGGAAAGAAAAAAGCAAGGAAAAACAACGGAAACTTATCGATACCGTTATGATGATAATGGGAATGAAACCTTCCGGATTTGGGAGAAATCATCTCCAACACCTGACTACCCAGGAAATGTCAAGTTATCCGGAAATTTAAAAAAAGAGACTCCAACAGTTTATGAGTGGAGACATTATGATGGATTCAACCAACTGATCCAAATAAACCAAGATGAGAAAGAGATCACATATCAGTACCGGGGAGATGACCTGCGACACAGCGTCGAAGTGAGAAAACTGTCTGAAAGCCAGAGTAAAACAAATTTGTTTTACTGGGATGGAACTGATATTGTAGCGGAACAGACTGAGAACGAAAAGATAAAAACCTATTTAAGAGGAATTAACTTAATTGCCTGTGAAATAGATCGTGTGGTATACTATTACATATTTAATGAACATGGGGACGTGACCCATCTGTGGAATCAAGACGGAGTGTGTAAAGCTTCGTATGAGTATGATGCTTTTGGCGTGGAGAGAAATCAAGATAAAGAGGATAAGAATTCGTTCCGTTATTGTGGGGAGTATTTTGACTTAGATACAAATACCTATTACTTACGCTCAAGGAGCTATAGAGCTGAGACTGGTCGATTCCTAACGGAAGACAGCGTTGAAAAGACAATGCGGAAAATGCCTAATGATCAGAATATTATTGATCCCCTTAGCCTGAACAAGTATACTTATTGTTACAATAATCCAACGTCATATAATGATCCAACTGGACATATTCCGTTTTTAATTCTTGCAGGAATTATAGGGGCTGCAGCTGGAGCCATAGCAGGCGGGATATCGTCAGCCCTACAAGGTAAATATTCATGGACTGCAGTTGCCAAGGGTGCAGCAATTGGTGCAACAGTTGGTTTAACCGGAGGAGGAGTGCTTGCATATGGTATTACTGGCAGTGCTCTAGCGTCAACGGGTGCAGTTGCATCTGGTCTTGGATTTGGTGTAGCAACAGTAAGCCCTGCTGGAGCAACAGGTTTTATACAGGCCCGGCAGTTACTGCAGGCGCAACAAATGAGAGCTATTGCAGGATCGGGTACCCCTAGGGTACTTGATGGAGCACATAATGTAGTTGAATATGAAAAGTATAAAGAAGTTTTAAGAACAACAGAATTAGCTAATCCTTTAGTTGAGAGCTTAAGAACAACAGGTGGGTTACCATCAAATTTTGTAACAAAAGCAGAAGCAATATCTAAAGGTTGGAAACCAGGAAAAGCGCTTAGCAATTATATTCCAGGTGGTCAGATCGGTGGAGACGTATTTCAGAATACAACTGGGGTTTTGCCACAAGCATCAGGTAGAGTATGGTATGAGGCTGATGCAGGGCTAAGTAATATAATGTCGAGAGCTAAACAAGCGGGAACAAGGTTAGTATATTCAAATAATGGATTAATGTATGTGACATATGACCATTATGAAACCGTACATACTATTGGCACATGGAAGTAACTATATGGTAATCGGAGGATAATTATGGATAATGATGCGAGAGTAGAGATAATTATAATTGATGTAACAGAAATAAGAGATCCAAAGGAATTACATGCAATATTAAAAAAAGAACTTGATTTTCCGACATTCTATGGTATGAATTGGGATGCATTCTGGGATGCAATAACTGGTTTAGTTGAATTACCTGAAAAATTGGTGATAAAAGGATGGGATAACATAGTTAAAGTATTACCAAATGATGCTAAAATAATGAAAAGACTTATAGATAAATTTAACAAAGATTATCCCATCTGCAAGTGTACTGTAGAATATAGATAGAAAAATCTGTCTCCTAACTCTCAAAATGTAAAAGATGAATTTGTAACCTTTTAAGTAATGCAATTGACAATGATAATTGTGCCTATATTGCTAGAGAATAA
The DNA here is from genome assembly GCF_003609635.1 of Lacrimispora algidixylanolytica. Lineage (GTDB taxonomy): Bacteria > Bacillota > Clostridia > Lachnospirales > Lachnospiraceae > Lacrimispora > Lacrimispora algidixylanolytica. Next base: position 60,716 of record NZ_MCIA01000017.1, on the reverse strand, counting down.
ACTTGATTACTAAACAATTTTAGAAGTTTTTTGGACCTTCAAACTAGGTTTATTACTTGGTTTGAGGGTCTATTTTGTTAGTTATATTTTCTTGAGAAGGGGTGCGGACAATTTTTTGGACTGGTTAAGCCGCCAATCAGTAAGCTTGCTATCCTATTTACTTGCAAACTCTTCCAATGCGGATAGTGACGTCTCTTCCGTAGGCGCAACAACCCGATTTAGGTCTGCCAAGAGTACCTTAATATTCTTATAGGAAACGAATATGTTAGAGTTACGAATCCGATGGACTATTCAGTGCTGCACTTCTGTTTTGGGAAATTCGCCTTCAATTTCATGTAGAAAACAGAAAGACCATCTAAACAAGCAATCAAAATAACCTGCACATCTAGATTTCTAAGGCCATTCATAATGGACAGCCAGAACTTTGCACTTATACACAGTCCGCTTCATAATACAGCCTTCATTAAGTACGTGATAATGGAGGACATCCATGTAGAAAACTGAATAGATATCTCCCAAAGGACAATCCTGCCATTCACATAAAATTTGAAGATTTAACTGTTTTGTTGCAAAAGGGCAGATAAGCTCAGGAGCCTCAAAAAAGTATTAAAATATAAATAATATTTAAAATACTATTGCTAACGACGTAACGTAATGTTGTATACTCTGATTAAATAGTTAATTATTAACAATTAGTAATAAAAACAGAAGTGTATTATAAATAAAATCGAACTCGATTGGAAAGTGAGGCGTTATATCGTGAGCGATTCAGTTATCTCAGTCAAAGGGCTTATCAAAAAATACGGAGCTATTTCTGCAGTGAATGGGATTAGTTTCAGCGTTAAACAGGGAGAGATTTACGGCCTCCTGGGACCAAATGGAGCGGGGAAAACAACGACACTTGAGTGCCTAGAAGGCTTGCGGAGAATTGATGGTGGTAATATAATTGTGGCTGGGTGTAATCCACAAAAGGATAAAAAAAAGATACGTAACATCATGGGGGTACAACTTCAATCTTCCTCATTACCGGATGGAATCTTAGTTAGTGAGGCTATGGCACTTGTTTGTGCATGGCATGAAACAAAATATCGAAGTGATTTACTAGAATGCTTTGGAATAGAGGGTATGGTCAAAAAGAAGTATCATCAGCTTTCCACAGGACAACAGCGACGTTTGCATCTTGCACTTGCACTAGTCTGCAATCCGAGCGTCGTTGTATTAGACGAACCGACTGCAGGACTTGATGTGGAAGGACGCGCACAATTGCATAATGAGATTCGTAAACTTAAAAAACAGAACGTAACAATGTTACTTGCAACGCATGATATGGCGGAAGCAGAGGGACTTTGTGATCAGATAAGTATTGTTATCAAGGGAACAGTTGCAGTGACAGGGACACCTTTTGAGGTTACAGCTGCAAGCAAGCGTGATACAAGAATTGCAATCCGTACTGGCAGAAACAGTCTTAGTTCTAACTGTAAAATTGAAGGTGCAACCTTCTTTAAAGAAAAAGATTGCTACAGTATCTGGACGTGTAGTGATAGTGCTTTGGCAATAGGTGCTTTGATGCAACGTGTGAAAGAGGCAAATGACTTTGTAATTGATCTCAGGGTTGAGCGACCTTCACTAGAAGAAAGCTTCCTTGAACTTGTGAGTGGGGGTGAAATGAAATGAAAGCACTTCTGAAATTTCTTTGGATTCAGCTAAATATGGATTTAAGAGAAAAAGGAACATTAATGAATTATTATGTGATTCCCCTTTTATTTTATATTATAATTGGTTCGGTTTTTACTCAGCCTGAAACAAAATCAACTCTTGCAGCCACTATGATTATATTTGCCGTAACAATGGGAGCTATTGTTGGCATACCCGGACCGCTTGTTAAAATGCGAGAATCGGGAACACTAAGGGCCTTTTCTGTAAACGGAATATCGAATGGAATGGTGACATTTGTTCATGCTATCAGCGCATTTTTTCATATTTTGATTGTATCAGTGATCATTTTTTGTACATCACATCTTATTTTTAAGAGTGATAATCCAACATATCCCGTCAGGTTCATTTGCGTTTTACTGCTTTTTCTTTTAACAAGTACTGCAATTGGTGTATTAATTGGTACCTTTGCTAGAAATCAGTCATTCGTTACGACATTTTCACAACTTGTTTTCCTGCCATCGATTCTATTAAGTGGCATCATGTTTAACACCTCAATGCTTCCAAAAGTTCTTATGTGGGGTGGACGTATTTTTCCGGCAACTCATGCCATGCAAATGTTTAAGGGCTTGGCATTTCATAAACAAACTAATTATAGTAGTATGATAGCACTATTTGTATTGACAGTGATTGGAGTGGCAGCAGTTATGTTAACATATCTAAAAATTTGGAAAATATCAAGTGGAGAACTATCGTAAGAAAAATCTAATATCTATGATCGTTGAGCATAGGCTTAATATATACTAACAATATTTATTTCAACGTTAATTATACATGATAGAAATATGCTATATTAAAGAAAAATCAGTTCAAACTTTATATAATTCATAGCCTATTGATAAGGTTAAGAATAGCTATGACTATATAATACGAGGTGAAATAGAATGAAAGATGAAAAGAAACTATTATTTAAGGTTGGAGAGTTGGCAAGTCTAGTGGGAATCTCCGTAAGGACACTTCAACTTTATGACCAGAAAAATTTGTTGAATTCAAAGTATAACAAAAGTCATAAAAGAGTTTATGATCGAAATGATTTGCTAAAGTTACAGCAGATTCTATTCTTAAAGTCATTAGGATTTTCTCTTAAGGAAATAGATGATATCATTTTAAAGCAGACAAATGGTGATGATCTTGAAAAAGTTTTTACAGCACAGCGAAAAATATTATTAAATCAAATTCAAAACTTAAATAAAATAGTTGAAACGCTAGACATAGTTATTTCCGAAACAAATGTTGGTCAAAAAGTAAGTATGGAAAGAATTGTTACGATCCTGAAATTAATGAATCAAGAAAACCCCTATTCCTTTATTGTTCAATATTTTGATGATGATCAGCTGATAACAATTAATAATAGTTTGCTTCAAAACCCTGAAATACAAAGTGAGGAAAAAGAGTTATTTTCACAACTTGGTAGTTTGTATCACCAAGGTTATGATCCGGCAGGAATCCGAGGACAGGAGCTTGCAAAACGATGGTGGGATTTGGTATGTGAGTTTACGTCTGGGGATAAAGAGATGATGAAAACACTTTTTTCAATAGGTACAGATTCTGCCAAATGGCCTGAGAATACGAAAGATATGCAAAAATCGATCGAGAGTTTTTTAGAAATAGCATTATACATATATTTACAGAATAATGATATCTTGATAAAAGATGGAACCGTGCAATAAAATCTAAGCACCCTTAAATTAATGGTAATATTCTATTAATGTAAGGGCGCTTTTCTATTTTATAGGACAGAGCTCCTTTTAGAGTCAGTCTCGGTGATATAGATACATGGACAAGAACCAAAGAAAAATAGCCTTGCCCATAAATAGCATATCAATAACCCGCCGGAACCGCACGCAAAAAAATGGTATGATCAAAGCAAGTAAAGTCCGTAAAGTAAACGGTAAAGCATTCACTAGCACGTGACTGGCTTCCAAACTTTCCAGCCACATAATTATGATTCCCAAAACCAGGACCAGCCGAAATAGCATACTTGCCCTTTGTGGCGGTCACAGTGCCATTCTTTGCCACCATACCGCCTCCTTTTACACCTTCTGCGATAAAATACTCTGATTCCAAACGGCAGCCCGCATCAAAGGCCAACTCAACCCGTAAAGGTGCCCGGTCAATGCCTTCTGTTTTTATCTTCACATCAATCCCATGTTCGACTTCTGATATCATAACATCAAAAATCATCTCAGGACCAATCAGCTTATCACGTTTGCTTTGATCCATTTTCCACCAGTCGGTAGTATCCTGAGGTTCGTCAAAAGGGAGATAATACCAACCTGTCTTTGTCTCCTTTAACCGGAAGCCTTTTTTCTCTGATTGCTCTGTGAGACTTTGAGCCGTAAAATACCGATGCTCACAAAACCCAGCCCCTATTTTCATACTCACGGTGAAATCACCGTGCTGGAAATAAAGAAAGGAAGGACTTTCCTTTAAGATAGAAGCAGAGTAGCCTCCCCGGCGCAGGCGTACAATGCCAGAATCCTTATAATGACAACAATAATCTGTTAATAACCCGCATGTATCATATTCAAAATCCACAAGCTCTGGCAAAAGCATAAAGTAAATAAGAAAGCCCTCCATACTAAGCTGCTTTTCCTCTGCTAGTTTCATAATGGAACAAGCTGTATTCAAAAAAGTTTCGTCATTAAATCTAATTCCCATGTAGAGATATTCTAAATAATACCCTTCTGGATAGACCTTTACTCCCCGGTCCTGCCTGGTGGAATTATTAGTAAAAATACTTTGATCCGGTTCGATGTAGGTGAGCATCATGGATAAATTCCGTTTCACAGGCTCGAAGAAAGAATCATCCCCGCTGGCAATGCCAAGCATGATCATGGCGTTATTATTTACCTTATTATAACCGCCTGCAGAGCGTTCTGCGTATTCCCCGTCCTCATTGCAGTCACAACCCTCCACCAGAAAGGCCTCCGCTCCCTTTTGAAAGGATTCATCACCAGTAATGGAATAAAGCATTTGGAGAACAGAAGCAATGGCCCAGCGGTGGTTGGGAGTATGAAACCCGCTTCCGATCATTGCCTGTCCACCTTTGATTAAGATGGACTCCATTGACTCTTTAAAAGGAACCAACATGCTCTTGTCCACTGGGCTTGTCTTATCTGATTCGAACAGTCGCTTTACATATAAATAGGAAGGCAAAAGCCCATCCAGGCAAAAAGCAGTATCCGCACCGGAATAAAAGTTGCAGTTAATCAGATCAAAAAAGCCGTTATCTCTTTGGCCTCTTACTATGTAATTGAGAGCAATTGAGATTCTATCATAAATGTCTTTACTTCCGCAGTAACGGCTATCCCCATTAAGATAGCAGGCAATCATATCAGTAACCTGAAAGATGGCATATTTAGGCTCTACAAGGCCGTCCTGGTCTCTAAATCCCCCATAGAATTGATTGGAAGGGTCTGTGACCTGAAAGTGAATCACTTGAGAGATCCGAAGATCGCAATCCCTAAGAATTTTATCGTAATGTTTTTTCATAAACGCTCCATTCTCCGCTAGTGGCGGTTTCCTGATACCCGAATAGGCTCATTGTATCATGGTGGTAAATCGGGAACTACTTATATGTTGCCAATCTACCTAAAAAATCTCCTGATAATTGCGGTCAAAAATACATAGAGGAAGCCGGCAGAATACTTTGCCGGCAGGTATGAAAAAAAGTATATATGAAAGGTCCCTGGGACCTATTCGTAAATATAAATATACGAAAAAATTGTGTCTATTCTTTGATAGATTTATGAAGAGTTTGTGAAACCTGAATTTTTAAAACTAACGAAATAGTTTGCTTAAAATAGATGAAAAAACTCGTGTTATGGGGAAGGATAAAATATATGGTATTTTCCTGGAAAATAAGGTCGATTTTAGGTTTTGAAAGAAGGCAATAAAAAAAGGAGTACCGTAGGATTGGGGAAATACGGCACTCCTAAGAAGAGTTAAATAAATTATAACGCAAGAAATCGTTTAAGTAAAGTAAAATAAGTAAATTTTTATCTTTTTAATGAAAAAATATGTAAATAGAAGTTATTTAGGACTAAATAAAATGAATAATGACGTTTCCCCTTTATTGCGACTATATTGTGTGGTTTTGGGTTAATTCTTCTGCTCATATCCAGCCTATAAACGCATAAACTGTATCATATCTTCATTAAAAAGACAGGAGGTTGATGCATGGAAAAGATTATGGACAATCGATATTATGATTTTATTATTAATAATGCATTGATACCAACTTATAATACAGGCGATAATATCACACCTCTTACCGATGTAAATTCCCTGGTTCATATATTAAGGGAGCAGATGGACGCCTGCGATCTTGGCAGGAGTCCTTATCATATGTTTCCGGCTTTATTTACTCTGGAATCTACCCTAAGTTATGATACTCCAGATTTATTTACCACTGAGGCGAGTTCCAATGTGACCACGTCTGGAAGAGGGGTGATTGTAGGTGTGGTGGATACGGGTGTTGATTACCGACATTCGGCTTTCATGCACAATGATAATACCACCAGAATTATATCCATTTGGGATCAAACACTGGTGGATAGCGTACCTCCCAGGGGTTTTACCTTTGGGGCAGAATATACCAAGGAACTCATTAATTTTGCATTGATTTCAGATGATCCTTTGTCATTGGTTCCTACCGTGGACACCATAGGTCACGGAACAGCCATTGCAAGCATCATTGCTGGTCGTCGGGATGATACATATAATTTTTCAGGGGTTTCTCCGGAAGCAGATTTGATTGTCGTAAAATTAAAAGAGGCCAAAGATAATCTAAAAGAGATATTTTTTGTTCCAGAGAATGCTCTCTGTTATCAGGAATCAGATATTATGCTGGGAATTCGATATATGGTGGGAGTAGCCAATCGGTTAAATCGTCCCATAGTCATCTGTCTTGCTCTAGGCAGCAGTCAAGGTGGCCATGATGGGAGAGGACCTTCTGGTGCTTATCTAGATTATCTGGTGCAGCTTCCAAAGACCGGGGTCGTTATTTCGGCTGGAAATGAGGGAAATAATCAAAGGCATTACTTTAACAATACAGTAACAGCCCCCTTCTATCATAACTTTCAACTTGTGGTAGGGAGAAATGACCGGGAATTTATGGTGGAGATTTGGCCTTACATACTATCCAATCTATATATAGAAATAACAACACCTACCTTTGAAACTTCTCAGATAATCAATGCTTCGGTAGAAAGCTGCCAGAGAATCACATTTCAGACGATTAGTGGTGAGGTCTGGGTAAATAATATTCTTTTCGAGGAAGAAACAGGAGATCAGCTCATTTTAGTACGGTTTCGGAATATTCCTCCGGGAACGTGGTACTTCAGGGTTGGGAGTAATCGAGGGGAACCATTTTCGTTTCACTGCTGGCTGCCATCTGGGAACTTGATATCAAACGAGACTTATTTTTTAAATGCGAATCCCGATACTACAATTACAGCAGACGGAGATTCGTCTCATCCTTTGACAGTCACAGCCTATAATCAGCAAAATGGAGAAATTTTGTTAGAATCTGGAAGAGGGTATACGAGGCTGGGGTTGGTGAAACCAGATGTTGGAGCACCTGGCTACCGGATTCCCTGTGCCATACCAGAAGGCCGGTATGGGACCATTACAGGCACTGGGGCGGCAGCGGCCCATACTACTGGGGTTGCTGCTACTGTCATGGAATGGGCCTACAGCCTGGGCAATTACACGGCTGTAACAGGGAATCAGGTCAACCGCCTGATCATAAGAGAAGCTGACCGTGAAGAAAATCAAACTTATCCCAATAATATTTGGGGTTACGGAAAGCTTGATCCTATTAATATCTTCAAACGGCTGTCAAGCCAGTGACCGCTTTCTTACTTTCTTTGCTCTAGCTCTTCCCGGATCTTGGGTTTGATTCCTCTTCGATTCATCTCCTTTAGAATGTTCTCGAATTCTCCGGGGGGAGCAGATGGGGCTTTCATATCCCTGCTTGCGGTTTCTAGCTGGTTAAATTCATTGGCCCACTGTTTCTCGGTTTTCTTTTCTCGATGTTTCAAAATATCACCTCCCAGAAAATTATATAACGATTGTAAAGCCGTACAATGAATTTAGATATATTAAAATATTTCCAATATTCAAAAAACGATTTTCACAAATCTTTCTATACCTATATTATAATAGGAAGAGATCATCTTTTAGACAAATAAAAAAGCACCGGAACCCCTTGTGTTTACAAGGAATTCCGGTGCTTTCACCGTAAACCTGACATGCGGGTAACAGGACTTGAACCTGCACGGTCTCCCACCAGAACCTAAATCTGGCGCGTCTGCCAATTCCGCCATACCCGCTGACAACAATATAGATGATACCATTGGAAGTAGAAATTGTCAAGAAATATAAATTGTATTTTTAATAAAGTTAGTGAGAGAGTAGTTTTGAGTAAGAAAAAACGGACTCTTTATAGAATCCGTCTTTCTTTTTTCGTGAGACACCGGGGATTCGAACCCCGGACAACTTGATTAAAAGTCAAGTGCTCTACCACCTGAGCTAGTATCCCATACTGGGCTAGTTGGATTTGAACCAACGAATGCAGGAGTCAAAGTCCTGTGCCTTACCGCTTGGCGATAGCCCAATAAAAACTCCAGATAAAAAAAAATTCCCTAAAAGGGAAAAGGTGAGTACAGGGATTCGAACCCTGGGCCTCCAGAGCCACAATCTGGCGCGATAACCACCTTCGCCATACCCACCATAATTCCACATCTTGGTTAGAGATGTAGAACGAGCCTGAAGGGATTTGAACCCCCGACCCACGGCTTAGAAGGCCGTTGCTCTATCCAACTGAGCTACAGACTCAAGAGCGGGTGATGGGAATCGAACCCACGCGTCTAGCTTGGAAGGCTAGCGTTCTACCATTGAACCACACCCGCAAAAGTGTTTGAGATTACTCTTTTGACAGTTTTATCTCAGTCGGGGTGACAGGATTCGAACCTGCGACTTCCTGGTCCCAAACCAGGCGCTCTACCAAGCTGAGCCACACCCCGAGGTGATTTGCGTTTGTTGCATTTCTCCAACGCAAGAGTTATTATATCTGATGTATATACTTTTGTCAACAATAATATTAAAAAAAGTTTTAATTATTTAAAAAGCTTGATTTTACGTGGTTTTTTGGAGGTTTTGTTCCTGAAATGGAGGAACCGGCAGGATTAATTTCTTAATCCTGCCGGTTGAGTATGAAAAATAAAAAGTCAATATTAAAAGGTGGGGTCCTTTACATTTATTAGTATATCTGGAAATTGTGACGGAAGTTTGACCAGTCGATAAACATTTCATAAACATTCGAAAGGAATTATAAGGAATGTTTAAAAACAAAAGGATGTTTTGATTCTGGTGGTTAATCCTATGATATTTGAAATTACCTATGATATAATGAAAGAAATTAAAATGAACCATAAGAGAAAGGAGATGCTGTCTATGAGATACTGGGATACCATGGAAAGCAAGATTGGAACTTTAACATTAGTATGTGATGAGGAAGCAATTCTTGGTTTAGAATTTCAGGTTACGGAGCCTGAGGGAGCAATTAGAGAAAGAACACCTTTAATAGAACAAGCAGCTTTACAGATAGAAGAGTATATGGAAGGCAAAAGAGTGAAATTTGATTTGCCTCTTAGGCCTGAGGGGACTAAATTTCAAATGCAGGTATGGGACTCGCTTTTAACCATTCCTTATGGAGAGGTTAGAAGTTATAAGGATATTGCAGTAGCCATTGGTAATCCTAAGGCATGTCGTGCGGTTGGAATGGCAAATAATCGCAATCCTATTTCTATTATAATTCCCTGTCACAGAGTCATTGGGGCAAATGGTAGCCTGGTAGGGTATGGAGGCGGACTTCCTATTAAGACTAAACTTCTTAAATTAGAAGATTCGAAAAGAACTTGGTAAAATTATTAAGAATTTTTGGGGATTCTTTCAGTTCCTTTAATACCCTATACTTTTCCTTTTTATCATGATATAATTCTCCACGTCACAAGAAATAAAACTGATTAGAAGGAGTGATTATTATGAGAAGAAAAAATTTGTTGGCAGCGATAGCATTAGCCATGACAGTAATGGTGGCAGCTACCGCATGTGGATCAAAAAATAATACAAAGCAGCCAGAATCCACGAAGGAAGCGTCAGCTACCGTAGCATCTTCCGAGTCCAAAGAAGAGGGAAGCAAAGCTTCAGATGCTGAAGATACCAAGGAAGCAGAAAGTGAAGAGACAACTGCTTATGTGCAGAAGACTTCTGCTGATGCAGGAAGCATTACCTCTGGCGTATTTACATCAGCTTCTGGAAAATATGAGATTACACCACCATCTGGCTGGAGCGTGGATGAAGATGGAGATGAAAGCGTAGCTTCCTTTACCTCACCAAGCGGAAGCGATATTGTAGAAGTTACTTATGCAGAAGGTGAAGATGCAGACGGCGCAAGAGAAGTTTATCCTGCAACCATGGAAGAGTATAAGAAACTGGTTGACAGGGGAGAAGGCATGGAATTTGTTCGTTATAATGTAGAAAACGGCAAAAACGGAAGTCAGAAGTTTGATTATGCCATTCGCTATAAGTCTCCTCAGGATGGAGTACGCTATTTCGCTATTAGCGGTTCCTATGATGCAGCCACTAAAAAATACCTTAGTGCTTCCGCTACCTTAGTATCTGAAGATAAAGCTGTAATCGATCAGGTAGAAGCATCTCTTAAGACTTTAAAATTAAAATAATAGTATATCAAATATTATAAAAAACGCATTGGTTGATATCCTCCCGTTTCGTACGGGGTAGGATATTGCCAATGCGTTTTTTGTTTTTATGAACTGTTTTTTCGTTCCTTTCATGAAAGACTGATTAATGTACCATTCAAAAGTGAGGCATCCTCAGACTGATGGGTACTGATAATTACTAGTTTATCCTTGGTACATTCTTTGATATAGCTCATTACGTTTTTCTTTGTTTCGTGATCAAGTCCAGTAAAGGGCTCATCCATTACGATAACATCGGAGGGCACCCATAAGGCCCTTCCAATGGCGACTCGCCGCTTCATACCACCGCTTAAGGTGGATACCGGACGGGTGAGGGATTCTCTGGGCAAAAGATTTAAAAGGACTTCCCTGGCTCTTTTTTGAAGCTCTTTTGAGTGGCCTGGAACCGTCATAGTGAGATTTTCAATGGGTGAAAATTCCTCGCAAAGACGATCTTCCTGAAAAACTGCGACAATTTTAAGATCAGAAGGAGCCTCAATGAGGCCAGAATCAGCTTCTAAGATTCCCAAAAGAATCTTAAAAAATGAAGTTTTCCCTGATCCTGATGGTCCCATAAGGCAGTAAACCGAGCCAGAATGAAGGGAAAAGTTAACATCTGATAAGACTTTAAGTCCTTGAAAGGATAAGTTTAGATGTGCTACATTCAGTTCCATAACTTATTCCTCCCTTCTTTTTACAAGGACTGAGGTGGGAGATGCCAGGGATAAAACCCGTAAAAATAGAGCTTCAAAGGCAGCACTGATTACAACAATCACCAGTGTCCAGGCAAATAAATCGGCCGTGCTTAAATAGATTTTTGCCATATACAGCCTCTCTCCAATGGAATGGCCGGGAACTCCGATGACCTCTGCTGCTATTCCAGATTTAAAGCTCATACCAAGCGCGACTCGGCATCCACTGATGAGATGAGGAAGAAGAGCAGGACGATAAATGTAATATAGTTTTTTGAATGGAGGCATACGAAATACTCTTGCCATTTCAAGAAGCTTTTTATCAGCGCTTCGTAAGCCTGCCATGGTATGGATGTAGATCATGGGAAATACAACTAAAAAGGAAATAAATAAGGATAGATTCTCTGATCCAATCCAAATCAGTGCCAGAATAATAAAAGAAGCGACTGGTACAGACTTTAAAAATGAAACTGGAGGTTGTAAGAAGTCCTCCAGCAAAGGAAAACGGTAGGCAGCGCCTCCGATTATGATACCAGCCATAAAAGCCAGGAAAAAGCCAAGGCTGATTTTTCCAAAGGAAAATGCAATGGTCTTCCAAAACTCCACTGTAAAAGCCTGAAAGAGCAGTGAATGGATTACCTCAAGAGGGCCGACTAAAATAATATTGTTGTGAAGGGCGACGCTTGCCACCTGCCACAGCAAGAGCCAAAAGAGGATCATACCGGTGCTTTTAAACCGGACGGTGGCTGATTTCATGAAAGTCTCCTTATCTATAGGTTAGAATTATGGCATGTAATAGAAGGAATCATCAGGAAGAGATCCCCCCACAGAGGTTGGTTCTATGCCAAAGATTACGTTTAAGTATCCGCTTAAAAGGGACTTCATCTCTTTCCCTTCAATATAAGTAATACTGCAGTATGGAATGGCCTTTTCTGCAATAGGTGCCTTCTCGATTATGCCAGAAGATACCACCAAAGCGGCTGCTTCGCTTACATTGGAATTGACAAATTCAGCTGATTTTTTATGTTCCAACATAAAGGTATCCACAGCTTCTTTGTGTTCTTTTAATACGTCATTTCTGCAGATGGTCACGCCTGTTACAAGGCTTCCTCCCTCTGCTTTTGCTTTTGCATCCCACTCTTTTGTTAAGTCAAGAACCACGCTCAGCTTATCGTTTTGGGTGATGGCTGCGGTTGCGAAGGGTTGGGGAAGGATGCCAACGGCCTCTGGTTTTTCTTTTAAAAGAGAAGCTACTTCTGTTGCCTCTGACTTATATTCTAAAGTTACATCTTCTGTGGTTAGCCCATTGGTTTTTAATATGTGCTGCAAAACATAATCTGGAGTGGTTCCCTTTCCGGTGAGATATATTGTTTTTCCTTTTAAGTCGGCAGTGGTTTTAATGGAGGCATCTCCTGATATTCCATAAAGTACGCCAAGGGTATTGATGTCAAGAACTGTGATTTCATGGTTTGTTTTTGTATAAAGAATGGAAGCCATATTGGCAGGTACCAAAGCAACATCTAGTTCTTTGTTTACGATTTTCCCTAGCAGCTCATCAGCTGCGGTTACCATGATAAACTCATAGCTGCCCTCAGAGGTTCCCTTGTCAGCCTTATCTTTAAGCTCCACCAGTCCCATGGAGGTAGGGCCTTTTAAAGAGCCTATTTTCAGGGGATAGCCGCCCTTCTTAGCCGTGGTTGTTTCTGATTGAGTAACTTCTTGTGACGTTGCCGCAGTGGTGTCCTTTGGGTTTGTTTCCGGGCCAGTCTTTTTTCCGGAACAACCAGTCAATGCGGTGAAAGCCATTGTAAAAACCATTAGCAGTGATAACATTTTTTTCATATGAATCCTCCCTTTTTATGTTACAAAATATGCTTGAAATTAATTTCCATATATCGGTAAATGGACAAATTCAGTATATCATTGTGCCGTCTAATTTGTCAAAATTTAGATGAGTTATATTAGAATTTGTGATATACTAAAAATACCTGTATTTTTGAATCTGCAGGAATGTGAAGGGAGATAAAAGCGAATGAATCAAGTATATGAAAAATTACAGAATTGTTTGAAAAGTGTTAGGGAAAAAACGGATTTTGTTCCGGAAGTCGCCCTAATCCTTGGTTCCGGCCTTGGAGAATACGCAGAGGAAATAGAAGTCGTTACTACCATTAATTATAATGATATTGAAGGGTTTCCTGTATCAACCGTTGCAGGACATAAAGGAAGATTTATTTTTGGTTATGTAAATAAGGTTCCAGTAGTTATCATGCAGGGACGTGTTCATTTTTATGAAGGATATCCTATGACAGATGTGGTGCTCCCTACTAGATTAATGGGATTATTAGGTGCTAAGACTCTGCTTCTTACCAACGCCTGCGGCGGTGTAAATAAGGAATATCATGCAGGAGATTTCATGCTGATTAGGGATCATATTGCGACCTCTGTTCCTTCCCCATTACTTGGAGAAAACATAGAAGAATTAGGCCCAAGATTCCCAGATATGAGTGATGTTTACCGCAGAGAGCTTCGTGGCATCATTAAGGAAGTGGCAAAAGAAGAGGGGATTGAACTTCAAGAAGGTGTATATCTTCAGTTATCAGGCCCAGCATATGAATCTCCAGCTGAAGTACAGATGTGTCGGATTCTGGGAGCAGATGCTGTAGGGATGAGTACCGCCTGTGAGGCTCTTGCAGCCAACCACATGGGCATGAAGGTATGTGGCATCTCTTGTATTACCAATATGGCCTGTGGCATCACAGATCAGCCATTAAGTCATGCTGAGGTTCAGGAGACAGCTGACAGGGTGGCTCCAATCTTTAAGAAGTTAATTACAGCTTCTATTACAAAGATTGCAGGGAAATAAGATAGAGATAAGTAGAAATGGGACTAGAGGAAACTTCTGGTCCTGTTTTTTGATGGATGCCACCAGGCAGAACCGAGTGTTAGTCAAAATAATGTGTATTGCAAAAAATACACCTAATCGGTAAAAATTTATTGATAACCCCACATTGATATGCGATAATATTTTAATAGGGGAAGCAATAACAAGGGGAAAATAGGAGGGGTAATACTCATGAGAGTTACAATCTGTATCGGCAGCGCATGCCATTTAAAGGGGTCAAGGGAAGTCGTAGCACAGCTTCAGTCTATGGTAAAGGAGCGTCATCTGGAGGAACAGGTGGATTTAAATGGTTCCTTTTGCAGCGGTAATTGCGTAAGCGGCGTTTGTGTGACCGTTGATGGCCAGTTGTATTCTTTAAAGCCAGAAGACACGAGGGAGTTTTTTGACAGGGAAATTATAGGGAGGCTTTGATCATGGGAATCATTGATTTCAAGGCTACCAAATGCAAACACTGCTACAAATGTATTCGTAACTGTGAAGTCAAGGCAGTCATGATCAAAAACGAACTGGCAGAGATCATGCCGGATCAATGCATTTTATGTGGTAAATGCATGCAGGTATGTCCACAGTCTGCCAAAACTCTGATCAGTGATCTGGATCTGGTCAAGGGATATATAAGCCGTGGGGAGAGAACCATAATCTCCCTGGCACCATCTTATATGGGGCTATTAAAATACGACTCCATTGGCCAGATAAACGGAGCACTGCGAAAGCTTGGTTTTACCGATGTCAGAGAGACCGCAGAAGGGGCCGCCCTTGTGACGGCAGAGTATACTCGGCTGTTAAAGGAAGGGAAGATGGACACCATCATCACCACCTGCTGTCCTGGCGTCAATGACTTAGTGGAGATTTATTATCCGCAGTTAATTCCTTATCTGGCACCGGTAGTATCACCTATGATCGCTCATGGAAAGCTTTTGAAGACGGAGATGGGTTATGATACAAAGGTGGTGTTTCTCGGTCCTTGTATTGCCAAGAAGAAGGAGGCAGAGGATGCCCGCCATGCTGGATATATTGATGCGGTTTTAAGTTTTGTCGATATTAAGAGATGGCTCTTAGAGGAAGGGATTTCTATCGAATCTTGTGAGGATATCCCATTTACCAACCAGAACCCCAGAGTAAACCGCCTTTACCCGGTCGCCAACGGAATCATCAGTTCTGTGCTGGCGACGGAAAAGGAAGGAGATCATTACCGGAAGCTTTATGTCCATGGCATTCGCAACTGTATGGATCTTTGTGATAGTATAACAGAGGGTACCATGGAAGGTTGCTTTATTGAGATGAACGTATGTTCCGGTGGCTGCATCAACGGCCCATTGGTGGAAGATGAGAAGATCTCCCGGTTTAAAGTAAAGCTGGATATGGAAGAAACTATTGAGAAGGAACCGGTTCCATGGGAAGAGATTAATCCTATCATGGACCAGTTATCATTTCAAAAGCATTTTATGAACCGGGCACCAGAGGAAGTTATGCCCACCGAGGCCCAGATCAAAGAGATTTTTAAGATGACAGGAAAACGTAAACCGGAGGATGAGCTAAACTGCGGAGCCTGCGGTTATTCCACATGCCGTGAAAAGGCGATCGCTGTATTTCAGAAAAAGGCAGAACTTAATATGTGCATTCCTTTTATGAATGAAAAGGCAGAGTCCCTTTCTAATCTTGTGTTGGAAACTTCACCAAATATTGTACTGATTGTGGATAAAGACATGAAAATCCTGGAATTTTCTGGAGTGGGCGAGAAATACTTTGGAAAAAGCAGACAGGAGGCTCTAACGATGTATTTATACGAGTTTATTGATCCTTCTGATTTCCAATGGGTATATAAAACCCATCAAAAGATTCATGGAAAAAAGGTGAGCTACGGGGAATATGGCTTTTCCACCATGCAGAACATTGTTTACGTTGAAAAAGAGGATATGGTTTTAGCTACATTTATCGATATTACGAGAGAAGAAGAACTGGCAAAGCAGGAATACGAAAAAAAGCTGGAGACCATTGATTTGGCTCAGAAGGTTATCCACAAGCAGATGATGGTGGCCCAGGAAATCGCAGGGCTGTTGGGGGAAACCACAGCAGAGACAAAAACCACATTGACGAAGCTTTGCAGATCTTTATTGGATGAAGGAAGCGAAAGCGAGGTTCGGTGATGGGAATTACAGTAGATGCTGCTTACAAAAGCCTTAATAAGTTCAATGAAGTTCTTTGCGGGGATAAAGTAGAATTTTTGCAAACGGATGAATCCAATCTAATGATTCTGGCCGATGGAATGGGAAGCGGAGTAAAAGCAAATATTTTGGCAACCATGACTTCCAAAATCCTTGGCACCATGTTTTTAAATGGAGCCACATTAGAGGAATGTGTGGAAACCATAGTAGAGACGCTTCCGGTTTGTCAGGTGCGGCAGGTGGCTTACTCCACGTTTAGTATTTTGCAGGTGTTTAACAGCGGTGAGGCTTATCTGGTGGAGTTTGATAATCCAAGCTGTATCTTTATCAGGGATGGGAGCCTTGTTCCGATTCCTCAAAACACGAGGATCATACGAGATAAGACAATCAATGAATACAGGTTTCGGGTTAAAAAGGGAGATGCCCTGATTCTTTTGAGTGATGGCACCATTCATGCGGGAGTGGGACAGCTTCTTAATTTCGGGTGGCTGTGGGAGGATGTGGCTTCTTATGCGGTAAAGCAGTATCGTCTGACCATCTCAGCCATACGACTTGCCTCGGCCCTTACAACGGCCTGTGATGAGCTTTACCAGTACCGGCCCGGCGATGATACCACAGTTGCAGTTATGAGGATCATTGACAGGAAGCCGGTACATTTAATGACTGGGCCACCCAAAAGCAAACGGGATGATGTCTCAATGGTAAGCGAGTTTCTCTCAGGAGATGATACCACCAAACGAATCGTCTGCGGGGGAACCAGCGCAAATATTGTATCCAGAGAGATTGGAAAGAAGCTTTCTGTTTCCCTTCATTACTATGACCCAGATATTCCCCCCATTGCCACGCTTGATGGGGTGGAGCTTGTAACAGAAGGCGTTCTGACCCTGAACCGGGTTTTAAAGCTTTTAAAGCAGTTTGTAAAAAATCAGTCCGTGACAGAGGAATACTTTAAGGAGTTGGATAAACCAAATGGAGGCTCTTTGGTCGCAAAGATGTTAATTGAGGACTGTACGGAGCTTAATTTGTATGTTGGAATGGCGATTAATAGTGCATATCAAAACCCAGGTCTGCCCTTTGATCTTGGCATACGCCAAAATCTTGTGGATCAGCTTAAGCATGCGGTAGAAGAAATGGGGAAAAAGGTTACAATCACATATTATTAGTAAACAAAGGATGTTCACACGACCACTTCGGTGGAAGTTACAGGAGGAAAATTATGGCAACAAGTGACGCTACATTACATCGCATTACACACAACGTACTGCTTGAGGTGGCAAAATATGTATGGGAGGATCGGTTAGAGGAAGGCAGAAATGAGATTCCTTATCACATCATTCCAGGTCCAAAAGCTCAGTTTCGATGCTGCATTTACAGGGAACGGGAGATTATCAGAGAGAGAGTTCGTCTTGCGGAGGGGTTATGCCCTAGCGGGAAGGGAACCACAAATATCGTACAGGTCATAAACTCTGCCTGTGAGGGCTGTCCCATCGCCCGTTATGTGGTTACGGATAATTGCCAGCTTTGTATGGGAAAAGCATGTCAGGCATCCTGTAATTTTGGTGCAATCACTATGGGCCATGACCGCGCCCATATTCACACGGATAAATGCAAGGAGTGCGGGAAATGCTCCCAGGCCTGCCCTTATAATGCAATCGCAGATCTGACACGCCCTTGCAAGAAAAGCTGTCCGGTGGATGCCATTACTATGGATGAAAACGACATTGTTGTTATAGATGAGAAAAAATGCATTCAGTGCGGAGCATGTGTCAATGGCTGCCCCTTTGGAGCCATTGGAACAAAGACCTTTCTTGCTGATGTGATACGGCTGATTAAGGCAGGGAAAAAGGTAGTTGCTATGGTAGCCCCCGCTACGGAAGGCCAGTACGGCCCGGATATTACTATGGCAAGCTGGAAGACCGCATTAAAAAAAGTCGGTTTTGAAGACATGGTGGAAGTTGCCTTAGGTGGTGACTTAACAGCAGCAGCAGAGGCGACGGAATGGGCAGAAGCTTATAAGGAAGGCAAGAAGATGACCACCTCTTGCTGTCCGGCTTTTGTGAATATGATCAAACAGCATTATCCAATGCTGCTTGAAAATATGTCTACCACCGTATCTCCAATGTGTGCGGTATCCAGAATGCTCAAGGAACAAGATCCAGATACCGTGACCGTATTTATCGGCCCTTGTATTGCAAAGAAGAGCGAAAGTCTTGACCTAAATGTAAAAGACAATGCGGATTATGTTTTGACTCTTGGAGAGGCCTATGCCATGATCCAGGCAAAGGGAGTGGACTTAGAACCAGAGGAAAATACGTATCAGCAGGCCTCTGTATTTGGCAAACGTTTTGGAAATGGAGGCGGTGTGACCGCAGCTGTATTAGAATGTCTGAAAGAGACGGAGGAAAATACGGATATCCAGGTGATGAAGTGTAATGGTGCGGCGGAGTGTAAGAAAGCACTCATGCTTTTAAAGGTTGGAAAGCTTCCTACCGATTTTATTGAGGGCATGGTCTGCACAGGCGGATGCGTCGGTGGTCCTGCAAGACATAAGAATGAAAACGAAGCCAAAAAAGCCAGAGATCTTTTGATTGGACAGGCGGATGGAAGAGAAGTTCATGAGAACTTAAAGAACCAGGGACTTGAAATGGTACCAATGCACAGGCATTAAGAAACGTCTATAAATCTAGTTAAAATCTTGTATTATAAAATAGAATTCTTATAAAAATGCGTCTTGATTGGACCTTTTAAAGGTCACGTCAAGACGCATTTTTACAGATTTGCTCTGAACTTAATCGACTATGTTATGATAAGTGATTACATTCCTGCAAACTGGTTTTTAACTTTGCTTATTTTCTGCTGCTCTGCTTGTTCTGTGGTATACCATCCCTTAGCGGACATTTTCTTATAAAGGCTATCCTGAATGCATAAACTGTCATTTAATGCAGTATCAAATGCTTGGTGTACATTCATAGTAGGGGATTCAATGGTTCCATGCATATACAAGTCACAGACTCCCTTGGCTGTGTTGAGCAGGTTTTCCATAATAATCTTGTCATCCATATTTGGTTCCTCCTTACACTAAATTATAGAAGCTGTCAAAAATTTGCTGGTGCTTTTGAATGATTTCCTGTGCGCAGGCTTTTAATTCTGGATCCTGCAGGTTCTGTGCTGCTTCTTGGCATTGTGTCTTTAAAAATTTTTCATGTCCGAGAGCATCTTCAATATAGATTAATTCTTTTGGGCTCATGTTTTATCACCTCCAATCTTAGTATGGAACTTTTCTCTTAAATCATTCACTTTGTTTAAAATTCTCATTAATTCAAAAAAATATGAATGATACAAGTTATTAGTTCTTGAAAATAGAACAAAAAAGCATCCTGAATTGGCGTTATAAGCCATCAGGACGCTTTTTGTATGATAATTAAACAATTTCTGAATTTTATGTTGTGGTTATATTTTTTCTAGCCCAACGATTTTTATGAATTGATTTTTCTTTTTACATAAGTGGTATGAAGGAGATGGTGAGCTTTCTCGCTTCCTGGCTCTCCTAAATAGGTACTATAAAGCTCTTTAATAGCAGGATTTTCATGAGATTTACGAATCTTACTTCCAGCATCAGAATCGTATAACACCTTTGCTCTCAGGCCACGGATATCAGTGGTGTTGCGGACATAACCTGGCTGTTGAGGCTGACCGCCTCCACCAATACAGCCACCAAGACAACCCATAATCTCAATGAAATGATAGTCTGCTTCCCCTGATTTCACTCGATTTAATAAATCTCTAGCATTGATAAGGCCGGATGCAACGGCTACGTTGACTTTCAGATCGCCTATCTCATAAGAGGCTTCTTTGATTCCCTCCATACCACGTACATCGTTAAATTCAAGTTTTTGCAACTCTTCTCCAGTAAGAGTTTCCACAGCAGTTCGAAGAGCAGCTTCCATAACTCCGCCGGTGGCTCCAAAGATAACTCCAGCACCTGTACCAATGCCTAGTGGGATGTCAAAGGATTCATCTGGAAGACTTTCAAAGCGGAGACCAGCCTGTTTGATCATTCGAGCTAATTCTCTGGTGGTGATAGTGTAATCCACATCTGGGCTACCACTTGCAGCTTGATTGTCTCTTCCAATCTCAAACTTTTTAGCGGTACAAGGCATAACGCTTACGGAAACGATGTCTTCTGGATTTAATCCCATCTTCTCTGCGTAATAAGATTTGGCAATGGCACCAAACATCTGCTGAGGAGATTTACAGGATGATAAGTTCTCTGTCATCTCAGGGAAGTAGTGCTCACAGTATTTAATCCAGCCAGGAGAACAGGAAGTGATCATAGGAAGAACACCGCCATGCTGCACTCGATGAATGAATTCGTGTGCTTCCTCCAAGATGGTAAGATCCGCACCAAAGTTAGTATCGAAAACGTTGTCAAAGCCAAGTCTTCTTAAAGCGGCAACCATCTTTCCTTCTACATTTGTACCAATTGGGAAGCCAAATTCTTCGCCAAGTGCCGCACGAACGGCAGGAGCGGTCTGAACAAGTACGTGCTTACCTGAATCAGCAATGGCAGCAACAACCTCTTGTATGCTGCTCTTTTCATAAAGAGCACCGGTTGGGCAGACGGCAATACACTGACCACAAGAAACGCAACTTGTTTCACCAAGGCCCATCTCAAATGGAGAGCCGATAAAGGTGGCAAATCCTCTTTGGTTTGGTCCGATTACGCCGATTCCCTGAACCTTTTCACACATAGAGGAGCAGCGACGGCATAAGATACACTTGCTGTTATCACGAACCATATGGGTAGCACTTTCATCCAGAGTGGATGGTGTCTTGTCTCCATCATAGAGGTTCTCGGAATCGACTCCTAATTCTTTACACAAGGTCTGAAGTTCACAATCTCCACTTCTCACACAAGATAAACAGGAGCGGTCATGGTTTGATAAGATGAGCTGCAGGGTTTTCTTTCTATAATCACGGACATTAGGTGTATTGGTCCATATTTCCATTCCTGCATTGATTGGGTATACACAGGAAGCTGCAAGCTTTCCGCCACCGATATCTACCGTACAGATGCGGCATGCAGCGATTTCATTAATTTCTTTTAAAAAGCATAACGTTGGTATCTCTATATGAGCAAGTCTGGCAGCCTCAAGGATGGTGGAGCCTGCCGGAGCGCTTACGTCAATACCGTTGATTTTAATTGTAATATTCTCCATGTTGCGGTCTCCCTCCATTATCTTTTATATACAGCGTCGAATTTGCATTTCTCCATACAGACACCACACTTGATGCATTTATCAAGGTCAATGATGTGAGGGTTCTTAACAGAACCGGAGATAGCCTGAACTGGACAGTTTCTGGCGCAGAGAGTACAACCTCTGCACTTTTCGGAATCAATGTGATAGGAGAGAAGCGCTTTACACACACCGGCTGGACATGTCTTATCTATGATATGAGCATTGTATTCGTCCCGGAAAAACTTTAAGGTTGACAGAACAGGATTTGGAGCTGTCTGGCCTAAACCGCATGCAGAGTTCGCTTTTATATAATGACAAAGTTCTTCCAGACGGTCTACGTCCTCAAGGGTAGCCTGGCCCTTTGTAATCTTATCAAGGATCTCCAGCATACGCTTGGTGCCGATACGGCATGGAGTACATTTGCCACAGGATTCTTCTACCGTAAACTCTAAGAAGAACTTGGCAATGTCCACCATACAGTCCGTTTCATCTAAAACAATCAAACCGCCTGAGCCCATCATAGAGCCGATGCCAATAAGATTGTCGTAGTCGATTGGGATGTCATAGTGTTCCATTGGAATACAGCCGCCGGAAGGTCCGCCGGTCTGAGCTGCCTTAAATTTCTTCCCGTTTGGAATGCCGCCGCCCACTTCTTCGATGATCTCCCGGAGAGTGGTTCCCATGGGGACTTCTACAAGTCCTGTATTCTTAATCTTTCCACCAAGTGCAAAAACCTTGGTTCCCTTAGAACGTTCTGTACCCATGGAAGCAAACCATTTGGAACCGTTTAAGATGATCTGAGGAATATTTGCGTAGGTTTCTACGTTATTTAAAATAGTAGGCTTACCAAAAAGACCCTTTTGGGCTGGAAATGGAGGTCGTGGTCTTGGCTCACCGCGGTTGCCTTCAATGGAAACCATAAGTGCCGTTTCTTCTCCGCAAACGAAAGCACCTGCTCCCAGACGAAGGTCAATATCAAAGGAAAATCCACTTCCAAAGATATCATCTCCTAAAAGACCCATCTCTCTGGACTGGCTGATGGCGATTTTAAGACGATCTACGGCAATTGGATATTCCGCACGTACGTATATGTAGCCTTGGGATGCGCCAATGGCGTAGCCGGCAATGGTCATGGATTCTAACAGTGCATGTGGATCTCCCTCTAAAACGGAACGGTCCATAAATGCACCGGGGTCACCTTCATCCGCGTTGCAGCAAACATATTTCTGATCCGCATCATTTTGCTTTGCAAGCTTCCATTTTAGTCCGGTAGGGAAGCCAGCGCCGCCTCTTCCTCTTAATCCACTGTCTAAAAGTTCCTGAATTACTTCATCAGGAGTCATCTCAGTGAGAACTTTTCCAAGTGCCTGATAACCTCCGGTACCAATGTATTCCTCAATGACTTCCGGATTGATGACGCCGCAGTTTCTAAGGGCGATTCTGTGCTGCTTTTTATAGAAATCGGTATCACCTAATGCTTTGATACCAGAGGGAGTTACTGTCTCTTCATAGAGCAACCTCTTTACGGGCCGTCCCTTTAATAAGTGCTCATTTACAATTTCCGGAATGTCTTCTTCCTTTACCATAGCATAAAATGATGCATCCGGATAAATAATCATAATAGGTCCTAATGCACAAAGACCGTGACAACCGGTCTGTACAACGGATACTTCTTCAGAAAGATCCTGTTTTCCAAGTTCTTCTACTAATTTAGCCATTATCTGCTGGCTGCCCGAAGAGGTGCACCCTGTGCCGCCGCAAACCAATACATGTGAACGATACATCTCCTGATTCCTCCTTATTGTGCGTCAGCAGAAGCCAACGTGTAGTGTTCCAGAACCTGACCCTTTACAAAATGCTCCTGAAATACTTCTTCCGCTTTTTCGGGAGTCATCTTGACGTAAATGATCTTTTCTTTTCCGGGTTCCAAAATCTCTACAATGGGTTCGTACTGGCATAAGCCATTGCATCCGGTCTGAATAACGGTGAACCGGTCTGTCATATGGTGTTCCTGAACCAGGTTTGATAGTGTTTGTAGAACAGGTCTTGCCCCGCTTGCAATACCGCATGTGGCCATACCCACCAGAATGCGTGTGCGTGCGTGATCTTCTTTTCTCATACTGACCTGACTCTGCATTTTATCTCGAATTTCCTTTAATTCCTCAAGAGTCTTCATGTTATTCCTCCAATAAAACGACCCTAAATGGTCGCATCTCCATCTATTTCCGATTTGTTCTCCCGTAAGTATTCCTTTATAAAAGTAGATATCTCCGGCTCATAAAGAGGGATATCCAAAAGAATGCTGCGAAAGCTTCTTGTATCCAATTCAAATGATGATTCATTATAACGGTAGGTATAGAAAAAGTCCTTGTCTGGATGGCATAGAATTAATGTCTCAATGGTGCTGTTAATGTCACCAAGAGGCATCCGGTCGATGTGGGATAGTGAAAAAAATGCTTCCACTTTCGTTCCCTTCCCCGGTTCTGAACAAATGGAGAAACTTCCCCCTGCTATTTCCGTTGCATATCGAAAAAACGGAATGCCAAGCCCAACCCCTCTGGTGGTTCGTGTGGTAAAAAACGGGTCTGTGACCCTGAGTAAAACTTCTTCTATCATTCCCACCCCATCATCGGTAATGATGGTAGTAAGACGGTCATTTTTCTCATCCACCCAAACCAGGATGGAGATTAGATGAGCGCCTGCCC
The DNA here is from genome assembly GCF_003609635.1 of Lacrimispora algidixylanolytica. Classification (GTDB taxonomy): domain Bacteria; phylum Bacillota; class Clostridia; order Lachnospirales; family Lachnospiraceae; genus Lacrimispora; species Lacrimispora algidixylanolytica. Next base: position 36,531 of record NZ_MCIA01000017.1, on the reverse strand, counting down.
GAAGGGAGTTTTCTGCCGCATCCAGAATATGTAAAGAAATCTCTTTCATCATATACCGTTTGGATTACTCATATTTGGCCAGAATGTCAGGAACATCATCAGCCGCTAGCCTTCCATAAACTTCCCCATTGACCATAAGGACAGGGGCGAGGCCACAGGCACCTACACAGCGGCAGGAATCAAGAGAAAACTTACCATCTGGGGTGCATTCCCCGTTGGTGATTCCTAAAAGGCTTTCCAGTTTGTGAAAAATATCACCAGAACCTTTTACGTAGCAGGCTGTGCCAAGGCAGACAGATACCTGATATTTACCCTTTGGCTGAAGCGCAAATTGAGAATAAAAAGTAGCCACCCCATAGATCTTTTCCAGTGGGATGTCTGTTTCATCGGAAATCATGGTTTGAACTTCGATTGGAAGATAACCGTAAATCTCTTGTGCCTTCTGCATGATAGGCATAAGAGATCCTTTTGTGTCCTTAAGCAGGAAGATTGCTTCTTTTAAAGCCACTTCCTGCTCTGCAGTCCCTTGAAAAGGGACACCTTGCTTTATACAAGTCATAAATAACCTCCTTAAATTGTTGTGCAATGTATCTGATATTTTACCATGTTATTGATAAAAAATCTATAGTTTTGTACCACATTCGACAAAAAAATAACAAAGATTACGTGTAATGTCCCTATGGAAATGCCTTGATTTGTGCTATAATTATCATAAATGCTTTTATTTTTATGAATAAAGAGAAAAAGGGGGCTAAAATGACGACAGGACAGCTGATTGACAGCGGTTTATTTGAACTGATTCATGAAGGAAACTGCAGAGATCAAGAGATATCCACCCCATTTTGTTGTGACCTTTTAAGTCTTGCTATGGGTAGGGCACCAAGGGACTGCGCCTGGGTAACAGTCATTGGAAATAAGAATACTTTGGCTGTTGCTACTTTGGTAAAAGCTGCCTGCATTATTTTGGCAGAAGGGGTTGTCTTAGATGATGAGACAGTGGAGAAAGCGAAGGAGCATGGAATTACGGTACTTAGTACGGAATTGCCTGTCTTTGAGGCGGCCTTGGCAGTTTTTTATAAGGCCAAAACCTATGTCATTTAAATTTCACTTAGATTTATGGAGTGAGTGCTTAAAATTCATATCATTTGTTAGATGATAAGATGAAGGGATAAAACTTATTGTTATATTATACTTATGGGATTGAGATAGCTTGTAAGTGAGAGTCAAAAATGGTAGGTACTTTTTCGTATAAGAAAGGGTGCCTTATTTTTTAGCCATTTTTAAGTATGATAGGATACCATTAAGAAAGATATACTTAAGTAGATATCTATAAATCTCTCTAAGGAAGTCACTGAAAATACAGCCTCATTCACTCTTTTTCACACGACCACCTAGCCAATTAACACACCAGGCACATATTGCTTCATATCTGGGTATTACACCGGTTTCGTTGAGTCGTATTCTCCGTGCAATCCGAGAAGAAAATGGAAATTAGAATCCTCAACTTCTGTAGAGGCAATTCTTTGTAATAAGAAAGGATAAAATATATGAAAAATACGATTCAAATGCCAATAGACACCAAATATGACTTTTTTTCTACCGCTGAGGATGTAATCAATCATTTGAGCTTGATTGGCAAAACTGCAATTGTAACTGGAGGTTATTCGGGAATTGGTCTTGAAACAGCCAGAGTTTTAGCTCAGTCGGGCGCTACGGTAATAGTTCCAGCGAGAACCATTGAAAAAGCGGAAAAAGCAGTAGCTGGAATTCCCAATATAGAACTGGAGACTTTAGATCTTATGGAACCTTCTTCCATCGATAATTTTTCGAATAAGTTTCTTTCTTCAGGAAGACAGTTAGATATCTTAATAAATAGCGCAGGTATTATGGCTTCGCCACTAATGAGAGATGAAAGAGGTTTTGAGTCTCAATTTTCAACCAATCACTTAGGACACTTCCAATTAACCGCAAGACTTTGGCCGGCACTTAAAAAATCTGGAAATGCAAGGGTTGTTGCTGTTTCATCAAGAGCCCAGCGCCTTGGAGGGGTCAATTTTGAAGATCCAAATTTTGAACATACAGAGTATGATAAATGGAAGGGATATGCTCAATCTAAAACAGCAAATATACTTTTTGCCCTTGAACTTGATAGAATTGGAAGAAATTACTGTGTAAGAGCTTTTGCAGTTCACCCAGGATTAATTCCTACTACAGATCTGGGCAGATTTTCTGAAAATGGTACTGTCGTGAAACAAGAGATTAAAACGGACGCAAATAAAAAGGCTGAACAGAAAGAAAAAACCTTAGTGAATGAACAGGCAAATGAGTTTAAAACCATAGAACAGGGGGCAGCAACTTCAATCTGGTGTGCGGTAAGTAATGATTTAATAGGAATGGGTGGCGTATATTGTGAAGATTGCAATATTGCAGAAGAAGTATCAGCAGATAGTTTAAAAGCGAATGGAGTACGCCCTTGGGCGATTAATCCTGATTATGCAAAAAAGCTTTGGAGGCTCAGTGAAAGACTGACTAGTGTAACGTTTGATTTTTAAACGAACATTCAAAAAGCCGAGATATCATATAGGTTGGATTGCTTGGGGGAAAGCTGAGAGATTGTGCATTTCTTCTATATGATATGTCATAGTGTTTTATACGGCAGTTTAGTTTAAGCTTCCTTTAAGACTCTTTACTTTTTTAGTAATATTCTTCCAATTCTTTCTTCTTTCCTGTATAGTAATAGTTAGTAACCGTTAAAGGAGAGAAGAAATATGAAAAAATTTCTACAATGGATTAGTATTTTAATGGCTATAGCACTTGTAATAGCCTTCGTACCAGCCGCACCATTTTCATCTATGGCAGATGAGACTGCGCCGGCTCCAGACAGGACGGATGTAAGACTTGGCTGGATAGATGAAAACCAGGGCCCTGGCGTTGCCAGATGGGTGGATGAAAACGGAAATATATCAAAACAACCTGGAAAAACTAAGGCTGAATCACAAAATAGCTCAACTCAAGCAACACAAGGGGAGAAAGCAGGAGAGAGCAGCCAGGGAAACAGTACTCAGCAGTCGGTAACCGGAGAAAGTGGACAAGCTGAAACACAGACTGAGACCCAACCAGCAACAGTGCCAGAGACACAACCGGCAACGCAGTCAGAGACACAACCGGCTGAAACTGGAAGACAGATCGATCCGGCGGGGCCGATGATTGCACTTACATTTGATGACGGTCCTTACGCTCCGGTAGGAAATCAGATTATGGATTCTCTTGCACAATACGGAGGAAAAGCTACATTTTTTGTGGTAGGAAGCAGGGCGGCTGCCTACCAGACAGAGCTTAAACGCATGGTGGCTGAGGGACATGAAATCGGGAACCATACGTTTGACCATAAGTATCTTACTAAATTAAACGGCGCGCAGATACAAAATGAGATCAACCGTTGTAACGATGCAGTCTTCGCGGCCAGCGGTGTAAAGCCAGTATTAGTAAGGTTGCCGGGTGGATTAAAAAACCATACAGTACTTGCCAATGTGAATGCACCAATCATTATGTGGAGCATTGATACCCTGGATTGGAAAACCAGAAATACAAGTAAAACCGTACATTCTGTGTTAAGTCAGGTGAAAGATGGAGATATCGTCCTCATGCATGAGCTATATTCCCAGACAGGAGCGGCGGCTTTAGAAATCATTCCGAAACTTGCGGCAGCAGGTTATCAGATGGTTACAGTCAGTGAATTGGCACAGTACCGAGGCGGAGTAGTTCCGGGTGGAGTATATTCTCAGTTTTACCGTTAAGTAAATGTTAGGAGGAGAGCATGAAGGAAATCGTTACGGAACGTTTGATCATACGCAGGTTCCAGCCAGAAGACTGGCAGGATCTTTATGAGTACCTATCCGATGAGGAAGTAGTCAGGTATGAGCCTTATGGGGTCCATACGATGGATCAGGCTAAGGAAACGGCAGTAAAAAGAGCGAGTAATGAATCATTTTATGGGGTCTGCTTAAAGAAAACTGGAAAGCTGATTGGAAACCTTTATCTTGGAAAAGCAGATTTTGATACATGGGAATTGGGCTATGTTTTTAATAGAAGCTATCAAGGCCAGGGGTTTGCATATGAAAGCGCAAAGGCACTTCTTGATTATGTTTTCGAACATCTAGGAGCAAGGCGTATCGTTGCAATGTGTAATCCCGACAATCATCGTTCATGGAAACTCATGGAACGCTTATCCATGAGACGGGAAGGGTTGTTGATACAAAATATATACTTCAAAAAGAATAAAGATGGAGAGCCGATATGGTCCAATACTTATGAATATGGCATTTTAAAAGATGAGTGGTGTAATCTTTAAACATAAAGTACTGATTAAGTAAAAACAGGTTCCTAATCCTTCGCCAAGGATTGGGAACCTGTTTTTATTAGAAGTAGATTGCTGATGATGCGCTAGTTATTTTTTCCATTTGTTAATTTCAGAAGTAAATTCCAAACTGATTCTCTTTATCTATTTCTCGTCACAAACCTGGAAGATATAGAACTTTAAATAGTAGGAAGTATCATCTCCAGTCCACAAGATCGGGTGATCGGCTGCCTGAGTGCGGTATTCTACCTGTCTAAGGCGTTTGTGGACATTAGAAGCAGCTTCCCTGATTGTCTTTGTAAAAAGCTCAGGTGTCATAAAATGGGAGCAAGAACAGGTGGCTAAGTAACCGCCATCTTTTACCAGCTTCATACCTCTTAAATTGATTTCACGATATCCCTTTACTGCATTTTTCAAAGAGTTCTTTGATTTTGTAAAGGCAGGAGGGTCTAGGATAACTACGTCAAACTTTTCTCCCTTTTTCTCCAGTTCCGGAAGAAGCTCAAAAACATCGGCACACTGGAAGGTCACACGGTCGGATAAATTATTTAAACGTGCATTTTCCGTAGCCTGAGCGACTCCAAGTTCAGAAGCATCCACTCCTAAAACTTCAACGGCTCCGGCAATTCCTGCATTTAAGGCAAAGGAACCGGTGTGAGTAAAGCAGTCTAATACTCGTTTTCCTTTACAGATGGGATGCATTGCGAGACGATTGTATTTCTGATCCAGGAAAAATCCTGTTTTTTGACCGTCCTCTACATCTACCAGATATTTCACGCCATTTTCCACAATTTCAACTTTTGTATCAAATGGTTCACCGATAAATCCCTTTACTCGCTCCATACCTTCCTGGAGGCGGACCTTGGCATCGCTACGTTCATAGATGCCTCGGATTTCGATGCCATCTTCTTTTAAGATACGTTTTAGAGTTTCTAAAATAAGAGGCTTTAAACGGTCAATACCAAGAGCGAGAGATTCTACCACCAATACGTCAGAAAACTTGTCCACAACAATACCAGGAAGAAAGTCTGCTTCTCCAAAGATCACGCGACAGCTATGAGTATCTGATGTAGTCTTACGGTATTCCCAGGCATTTCGAACTCTCATCTCAATAAATTCTTCGTTGATTTCTGTATCTTTTTTTCGTGTCATCATACGAACGGTGATTTTTGAGTTGGTGTTTATAAAACCTCGTCCAAGAATATAACCGTCAAAATCCTCTACGGTAACAATATCTCCATTGGTGAAGTCACCGGTAATGGTATCGATCTCATTATCAAAGATCCACATACCTCCAGCTTTTAAGGCGCGGGCCTCTCCTTTTTTAATTTTAACAATTGCTGATTCCATAAGCAATTACTCCTTTTCCTTAATTAGATTCGATTTAATGCAGTAAGAAGCCGATATAACGGCGAAAACAAGATGAGGGACAGAACAAAATTACCGATTCCATGTACGATATCAAAGGGAATTCCGGCGGTCCACCAGATAAAGGCCGCACCAGGACCTGCTAATACCAGGTAGGATAAGGCACAGAATAAACCAAAGAGCATACCAAATATTCCAGATAAGATGGATATGACAAATGGCTTTGGTGGGGTTACTCTGATAAACAGAAATACTGCGGCTGGAAGAATCGGCCATACATACAGGTAGGAAAACCACCACAACCCAAACCCATAAACAAGTCCCTCCAATACAATAAACACGTACAGGATCAGCCATACGTGTTTTTTAAATACCAGAGTATATAAAATCAGCAGCAGGGAGACTAACTCCACGTTACTGATCCAGGCAAGACTTACCTGGCTGACAAATAAAATTGCAGCGAGCAGAGCATCCCGTACCAGCTCATTGGTCGTCAGTTTGGGAAGGGGTTTCATGGCTTCGCGGCCTCCTCTTTTGCAGAGGTATACTGAAACGTATATGTTTCCTTATCCTTTATGGGTTGCTGGCTAATTCCATAACTGCAAGGCTCCCCATCCAAAAGAATGGCCCAGTAGGCATGGTCCTTTTGATAATCGGCACTTGTCCCATTGATGGCAGTTATCATAAGACCAAATTCGTCGCTTGTGTTTCCTTCTATCTTAAGATCAGGAATGGACTCAGTGGCCTCCAGCAGAAATTGAGCTTCCGTAGTGGTCTCATAATGCTCTTTCGTTCCATCTTCATATGCGACATCAATGGAAATATTCTTTGTTCCTACAATGGTAACTGGTCTTGTCAGACTGTATATAACGAGCAGTAGTGTTAAAACTGCAATAGCAGCAAAGCCTCCCAGTAAGGGAGAAAGCTTAATATGTTTATTCATAGATGGCTTACTTCCTTTGTTTATCTTTCATGCATGGATTAGTATAGCATAGATACATAGAGGGCCGCAAGGTCAGAATTTCCATCTTTTCTTAAGATTGCCATTGATGTATAATAGAGAAATACTTCTAACAAAAGGTGGATAACTATTATGATAAAAGAAACATTAGTGGAAGAAATAAAAAATTGTGAAAAACTATTAATTGGAATCGGGGAAGAGTGGAAATCCCAGGAAGCCGTAGACATACAGGTTCTTTATGATAAGCTTGGAGAATTGATTCAGGATAAGGATTATTTTATTGTAACTACGGTCACAGATGGAGAGATCAGGAAATCATCCCTGGATCAGAGAAGAATCGTGGCACCTTGCGGCAATGTAAGCTGGAGACAGTGCTCCAAATCATGTACAAAGGATATCTGGGAGCAAGGAGAAATCCCAGATGATATCTGCCCTCACTGTGGACAACCGCTTACCGGTAATACCATACAGGCGGAGGATTACATCGAAGAGGGGTATCTTCCCCAGTGGAATGCTTATACTTATTGGCTTTCTGCTACCTTAAATAAAAGAGTACTCATTCTGGAACTTGGGGTTGGATTTCAAACGCCTACGGTCATCCGGTGGCCTTTTGAGAAAACAGCTTCTATTAATAATAAGGCTCATTTATACCGGATTCACGGCTCCTTTTCCCAATTATCCGAGACTGTGAAAGGGAAAGCGGATTCTATTTCAGAAAATTCTTTAGAATTTCTTCGTAATTTATAGTTGCTTTTAGCGTTGTACAATACAAGGGACTGTGCTAAAATGTTGAAAAAAGGCGTAAAGAGGTGGCTGCTATGATTGCGATTATTGACTACGATGCCGGAAATTTAAAAAGTGTGGAAAAAGCCCTGGTTTCGCTAGGGGAACCCCCTGTTATATCGAGAGATAAGGAAATACTCCTTTCTGCGGATAAAGTGATACTTCCGGGAGTGGGGGCATTTGGAGAAGCTATGGAGAAGCTTCATCAGTATGGACTGGTGGAAGTAATTCAAAAAGTGGCAGAAAAGGGGACTCCCCTTCTTGGAATTTGTCTGGGACTTCAGCTCTTTTTCGAAAGTAGCCAAGAGTCAGAAGGAGTCAAAGGACTTGGGTTATTGCCAGGCAAAATTATTCGATTTCCGGAGACCCTTGGTTTGAAGGTCCCCCATATGGGGTGGAACTCTCTCAATATAAAACCAGAAGCTAAACTTTTTAAAGGAATTAATTCTGGGGAATATGTTTACTTTGTCCATTCATATTATTTAGAAGCAGAGCGGCAATCCGATGTGGCAGCAACGGCGGAGTATGGTCTAACCTTTGGAGCCTCGGTGGAACGGGGAAATGTTTTTGCCTGCCAGTTCCATCCAGAAAAGAGCAGTGATACAGGTCTTAAAATCTTAAAAAATTTCATTGAACTGACCTAAGGAGGAGCCGGATGCTGACGAAAAGAATCATACCATGCCTGGACGTACATAATGGAAGAGTGGTAAAAGGAGTTAATTTCGTAGATTTAAAGGATGCTGGTGACCCTGTAGAGATTGCGGCAGCTTATGATAAAGCAGGAGCAGATGAAATGGTGTTTTTAGATATCACCGCTTCCTCAGATAACCGAAGCACCGTGGTGGATATGGTGCGCCGGGTGGCGGAGAAGGTGTTCATTCCTTTTACTGTAGGCGGAGGAATCCGAACCGTTGATGATTTTAAGATGCTTTTAAGAGAAGGCGCAGATAAGATTTCCATTAATTCTTCCGCACTTAATAATAAAAGGCTCATTTCCGATGCCGCAGATAAGTTTGGTCGTCAGTGTGTGGTGGTTGCCATAGACGCCAAAAGACGGGAAGACGGAAGCGGTTGGAGCGTCTATAAAAATGGTGGAAGGCTTGATACCGGACTTGATGCCATAGAGTGGGCAAGAGAAGCAGACCGTCTTGGCGCCGGGGAGATACTCCTTACCAGCATGGATTGCGACGGTACAAAAGCCGGATATGACAATGAATTAAACCGTATCATTGCAGAGAATGTTTCCGTTCCAGTCATTGCCTCCGGGGGTGCAGGAACGATGGAACATTTTAAACATGCCTTAACAGAAGGGAAGGCAGATGCCGCACTGGCAGCTTCCCTGTTTCATTACAAAGAACTTGATATTATGGAATTAAAGGGGTATTTAAGAAATTCAGGGATACCCGTAAGGATTTAGATGCAAAGGAGAAAAAATGGGAGCTATTGAAAATGACTGGAAATCCCCCTTAAGTGAGGAGTTTAAAAAACCGTATTACAGGGAACTTTATCAGAAGGTGAAGGAAGAATATGAATCAGGAAAGGTTTTCCCGGAACCTGATGATATATTTAATGCGTTTATGTTTACCCCTCTATCCAAGGTAAAGGCAGTGATATTAGGTCAGGATCCTTATCATAATCATGGTCAGGCACACGGTCTTTGTTTCTCCGTAAAACCTGATGTTGATATCCCACCGTCTCTTGTAAATATTTATAAGGAATTGAGTGAAGACTTAGGTTGTGAGATTCCAAGCCATGGCTATCTAAAGAAGTGGTCAGATCAAGGAGTCATGCTTTTAAATACGGTTCTAACGGTTCGTGCTCATGCAGCCAACTCACATCAGGGAATTGGTTGGGAGAAGTTTACCGATGCAGCAATCCGTATCTTAAATGAAGAGGACCGGCCTATGGTATTTCTTCTTTGGGGTCGTCCAGCCCAGAATAAGAAAGCAATGCTTACAAACCCCAAACACCTCATATTGGAAGCGCCACATCCCAGTCCGCTTTCCTCTTACCGAGGGTTTTTCGGTTGCAAACATTTTAGCAAGGCCAATGCCTTTTTAAAAGCCAATGGAGTTGAGCCGATCGACTGGCAGATCGAAAATATAGAATAAAGCAGAGGGAATGGAATGAATATTTTAGAGATTTTAAAAGTTCTGGTACTGGGAATTGTAGAAGGCTTTACCGAGTGGCTTCCGATTAGCAGCACCGGCCACATGATATTGGTGGATGAGATCATTCACCTGAGCCAGCCGGCAGCCTTTAAGAACATGTTTTTAGTTGTGATTCAGTTAGGAGCCATACTTGCGGTCGTCGTATTATACTTTGATAAGCTTAATCCTTTTTCCCTAAAAAAGAAGCCGGCCCAGACAAAGGCCACTTTAGTTTTATGGAGCAAGATCATCTTAGCTTGTATGCCGGCAGCGATTATTGGATTCTTAGTCGATGATATCCTTGATGAATACTTAATGAACGGCTATGTGGTTGCGGCTACCTTAATTATCTACGGTGTGTTATTTTTGGTTATTGAAAGCAGAAATCAATATAAGACCTTTGATGTGCAAAAAGTGGGAGATATCTCTTATCAGACAGCCCTCTATGTAGGCCTCTTCCAGCTTCTGGCTCTTATTCCTGGTACATCAAGGTCCGGTGCCACCATTCTTGGCGCCATGATATTAGGATGCTCCAGAGCGGCTTCTGCAGAGTTTTCCTTTTTCCTTGGAATCCCAGTTATGTTTGGCGCAAGTCTTCTAAAGGTTGTGAAATACGGATCAAACTTTAGTGGGTCCCAGATATTTTATCTAATCCTTGGTATGGTGGTTGCCTTTGTGGTTTCTATTTACGCCATCAAGTTCTTAATGGGATATATCAGACAACACGATTTTAAATTCTTCGGATATTATAGAATCGTGCTTGGAACTGTGGTAATTTTATATTTTGGCATATCAGCAGTGATTGGTCTATAAAAATAGAGTGAATGAAGGAGGTTTCTACTCCGGTCATTCACTCTATTTTTGTATGTTGAAGTATCTTATACTAGTTCAGCAATCTCATAAAGCAGGCGTTCAGATGCCTCCCAGCCAAGACAAGGATCAGTAATGGATTTTCCGTAGCAGCCATCCCCTACCTTCTGAGCACCGGGTTCGATGTAGCTTTCGATCATCAGTCCTTTAACAAGTGAGCTAATCTCTGTTGCATGTCTGCGGCTATGAAGAACTTCCTTGGAGATGCGGATCTGTTCCATATATTTTTTGTTGGAATTGGAATGGTTGGCATCTACGATGCAAGCTGGATTTGCCAGGTTGCGCCTTCCATACATCTCATGAAGCAGAAAAAGATCTTCAAAATGATAGTTTGGAATGCATTGACCATGTTTGTTGACCGCGCCTCTTAATATGGTATGAGCAAGAGGGTTTCCACTGCTTTTTACCTCAAAGCCACGGTATGTGAAATCATGGGCCTGTTGGGCAGCTACCACAGAGTTAAGCATAACGGATAAATCTCCGCTGGTAGGATTCTTCATGCCAACTGGTACATCACAGGCACTGGAGGTGAGACGGTGCTGCTGATTTTCCACAGAGCGGGCGCCAATGGCGATATAGGACATAACGTCATCAAGATACGTTAAGTTTTCTGGATAAAGCATCTCATCGGCGGTGGATAAGCCTGTTTCTGTTAAGACCTTCATGTGCATTCTACGAATGGCAATTAGTCCTTCCAGCATGTCCGGTTTTTTCTCGGGATCTGGCTGATGGAGCATGCCTTTGTATCCCTCTCCCGTGGTGCGGGGTTTGTTGGTGTAAATTCTTGGAATAAGAATGAGTCTATCTTTTGTTTTTTCTTGCACTTTTGCAAGCCGATTTACATAATCGGAAACAGAATCTTCGTTGTCAGCAGAACAGGGACCAATGATAACAAGAAATTTATCGCTTGCCCCGGTAAATACGTCGCTGATGGCCTGATCACGTTCTAATTTAAGGGCTTTAAATTCAGTCGGAAGTGGAAAGCTTTCCTTGATTTCTTCCGGGCTTGGCAGATGATTGATATAATGAAATCCCATAATGTCCTCCTGTGCATGTTTTGTTCTGTATTTTGCAGTATTATATAACAGATCCAAATAAAAATCCAGTGTAGGTTTAAAATTTATCAATGTCTTATGGTAGGAGTGTTTCTTTTTGGTAAAGAATGGTGTATGATGATTAATAAAAATAGGAAAGGTGTTGAAAGAATGGTTAGATACTGGAGTTGGGAAGGCAACTATGTAGGTGTCCAGCAAAAAGACTATCTAGTTGCATGTGACGGTACCATCCTGGGCAAGTTCTATGGAACGGAAATTTACAATCAGAATGGAAATTACATAGGAGAGCTGGGAAAAAACGAGAGGCTGTTAAAGAACCTGAATAAGATCAATAACCGCCGACCGGCCTTTAGCTTTTATGTAAAAGGAACCATAACTGCTCCTTTCAAAAACAGCGCTTCTTATCCCATGATTTCGGGCTTTGCGGATTTTACCATATCTCAAACTACATAAGTACATGAAAGACTTAACAAAAGGAAATCCAGCCAAAATAATGTTAACATTTGCCGTGCCGGTGGCTCTTGGCAATGTCTTTCAGCTTTTTTACAGCTTGGCAGATACCAGAATCGTAGGAAGTATCTTAGGGGAAAAGGCCCTGGCAGCAGTGGGGGCTACCACATCGATCAGTACCTTATTTATAGGATTTTTATCCGGACTCACCGGCGGTTTTGCACTTTTGACTGCAAAAAGCTTTGGAGCAGGGGATAAAGAGGGGATCAGGCGCTACTCCGCGGGAGGTTTGTTATTAGGGACCCTGACCTCTCTTTTTCTGACCCTAATTTGCGTGGGAGGACTTCCGTTTTTCTTAGATTTATTAAGGGTTCCGGTTGAGCTACTTGCAGATGCAAAAGGATATATACGGATTATTTTACTTGGAATGTTCATGACTATGTTATACAACGCATGTGCCAATATTTTACGATCTGTGGGAGATACCGTTGCTCCTCTTTTGTTTCTTATGGGCTCTAGCATTTTAAACATATTTCTTGCCATTTTATTTGTGTATTATCTAAAGCTAGGAGTTTCTGGTGCTGCAATTGCCACCGTGATCGCCCAGTCAGTTTCTGCATTTTTATGTTTGTTTTATATGATGAAGCGTTATCCTGTATTTCGGTTTCGCTTAAAGGATTTTAAGATCACCCTAGCGGAAGCAAAAGAACTATATTCTTCCGGTCTTTCTATGGCGCTTATGATGTCACTCGTATTTTTTGGAACCCTGTCCCTTCAGCGAGTCATCAATACTTTTGGTATGGAAATTATCGTCGCCCATACAGCGGCTCGTAAGTTAACTGAATTTTTTATGTTGCCATTTTCTGTTATGGGAGTCACGATGGCTACTTTTTGTGGCCAAAATATGGGGGCAGGGAAACAAGACAGGATTCGACTGGGTCTTAAATGTGCTCTGACCATTACCTGGATTTGGTCTGGAGGAATGATTTTATTAAGCTATACAGTAGCACCAATTTTGATAAAACTGGTAACTGGTACCGTGAATGGAGACATTGTTCATACCGCTACGTTATATTTAAGAATCAATTCCCTTTTTTATGTTGTGGCTGCCTCCATATCTATTCTTAGGAATGCACTTCAGGGAACTGGAGATCATAAGACACCGGTGGTATCAAGCTTTATAGAGCTTGTGGGAAAAGTTGCCATCGCCATGTTCCTGGCTCCTGCACTCAACTACATGGGAATTATGGTAGCGGAACCCATTGTCTGGGTGTTGATGGTAATTCCATTGGCAGTAAAAATTAAAAAAATGGGAAAGGAAGTAGAAGATGAAAGGCGAACAAGAGCTTGTGACCTTAGAAGAGATGCTAGGCTTCCGTGAAGAAAAAGCATGGCTGCAAGATAAGTTCAAAGAAGCACACAAAGATTCTGTGATTGTAGCGATTGGTATGAACATTCCTGGTCCGAGAAAGACTTCCCCTGATATTATGAAAGCATTTCAAGCTGGTGGACAAGCAATCTTCAACTCTTTGCAGGAGCAAAAGATCCAGGTGGAAGAAGAAAAGGAAATTATAAAAAAAGAGGGGTGTTTGAAAATATTTGCAGTGAAAAGTGAAGATCCCTTATTAATAAAAAAAATCATGATAAATATAGAAGAAACGCATCCGTTAGGAAGGCTTTTTGATATTGATGTTTATGACAAAACTGGAAAAGGAACGAGCAGAGAGCAGCTTGGAATAACAGTTCGCAGATGTCTGCTATGCGATCAGGAAGCAAAAGCATGTGGTCGCAGCAGGAACCATACGATAGAAGAATTATATAAGCGAGTCGAGGACATAATAAAATCATGGCTGATAGAGGTACGTTGAATTAATTGTCAGATTATTCATGATATATGGGGCTGTAAACTTGATGTTTTCAGAAAAAAACATTGAGTTTACAGCACTTTCTGTCTTAATAAATTTTAAGATTCCTTTTTCCCCTAATTAAGATTTCAACCTTATAATGAAAGCATACGAAAATAAAAGGGAGGCTTTAAGCAAAATGGAGATAACAAAACCAGCCTTGGCAGGGACTTTAGAATCAAGTGACTGTCAGGTAACCGTAGAACCGGGCGATGGTAAGATCGACTTTGCTCTGGAAAGCGCAGTAATAAACCAGTACGGAAACCAAATCCGTAAAGTGGTTATGGAGACTCTTAATAATTTAGGCATTAACAATGTAAAGATTGCTATTGTTGACAAAGGAGCCCTGGATTGCACCATTAAGGCACGTGTTGAAGGTGCGGTAAGCCGTGCCACAGATCATTTTGAGAATAATCTTTGGGGAGGCACAGGAAAGTAATGAATCCGAATAAAAAACGGCTTAGAAGAACCATGATGTTTTTAAATGCCCAGAAACCAGGCCTTGTAAAGGATCCTTATATCTACAATCCAGATTCCATTATGTTGGATTTAGAGGATGCAGTTGCAGAGAATCAGAAAGACGTAGCAAGATTTTCTTTGTTTCATGCATTAAAGGAAATTGATTATAGAGGATGCGAGCGTGTTGTTCGTATCAATGGATTAGATACCGCTTATTGGAAAGAAGATATCCGCTGTGCAGTTGCAGGTGGCTGTGATGCGATCCGTATTCCAAAGACAGAATCACCAGAAGAAGTTCGCGCAGTAGAAGCAGAGATTGCTATCGCAGAGAAAGACTTTAATATTCCTGTAGGAAGAACTCTTATTATGGCAGCAATCGAGTCCGCAAGAGGTGTTATGAAGGCACTTGATGTCTGCGAATCTTCAGAAAGACTTTTTGGTATTGCTTTGTCCGGCGGAGATTATACCAAGGACTTACAGACTCGTATTACTGGAACCGGAGTTGAATTAATGGGAGCCAGACAGAACATGATCATTGCAGCAAGAGCAGCAAAGGTTCAGTGTTTTGATACGGTATTTACCGATCTTGATAATATGGAAGGATTCCGTAAAGAAGTTGAAACCATTCATTTAATGGGCTTTGATGGTAAATCAATTGTTAATCCACGTCAGATTCCGGTTGTACATGATATTTTCACCCCTACCCAAAAGGACATCATTTTTGCAGAGAAAGTTGTAAAAGAGATCGAAGAGAAGAGGGAAAAGGGCATAGGCGTATTTACCGTAGATGGAAAGATGATAGACATTGCATTCTATGACGGGGCGAAGAGAACCATAGAGCTGGCCAAGGCCTCCGGTGTGTATAAAGGAGAGTTATAAGATGATTAATGCAGTAGGCAGAGATATTCCAGATGAAATCTTAAAGCAAACAGGAAAACAACCCTTTATGGGAAACCATCATTTTGATGGATATGAATATAAAAAAGATGGCCCTGTTACAAAGTGTGTCATTAATAATACCGATAGCAAGATGGTTGATAACATTCGCGAAGTGTTAGTAAAGTGTGGAATTAAAGATGGTATGACCCTTGGTTTCCATCACCACTTCAGAGAAGGTGATTACATTGTAAATATGGTTATGGAGCAGGTTCATAACTTAGGCATCAAAGATATCACTATTTGTGCAAGTTCTCTTGGAAAGGCTCATGATCCACTTTTAGAATACATTGAGGATGGCACCATTGTTGGAATCCAGTCTTCCGGTGTAAGAGGAAAAATCGGTCAGGCTATTTCTGATGGTAAATTAAAAGGACTTGCTATCATGCGTTCTCATGGTGGAAGAGTTCGTGCGATTGAGTCTGGTGAAGTAAGAATTGATATCGCATTTATCGGCGCTCCAACCAGCGATGATTATGGTAACTTACGTGGTATCGGTGGAAAATCTAACTGTGGTGTTCTTTCTTATTCCATGGTTGATGCAGATTATGCAGATAAAGTAGTTGCTATTACTGACTGTCTGGTTTCATTTCCAAACTTCCCAGCTCATATTTCCATGACTAAAGTGGATTATGTAGTAGTAGTAGACGAAATTGGTAATCCAGATAAGATTGCAACTGGAGCAGCAAAACCAACCAGCGATATGCGTAAGCTTATGATGGCTGATTACTGTACTGAGTTCGTTGTAAATGCACCATACTTTAAAGATGGATTTTCCTATCAGACTGGTGTTGGCGGTGCTTCCATAGCATCTACTGTTTCTCTTGCTAAGGTTATGAAGGAAAGAAATGTACGTATGCGTTTTGGCGTGGGCGGTCTTACAAAACCTATGTGCGATCTCTTAGAGAATGGCCAGGTTGATGCACTTTTAGATACTCAGGATTTCGATTTAAGTGCAGTAGAATCCGTTATCAAAACAAAGCATTTCCGTATCAGTGCAGGCGAATATGCAGATCCTTTTAACAAAGGAGCTGTTGTTAATAAACTAGATTATGTAATCCTTGCTGCCTTAGAGGTAGACGTTAACTTTAACTGTAACGTAGTAGTAGGTTCTGATGGTGTTGTTACTGGCGCTCAGGGTGGACACCCAGATACAGCAGCTGGTGCAAAATGTACCATCGTAATTTCTCCTCTGATTCAGGGAAGAATTCCTGCAATCTGTACCAATGTAACAACTGTTACAACACCTGGTGAATCCATTGACGTAGTTATTACTGATTATGGTATCGCCATCAACCCTAAGAGACAAGATCTGATTGAGTGCATGAAAGAAGTTGATCTTCCATTCAAGACAATTGAAGAGTTAAGGGACATTGCTTATTCTATCGTTGGAGAGCCAGAGCGTGTGCAGTTTGATGATAAGGTAGTGGGTATCATTGAAGGCCGTGACGGTACCATCATGGACGTTGTGCGTAAAATTAAGAAATTCGAATTTTCAGAGGCTTAAATATGCAGTTCTGTTCAGGGACAGATATGGAAAAAATCTATAAAAGTGCCGAAAGAATCGGAGATATAGCATACCGGGCTTTATTGGAGGAGGTTTATACCTCCCCCAAGCCTGGCCTGGTAGATTTATATTCCAATGGCGCTCATAAGGATATGGATGTATCCACCTTTGAGCGAAGTGCGGACGCTCTTAAACCGTATTTTTCAGCCATGGCTCTAGAAGGCATAAAGCACAAGGAAAACCCGAAAATGATATTTTCTAGTATCAGAGGGCTTGGGCTAGATGCAGAACAGGCTATGTTCCGTGCAACTGCTGGTGTAAATACTCATAAGGGACTGATTTTTAATATGGGAATACTTTGTGCGGCTGTGGGGGCTTGCATGGAGGAAGATGATACCGTTAACATAGATTCTCTGATGGAAGTAGAGCAAGCTATGGTACGGGAGACCTTATTAAAAGAAGTTTATGGGATGCGTGACTTTACCAGCAACGGAGAAAAAAATCTGCAAAGATACGGCACAATGGGTGCCAGAGGAGAGGCTATAAGCGGCTACGAATCCATACGCTTAATCTCCCTCCCGGTGATGCTTCAAGGTCGATCGGAAGGAAGAGAATGGAACCTGATTAAGCTTCAGACCTTATTTGCCCTAATGAGCCAAGTAGACGATTCCAACATCATAGCAAGGCATGATCCTATTGTTTTAAAAGAGGTTCAGGAAATTGCTAAGGAATTCATCTCTGCCGGCGGGGCATATCAGGAAGAAGCGGCATCTATGTTAAAAAGTATGGATAAGGATTTTATAGAAAAAAATATCAGTGCAGGAGGATGTGCGGATCTTCTTGCTGTCACCATATTCCTGACAGAATTGGTGTGTCATCAACCGAAGAAATGTCCGGATGAGATTTTGTTTTCTAACTAAAAAATGCCAGAGGCCTATGGGATAAACCGGTATCCTAGGCCTCTGACTGTTACGATATGGGCCGGCTTTTGCCGGTCTTTTTCAATTTTACTACGCAGGCGGTTAATGTAGACCATGATGGCGTTATCATCAATGGCAATGCTGTTTCCCCACACATGTTCGTAGATCATATCTTTTGTAAAAACCTGATTGGGACGTTTGATAAAAAGAAGCATCAAACTACTTTCCTTAGAAGATAAGACAATCTCTTCCCCGTTTTTATAAAAACGCATGGTAGAAGTGTTGTAAGAGAAAGGCCCGCATTCGATCAGCTCAGAGCTGTCTAATATCTGGTTTTTGTTCCTTCGAATTAACGCTTTCACTTTAGCGCCAAGAACCAAAGGGCGAAAAGGTTTTGTAATATAGTCGTCAGCACCAAGTGAAAGTCCGTAGAGAGAGTCGTAATCCTCGTTTCTTCCACTGACGATCATGACAGGGGTCTGGTCTCCCTGACCTCGAATTCGCTTAATGACTTCAAAGCCTTCCATGTCCCCTAGCATAACATCCATAAGGATGATATCATAGGAATGGTTTTTTAATAAATTAAGTGCCGCGAGGCCGCTGTCTGCGACTGTGGTTTCCAGATCGTTGCTGTGCATGACTTTCTCAAGCAGCTTATAAACAGCCGGATCATCATCCACAATTAATACTTTATCAGACATAGATTCCCCCAAAATTAAATTTTTTGTAGAAATATATCGAAATTACTCTAAAAATATTATAGTATTAACCTGGAGACAAGTCAATGATGAAAAGACAAACGAAGGGAATATTGATGAAGATTTTAATGGAAATTAAAAAATACAGAGCAATACTCATGTCTTTGGCTATGACAATTGTGCTAGGTGTCTTTTCCTGTTTGGTGTTTAGTATATGGAAAGAATACAAAGAGGCGATCATAGACAATCAAAAAAAACAGATGCTATTGACGACCCAGAGTATGGGAGATAATTTAAAAGCATTCATTGAGGGATATCAAGCTGATATAAATTCGCTCTATGCCATGGAGGAAGAAAATTATAAAAGAACGGGTTCAAAAACATGGGCTGTGCTGGAGGAGTATGTAAATTTTCATACCCGGTACGTTTACGATGCAATCCTAGAGGATAAAAATGGAAAGTTATTAAAAAGTATCCATGGATTCGCTGTAAAAGAAACTTATTCAGTAACAAACATTGATAATGATATGAGCTTTCGCCTGTGTAAACTGGAAAACGGAGAAATGTATCTGTTGATTAAAAAGAAGTTAGACGATGGAACCTCTGTTTCGATCTTAATTGACAACAAAAGTTATAATGATACTCTGGTTTCAAATATACGCGTAGGTACCAATGGCTATGTACTTTTAAAGGATTCCATAGGCACCATACTGACGCACCCTCAGAAAAGTCAGTGGGGAATTAATGTTATTACTGGAAGAGAAATAATGTTTCCCAATGCAGATCTAACTAGCTTACAGCAGATGATCGAGAGACAAAACAGAGGAGAGACTGGAGTGGCAGAGTATTATTCCTACTGGTGGGAAGATCCTGGTGTGCCAAAGGTTAAGAAAATCAGTGCATTCTGTCCTGTGTATATTGGAGACGGTTTTCTGGTTATGAGTGCTGTTATTGATTATAATGATATTTATGTTCCAGTGGCTACGGGATTTTTTAAGCTTGGCCTTGTTTCCGTTGGTATTGTTGCGGTTGTTCTTGGTATGGTATTTTACATTGGAGCCTTATGGCTTCAAAAGAGAAAGGACCGGGAAGAGATTGACTATCTCATAGAACTTAACAACATTCTGGAAGAGATGCATCAGAGTGAAGAAACGATTGCTCATCAGCAAAGACTTCAAATCATGGGTACCATGACCGGAGGAATTGCTCATGAATTCAATAACCTGCTGACACCCATCATGGGTTATGCAGAGCTTTTAATGTTGGAACTGGAAGATGGATCAGATAGCTATGACAATGCGATGGAAATATACGATGCTTCCGCTAAGGCAAAGGAAATTATTCAGCAGATATCTTCTCTGAGCAGAAAAAATATGGAGACAGCATACAAATCTGTGGATGCAGGCAAGGTACTTCGCAGGGCAGCGAAAATGGTTACTTCTGTTTGTCCCCCGAATGTAAAGGTGGAGGAAGCCATTTACTTAGAAGAAGAGCGCTTTCTTGGAAATGAAACACAGATGAATCAGGTTATCTTAAATATTTGTGTAAATGCCATTCATGCCATCGGCCACAGAGAAGGAAAAATTCATATCAAAGCCTGCCGTGTTATGCCTTATGAATTAGAACAGTATAAACAATCTTCTGTATCGGGAGAATGGGATTCTTATATTAGGATTGATATTTCTGATAATGGAGAAGGTATGAGTGAAGAAGTATTAAAGCAAATTTTTGATCCGTTCTTTACGACTAAGAAAAATGGAGTAGGAACTGGACTTGGCTTATCTTTGGTAGAACAGATTATACATTCTCACAAAGGCCATATATTTGCAGAGAGTACGGCGGGTATCGGCAGTGTGTTCCACGTCTTCTTACCGGTAAATGAACATAAGGCTCAGGAAGCCAGTCAGTCTATGGAGACAGAACGAGATGGAGCTTTAAGACTTCTTATTATCGATGACAATCCAAAAGTCCTTAAACTTTTGGAAAAAAGCTTTAGCAAGCTTAAAGTAACCGTATTCTCATGTATGAATTTTGAAGAAGCCAGGAAAACTTTAAAGGAACAAGAGGTTGATGCTGTTATCAGTGAACAGTATGTTGCAGGAAAGAGCGGTGCAAATTTCTGTATGTCAATAAAAGGAGCTTACCCCAGACTGATTCGCATTATTATGGCAGATCGGGTGACAAAGGAAATTGTAGAAGCGAAGCAACGTAAAATTATTGACGAATATATTGATAAACCGGTATCAGACTCAGCGATTCTAAAGGCAGTGAAAAACTGCATTGAAAAACCATAAACAGAGTAAGTGATAAAAAAGCAAGGTGCAAAGATAACAAATTTCTTGTAGATTAGTTGGTATTTATTGACAATAACCCAGTTGGCACGGTATATTAAAAAGAAGCGTATCATACCGGCACGTTTCCAGTATAAATGAAAGTTCCGGGAAAGAAAGCTGGATTAGCATTAAATCAAAAAAAGTTCCAATAGGAGAAACAGATGCAGAAAGAATATTTAATGGAATCCGATGATGTAATAGTAAAGTTAGATACATCACACCAAGGGTTAACAGACACCCAGGTTGCGGAAAGACAGTCAAAGTACGGAATGAACAAGTTAACAGAAGGAAAGAAGGAAAGTCTCTTTCGTAAGTTTTTAAAAGAGCTTACGAACTTTATGACCATTATCCTGATTATAGCAGCTTTTCTTTCAGGAGCAACTTCCCTTTATGTAGGCGAAAGTATGATCGATACGTTCATCATTTTGATGGTGGTCATTATCAATGCAGTGCTTGGAGTATACCAGGAATCCAAAGCAGAATCAGCCATTGAATCCTTACAAGAGATGGCAGCCGCAACCACAAAGGTGATTCGTCATGACAGACTTCTTGTGGAACGGTCTGAAGAACTGGTACCAGGTGATATCATCTTATTGGAAGCGGGAGACTCCGTTCCTGCAGATGCAAGAATTCTGGAATGCGCCAGCTTAAAAGTGGAAGAAGCAGCACTTACTGGTGAATCCTTATCCGTATCTAAAACTGAATCTGTAGTTGGAGGCGGCTCATCAGAAGTTGCACTTGGCGACAGAAAGAACATGGTCTATACCGGTTCTACCGTTGTTTACGGCAGAGCAAAAGCAGTTGTATGCTACACTGGTATGGAGACAGAGATCGGCCATATTGCAGATGCCTTAAACACAGCAAAAGACGAAGAGACACCTCTCCAGATTAAGCTGAACCAATTATCAAAAATTCTATCGATTCTGGTACTAGTCATTTGCGGACTGATGTTTGCAATTAACTTAACAAGACTTGGACTTTCCGGCAAAGGAATCCACTTACAGGAACTCATTAATACCTTTATGATTGCCGTGTCATTGGCAGTTGCTGCAATTCCAGAAGGACTGGCAGCCGTAGTTACCATTCTTTTGTCCATTGGTGTAACCAAGATGTCAAAGAAACGGGCTATTATCAGAAAGCTTACCGCAGTAGAGACTCTTGGATGTACCCAGATTATTTGTTCCGATAAAACAGGAACTCTTACTCAGAATAAGATGACCGTTGTGGAACATGCGACTGACGATGAAACCATGCTGATGACAGCCATGGCTCTTTGTTCCGATGCCGAGTTAGATCCAGATACGAAAGATGCAGTGGGAGAGCCTACGGAATGTGCTCTTGTCAACGATGGTTATAAAAATGGTCTGAATAAGGCAGAACTTAAGAAGACCTTTGCCCGTATCGGGGAAGCTCCCTTTGATTCTGTGAGAAAGATGATGTCCACGGTTCATAAAAAAGAGGACAATACGATCCTACAGTTTACAAAAGGTGCCCCAGATGAAGTTTTAAAACGTTGTACCAAGGCTTATATCGGTGGCGTAGAAGTGGAGATGACAGATGAGATCCGAAAGGATATCCTTCACTCCAACAAATCCATGGCAGATAAGGCACTCCGTGTTCTATGTGGTGCCATGAAAGTTTGGGATGGCCAGCCAGCTTCCTATGAGCCAGAGACATTAGAGAGTGACCTCGTGTACTTAGGACTTTCCGGTATGATCGATCCAGTACGTCCAGAAGTAAAAGAGGCCATTAAGGAATGTCAGGCAGCCGGAATTCGTCCAATTATGATTACCGGTGACCATAAGGACACTGCTGTAGCCATTGCAAAGGAACTTGGAATCCTTGATAGCGAAGAAATGGCAATAACAGGTGCTGAACTATCTAAAATATCCGATGAGGATCTGTTAAAGACAATTCAAAATTACTCCGTTTATGCCAGAGTACAGCCTGAGCATAAAGTTCGCATCGTTAAAACTTGGAAAAAGCTTTCAAAAGTAACTGCTATGACTGGTGATGGTGTTAATGATGCACCTTCTATTAAAGAAGCTGATATTGGTGTTGGTATGGGAATCACCGGAACCGATGTAACAAAAGATGTTGCCGATATGGTTCTTGCAGATGACAACTTTGCTACCATCGTATCTGCAGTAGCAGAGGGACGTCGTATCTATGATAACATCAGAAAAGCCATTCAGTTTTTATTATCTTCCAACTTGGCAGAGGTTATCGCTGTATTCGTTGCAAGTTTATTAGGATTTACAATTTTAAAGCCGGTTCATTTATTATGGATCAACTTAATCACAGACTGTTTCCCTGCGATCGGACTTGGTATGGAAGCGGAAGAAGCTGACATTATGAAGAGAGCGCCAAGAAATCCTAAAGATGGTATTTTCGCTGATGGAGTTGGAGGCGAAACTTTATTCCAGGGTGTTGTGATTGCACTTCTTACTTTACTGGCATACTTTGTAGGTCATTATATGGAAAGTGGATTGTGGGAGGTTGCAGAAAGTGCCGACGGTATGACAATGGCATTCTTATCTCTATCCTTGCTTGAGATGTTCCACTCCTTTAATATGCGTTCCAGAACAGATTCTGTTTTTAAACTAAAGACTAAAAATGTCTTTTTAACTGTGTCTCTTTGTGCTTCCTTTATCTTAACGACTGCTGTCATTTATGTACCATTTTTAAGAGAAGCATTTTCGTTTGAGCATATTTCATTGAAAGAATATATCGCCGCTGTAATTATTTCTGTATCAATCATTCCAATTATGGAAATAGTAAAGATAGTTAAACGGAGATAATTCATAAAAGTGTAATTAAGAATTATTACAAAAATCTAAAAAAAATATTAAATCTTACAAAATTTTAAGTAAGTTTTTATTACTCTTTAAGAATCCCCGTTTAATATGGATACATGATACTTATGAATCAATAATAAAAGGGGGATCATTTAAGATGATTACTATTTTAGCATGGCTTATGATAATCGTATTCTTAGGATTAGTCATGACCAAGAGGTTACACCCATTTACGGCACTTATTAGTGTGCCACTGGTATTCTCACTTATCGGTGTATTTACCGGAGTAATGAAGGAACCAATTGCCAAGTTCCTTGAAAAGGACGCTGCTGATTCATTATCGATTGGTGATCAGATCGTGGCTCTTGGAAAGATGTCCCAGGACGGACTGGTAAAAAGTTCCAAAACAGCATTCATGTTACTTTTCGCAATTCTTTTCTTTTCCATCATGTTGAATGCTGGTCTGTTTGATCCGATCGTAAACACGGTTATCCGCATTGCAGGTGGTGACCCAGTTAAGGTTTTAGTCGGAACTGCAATCGTAGCTGCAGCTGTTTCCTTAAACGGTGACGGTACAACTACAACACTTATTTGCTGTACAGCGTTTATCCCGATTTACAAAAAGCTCAACTTAAAGATGCTTTATCTGGGCGTTTTGATTATCCTGATGAACACAATTATGAACTTACTCCCATGGGGAGGCCCAACTGCACGTGCTATGTCAGTTATGGAAGTAGAAGGCGGTCCTGTACTTGCTGCTCTTGCTCCAGGTATGGCTGTGTCTATTATCTACATGTTGGGTGTTGCTTTCTATCTTGGTCTTAAAGAGAGAAAGAGAGTAGGCATTCAGAAATTTACAGCAGCTGAGCTGGCTCAGACCACTAAGTCTGATCCAGAAAAAGAAGCTTTAAAACGTCCAAAACTCATCTGGTTCAACGCCATTTTAACAATTGGTACCGTTGTACTTTTAGTTATGGATAAGCTTCCATCATCTTTTCTTTTCTTAGTTGCATTAGTAATCGGTCTTATGGTAAACTATAGACAGATTAAAGAACAAAAAGACCGTATTCAGGACAATGCAGGCGATGCTTTACAGGTAGTTATTCTTGTTATCGGTGCAGGTATGTTCTCTGGTTTATTTGGAAACACAGGTATGAGTGATGCATTGGCTCATAGTATGGTTAGTGCCCTTCCAACCTCTCTTGGAAGATGGTGGGGACTTGTAACTGCTGTTGTTTCTGCACCTGGTACATTCTTCTTATCAAATGATGCTTACTATTATGGTATCTTACCAGTATTTGCAGAAGCAGGAGTTAAGTATGGCTACTCTGCACTTAACATGACTGTAGCATCCCTTTTAGGCCAGGCATTCCACTTATTAAGCCCACTGGTAGCATTTATCTACCTTCTGTTAAATATGACAGGGCTTGAAATGGGTGAATGGCAGAAGGAATCCGCTAAATGGGCATGCGGCATCTTCGTTATCATGGTTGCTGTTGCTGCTATTACAGGAGCATGTCCATTATTTATTTAAAGTTATTACAGGCAGAGATTTAGATTGGAGACAGAAATGAGCATATTATTAGAAGGGCTACTCGCATTTACCTGGCAGCAAGCTGTTATGATGTTAATCGGCTGCGCCTTGATGTATCTGGGTATCAAAAAAGAGTATGAGCCGACACTTTTAGTTCCTATGGGACTAGGCACGATTTTAGTTAACTTCCCGATGTCCGGTATTATTACACAACCAAGTACTGGAGTAGAAGGTGTTTTAAACGTGTTGTTTGATGCCGGAATTTCAACAGAACTGTTCCCGCTTCTGATTTTTATCGGAATCGGAGCAATGATTGATTTTGGCCCACTACTACAGAACCCTTTTATGATGTTGTTTGGTGCTGCCGCACAGTTCGGTATCTTCGCAACCATCGTATTAGTTGTAGCAATTACCGGATTATCACTTCCAGAGGCTGCTTCCATGGGTATTATTGCAGCGGCTGATGGCCCGACCAGTATCTTTGTAGCTGGTAAGCTGGCTCCTAACTTATTAGGACCGGTTACGGTGGCGGCGTATTCATACATGGCTCTTGTGCCAATCATACAGCCACCTGTTATCAATGCGCTGACAACGAAAAAAGAACGTATGATTCATATGAAATATGAGCCAAAGAACGTTTCTAAGACAGCGAAAATTTTATTCCCATTACTTATTACATTTGTTGCTGGTTTTACAGCGCCTATGTCCCTCCCGCTAATCGGATTCCTTATGTTTGGTAACCTTCTTCGTGAGTGTGGCGTGTTAGACCGCTTAAGTGCATCTGCACAGAATGAGTTAGTAAATATTATTAGTATTTTACTTGGACTTACAATTGCTTTAAAGATGACAGCTGGCGAGTTCTTAAACGTTAAGACTCTCTTAATCATCGCATTTGGTCTGTTAGGTTTCGTATTTGATACTGCAGGCGGTGTAATCTTTGCAAAGCTTTTAAATGTTTTCCGCAAAGAGAAGATCAACCCAATGGTTGGTGCTGCCGGTATTTCCGCATTCCCTATGAGCAGCCGTGTTATTCAGAAGATGGCAACAAAAGAAGATCCTACAAACTTTATCTTGATGCATGCAGCCGGCGCTAACGTATCCGGACAGATCGCATCAGTAGTAGCTGGTGGACTTCTGCTTTCCTTCTTTATGTAATTTAATGTAACTTTATTAAAGTATATTGTGCTGTCCCTTAAGGGGGAACGGAGGTAATGATGACAGAAATTATGGAACAGGCAATTGAATTAATGGGCGTAGGCATGGGCGGTATCTTCGTCGTAATGATCTTACTCTATGGAATATCTCAGTTGCTTTTAAAATTAACTGCACCAAAAAAAGAGAATTAATTAATTTTTGCTTACTATCTATTTATTAGAATCCTAAAAATAAAATGTTGGAAAAGACGACGGAAGAAATTCCGTCGTCTTTTCTATTTCGTTTCATTAAATGGATAACTGTGTTCTTAAATAATTCTTAGGTGTGATTCCCATGCGTTTTTTGAACACTTTAAAGAAATAAGCATAATCTTGAAAACCGCATTTCTCTGCTATCTTATGAAAGTCTCTTTCTCCAAGCTCCAGCATATGTATGGCAGAAGAAATTCTTAGGTAGTTTAAATAATCCGTAAAACCCTGTCCAGTTTCGGTTTTAAAGATAGTACTTAAATATCCCATACTGATTCCAATATCGCCGGCTACGCTTTGAAGGGAGATCGACTTTGAATAATCCCTATTCATATATGCGATTGCAGATTTCACGTAACTGGAATCACCAGGTATCTGTAGTCGCATTTCCTTGCACACATTAGAAAAGCAGTGGAGAAACCATTCACAGAGCTGTATCAATGTAGTAAGCTGAGTGAAAATCTGGTCTGGAGACACCTGATCTGTAATGATCCGATTCAAATCCAAATGATACTTTTTAGAAATTCTAGTAATGATGCTAAGCAAGTCTGCACATTTCATCTGAACATTGGATCTGGTTTCTTTCTGATCGATCATATCTTGAAATGATTTTCTGATAATCTCTTCCGTTTTCTTATAATCTCCTTTTAAAACAAGATCTAGAAGTGTTTTTTCGATTGCGTAGTCAAGTCCTGACAAGGTGTCTGAAGCATTGATAATAGTACTGGACCTTAAGATGGATTGCCTTCCAAAATAAAAGGTCAAACGCATGGTTTCTAAGGCTTTTGTATAGGACTGGCTGATATCAATAATATGGTTGGTACGTTCTCCAACACAAAAGCTTACGGAGATATTTAGAAAATTCCTATAATTGGTTGAGAGCTGATTTAAGAGTCTGCTAATCGTTTCTTCTATCTTCGCCTGACTTGCCTCATGAGCAAAGGAAAGCAGGATACAATACGTCTCTCTCTCAATATGGGCCAAGACACCGGAGGGGTAATTGCTTAGCAGTTCATTTCCTATATTGCATATGGAAAAGCTTAATATATTGCGATGGTAAAAGCTGCCCTGATGCTCAATTTTTGCATAATCATCAACAGAGAGAATAATTGGCATCACCTGGGTGAGTGACAGAGAGATACCAAGGGCGAGAATATTTGTTTCGATGTCTTTTTTGGAAAGGAAAGTTTTGCCTAGCAGGTCAGTGACAAACTTTTCTCTTAAAGCGGAAATGGTCCGGTCTGGGAATGCTTTTGAGTTATTATGTGTTTTTAAGCTCTTTTTTAGGTCATTTAATAAGGATAGAATGTAGTCCTCGCTCAGCTTGTGTTTTAGAACGTAATCCGTGGCCCCGTTTTTAAGTGCACCTCGGACATAGTTGTAATCATCGTAATTGCTTAGGGCGACGAATAATATGTCTGGATATAATTCTGTTACCTTTTGGCATAACTCCAGCCCGTCCATATTTGGCATTCTCATGTCGGAAAAGATGATGTGTGGATGAGTAAGTGGGATTTTATCCAGTGCAGATATTCCATCACTTGCTTCCCCACAGACAGTAAATTCCTCAGTGGAATTTTGAAGCAATAATTTTATGTTGGTGCGAACCAATAATTCATCATCTACAATTAATATGTTATACATAATGTGTCACCTCATTTTCAAGAACCATGGGAAGGGAAAGTTCAAATCGGGTGAAGACTCCGGGCTGGCTTATGATCTCCATATCAAAGTCAGTAGAAAAGTACATATGCAGACGTTCCCGGATGTTATGAATGCCAATGTGCCCTGCACTTTCGTTTTGATTGTGATCTAATATTTCTTGAATCCGATCTTCCTCTATTCCACAACCATTGTCCTCTACGATAAGTTTCAAATGTCCGTCATCAATAAAATAATCCACCAAAAGGATGCCATCTGAAACCTTCTCCTTTAAGCCATGTTTTAATGCATTTTCAACTAGTGGCTGAACTAATAGCTTTGGAATCATATATAGACCGGCTTCCTCAGAAACATGAACGCGGTATTGATAGGAATTGGTATAACGGTAATTTTGAATTTCCAAATAGGATATCAAAAAGTCCTTGTCCTCATTGATTTGAATAAAAGATCTTCCATTCATATTGGTATGCATCAAAGAGGAGAGAGCTTCTGCCACTTTGCCAATATTGTCAGCGCCCTGGAGTGCAGAGAGAAACTTAATGGTATTTAAGGTGTTGTATAGAAAATGCGGATTCATCTGAAATTGTAGAGCCGCAATTTCAGCTCGGTGCTTTGATTCCTCTTCCTTTTTTACCTGGAGAAGCAGAAGGCGGATTCGATTAAGCATCGCTTTAAATTGTTTGGTTAAGGCGCCTATTTCATCTTCTGAATGTATTTCTATGGGGAGATCCAGACAATCCCCGTCTATGCGCCTTACGGCATTTGCAAGAAGACGTATCTTCCTTGTTAGCAAGGAGGTAATGATAAATACGCAGGTTATGATGAGAGCAACTAGTAACAATGTAATTAGAATGATGTTATGCAGGGTATTGGTAAAGGCGGATACGATCTCTTGTTCCGGAATTACATTTAAGGTAGTCCAGTTTGTAAGGCGGGAGGTGTGATATACCACAAGCAGTTTATCATTTTCCTCATTGGTAATAAAAAAGTGACCGGATTGATTGGTTATCCTGTCAAGGATCTCAAAACGCGCTGGTTCACTTTGTTTTGTATTCAACAGATTAAATGCAGGCTGAAATAAAATGGCCCCGTCTTCTAGATTGATTACATACAAGGAAGAGGAGGAGGTGGAACTGGTATTAAAACACTCTTGAAACAGGTTCGCACTGATGTCTGCATTTACAAACCCAATCTTTTGATTGTCAAAGCCATAAACCGGTTTTAATACCGAAAATACCATATCATTTTTCGTATTGTACCATTTATTAGGATAATGAGGAGGAATAAAAACAAACTTTTTATTGCTGTCTTTGATTAAGGAAATCCAGTTGTTTTCTGCCATGGTTTCAAAAGAAGTGGGGAGACCATATGCAACTGTGTTTCCGTTAAAGTCGCTTAGCATTAGACCGTTTAAGTTGCTTTTAAAGCTGCAAAGGCTGATTAAATAATCGGAGGCAGTCCGCCGGTAATTCACGATATCAGAATCACTTAAGTCATCTCTTGACAATATAGTGATGATGTTTGTGGATAGAGAGTTACTGGATCGAACCGAAGTAAGAGCTGCTACATTCATAATATCTTGGACCTGATTTTCAAATATGGTATTGGATACCTGTAATAGATGCTCGGAGTTGTGTATGGCAGTGGAGGCAGCATCCTTCTTTAACGCTTTATACCAGATTCCAAGGACCAACGCTGCAAATAAAAGAAAGATCATAGTCATGGAAAAAATAAATTTATAACGGATGCTGGTAAAGTGTTTTCTCATTCATCCTCCTTTGGTAATGTGTTATAAAAGTATCATAGAATTTATGGGAATATATGTCAAGTTGTACATGAAAAAGTGTGAAAAAATCCTATGAAGTGAAAAAAAGTGCAATGCACTCCAATGGAATTTAATGGTATGATTGGTTTAAGAAATAACCGGTTAATTCAAGTGTAGATAAAAGGAAGGATATGAATTATGAAAAAGAGTAGAAAATGGCTGGCTATGGGTCTGGCTTTTTCAATGATTGCTGGTCTTACTGGATGTGGGGGAAGCAGTACTGCTTCTAAGTCAGTAAGTACAGGATCAAAAGGTGACATGGAGGTTAAGACATTTCGCGTTTTAATGTATACGGATTGGTATAAAGCAGGCTGGCAAGCATTGGAGCAGCATATAAATGAGAATTCCAAGGAACTGGGATTTAAGCTTGAGATATCAAAAATACAAGGCGGCTCCCAGGGAGATCAGGTTCTTCAGACAAAGTTTGCTACAGATGATCTTCCGGACATCATTCAGGTCTACAAGCCTCAATGGGTTGAGTCCTATGCCAATGGTCTTGATAAATTAGTTGACCTAACAGGACTAGAGTGTGTATCTGAATATGATGAGAAGGCACTGGACGGTACCTTTAAGTATAATGGTAAGTTATATGCGGTCCCAATTGATTCTGTGGTATTATCCGGCGTATTTTATAATAAAAAGGTTTTTGAAAAGGCAGGCGTTAAAATACCTCAGACATGGGATGAGTTATTAGCGGTTTGTGAAAAAGTTAAAGCACAGGGAGTAACCCCGGTTTATTATTCTGGTAAGGATGCGTGGAGTGTGCAGCCACCTACCATCAGTGGTTTATTAAATGATGCCAAAGAAAAAGGAACGGATACCTTTGGTCTCATGGAACAGATCAATACAAATAAACTAAAATATGCAGATTGTACGAATTTCGTAGGTTCTATTGAAAAAACGAAGAATCTGATCGACCTTGGCTATGTGAATGAGACGTATCTATCAGATACCGTAGACAATGCGCATCAAGCACTGGCAAACGGAGAGTGTGCCATGTACATTAACGGTACCTGGTGTGCAGATAACATCAATAAGAAGTTCCCAGATAAGATTGACGACATCGGAGCCTTTGCAATTCCAACCACAAGCGGTGATAATTACATCAATATGTTTACCCCATATTCGCTGGCACTTACCACCAATTGTAAGGATCCGGAGCTTGGAAAAAAGGTACTTAACTATATTGCTTCCAAAGAAGCTCAGCAGATTTATGCCGATGCACAGCCAGGCGTTTACTTAAATAAAAATGTTACCAGTGATATTCCAAAGGCAACAGAGGATTTAAAGAAAATCATGGATAACGGAAAATCCATGACAGACTGGGAGGAAATCAACAAATATGCTTACGGCAACTTAAGCGAACCTTTGTTAAATTACTATACCGGCATGTTAAAGGATGCCAAGGAAGTAGCCCAGGCACTTGATCAGGAAACCGAGCGAAATGCAAAAGCGCAAGGCGATTCTAACTGGAAATAATAAATTGGCAACGGAATAAAGAGAGATACCAGATATTCGTATTAGTAAAAACATACTTTTACCGTATCTGGTATTTCTGCTATCACCGTTACATCTAAGGAGCAGATTATGCATTCAACTACATTAAAAAGATATTCCTATACCTTGGCGATCCCAGGACTCTTGCTTTATATCCTGTTTTTTATAATCCCCGCCGTAGGAGGGTTGGCCCTGTCATTTGTTAAAATTCTTGGTTTCAATTTATCCTCAGCCCGGTTTGGAGGGCTGCAAAATTATGTAGACGTATTCACTCAGCCCAATATGAGACGGGCCATTGGTAATTCTTTTATATTTGCTTTAGTCACAACCATATTTAAAATGGGAATCGGACTGTCTCTGGCGATTGCACTAAACCGGAAGATGGCACTGACCAATGCCTTGCGGACTGTATTTTTTCTTCCAGCCGTAATCAATACGGTGGCGGTGGGACTTATATTTTCTTCTCTTTTGCACCCTTCGAACGGACTGGTCAATGGATTTTTACGAGCAGTAGGACTTGGGGGGCTTGCTCAGTCCTGGCTTGTGGATACCAATCTTGCTATTTTCTCTGTATGTGCCATTGAAATATGGAAATGGTCCGGCTTTACCATGGTGATTCTTCTGTCGGGAATGCAGACCATTGGAAGGGATTATTATGAGGCCGCAGAAATCGATGGAGCTGACGGGGTTACTAGATTTAAGTACATCACCTTTCCCCTTCTTTTGCCTGCATTTAACAATGCACTTATATTAAGTATCATCGGAGGACTTAAGGTGTTTGATCTAATCCAGGCCACCACTCAAGGAGGTCCAGGATCGGCAACAGAGGTCTTTGGAACTCTGATCTATAAATCCTTTGGGGCTGGAAGGCTCGGAGAAGGCTGTGCGGCTAGCATTATATTGGCCGTGGTAATTGCTGGGATTGCCCTGCCAGCTTATAAATACATTGCAAACAGGGAGGTGGAGATGTGAGAAGAAGAAAGCGATATGAAGCGATACTAAATACAGCGTTGTGCTTTTGTGCTTTGATTATATTAATCCCTGTATTTATGGTAATCATCAATTCTTTTAAAAACCAGACAGAAGCAGCAAGAATGAATTTAAAGCTTCCAACCACATGGCATATCTTTGAAAATTATAAGGAGATGATACGAGAGGGAGGAATCTTTCG
This sequence comes from Lacrimispora algidixylanolytica, assembly GCF_003609635.1. Lineage (GTDB taxonomy): Bacteria > Bacillota > Clostridia > Lachnospirales > Lachnospiraceae > Lacrimispora > Lacrimispora algidixylanolytica. The sequence continues at coordinate 3,890 of NZ_MCIA01000017.1, read as the reverse complement.
GGGATTTTTAAACAGTACGATCATTACGGTGATTTGTGTCTTACTGCTGATTATTTTATGTTCTACCATGGCCTTTGTATTGGAAAGAAGAAAAACATTTTTTTCAAAGTTGATTCATATGACCGTTGTATTTGGGCTTGTGCTGCCACTTCAGATCATACCTACTTACTTTGTCTGTAATTTCCTGCATCTGACTCATGAGATAGCTGCTGTTTTTGTCTTAATCGTTGCAAACATGTCCTTTACGGTCTTTTTATATACTGGTTTCATTAAGAGTATTCCAATTGAGATTGATGAATCTGCATGGATTGACGGAGCCAGCCATACGCAATTGTTTTTTCGGATTATATTTCCTCTGTTACAGCCTGTAACAGTAACGGCTGTCATTATCAACTTTATGGCGGTATGGAATGACTTTGGAATATCCATTTACTTTTTGAACAGTGCCAGAAATTATACCCTTCCTTTGACGGTTTATAATTTCTTTGGAAACCATAATTCAGACTGGCAGCTGGTATTTGCAAACGTGGTATTATCCACTCTTCCCGTAGCAATTGTTTATTTGATTTTGCAAAGGCATATTATCTCCGGTATGACCTCAGGTGCAGTAAAAGGTTAAGGGGGGGGAATTTAAAATGAGAGAAGGAAGGGGGAGAAATAAAGTAACATTCAGTGAGAAGGTACTTTATATTCAAGAACAAATGTAAAGTCTGGAGGGGCAAATGAAAAAGGTATTGATGTTGTTATCAGCAGTATGTATGAGCATTATACTGGCTGGGGGCCATGTGTATGCAGAAGAACCACAAAATACTAAGTGGCAGAGATTGACTACGGCTACGTACTATGTGGACGATGTAAATGGAAATGATAAGGCAAGCGGTACGTCTGAGCAAACGGCATGGAAGTCCCTGAATAAAGTAAATGAAACTACATTTCTCCCGGGAAATAAAATATACTTTAAAGCGGGTGGAAAATGGAGCGGAATACTTCACCCTTTGGGGTCCGGAAGTAGCGGAGCCCCCATTATCTTGGATCAGTACGGAGTGGGAAATAAGCCTTTGATTGAGGGCAATGGAGCAGAAGCCGCAATCAAGCTTGAATCCCAGGAATACTGGACCATAAAGAATTTTGAGGTTACCAATAAGGCAGCCCAAAGAGGAATTCGTCAGGGAATCTTTATCAATGGAAAGACAGATGGAATCACTCATGGAATCACCATTGAAGATTGTGAGGTCCATGATGTAACCGGAGAGAACAGGAGGGATTTGCAAACCTACAAGAGCATGTACTGGAATTCAGGTATTTATGTCAGCATGCCTGGAAGGTCTACCAGCTCCGTTCATTATGACGGGGTGTCCATTAAGGGAAATTACGTTCATGATGTATTGACTAGCGGTATTCGGATAAACCAGAGAGAAGATTTTATTGTAGATCAGTACCATACCAATGTGGTAATTGAAGGCAATACAATAAGCAGAACCGGATCGGACGGAATGATAGTGGCAAATTGTATCTCACCTTTGATTCAGTATAATCTGTGCTATGATGCAGGTGCTCTTGGAAATTCTTCGGATACTAAAATTATTGCTGGCCTGTGGACCTGTGGAACAGATGATGCACTGTTTCAGTACAATGAGGTAGCAAGAACGGTATTGTTTGAAAGTGATGGAACCGCTTTTGATACGGATTGGGGAACGGGAGGAGTCACAACCTTCCAGTATAATTACACCCATGGAAATCAGGGGGGATTCTGGCTTGATTGTGCGGGAATCAATAAGGATCCTGAGCATATAAAGACGGTCCTGCGTTATAATGTCAGTGTAGATGATGAAAGGTATATTGTAAGAGCAGGAGATATGCCAACTGAGTTATATAACAATACATTTTATAAATCACAAGGGAAGCTGGATGCATGCTTTGGGAATGCGGGTAAGAATCATAAGTTTTATAATAATATATTCTATTTTAATTCTTCCCCGGATTGGGCCTCCTCTGTATATGAGAACAACCTGTATTATCCATGTGATGCAAACCAGGCAGATTTATATGCGGTTGCAGCAGATCCTCAATTTGTCAGCCCTGGGCCTGCAGAGGATGGAATGGGATTTGCGGACCATTTTAAAAATAAAAATACGTCTCCAGCCATTGGAAGAGGGGTATACCTTCCTGACAATGGGGGCAAAGATTTCTTTGGAAATGCACTGAATAAAGGTTCCTATGATATTGGAGCTCATCAGACTACGGTGACGGGTCTTGTTGATGAAGATACCTATGTATTTACCAGGGATTTTGCAACTTCTCAGGGTAACCGGGGCTGGTATTACATGGAGGCGGTTAACGGCTCTTATCAAACTATGTCATGGGATGATAATCAGAAAAAATGGAAAGGAAGCGGCGTTTATAATCTCATCTGGGCACCTGGAAATATGCACCCCGACGGCAATGATACCGTGCTTGCCTGGAAAGCTCAAAAAGCAGGTACCATTCAGGTTGTAGGAAACCCCAAAAAGATTAGTTTTGGAAATGATGGAGTAAATGTGAAGATTCTAAAGGGTAACACCCAGGTCTGGCCAGGAAGCGGCTGGCAGTTAATCGGTGGATCAGACGCAATAGGAATAGCCCATAACTTCACTGTTGATGTGAAAAAAGATGAGATGCTTTACTTTGTTTTAAATAAAAATGGAACGAATTACAGTGACGGCACATACTGGAATCCGCTTATTACCTATAAAGTAGTAGAAAAATATAGTTTGGCTGGGGATTTTTCCAATGTACAAGGAAACAGGGGCTGGTATTATCTTGAGACGGATAATAACGGATATCAGCAAATGACTTGGGATAGCAGTGTGAATCGGTGGAAAGGGAAAAAACAGTATAGTTTAATCTGGTCGCCAGCTCAGCTTCATCCCGATACCTCAGATACGGTAGTTGCATGGAAAGCACCTCGTTCTGGAAATATCACTATAAAAGGGAATCCAAAGAAGGCAAGTGCAGGCTACGATGGAGTTAAGGTCAAAGTATTAAAAAATTCACAGAACCTTTGGCCAGAAAATGGCTGGCAATCCATTGGAGGATCGGATACTTCAGGAATGACTCATCAACTGACCACCCGTGTTTTAGCAGGAGATTTTATTTATTTTTTAGTAAACCAAAATGGCTCCAATGCTGGAGATGAAATCAGCTGGAATCCTATTATCTCATTTGATTAGATACAGATTGGTTGATTTTCACTAACTCCCCTAAAAGATCCGGGTAAATGGAGGCTGTCATGAAGAAGAGAACATATATGATTGGAACTGTTTTTATTCTCTGCGTAGCTACTTGTTTTTTGACTGCATTTCAAAGTAAGCCTGTGATTACAGTAAATGGTCACAAGATATATGAAGACGAGTACTCCCTTTTGTCTCATGTCTTTACCGGTGGTGTTCAGGCTGGAGAACAGAGGCCTGAGGATAGAGTGACCTTTGCTAAGGTTGAACAGCAGATGCTTAAAGAGAACGCAGTTATAGAGGATATTTCCTATTCTGCTTTCTGCAAAACGGTAGAGAAAGAAAATGAAGCAAGAAAAAAGGCCATTGTTGCAGGTGAAAAAATCTATGGTCCAAAGGAGTATGATACGAGGATCTATTACGATTATATTTACAGTGAGGCAAAGGAACGGATGATAAAAGATGTTTTAATGGGTCGGATTTCCGAAGATGAGGTAATACGAGTTACAGAAACAAATGGATCTGAACTAAAAGAGGAGGAGGATAAGCAGTATATCCGTTACCAAATAGCCAAAGAATGCTATATGGCTGAATTAAAGGAGAGAGTTTCTAAAGCTGTAGTAAAAGAATAAAAGAAAGAGGATATAAGAAATCAGTCGGTTCCGGAAAATTTTCTATAAT
>NZ_MCIA01000016.1 GCF_003609635.1 Lacrimispora algidixylanolytica | reverse complement strand
TTTATCTCGGCACACACGAAGCCCCATATCAGCTCCCTTGCCATTTGCTTCAAACTTGCCGCGATAAGATATCTGGCAGCTGGTTTTATCCCCAACCCAACCTCCGCCTTTCCAGACACGGTAAGTTCCATTTTCGATAGCAAGGTCCTGATACCAGTTATAGCACCATTCCCGGACATTTCCAGACATATCGTATAAACCAAGCTCATTGGGCTTCTTCAATCCCACAGAGTGAGTCTTATTCCGATTGCTTTCTATGCGGGACCATACCCAATCACCGGATATAAATTCATTCCCGGAATTTCTAAAATACCATGTGGTCTCTTCTTCATCGTTGCTGCCGCTGAAGGTATAGTTTTTGCTCTCTAAACCTCCACTTGCAGCATATTCCCATTCTGCTTCTGTTGGCAGGCGATAGCCATCTGCTCCATCATTTACAGATACAACCCATTTAATATTATCGAATTCGCTTTTATTGTCAGGATCTTTTTTGCTCTTATCTATGGAGTAATATGGCGCCAATCCTTCTTTTTCGCTTCTCTTATTGCAATACTCAATGGAATCATACCAGCTCACCATTTCAACTGGGAGATCATCACCTGGAAAGCCAGAAGGGTTATTGCCCATGACATCAGTCCATTCCTTCTGGGTTACCTCATATTTGCCTATGTAGAAGTCGGAGATTGCCTTGGCCTGTCCCTGTTCTTTTGGCGCCGTCCCTGCAGTCCCATTGCCTGTGACCAACACGAGATTTTCCTGTTCAACTTTCGAACAACCGCAGGAAAATACGGCTACCATAATCAAAAGCAAGATCAGTTTTTTCCCCATAGTTATAATCCTCTCTGTATCTTTTTGGCTGCCTGTAAATATATAATATATAGTTCTAATAATAAATATTATGGAAATTATAAAACTGCAATATTCAAATAGTATGTAGGTAAGTACAGTGTTAATTAGATAATTACACCTTCTATCAGGTGCTTATAACAAATTACCAAACTGTTACATTTGCGGAACCGCTACTCTGATAGCCTTCTACGCAAAGAGCCTGATAAGACCAGGAATTACCTAAATTCATACCTTTGTTTTTCCATGCATTTGCGTGGTTTGCAAAATTAATCTGAGCATTGCTTCCGGTTTGTTTTTTGGACTGTCTAACACTCCAGTACTGTGGAAATGTCTGGTACCCATCAATAGAGGGAGCATTGTAACGCATGGTTGTGTAGATATCGTAGTTGGCTCCGTCACTGTTTACGGTTCCTTTATAGGTACCGGTTGGTCTGTAGGAACCCCAACTATCAACTACATAATACTCAATCAAAGAATTTCTTGTCCAGCCGTAGAAGGTCAGATAACTGTTTCCAGATGGAGCAAAAGAACCTGCGTTATAATTTACGACTCTGCTAGGAGACCCGTAAGTCCAACCTTTACCAACTACAAAGTTACCGCAGTTTGTCCAGTTTACACTGAAATTACCACCGGAGCCATTAACCATATTTACGGTTCCGCCTCCATCGGTATAGTCCTGCCAATAATCAGTAGCTGCATATGTAGTGCCTGCAAAGATACTTGAAAAACCCATCGCAAATATAAATAGAAATGATAAGACCTTTTTACTTACTTTGTTCATATGATACCCCTCCTGTTTAAAAAAACATGATACTAATACTTACCTACATACGATATAAATATTACGAAGTGATACCCTCCTTTCCTAGTTTGGTCAGCCATTTTACTGGTAATGGCAAAGCATAGTTCCATTTAATATATCTTATAATGTGACCAATAAAATGATTGTGGATTTCAAGTTTGACCAAGAATTAGTCTAACAAAACAAAGAAGTTTAGAGATTAGTCTGAATTTAAGCGCAATAAAAAAGAAATATTTCTATTACGCACATATTATCAGTACTGGGCATATTTGTAAATGGTTTGTATAAAAAAAAATTTTTTTTAGTTAATGTTACCAATAGTTTTAAAGCCTTACGAAACAAAAAAAATTTTTTTTGGTTATTTTTATTTTACTTTTGATGTGTCTCTTCGCTTGTTCTATTTTGGTTTTATTGTGGGACATATCATCGAATTTTGAGTATCTACATATGGGTGAAAAGAAAGGATGGTGATCAGATTTTGAGGATTTTTATTTATAGCCGGAAATCCGTCTATACCGGTAAGGGAGAAAGTGTAGAAAATCAGGTTGAGATGTGTAAAAGTTATATTTCGGATAAGCTTTTAAAAGATAGTAAGGCAGAAATAAATATTTACGAAGATGAAGGTTTTTCTGCCAAAAATACAAACAGGCCACAGTTTCAGCAGATGCTCCGTGATATCAAACAAATGAAACCCCAGTACATAGTCTGCTATCGCTTGGACCGTATCAGCCGTAATGTAAGCGATTTTTCTTCTCTCATTGAAGAATTAAACCATCACAATATTTCCTTTGTCTGCATCAGGGAAGAGTTTGACACTTCAAAGCCAATGGGAAAGGCAATGATGTACATAGCTTCTGTATTTGCTCAACTAGAACGGGAGACCATAGCAGAGCGAGTTCGAGACAATATGCTGTTGCTTGCACGTACTGGACGCTGGTTAGGTGGGACTACTCCTATGGGGTATACGTCAGAAAAGATACAAGAGGTCGTCATAGACGGAAAATTAAAGATCGCCTGTAAACTAAAGGACAATCCCGATGAATTGAAGGTGGTGGATTGTATCCATGAAAAGTTTTTAGAGCTTCGCAGTGTTTCTGGTGTTAGTAAGTATTTAATCAAACAGGGAATTAAGACGAGAAATGGAAATATGTTCTCTCTTCCAGGGATAAAAGAGATTTTGCAAAATCCCGTTTATTGCATTGCTGATGAAGACGCTTGGGAGTATTTTACAAGACATCAGTCGGACGTTTGTTTTGAGAAGTCTGATTGTTCTTATAAGTATGCATTGTTGGCATACAACAAACGAGATTATAGAAAAAAGAGTGCTCCAAGGCAGGATATGGATAAATGGATTGTTGCTATGGGAAAGCATAAAGGTCGTATATCCGGTAAGAGATGGGTGGAGTTACAAGACATTCTAAGGGATAACATTCCCACGGGAAAGAAACCGGCTCTCATGCATAATGGCTACTCTATGCTTTCTGGCATGATCTATTGTGATAAATGCAACAACCGTATGTTTGCAAAGCAGCGAAGCGGGAAAAGTGGAAGTCTGTTCTATGATTATATCTGCAACAGCAAGCTGCGTGGTGGCCTAGAACTGTGTAACTGTCAGAATATCAATGGTCAACAGGCGGACGAAATGATTTATGAATCATTAATCCAATATATGAATGAAAATGCTGGTATCTTACCACTTCTTGAAAAACTAAAACGTGAGTTTCAAAGGCAGGTATCTAAAAATTTCTCTGCAATCTTAGAAGATAAGATTAAAAAATCCACTGGTGAAATTGACAATCTCATTCATACACTGTCTCACGAAGAGTTAGGAGCTGCTTTTATCAGGCGGGTAAATGAAAGAATCAGGGATCTTGACGTTGAAATTACTTCTTTAAAGGAAGAAAAAGACCTCCTTAAAGAGAATAAAGGCGACAAAGAAAAGAGAGAACTTAAAATCAACCAGTTCTCTATGGCGTTATGGAATCTCAAAGAAAGTTCTAGCATCTTGTCCATGGAAGACAAACGGACTTTGGTTAAATTATTGGTTAAAAAGATTGTATGGGATGGAAAGAAGCTGCATGTTTATATGAATAGTTAACAACTGCTAAAAGTGTATTCCCATAATGGCAAGCAAGTATAAAAGGCAAAAGTCTAGAAAGATGGCTTTTGGTCGCGGTACTCTTTTGGCAGGCAGTGAAAATGTTCTTTAAATTTCTTATAAAAGAAGGTCAAGTTATCGTAGCCTACTGCATGAGCAATTTCTTTTATTGACATATCTGTGTTGATTAAAAGCTTTTGGGTCGCTTTCATTTTTTGGCACAATATTAACTCTTTATAGGGATACCCTGTATGCTGCTTTAGCAGGGTAGTTAAATAATTGGGATTAATATTAAAAAAAAGTGCAGTACTGTTTAGAGTACTGTTTTTATAATTCGTTTCTATATATTTTAACACAGGTATAATGGAAAATTGGGAGGGGGTGTCCAACTTCTGATTCATCTCATGTCCAAATATATTAACCAGTTCTGAAATAACCAGGATAAATAAATTATTCAGGATTTCAGAAAAATTCAAAGAGGGGCTGTAATACTCGCATAGTAATTCGTTCATAAAAAGAGGCAGGCGCCTGCTATTTGCTGAATGAAACATAATGTAGTTGTTATGATTGGTCTTCCGATTCATGGCATTGATAAAAAAACGTGAGATAATGCTGTCGTTGCTTAGACGGTTTAAAAAAGTATTGTTAAGATAACCTTTGTGAATTAACAAGCTGATCATAATATCATTTTCATTGGTATACCCAATTGCATGTACTGTTTCGCAGTCGATTAGGATAATTTCTCCTTCTAAAAGAGTCAGGGTTTTGCCGTTTATGATCTGTTCGCAGCTTCCGGAAAACATATAATTAATTTCAACAAAACTGTGTACATGGGGAGGGACTTTTTGAAAACGAGAGTTCTTCTTTACGACGAAGGACTCTCCTTCATGGTAACCTTCCAGCCGATAGATGTTCTCATTTCCGATTTTGCTAAAGAGTGCATTTTTGGAAAAATCATATATATTCCCCTCTTTATAATCTAATTCATGTTGTGTAAGGGTGGAAAGAAGAATGGATAGGCTTTGGGTATTCATTAATAACTCCCTTCTGTCTGTTGATTAAAGCGACAATTTAGCTACAAAATGATATCAACAATTTAACAAACTTACGTGTCGGTGTCAATCCTATTTTTTAGTCAGTGTTTCATCTGTAAAACGGACTGAACTTCGAAGGTGGCGGGAATGTAATCCATCTGAAGTTTGGTCACTTAACATCTAGAGTTACGATATTGTGGCACCTTAACCATAGTGTTAATATAAAATCATAGAAATAAAAATCATAGAAAAAGGATGGAAGTATAGATGATAAGGTTAAACGACGCTTTAGACGGTAACACAGGAAATTATATACTCCCATTTCTGTGGCTGCACGGAGAAGAAGAGAATGTCCTCAGGGAAACGGTTCAAAAAATTGAGGAATCTGGAATCAAAGCATTTTGCATTGAAGCAAGACCTCATCCTGATTTTCTAAAGGCAACGTGGTGGAGAGATATAGATATCCTAATGGAAGAGGCAAAAAAAAGAGAAATGAAAATGTGGATTCTGGATGACTCCCATTTTCCAACCGGTTTTGCAAACGGTGAAGTGAAAAATAATTATCCTCATTTACAAAAAAAGTTTTTGACCTGTAAAGTTTTGGACTTTTTTGGTCCGGTACCACATGCTCAGGCTATAATACGTTATGCATACCGTACGGCTCAGGACGAGCTGATAGCTGTAGTTTTGGGAAAGAAAACAGGGTATGAGAAAGTAGACCCAGAGACCTTAGTTGATATTACTGCCCAGGTTGTAGATGATAAGGTGGTTACCTTTGATCTTCAAGAGGGGGAGTGGAGTGTCATGATTGTGATCTCTACTTATGCAGGAGGGGAAAAGGAGACAGAAGGTTATTTAAATCCCATTGTTCCAGAGGCAACGGATGTTCTGATTCATACGGTATATGAGGCCCATTATGAAAAGTATAAGGATGAGTTTGGAAAGACCATAGCAGGATTTTTCTCAGACGAACCACGTTTTGGAAATATGCACGGTGCTAACGGATCCATTGGCAGGGTGGATATGGACCTTCCCTGGCGGGACGATTTAGATGAATTGATAAGCAAAAAACGGGGAGAAGAGTGTGGAAAATATCTGCCTTTATTATTTATTGATGGAGGAGAAACAGGTCACCAGATACGCTACGAATATATGGATCTGGTGAGTAAGCTGTACTCAGAACATTTTAATAAGAGAATTTCAAAATGGTGTACAAGCCATGGAATTGAATATATCGGACATACCATAGAGGATAATAATGCGCATTCCCGTCTGGGTTATGGTGCCGGACATTTCTTCCGCGCTATGGCACATCAGGATATGGCAGGAATTGATGTGGTATTGCATCAATTGCTTCCAGGCATGGATAATGGGATGTTTAAATCAAAGACAAAAGAGGGGTGGGACGGAGAATTCTTTCATTATGCATTAGGCAAACTAGGTTCGTCTCTAGGGCACCAAAACCCTAAAATGCAAGGCCGAACCATGTGTGAAGTGTTTGGAGCCTATGGGTGGGCAGAGGGCAACAAGTTAATGAAATGGATCATTGATTACATGCTAGTAAGAGGAGTGAACTACTTTGTGCCACATGCGTTTGATCCAAAGGAATATCCGGATGCAGATTGTCCGCCCCATTTCTATGCTCATGGAAGAGATCCTCAGTTTAGTGGCTTTCGTATGTTGATGAATTATACCAACCGGCTAAGCCACCTGTTCAACGGGGGAGTTCACAGAGCACCTATGGGAATTATATATCATGGAGAGGCAGAATGGTCAGGAGATTATATGCTGTTGCAAAAGCCAGCCAGAGAACTAACCAGAAACCAGATTGATTTTGATATTCTTCCCATTGACTGTTTATTGGCTGCCCAGGCGACTGAAAGAGGAGTGATTATCAATCAGGAAACCTTTAAAGGATTGGTTATCCCCTATGCCGAAGCTTTGCCATCAGATTTCTTAATTAAACTATTGGAATTCACAGAACATAAGATTCCCCTCTATTGGTTGAATGAGCTTCCTGTCAGAACCAGTGATGGAAAGAATGCAATGGCAGTAATTGAAAAGTTAAGAAATTCCCAATATCTTAAAATAGTATCGGAAACGCAATTGGCAAGCACAATTAAACAAGATGGTCTCCCAGAAGTCCTTGTTGATTCTTATGAGCCTTATTTAAGGTATTATCATTATGAGCATAAAGATGGAGATATTTATTTCTTTGTCAATGAGCATCCTTACAATTCGGTTCACACAAAAGTTACGCTTCCTAGTGAAGGAGATTGTTTGATCTATGATGCAATGGAAAACTGTCTTATAGAAAGTAACCAACCACTGGATATAAACCTTTCACCCTATGAGTCCAGGGTACTCATATATCCTCATTCTTATGAGGATAAAAAACCGTCTAGGGAGTTAGAGCTAGTTGCGGAACAATCGCTACCGGGGCCCTATGAAATTTCTTTTGCCTGTTATCCGGATTTTAGCGACTTTAAGGATATCAAAACATTAGAGCAATTAAAACCCATACAGGAAATTGAAGGATATGAAAATTTTGCCGGTTTTATAAGATATGAAGTCAATGCAGACGTCTTAAAAGCGGAACAAGTGAGACTAAAATTAGAGGGGGTAGCTGAGGGAGTAAAGCTCTGGGTCAATGACGAATTCATAGGAGAAAAAATTTGTCCCCCTTATGAATTTGATATGACGAAGGCAATAAAGAATGGAAAAAACCAGTTCCGTATGGAAGTATCCACTACTTTAGTAAGAGAACGGTATGATTTTTTATCCCAGTTCATGATAATTGAGCCAATTGGGATAAATGGCAGTATAACAATTAAAAGCTATCGTGTACAGTAAGGAGGAGCCAGGATGGATAACAAAAAATTAGCAAATGAAGTACTGGAAAAAGTTGGTGGAAAAGAGAACGTAGCTAATGTGATTCACTGCATGACAAGGTTACGCTTTACATTGAGGGATGATAAAAAGGCCGACAGGGAAGCAGTTAAAAAAATGAACGGTGTCATTTCACTCATTGAACAAGGGGGACAATTTCAAGTAGTAATTGGAAATAGTGTAGCTAAGGTTTATGACGAATTAGTTCCTATGTTAGGAACCGAGGTGGCTTCTAATAATGATAGTTCGCAGGAAAAAGATTCAGTTAAAAAGAAAGAGACCTTGTTTGATATGTTCAGCCGTACCATCTCTGGTGTTTTCACACCTACTTTAGGTGTATTGTCCGCATGTGGTGTGCTGCAAGGTATATTAGCAGTTTGCATCGTTAGCGGCTGGCTGACAAAAACGGACAGTACCTACCTGTTGTTATATGGAATTTCAAATGTTATCTTTTACTTTTTTCCTATATTTTTAGGTGCTTCCGCAGCAGTACAATTTGGTATGAAGCAGTATTTAGGAATGGCAGTAGGGGCCTGTCTCATTTATCCCACCTTTATTTTGGCAGCAGCAGACGGCACGATTAATTCCCTGTTTTCAATTCCTTTAAAGTTAAGTAATTATACCTCTACAGTATTTCCTGTGATCATTGCAGTTTATTTGGGTTCTAAGTTGGAAAAATTACTTAAAAAAATAATGCCTGAGGTGATTTCATTTTTTGCTGTACCGCTTCTTGTTCTCTTATTCATAGTACCATTAACCTTCTGGATTGTTGGGCCTGTGACGATTCTTTTGAGCAGTTTTCTTTCAAAAGTGGTATTAGGAGCATACTCTTTTAATCCCGTGATTGCCGGTCTGTTAATTGGAGGCCCATGGATTGTACTAGTTATGTTTGGCTTGCATTGGGCATTTATTCCGATTTTTATTAATAATTTAGTTACGCTCCAACAGGAACCTGTTATGGGTCTTTTAGCAGCAAACCAGATGGCAATGGCAGGAGCCGTACTGGCAGCAGCAGTGTTGTTAAAGAATAAAACTAAAAAATCAGGAGCCGTCACTGCAGGGGTTACCTGTATATTGGGGATTAGTGAACCGACTCTTTATGGATATTTAATCCCCCTAAAAACACCTATGATTGCTTCCATTATTGCAGGAAGTATTGGTGGTGCTCTATCAGGGCTCTTTGGGACAACGAAATACGCTATGGGTGGATCTGGCGTAATTGCAATACCTACTTATCTTAACCCAGAAGGACTTGATGCGGGATTTTATGGGTTGCTGTTATCTATGGCAGTAGGATTAATCATAGGTTTTATACTTACGTTTATTTTATTAAAGAAGGATCGAAAAAGGTTAGAAGAATTTTAGGCGTACAATAGATAGAAGAGAGAAGCATTTTCTTGCCCTTTCGTTGGTGGCGCATTCCCAACCATGATTGCAATCATTACCATGTTCTTTATCGGGGGTGCCACCGGCTTATATTCCTCTGTACTATCTGCCGCAATTCTTTCAAGCGTCATAGTAATTGGGATTGTTATGACGCTTGTGATATCAAAACTGTTGTCTGCTACCATATTAAAGGGAATTCCTTCTTCCTTTACCCTGGAGCTGCCTCCTTACAGAAGGCCACAGATTGGCAAAGTCATCGTTCGTTCCATATTTGATCGGACTCTGTTCGTGCTTGGTCGCGCTGTGGTTGTAGCGGCACCGGCTGGTATGGTTATCTGGCTTATGGCGAATCTAACCATAGGGGATGCCACCATACTTTCCCTTTGCTCTGGTTTCCTGGATCCGTTTGCAAGAGCCATAGGACTTGATGGAGTGATTCTTCTGGCATTTATTCTTGGATTCCCTGCCAATGAAATCGTAGTGCCTATTATTATCATGGCATATATGGCAGAAGGAAAGCTTTTGGAGATTGATGATCTATCTGTATTAAAAGAGCTTCTGGTGAACAATGGCTGGACCTGGGTCACCGCTGTGAGCACCCTTCTTTTCTCATTGATGCACTGGCCCTGTTCTACCACCTGCCTGACCATACGAAAAGAAACCCAGAGTGTAAAATGGACCTTGGTATCCTGGTTTGTACCTACGATAACCGGTTTCATCGTATGTTTTCTCTTCACTACCGTTTGCCGGGCCTTCCTTTGATGTTTAAAACTTCTCCCATTTGTCTACAATTAGGGTAGAATCATTAGTGGAAAGGAGGGAGAAGCGTGAACCGGAGTTACCACGTTTGCGCCCTGTCAGACCAGAAGAAAGCCAGGAACATGGAAACGGAGATCTCAAAGGTAGACGGAGTGCAAAAAATTAAGATTTCAAAAGATTTAAAAGAAATGCAGATCAAAATGGAAAACGAAAAAACACCCGCTGTCATGGAGCGGGTGGTAAATATCTGTAACCGCATCTCTAATGGCTGTGAAGTAAGGTATAAGTTCACATGAATAACAGTAACCTCTATGGAGAAGAGAGAGTGCCCTCTAAGGAAAAAGGGCACTCTCTTTTTGTTCGTGCTTGTTCCTGCATTGTAAATTATAGATATAGTTTGTAAAGGTTTTGAAAAGCCACTTGAATCAGAGAATAATTAGATCTATTCTTGTTAAGAGTGAAGCGCTTCCACAATTTAGTAAAAAATGAGACATTAAATATTTTATTAACAGGAGGAATGAGGAATGAGGGTTAAAAAGAGGTATGCAACAGTGGCTGTCACGGCTGCCCTGACGCTGACGCTGGCAGGTGGATATGCTTTTGCAGCTACTCAGCATTTTGCGGATTCCACAGCAGATAAAGACTGGGAAAGCTGGGTACAGAAGTGGGATGGTCAGGTAAGTACGGATTACGAGAAGATTGCATTGACTCCCGGGGCCGATGAATCTAAGATGAATTTTGCATGGTATTCAAAGGCAGACGGAGCAGCAACGCCAAAAATTGAGCTTTCTACAAGCCAGGATATGGCAAAGTCTGTAACATTTGAGGGTGCCTTAAGCCAGGCAATTGACGGGTACATTAGCAATAAAGTGACAGTCAGTCCATTAACAGAGAATACGACTTATTATTACCGTTATTATAAAAATGGAGTGCAAAGCCAGACCTGTTCCTTTAAGACTCATAGCTTCAATAGCTATACCATGCTTTACGTAGGAGATCCCCAGATCGGCGCATCTAAAGGTCAGACAACCTCCAAAGGAGATAAGCTTGAGAATTCATCTGCCCTGAATTCGGCAGCGAGGAATGATTCCTTTAGCTGGAATAAAACGTTAAATATCGCGATGGGGGCCAATCCGGATGTGAGCTTTGTACTATCAGCAGGAGATCAGATCAATAAAAATGTGGAAGGCAGAAGTGCAGGAAACGAAGTGGAGTATGCCGGATTTTTAGGCGCAGACTGGATGAAGTCGCTGCCGGTAGCAACTACCATCGGCAATCACGACTCAACCAATGAAAGCTATAGTTACCATTTTAATAACCCAAATGACACTCAGCTTGGGAAGACATCAGCGGGTGGAGACTATTTCTATAAATACGGTCCAGCTTTGTATGTAATTTTAAATACAAATAATTATAACTGTGCGGAGCATGAGCAGGTAATAAAACAGGCAGTAGCCGCTTATCCAAATACCTCATGGAGATTCGTTATGATACATCAGGATATTTATGGAAGCGGTCTGGATCACTCAGATTCTGACGGTATCGTACTGAGGACTCAGCTTACGCCGCTAATGGATAAATATGACGTAGATGTGGTTTTTCAGGGGCATGATCATACTTATTCCCGAAGCTACCTCTTAAAGTCAGATTCAAAGACTCATACCAAGTACGATTTTTATGACTGGGATAATGTAAAGGATCCGGCAGGCAATGTATTTCCTTACAGCAATACGGACTATCAGAAGGAAAATAATAGCTATACCATAGCAAATACCATGTCCGGTAGTGTAACAAATGCAGATGGAACGCTATATATGGAAGCCAATTCCTCAACTGGCAGCAAGTTTTATGAGCTGATCCCTACGAAACAGGATTATATTGCAGTGAGGAATCAGAACTGGAATCCAACGTATTCGGTTATCCGTGTCAATCAGAATACCTTTACCATAGACACTTACGAGATTGCAGGTGGACGTATTCAGAACATAGATCAGACCTTTACCTTAAAAAAGACCAGTACTTCAAGAAGATAGGAAATGAAACTATGGAAAAGAAAATCCAATGGGCGGTATTTGCTGTTATCATAGCTGCCTTTACCTTGTTTTTGATTCAATTCAACCAGGTGGATATAGCAAGTCTTGTGTCTACACAGGGGAGAACGTTTGAACGGGCAAAAATAATAAAGGTCCTTAAGGACAATGTACAAGAGGATGGAAATCGTGTCGGGCAGCAAACCGTTTTCATTGAACTTCTGACAGGTCCGAAAAAAGGACAGACAGCAGAAGCCACCAGCAACAATGGCTATTTGTTCGGGGCGGCCTGCCGGCCTGGAATGAAGGTAATCATCATACAGAGCATTTCCGGGGATATTTCTTTGCATACAGTATATAGTGTAGACCGGGAGTGGGTGGTTCTTGGGTTCCTAGTTATATTCTTTGGGGTCGTGTGCCTCATTGGAGGAAAAAAAGGGGTGTTGACTTGCATTGGTCTGATATTTACCTTTGTGTGTATCATCTGGCTTTATCTTCCCATGATTTATAAGGGATATTCGCCCTTTCTGGCAGCCATAGTGGTTGCGGCTGTTACGACCTTTGTAACCATGTATCTTTTGGGAGGATGGTCCGGAAAAACATTCTGTGCCGTTATTGGAACTGTTGGTGGAGTGGTAATTGCAGGAATATCGGCGTTTCTGTTTGGGAAGGCAGCTTACTTAAATGGTTATAATACACCGGAAATCGAGTCTTTGCTGGTGCTTCAAAACATCAGGGGAATCCAGGTTGGGGAATTATTGTTTTCTGGTCTTTTAATCTCTGCTCTGGGAGCGGTAATGGATGTGGCGATGGCAATATCCTCCACCGTATTTGAAATACATGAACAGATGCCTGAACTTGACCGAAAAGGATTGTTCCGTTCGGGAATGAATGTAGGACGGGATGCCATGGGGACTATGGTCAATACCCTGATTCTGGCTTTCGTAGGAAGCAGTGCAAGTACATTGCTTTTAACCTATGCTTACGAACTGCCATATCTTCAGATTGTCAATTCCAGCAGCATAGTGATTGAAATCATGCAGGGAATATCCGGAAGTATGGGAATTATTTTAACGGTTCCCATTGTCTCTCTCATTGCATCTTTTGTAGCAGCAGGAAGAAGGGCAGAAATACCGGACGTTTCTGCCACCCTTACAGAATATCTGACTGAGAGTAAATAGAATTCTAAAAAGCTGAAAATTCAGCAAAAAAAAGAACTGTCCACAGATGATACTATTAGAAGTGGCAGTTCTTTTTCGTTGTATTAATGAGCCTTTTTGGCAAATTCCCCAATCTTCTTGTCCATATTGGAGATATGCTTGGTAAGCCAGTCTAAGATCATCTGATTGGCATTAAGAATCACAAGCAGATTTCCACCTGAAGAGTTATAGTCGCTCTTTATCTTATTAAGCTGTGTTATAAAGGCAGTGTGAGCCGCTTTTTGTTCCTGGTATCCTGGATACTGGATGCTCAGCATATATTTTTCTTCATCAGCAAAATGCTTTTTGGTATAATCATCAAGAAAATCCAGAAGCTCTCCTACGTATTCTTTCGCCCGATTATTCTTACCTGCTTCAAAAAGGGCCTCCGCTTTTTGAAACCACATCTTATGCTGATCGTCGATCATAGAGATTCCAACGGATAAATTTGGTGTCCATGGCATGACTATTTCCTCCTGATTGTATTAATTTTATCTTTATTAATTATATACCCATTATATGGAAAAATCAATGGATAAAACTAAAAATAGAAACTGTTATCGATGTTTTCCTTGCTATAGGTAAAACCTAAGCCCAAAAGAAGCGGATAAAATTGACGTACCCTCTCAGCAATGCTATAATTTTTATTTAGTATATAGTAAGGGAGAATTATTATGGAAGCAGAGGGAATCCGTCTGAATAAATTTTTAAGTGAAGCAGGGGTCTGTTCTCGAAGAGAGGCGGACCGTCTCATAGAGTTTGGAAAGGTGCGGATCAATGGACAAGCCGTAACTGCAGGTCAAAAAGTTTTACCAGGTCAGTCCGTATCGGTCAAAGGCCGTGAGATCATTACAACTGGAAAAAAGGAAGGCCACAAGGAAAAGCAGGTTTTGCTGGCAGTCTATAAGCCCAAAGGCATCGTGTGCACCACCTCTAATAAGGATCGTGCACCAAATATCGTAGATATGTTAGATTATCCGGTACGTGTTTATCCCGTTGGACGCCTAGATAAGGAATCCGAAGGTCTGATTCTTATGACAAACCAGGGAGACCTAGTGAATAAAATAATGCGCAGCGGAAATGCTCATGAAAAGGAATACCTTGTAAAGGTAAATCGTCCTGTAACCGACGAGTTTATCCGGAAAATGAAAAAGGGAGTTCACTTAACGGAATTGGATGTAACCACAAAGCCCTGCTTTGTTGCTAAGACCGGTGAAAAAGCATTTAGAATTATTTTAACTCAGGGCCTAAACCGTCAGATTCGCCGAATGTGCGAGGAACTTAATTTTGAGGTACGGCTTTTGAAGCGAATGCGTATCATGAACATCGAGTTAGGAGATTTAAAGTCAGGTGCTTACAGAGAACTTTCAAAGAAAGAATACCATCAGATGAAGGAGGCCGTAAAGGACTCAACCAGTCTTTCTAATAAAGATCAAAAAAAGGAGTTATCTGATGGACGACGTAAAAAGTAACAAAATGAAAGAACTCATCCAGATCTTGAATGAAGCGGGTAAAGCTTATTATCAGGAGAGCCGTGAGATCATGAGCAATTTCGATTACGACAAGCTTTACGATGAGCTTTTGGACCTTGAAAAGGAGACGGGAGTGATTCTATCCAAGAGTCCGACCCAGAACGTAGGATTTAAGGTACTAAGCGAGCTACCAAAGGAAGCACATGACAGCCCCATGCTTTCCCTTGACAAGACAAAAAGTGGGGAAACGCTGGCCGATTGGCTAGGAAGCCAGGAGGGAGTTCTCTCATGGAAGCTTGACGGATTAACCGTTGTTCTTAACTACAATCACGGAACCCTTCAAAAAGCAATCACAAGAGGAAACGGTGAGATTGGAGAAGTCATTACCAATAACGCCAAAGTATTTTCCAACCTCCCCTTAAATATATCTCACCAGGGAGAGCTTGTATTAAGAGGCGAAGCAATCATCAAATATTCGGATTTTAACCGGATCAATGAACAAATAGAAGATGTAGCCGCCAAATACAAAAACCCCAGAAACCTATGCAGCGGTTCTGTTAGACAGTTAAATAATGAGATCACTGCAAAGAGAAATGTGAATTTTAAAGCATTCACATTGGTATCTGCAGAAGGCGTTGATTTTAATAACTCCAGACAGGCTCAGTTTGAATGGTTAAAGAAACAAGGATTTGGTGTAGTAGATTATAAAATGGTAACAAAAGATACTTTGCCAGATGCTGTTGAAGAATTTGCAAACAAGGTATCCAGCTACGATATACCGTCTGATGGTTTAGTATTGTTATATGATGATATCGCCTACGGCGAGTCTCTCGGACGCACCGCCAAGTTTCCCCGTTCTGCCATCGCCTTTAAATGGGCCGATGAGATCGCGGAAACAAAGCTGACTAAGATATTATGGAGCCCGTCAAGAACTGGTCTCATTAACCCCGTGGCCATCTTTGAGCCAGTGGAATTAGAGGGAACCACCGTAAGCCGCGCCAGCGTCCACAATCTAAGCATTATGGAGGCTTTGCAATTAGGTGAGGGGGATCAAATTACCGTATATAAGGCGAATATGATCATTCCTCAGATTGCAGATAATCTCACAAGAAGCGGTACCATAATAATTCCTGAGGAATGTCCCGTGTGCAGTGGTGAGACTGAGATACGAAGAGTCAACGATGTAAAAAGCTTATATTGCACCAATCCAGACTGCCAGGCCAAGCGAATTAAGAGCTTTTCTCTGTTTGTAAGCCGTGACGCATTGAATATTGAAGGTCTTTCGGAAGCCACTCTTGAGAAATTCATCGGAGCCGGATACATCCGGGAGTTCGCTGATATATTTCATTTGGAGCAGTATGAGGAATCCATTACCCAGATGGAGGGCTTTGGAAGAAAATCATATGATAATTTAATCAAGGCTGTTAAAATTGCTTCCAATACCACACTACCAAGGTTAATCTATGGACTTGGAATCTCTGGTATCGGTCTATCCAATGCTAAGATGCTCTGCAAGGAATTTCAGTTTGATTTTAGTGCGATGCGAAATGCAGGGGAAGAGAAGTTGATTTCAGTATCTGGAATTGGTAAGGTATTGGCAGATGCATGGATGAATTATTTCAGTCAGGAGAAGAACAACGAGATGGTGGACCGTCTGCTTATGGAACTTACCATGAAGCAGGAGGCAAAGACAGAGGTCAGTAAAAAGCTGGAGGGCATGGTATTTGTTATCACAGGCTCTGTGGAGCATTTTGAAAACCGGAAAGCACTTGGGGAGGCCATTGAGGCTCAAGGCGGTAAGGCTACCGGTTCTGTCACTTCAAACACCACTTATTTAATAAACAATGATACTACGTCCAATTCCTCTAAAAATAAAAAGGCGAAGGAACTGGGAGTGCCCATTATTTCGGAGGAAGATTTCATAAGATTACTGGAGGAATAAAATATGCCGATTAAAGTACAAAGGGATTTGCCAGCAAAAGCCGTATTGGAAAAAGAGAACATATTTACCATGGACGAGGATCGTGCCTCAAGCCAGGACATACGTCCCCTTGAGATTCTGATTGTAAACCTTATGCCTATTAAGGAAGATACGGAAACTCAGCTTCTGCGCGCTCTGTCCAATACACCCCTCCAGGTGGATTGTTCCTTTTTGATGCTAGAGAGCCATACCTCAAAGAATACCTCTGCCAGTCATTTGAATAAGTTTTATAACTACTTTGAAGAAGTGAAGAATAAAAAGTTCGATGGTATGATCATTACGGGTGCTCCCGTGGAGCATATGGAATTTGAAGAGGTGAATTACTGGGATGAGCTAGTGCACATCATGGAATGGAGCAAGACCCATGTAACTAGCACTCTCCACATCTGCTGGGGCGCCCAGGCTGGACTTTATTATCATTATGGGATTAATAAATATAAAATAGATAGTAAGTTATCTGGTATTTATAATCACAAGGTCCTGGACCGGAAGGTTCCTTTGGTTCGAAGCATGGATGATTATATTATGGCACCCCATTCCAGATATACAGAGTTTCGGAAAGCGGATATTGAAAAGAATCCAGGACTTAAGATTCTTGCGGAATCTAAGGAGGCAGGACTGTTTCTCGTTATGAATAAAGATGGGAAACAGATCTTTGTTCAGGGACATCCGGAGTATGATCGGATGACGTTAGATGGGGAGTATCATAGGGATTTGGATAAAGGCCTGGATCCGGAGATACCTTGTAATTATTATGAAAATGATGATCCTAATACGGTTCCTATGCTTAACTGGAGAAATGCGGCGAATACGTTGTATGCCAATTGGTTGAATTATTATGTATATCAGGTTACACCGTTTGATCTTGAGGATGAAGATGCGGATTATCAGATTTAGTGGGAGTTTTTGCGTTTTCTCAAGTTAAACACAGAATGGGCCAAGCTATCGTAAAGTATTGCGAAATTTAATGTTCTAGTGAAAGATTGGGATACGATTTAAGACAAATTGAGGTATAAAATACACTCCAAAAGACTTGTATAATAATAGAAATTTGGACATTAGAATTGTCCATATGCTTGTATAAAAAAATATGAGCATATGGGCTTATTTTAGTGCCTGAAAAGACAAATGTAATACATTCCCTTCATAGCTTCAAACTTATATATGTACAATATTGGGAAATTGTAACATCACTATCGGGCATGTGAAAGTTTCTCTGTAAAACAGGGTCTTCTATGATAAAATAATATATCATAGGAGGCCTTTTATTATGGCGAGAGAAAAGAAACCAGTGCACAGAGTACAAATGACAGATGGTAAGCGTAACATTATCCGGCAGCTTCTTGAAGAGTATGACATTGAGTCTGCGCTGGATATCCAGGAAGCTCTTAAAGATCTTCTGGGTGGTACAATTAAAGAAATGATGGACACAGAGATGGACGACCACCTTGGTTACAGTAAATCCGAACGATCGGATAACGATGATTACCGCAATGGTTATAAATTAAAACAGATTAACAGTAGCTATGGAAGCATGAAGATTGATGTACCTGAGGATCGAAAGTCTACCTTTGAGCCACAAGTGGTGAAGAGAAGGCAGAAAGATATCTCTGAAATTGATCAGAAGATCATATCCATGTACGCGAAGGGAATGACGACCAGACAGATCTCGGACACTATTAATGATATCTATGGCTTTGAAGCTTCTGAGGGTTTTATATCAGATGTGACAGATAAAATAATTCCGCAAATCGAAGACTGGCAGAACCGCCCTCTTTCCGAGGTCTATCCAGTGCTATATATTGATTCCATTCATTATTCTGTAAGATATAACGGTGTCATTCGTAAACTTGCAGCCTATGTCGTTCTTGGAATTAATCTTGATGGACGCAAGGAAGTTCTAACCATTGAAATAGTGGGAGATGAAAGTTCTAAGTACTGGTTATCTGTGTTAAACGGGCTTAAAAATCGTGGAGTAAACGACGTTTTACTTATCTGTGCAGATGGTCTGACTGGAATCAAAGAAGCAATTTTAACCGCATTTCCCAAAACAGAATATCAGAGATGTATTGTTCATCAGGTACGAAACACTCTGAAATATGTATCCGATAAAGAGCGAAAGCCTTTTGCAACGGACCTAAAAACAATCTACCAGGCACCAACCGAAGAAAAAGCATTGGAAGCTCTGGCGCGGGTAACAGAGAGATGGTCTGAAAAATATCCGAACTTCATGAGGAGCTGGAGTCAGAACTGGGATGCCATTTCCCCCATCTTTAAGTTCTCCTCTGATGTCCGCAAGGTTATCTATACCACAAATGCCATAGAGAGCTTAAATGCTACATACCGTAAGCTAAACCGTCAAAGAAGCGTATTTCCAAGTGATAAGGCCTTATTAAAAGCATTATACCTTTCAACCTTTGAAGCCACAAAAAAATGGAGTATGCCATCCGTAACTGGGGTCAGGTCTACGGTGAATTAAGCATTATGTATGATGGGCGACTGCCTGAATAGTGGTTTAATATAAAGTAAAAAAACAGACGGAAAAATCCGTCTGCACTTGACATGCCCAGCATGTGCTGTTATATATAAATCAAGGGCTGAACACACTTTTAGGAGCTATCAGCCCAATCATTATCATAGAAGATTCACTTTTACAGAATTTGTTCACATACTCACTATTTGTTCCACAGAGTATCTACGATGTTCTGTCCATGTATCAATTTCTGCAGGTTTAAAGAGTCCTACTTCATCATAATATCGTAACATTCGTATAGATACCTGTGTTATTTTTGAAAAATCTCCGATTTTAAACATGAAAGCACCTCCTGAAAATAATTATACTAAATATAACCAATACTTCAATTTAATTATTTAAATTAGAACATGCAATATTGTCTGAGTAATAATGCAGAAAGTGGGAAGTAGAAGAGTAAGGTTAAATTATAAAAAAGGAGTATTAGTATTTTTTTTATTATAGTAAAACCCAACATGAACATAGAAATGAAGCGCTATCTTCTGAAACACTAAGAGAATCTCTCTATTACTGAGAATAAACGAATCAAGAAATATAAAGAAAAAGGTGGTAGATAGAAAATCTGCCACACAAATCGTGTGGCAGTTCAAAGGCACCTTATTTTGCATTTTTTACCTGTCTAAAATTGATTTAAGTACAAAGTAAAGAAAAAACTTATTCAACTCCTAAATATTAATAATAGTTTGTTTTTTAATTGTTAGTAATGTAGATAATAAAAAATTACTTAGCACATGATTAAAATTACCTATTAGTGAAATTTTTAACCAAATTTGCATCTATGTCAAAATTAACTGCATTTGTTTTTAAGTTCTAATGTAACCTCATTAGCTACTTGAATTCCAGACAATATAGCGTTAAGAATTCCTTCTCCTGTCTCAGGATTGCATGTGCCGGAAAAATCACCTGTTATATGATAAGGGCATATTCCACCAGAAAAATCAACAGTTCCCAACATATTTCCTCTCGGTTCTAGGATGGTTTTCATGTTCTCAAAAAGATTAACTGCGTAGCGTTCTTTACAATATTTGAATTGTCTATACATGTTCTTGCAAGCTGTTAAAAATCCCATTCCAATATTCCAAGTGTTGACACTAACAGGTATAATCCAAAAATAATTTAGAGCGTTTCGTCCTTCCATAGGTAATAACATACCTATATCATAATAGAAATAAAATGTGTCTGTTTTAATTTTTGACTTACCCACGACCAATTCCGAAATTCCAAATGCAGGGATTTGATTAAGAACAGCATCTTTATTGAATTGCCTTGCTCCAATAGCCAGTATAACTTTTCTGGCATAATGGCCATTAACTAAATACAGTTCATTTTCCTGTGATACTTCTTTTACGTATTCACCAAAAATATATTTTGCACCGGCATTCATAGCTTGCTCTGATAAAAAAACATCAAAGTTGTTGCGAGTGGTTCCAATACTGAACTGATCTGGTGCATAGTCAAATGCTTCGCAATCACCATACTGAAAAATTTTCCCATGCTTAATACTTGCTGCTCCACGAAATAATAGCTCATTTGCATCTATGTCAATTTGCCTTAATTGGCTAATACTACGATGCGATATCCATCCACCACAGATTTTCTCACCATATTTTGGTAACTTTTCTATAGCAAGAACAGAAAAACCTTGACGTGCCAGTAAATAAGCGGAGATTGAACCTGAAACACCACAACCAATTATAATACAATCATACACCATTTTGGTTACCTCCTTTTTTAATCATTTAATAACTGTTTTTATGCTTTTACTACTAACTAAATGTTCATTACGAAGAAAAAATGTCAAACTTTTGGTTGCTATTGGACAAAAGCTATTAGGTATAAATATGTCCCCTCCTGCTGAGGCTTATGTATCGTATATTCTTAACTGTTTTTTATTCAAGCAAAAGTCTCTATTATTTTTTGGGATTAACTAGTCTTATAGCTGGTGATTGAATTTCATATAAATTAAAACTCATACTTCAGAAAACGTATTGGTCAAAATGTGTTTAGAATACTAATATGATGGCTTATTATGTTGAGATAAATGGATTCATATAGAACCCAATCCAAATATGATGTACTAAGACCTCATAATACGCTCGCAGATAACCTAAAAACATATTTTTATTTCATACAAATTTATTTTGTTTAAATAGATAAAAGGTTTTGTTTTAAGCGGATATACCGATTAAGTGCGTATTGTTCCATAAGATGACCATCAAAGGGAGTTCTCGTTTTTCCCCAAAGACTCCATAAAAAGTCAAGATAAATTTTATTTGCCATAAATCTAAATTTTTCATCTTCCATAGGCTTATGACCGAGATAACATGATAAAAGCTTTGCGTCCATCTCGTCATTCATTTGAGCTTCGATGGACACATCAGCTAAATCCCAAAAAGGATCGTTCATACCAGCGTATTCCCAATCTATTAGATACATCCGACTGTCATCACATATCCAGTTTTCGCACAATGGATCATTATGGCAAGGTACAAGGGTTGAAATGCCTTTGTCTGTTTCATTTTTTATTTGCATTACTTGCCTATTAACATCATGATAGTCTTCATAGAAACTGCCGTTATTTGACTTAATAAAATCTTCATAGCCATTTACCATTTGGAAAAATTCAAAAGGAACACCAGTATTAAAATCACATTTATGAAGTGTTTTTAATAAATCTGCAACAGCCAGGATATTTTCTCTTTTCCGCATAGTGTTAGGCGACATAGTACGGGCATTTTCTATGTATCTGGAAATTTTTATGCCAGTTTTGTCGCAGAAATACAGCAGATCTGTATCAATTCCAAGTTTACACGCAAGAACTGTACTGATTTTTTCGTATTGGCGGTTGATTAGTTCTTCGGTTCCTTCTCCTGGGAGCCTGAATACATATTGTTTACTAGAATCCATAAGAACACAATAAGACCGATTGGTCAGTCCACCAAGGCGAGTCAATGAAATTACAGAGTTTACCGGAAATATTGTTTGCGCCAGTTTTTCAATATTTTTTTTGTCAGATAGTTCAATTTTCATCATTATCAATCTCCGTCTCGTACGATGTAAGAGCTTCTGTGCCATATAATTTAATGTATTTGTGCCAGATGTATAGCAATCCCCCTACCTGGTTGCCAATGCTTTCTTGAAGTATAGCTCAAAGGAACAAGTAATAGGAAATAACGGAAACATATGCTAAGTAGTGGCTAAGTTCACTAATTGATGGTTCACGTAGCAGATAGCGATGAATAATGTTCTTTGCTTCATCTAACGAATAGTTAGAACATGCAATGAACATACCAATATTGCAGGCAGGATCAGAATTTCCAGCATATTTCCAATTAATTAAATAGAATTTGTTATTTTGATCAATCAAGATATTTATATTGCAAAAGTTACAGTGACACAAACACTTTGCTACCTTATCATGTTCTGTCAATTCAAATAACTTTTCTGCATCATGGTAAAGTGAGTCGTAATCCTGGAATTTATCTCGTCCTTGTTTTTGAATCTCCCCCTCCATTTTCTCTATTATATCCCAGATGTTGAAGCTGTATTTAGAATCAATATTAGCATTGTGAAGCTTGTGAATCATAAACAACGCTGTGTCAACTTGCGAATGATTGTAATAATTCAGTGATTGTACATCCTGTATGTAGTGTGATATCTTCCAACCTTCCAAAGGATCCATGTAGATGAATGTGTTATCAAGTTCAAGCTTTTTTGCATACCCCATCGAAAAGGCTTCACTCTGTCGAGTGGTATTTTTTTAATTTCTGTGTTGGTATGCCGATAGACATATTTTTTGTCACGGCATGAAAAAACAAAAGATGTTTTCGTCAATCCAGTTTTTATGGGGTGAATAACCTGTATTTCACTGTTATTGCACTAAAGAAGATTTGTAATATTTTTAAAAATAATTGAGTCCACATTTGTCATGTAGCTAGTATCAAATCTTCTAAGATCCTCTAAAGTATCAAATTCATGAATCTTGTCTCTATCATAGGTCTTAATATAAAGGTGGAGTACATTTAGGTGCCGAATATACATGTCTTCCCACAGTTGATCTTTGGTTACGGGTGAAGCGTATTCCATTTACAGAATATCAATAAACTTATGGCTGAACTCTTGTGAAAAATAAACATGTCCAAGCATATACCAAGATGCTCGACCTCCAATATTGACCTGTATAATTCGGCCTTTGGAATTGCATTTTAGGCAGTATTCATCAGTTTCTCCACGCTCGAAAACTGCGGCGTAATAAGAATGGTACACATAGGGCGTAAAAACGTTTTCAGAGAAATAGTTGTCCGATGAACAGATGTATGTGTTACCAAGCTTATCCGCTACTCGAATTAGGGAAGAGGTATTGTTATAGCAATAATAATCTTCGTTTATCACGATTTTTACACCCATTTTCTCAGCTAGATAATACATCTTCTCTTTCATATCACCAACTACCACCGTAATGTCGTCTATGCCAGCTTCTTGTAGCTGCCTTATTTGCCGTTCTATAAGAACCTCGCCTTTGACCATCATAGGCTCTTGGACTTATCATAACAAAGCGGGGCAAATCGACTGCTCATACCTGCAGCCATAATGATTGCGTTTTTCACTTGATATAGAGCCAAAGCTTGTATACCGGTGAGTGTTGATTGCATTTTCTCATCTAATAGTTTTTCTTGCTTGAGCTTTTTGCAATACGTCTTAATATCTTTTAACGAAATAGCTAGTTGCTGGGCAAGCTCTCTTTGTTGGATACTTTCTATGTCATTACAACAGAAGATAGAATATAAGATATTAAATTGTGTCTTAGACAGCATAATGTACATCATTCCTTGTTCGTTTTTTATATATGGAATAATTTAACAATATCAGAGTTTAAATTGAATGTCAACAAATGTAAATGATGAGCTGTGGTCATAATAACTATTATATTTATTGTCATTGCTAGTGAAAAGTAATGCATCGAATTCAGTACCGGTCCCAAAGTTACAATGAGACACTTTTACTGATGGAACTATAGACATGTTTCAAAATAAGACCTGATTTAGGAGGTTCAATAAGTTCAAATATTGTTAATATGAAAGAGGTATTTAATAACGATACTTACTTGTAAAGTTAATACGCGGAAAGAATATTACTGTTTAATTTTGACGCTATTTAGTTAATAGATTATCACTGACAGCAACAAATCGACAAGGTAAGTAAATAATCAAATATAATATTCAGTTTGATACAATGGTAAAGGCAATAGATGATTTATCGCTTATATAGAAACATTGTAATGATTGCCAATGTAAGAGTATTTGGCACTTGGGTAGAAAAGATGTGTGTAATATACCTTTTATAAAGAGGTCTAATTTCTTTCATTTAATATTATGTTGAGAATTTTATTTTATACTTCAACAATTGGTACAAACAGCTAAAACCAGTTTAAAAATCATTATAAGTTTTATGGACAGAAGAATGCTACTGAGTGAGTTTAAGAAAATATTTTTAGAATTAGTATTTCTCATTATAGTAATAAGAATACCAGATGATTAGAATATTAGTAACAAACTGGTTAATAAAAATCATAAGTATATCATCGTATTCACTACTTGGAATCACAATTATCCTTTACATGGCTATGGTATTGCCATGTAAAGGATAAATAAACTGATTCAAAAGTGGCCCTATTACGAAATTAGCATATATATTCATAAGTCATTTTTATGCAAGTTTAACCACAAGTTTCATGGGCGACTGTTTTTGTTTCATATTGACGTTTGAATTTCATGGATGTATAATTAAAAAATAAATAAAAATAAGCAATATAATCAGAATATTGTCTAATTATGGAATTATATGTCGAAAAAAGGAGGATTATAAATTGAGATTATTCAGCAAATTGCTTATCAATAAGAGAATTCACTATAAAAACACTAATGGTTGTTAGCAAGCAAATAGCAATACCAGCAATTAAAAACCACCTTCCGACTCCATATTGTTCTGAGAATGATCCTGCT
Source organism: Lacrimispora algidixylanolytica (assembly GCF_003609635.1). Classification (GTDB taxonomy): domain Bacteria; phylum Bacillota; class Clostridia; order Lachnospirales; family Lachnospiraceae; genus Lacrimispora; species Lacrimispora algidixylanolytica. Next base: position 102,118 of record NZ_MCIA01000016.1, on the reverse strand, counting down.
ATAAGCAAACCGAGAGGCATTGATATGGTTGATAAACTGCTTATTAAAGAATAGACTCTTCCCATTTCTCCAGCAGGAATGGTTTCTTGTATGTAGGCAATATATGGAATGTTGAATACATTATATCCTATGCCGGAAATAAAGCAAGCGAGAGTAAATATTCCAAACCAATGTCTATCTCCAGGAAGTAAGCCACACACTAAAGAAGCTAATCCTAGCAATAATGCACCAATATGCACAGCGGCTATTTTATTCTTATGGATAGTCATGTGGCTAAAAAACAATGCAGTTAACATCATTCCTAGAGTATATACTAATTCAACGAAACCTGCATGCCAAGCAGATACATCAAAGTGCTCACTACTCATGAGCGGGTAGTAGCTGCTTAAAGGAGCATAGAAAACCATCGCCAAGAAGGTAATTAAAGTAACTAACAGGAGAGTTTTATCATTTGCAAGAGTAGTGAAACCTTCCTTCATTTCCGACCAAAAATGATGAGTTTGTTGCCTTTCTTTGCATGGATCAGGTATTTTGACTACACCCACAGCAATACTGGCAATTATAGCACCAACTGTGTCTGTAAGTAAAATAAGCCAAAGAGGGAACACTAATAACATTGCTGCACCAATTACTGGTCCAAGCATATTGGAACCTGATTGTAAAAACTGTCCCCATCCATTAGCTTTAACTAGATATTTCTTAGGTACTAACATGGGAATGGCTGCCTGTATAGCAGGACGATGAAAAGCATTCCCAGCGGAACGAATCGCCATTACGATGTAAACTATTGTGAAAGGGATATAGTTTAGCCAAAACATTATGGCCACTAAAAAAGTAGTAGCACCTACGAAAAGATCAGCACAAATAATGACAGTTTTTCGGTTGAGCCGATCAACCCATACTCCAGCAATAGGTCCAAGTAATATTTGAGGAAGATATGAAAACAAAGCAGCCAAGGACATAACGATGGGAGATCCAGTCGCGCTTGCCAGCCACCAAAAAATTGAAAACTGTACGGCTGAACTTCCTATCAGTGAAATTGATTGGCCAATTATTATAGTTAGGTAATGACGTTTCCATGACTGAATTGTATTTTTCATAAATTTACTCTCCGTATTATTTTAAAATGATACATTATATAGTAGGGATTCCTATAATTGTCTTGCAATGTTAAAAATCATTATTCTACGACTTTTTACAAGGAAGTTTTTCGCATCAGTAAAAGGGGGGCTTTCACATGACTTTGATAGAATTCCATACAATTATGATGATAACAATAGTATAGACATTGAGTCTTGATGTCAATACGGAAAAGACTTATGTTTTAGAGTAGAAAAGCTTATACATCTTTATGTATTATTGTTTGATAAAATTATTATTAAAAAATAGTATGAACATATAGATATAAAATATATATAAACAATTAAGGGGGAATTGATACATGTGTAAAACACATATGACCCATTCAGATAATGACTACAAATTGTGGGTTAATACTGAAAACAGGAAAGGGAAAGTAATATTAATCCATCCTTTTGTGGAGGAAACAAGAACCAAAAATAGAAACTATTCTACTGAGAGTCTTACGCTCGGTTGTCTAATTGGAAGTCTACGAAAGGCTGGGTACTCGTGTGTTGCGGTGAATTCAGAAATGAATCAATGGGATGCTTATGAAACATCTAAATATGTTCTGAAGCATGATGACATTTTTTTTGTTGGAATTTCCTGTAAGTCAGAGCGTTCTTACGGTGTGGCCAAAACAGTGGCATCCTTGATTAAGGCAAAACTACCTAATGTACATATCACAATAGGAGGAATTCTAGCCACTGTTTCTGATAAACGTATCTTGGAGGATTGCAAATATTTTGACTCAGTTAGCCGTGGAGAAGGAGAATTTTTAATCACAGAGTTAGCCTACAAATTACTATACGGAATGACATTGAATGACATTAAATCACTAACATATCGAAATGTAATGGGTGTGATCAGGAACCCTTTAAGACAACGAATTATAAATTTGGATAAAGTTCCACTATCGTTTAGAACTGAAATGCACGAATTGAAAGAAAACGGATCCACCCAACTCTCATCAGCTTATATGTTTACATCAAGAGGATGTTTTGGAAATTGTAGTTTTTGCTGTGTTTATCAGTTGTTAGGCAATCATATGGTTTACAAGCGAAGTCCTGAAAATGTTGTTAATGAGATAAAAGAAATAGTAGAAAACTACGGGGTTACAGAATTTTACTTCATTGACGATTTGTTTATTCTACCTTCTAAGAAAGGTGAAATTTGGGTTGACAAGTTTTGCTATCTATTAGATGAAGCAAATTTGAAAATTAAATTTCATGTGGAGATTCGTGCTGATACAGTCCAATCAGAGTTAATTAAAAAATTGGTTAATCATGGTTTGTTTCGGATATTCATTGGCGCAGAAGCTGGTTGTAATAGTGTACTAGAAAGATATAACAAGAAGTGTACTGTACAGCAAAACAATAAAGCTTTATATGAACTTAAACAATCTGGAATACCCAAATATCAAGTGGAGTTGGGTTATATAATGTTCGACGCAGCAATGACGTATCAAGAGCTCAAAGAGAATTATTATTGGTTAAAAGAATCTGGGTTAAGTACAGTTCAAAATCTTCAAAACAGAATGAATGTGTATTATGGAACACAAATGTATCATGATTTAATACATAGATTCAACTTGGAGCCACCAAAATTTGGAGAAAGTTGGATCAACAATTTCTATATGGATAAGGGGGTAGAATTTGTTGAGGGTACAATCCGCCGTATTCGTAAGGAACTGTATAAGAACAATACCGGACTACTTTGCGATTTTTTTGGAGTTTTAGATAAATACAAAAAAGAGATTGGATTTTTTGGATATACCTCCCAAAACGAAGAAAAAGACGAAATCATTTACAATATACTTTATTCAATATATAAGTATTTAAATAAAGAAGAAAGAGAAATATATTATAGTATTTTCGAAAGCTGCTTTGAATACATTGAAAATTCATCTAAGCGACAAGAGGATTTTGAAACACTACTGGCAGAGACAGTAAACTCCAGAGCAACTATCCTGAGAGAAGCATCCACATATTTTGATAATATTATTGATGCTTTTAGTAAAACTTATGTAGATATACGTAAGGCACGTAACATATATCATGTTTATGCGGATCCACATAATTATTTTGAGGTCATTTTGTTGGACACTTTAGAAGACAAATTTGCTTGCAATGTAAATCTTAAGTTTGGACAAATTATGGTGAATTAATATAAATAATGACTTTTTATCCTTAATAAACAACTGATTGTAATGGCAACCTAAAAAGTTTATAAGAAAAGATAGCTACGTTAGTTTATATTTAGATTTACAAATTTATGATTTTCATAAATGACGTTATTTTTTTAAAAACACTAATATGGGTATAGCTTTTTATCACTTATCAGGCTTTATGACTAATACGAAAGGATATAGGTAATTATGGTTATTGTAAGAGAAATTATAGGAGTTTTATTGTCAGTGTTATATGTTACTGTAGTTTTGGTAATTTCTGAAGTTTATACCGAAAAGAAGAAAAATATTAATAAGGAAAATTCCAGAAAAGTAATTCATATTTTGACTGCTCACTATATTTTTATTGTTTGTTTTTTTAACCATTCAGTTTGGTTTGCGGCAATCCCTTCGCTAATTTTTATAGTTATAAATGCTTTATCAAAAAAATTTAATCTATTTAAATCGATGGAAAGAGATAATTCAGATTCATTCGGTACAATATGGTATTCAGTATCGGCAACATTAGTAGTTGTTTTTGCATATTCGTTTAATATAAGAGAAATAGCAATCATTAGTATACTTATATTAGGTTATGGTGATGGATTGGCAGCCCTAATAGGAATAAAATATGGAAAGTATAAACTACAGACCTCAGATAAGACATTTGAGGGTTCAATCACAATGTTTTTTGTAACAGCCATTATTTATGGTACTTTCCAATATATAACATATGGAGTAATTGACTTAAGATTAATGCTTAGCATGTGTGTTCTTACAACTTTATCTGAGTATATAGCAACAAAAGGTTTAGATAATCTGCTAATACCGTTTACAGTTTCAACAATATTGATATGCAATCATTTTTTGCCAAATTCAACTTCTATCATATTTGTTACAAGCTTAATTGTATTATTCGTTTTTCTTGTTTGGCTTGCTGATTCATTAACCTTATCTGCCTGCTTTATAACTGTAATAATGATGTTCCTTGTGTATTTTTCTGTAGGAGTGCTTCCTCTAATTGGCATAGTAGTATTCCTTGTGTCTTCATCAATTGCATCTATTCCGAGTAATGTTTGCAAGAATCGTGCAAGACAACTACACAAGCGAAATGGTGTACGTTCATATATTCAGGTTCTGGCTAATGGTTCTGTAACAGTTGTATTATCAGTTATTTTTTATTTTACAAGGCTTGATTCAATTTGGTTTGGAATATTTGTTAGCTTGGCAGTGGCTTCATCAGACACATTTTCGTCTGAGATAGGGATGCTTAGTAAGAGTGCGCCTATCTCAATATTGACTTTCAAGAAAACTGAATCCGGTCTATCTGGTGGTATTACATTTCTTGGTTTTTTAGGAAGTCTTGTTGGAGCATCTATTATTGGAAGTGTTGTATTATATTCAAGAGCAGGTATGTTTATAAGTGTTGTCATTTCGGGAGTTATTGGGTCAATGATTGATAGTTTTATTGGGGCTGCACTGCAGATCAAGTATATAACTCCCGAAGGGGAGATTACTGAAAAAGAGTTCTGCAATGGAAAGAAACTAGAAGTCTATAGTGGAATAAGGTGGATAAACAATGATTATGTAAATTTTATCAGTATCTTGTTAGCCACTTTTCTATCAGTTTCCATTTATCAATTATTATTATCATAATACTCTGTAGCATTAATCATAGAAAACTTCAGCTATATATTATTAACAACAGGGAGATATATAATGAATACAATAATTATTCATCTAGAAAGTATTAGTATGATACATCTTCAACAATTTCAGGAATTGTATTATAAGTTATACAATTTACCGATAAAACGCATTTGGTTTAACAATTTTTACTCAACTTCTACCTCAACGATAATGGCAATTGCTGATGTCTTATCAGGTGACATGAGTAAATATGAGACATCAATATCTTCATCACGATTAAAAGATAGTAAACCTCATATTTTATCACTTAACAAAGTGATTCCAAATAGTAAAGCTTTATTTTATCCACCCTTTTGGAGTAGTAGCGATCTATTTTCATTAAAACAACTATTTCCAAACTTTGAATTATTTGGTAGTTATTCTTGTTTTAGAAATGAAATACGTAATTACCTAAACAAGTACAATGATTTTACACTATTTATCTATGACGGCAGTAGTAGTTTGGCTATGTTGGAAAATGCTGAAATTAACAACGAATCTTATTTAGAACAGTGGTATAAAGGAAAGTTACGTACCATTGAGACCGTGTATTTTGTGATCGAGTGTCTGTTTGCAAGCAAATTGCAGGACAAAGTTCAACTTGTTATCTATGGCGACCATGGAAATGATTTTTTGACTCACAAATCTGGACGAGGACATACACACTGTTTCGAACCTTATAATGATTTAACACATGTTCCACTTATTTATTATCACCCACGGCTAGATAATCAACATGTGGAAAAAGTTTTCAGCATGAAAAATCTATACGCTTTAATAATTAATGGATTATGCAATAACGCTGATAATAATAACTTTACACAATTTTTGTACGAGCAGGAATCATTCGCCTTTGCCAGAAACCTATATTCAATGCAAAGCGAGGCAGAAATAGGATTAAAAAAAGCGTATTCCATAACAGATGGCACATATAGTTTGATTGTCTCGAGTAGTGGTGTTGAAATGTATGCGAATTCTTTTGATCCGACAAACCACTGTAATTTACTTACCTATTTTACAATGCAAACTAATGGTATGTTAGTATATAAAGTAAGTAAAGGGATGTCAAAACAGTTTTCGTATGTCATTAACGAAAAACGTGCTCGAGAAATAATCAATGAATACATTATTCTTAAGTCCAAGCTATATGAAGCCATAAAGGAGGTGAGTAGAGATGCTAATAAATTTTTATTTGAAGAATTAGATTTTAATACAATTAATCACATTTAATATGATAACAGTACTAATTAGTATATAAATAATCAATAATGTGTTGGTGTGAAATATCATCAGCTATATAAATCTGATAAATTTGTTTAAAATGTACAAGTAGGAGGTTTAAAATTATTTTAATCAATTACAATTGGGTTTGAACCACAATATATATACATAGTTGAGAACAAGATAAAATAATTAAAGCAGGAGGTATTTGAAGTGGAAAATTTTGATAGACGAAATATCCCAAAGCATATTGGAATAATAATGGATGGAAATAGAAAATGGGCCAAAGAAAATAACAAAAATATATCTGAAGGTTATTTGCAAGGACAGCAAGTTTTTGATGAGGTTTGTTTGTATTGTTTAGAGATGAGAATACCATATCTTACCACATTCGCCTTTTCACTTGAAAACTTGAAGAGAAGTAACGATGAGATACGTGCGTTGTTAGACTTACTGTTTGAAAGACTTCGTGATAAACAATGGTTTATTGAAAATAACATTCGTGTTTATTTTGCAGGTGTAATCAGTTTATTTACCAAAGATGAACAGAGAATTCTTCAAGATCTTAGCACTAGTACTTCTAAATGTGACGGTCTAAGCGTAACCATTGCCCTAAATTATGATGGGCATGAAGAAATTGTTAATGCACTAAATCAAGCAATTAAGCAAAGAGGTCTTATAAAGGTTGTAACGAAGGATACAATAGAAAGATATTTATACACCTCTCATCTTCCCCCTCTTGACTTGATTATTCGTACAGCAAACATTCAGAGATTAACGAGATTTTTGCTTTGGAAATCTTCATATGCTGAATGCGTTTTTTTTGAAAAATATTGGCCTGATTTTAAAAAAGAAGATTTTTTAAAAGCTATTAATGATTATGAAAAGAGGGAAAGACGATATGGAAAATAATCAAGTTGTTACAGGGGTACCTGAGCATATTGGAATAATAATGGATGGAAATAGACGGTGGGCACGGCAAAATTGCCTACCAGTTAATCAAGGACATAGTGAAGGAGTTAAAGTGTTAAAAAAAATCATCCGCAAATGTTCCACAATTGGCATTAAGTATTTGACTGTTTTTACATTGTCTACAGATAATCGTAATAGGGATAAAAAAGAAATGCAGAACTTGATGACCCTAATTAATTTAAATCTTATGGCAATAGCGGAATTCAAGAAGGAGAATATACAAGTAAAAATCGTAGGTGACAGAGAAAATCTGTCAGATTCTTTATTGCATACTATAGACAAAGTTGAGAAGGAAACAGCAGATTGTACTGGACTTATATTATCTTTCGCATTCAATTACGGTGGTCAAGATGAAATTACATCGGCATTTAACAGTATTCTATCAGATAATAGCATTGACGAAGTATCAGTTGAGTTGTTCGAAAAGCATTTGTTTTCTGGATATCTGCCAGAACCTGAATTAGTAATACGAACAGGAGGAGAGAAGCGAACTAGTGGATTTTTACTCTGGAAAGCGGCATATTCTGAATTGTTTTTTTGCAACAAGTTCTGGCCTGATTTTTCTGAAAATGATTTAATAGAAATGATTGATGAATATAATCACCGAGAAAGGAATAGAGGACAATGAGTAATGCATTCAACTTAAAGGAACTAGCAGAAAAATTTGATGATGCACAATATTCAATGCCGACTCATTACTTTTCAAAGCAGGAATTGCTACAAGAATATACCTTTATGATAATAACGCCAGATGCTATCCAAAGAGGATTGGTGCAGCAAATTATGGATTTTCTGCATGATAATATTGAGTTTGACATTAAGCTACTAAACACATGTAAGGTATCTACACGACAACTAGAATTGCTATACAAACATGCTTTTAAAAGGATGTTTATAAAGGGAGAGTTGGTTTACTGGTGGCTGCTTCAAGAATCTTGGTCTATAGGACCATGTGCTGCGTTGCTTCTTCATTCTTCAAATTGTAATAGTAAACCATTAATAGAATCGCTGCTTGAACTTAAGGGGAGTTATCATGGGAAAGGAGAAAAGACAGTAAGAGCATTATTTAATTCAACTAGTATGATAATGAATGTTATTCACAGTTCAGACGATCCCTACAATATGATTCGTGAGGCATCAATATTTTTTAATGATTCTGATTTGTACAATGTCATTGAGCATCCTGGAAGTAAAAATATTGAGGTTGAGGTGTTGAATTACCAGTTTACACTAACAAATCAACATAGTTCTGCAAATGATATTGTCAGTATTGTTCGGTTACGAACATATGCAACTATTGCTATGAACTTTAAGTATGCACTAGATAAAACAACAGAAAAAATTGATTTATTGATCTCATCAAATACATATTATGAATTTATAAATAAAGTATCAGATAGTTACCCCAATTTGCTTCATCTATTTATGATTGCTTATGCCTTGAGTGGAAAAACAGATATACCTATTAGTGATTTGGAAGAACTCTTTGATACAAAGGATATGTTACTCTCAAGGTGGGAAAAAGTGGTCATTAAGAACACTTTATTGCAGAGCATTTGGAGTGAATATTACAATTAGATAAAAAATATAAAACTAGCTGTCATTGTTTCCAATTGAATATAGAGAAACGCAATTTCTTACATATTTGACAACGAAGTAATGATGACCGTTGACCTTCAATTCACGTTGCTTTTCTTACTTTTAAGAAAATGAAATTGTTAAAAGAAAAAGTTAAAATCTTAACTGAATGACTCAGTGAACAATTGATGATACTGTAACATTTATTTGGAACATCATGTGAACTAAAAAAATCAATGAAATGGAGTGATAATATGATAAATTTTAACAATGTGGATATCCCGATATCTGCCATACTTGAATCAATCAATTGTGATGATAATGTGATAAGTGTAATCGCTTATTGGTCACAAATGGATGGACTTGGGAATAAGCATTCTGATATAGACCTCTATGTGTTGACTCATAGCAATACAAATGTTAAATGTCAGTGGGATTATGGGATTACAAAAATAAGTTGTCCATATATAAATGGTGTGAAGTTTGACATTGAATATTGGGAATATGATAAAGTGATGCAAATAATCGCGGACATACACAACAAATCGTTGGTGTTGATAGAGGATCGCGTGAAGTTAACGGTACTTTCTCGAATATACAAGGGGATTTGCATATTTGGAAAAACTATTAAAGAACAAATTAACTATGAAGAACTCAGAAACTATATTATTTATTTGTATCGGTGGTCATGCAAATCAAGCTACGATGATGCAAAACATTTTGCTGATGTTTCAGACTATACTGGGACGTTAACAAGTAATTCATTTGCTGTTATGGCAGGAATGACAGCCATAAATGCCTGTAATAGTAAATTAATATTACAACCGAAGTGGGTACCAAAAGTATACATGGAGACAGAAGCAAATGATCTGGTAACGCAGTATATAGATGGTTTCGTTTTTGTTAACGTAACGGAGCAACACCTTCCCTTTCTGGTAGATAATCAATTGAAAATCATCAAACGTATGTTATTGCGCCTTGAATAATTATGATATTAAATCTTAATCTTTTAACATAGATTTTTTGTTGACTTTCAGTATTTGGCAAGAAGAATTTTATATAAGTAAAATGATTTAGGTACAGGTTCCTTGTCATTCAAATTCGATTATTATTAATATTTTTAATTTAGAGTAAGTTTAGAAAATCATTAATAAAATAAAAAGTATGGGAAGTGGGATTAGTATGAAAAAAACAGCATGGTATAAGAGAGTTATATCTATGTTTGTATTAGTAGTTTTATTATTTAATATGCCAGCAATAGCTGCTGAATCATCGGACAGAGAAAACACTATAAATGTTGCATTGTATGGTTATGTTCCAGATATTAAGAGATTTAAACAGGCTGTTATAGATGAGTGGAGGCAAGTTCAACCTGAGGTAGTATTGAACTTTATTGAATGGGATTGCTATAGTTCAGAGCCACCTGAGAATTTAGATGTATTCGTATTCGATTCTATATTTTTGTCTCACTTTATTGAAGAAGACTATTTAATGCCTATATCAGCCGAACAAATTAACGATAAAGAGGATATTATTAATTTTACTTTAGAAGATAGTAAATTTAATGATAAAATTTATGCCATACCACAAATTATTTGTACTAACTTACTATATACAAGAAAAGATGATTTTTCACTTTCTGAAATTTCTAATGTATATCAGTTATATAATGTTATGGGAGAAAGAAATTCAGACAGTATTATTCCTAATAAAGGTGAGGGATTATTGATAGATATGTCCGACAGTACCACAAAAGCCTGTTTATATCTAGATGCTTTATCCGACACTAATCAAGAATACAGTAATTATTTTATACTGCCTGACTTAAACCGGTTAAATGAAAATACTGTAAAAAGCTTGAAACTACTACAGACAATGGCAGGATTTAATCAGTCTAATTTTTGGCCAGAGGATAATGATTCTTATATTAGAGCAAAGTGGTTTGAGATGGGCATAGGAAGAGCCTTTATTGGTTATACAGAAGCTATGAATAGTATGACAGATTGTATAAATGAGATTAATTTTAAAACCATATCATTATCTAATAAACGAGATTACCCATTGTTTAATGGAGACCTTGTCGGTATTAATGCTAATTTGAATGAGTGTGACAAAAAAGATTTGGCAATAACATTAGCAAATATAATTGCTTCTGATGAAGTACTTATTAACTCTATAAGGCCTAATGATTCGACTCAACATCCTCAATACATATTGCCAGCTCGGTTCAGTGTTTATAATGAGTTAAAAAAAGATTATCCTGTATATGATCAATTATTAAATATTGTTTCCAAGCCAGAGAATAAACTTTTTATAATGGGACCAAGTAGTAGAACATGGCTTGAATCAGCGAAGGATATTATTCTAAAATAGAATTCTATCTTTTTTACAAAAGTATTAAAAGCAATCATAATAAAAACTAAATACTTACTATATAGATTAAGGTACAATAGCTACATAAGTAAATTAGATTGTATTTTTAAAAATTGTATTATTAATTTTAAGGTGTGTTATAAAAAATATGCAGACCTTTGAAACAGTTCAGAAACTGAATGAAAACATGGAGAATCTCATTGAGCATATCCGCATTGCCAACCAGCATCAGTTTGGGAGACAGGCAAAAAAAAGGATTGTCAGTTATCCTTTTTTACGAGTGTGAATATCTGTATGATGAATCCTTAGCGAAAATGGAGGCAGATGAAGTCATTATACCATCCCATAAAAAGAAACAACCAGTCAAGCGTAAGAAGATCTAAAGGGTTTTCCGGATGAAATCCATGATCATGATGTTTCTATTGAGCGTTTAAACGGAGTTTATAGTTAAGGAAACTGGCGCAAGCTTCCTGCAGAAGAATACAGGCGACCGCGTTATGAACCTGCCTCATGGACCTTTGAAAAACATACGGTCCATGTTTATGTGGGAAGCGGAGGATACCGCCAGGATGACAGTATTTTTACGCCATCTCTGGGTGCGGGAACCATCAATGCAATGTATGTGAAATCCATTCCTGTTGCCTGGATTAAAGCAGAATTCCAGAGAAATGGAGTAAACTTATCCAGACAGACCATGTCGAACGGGGTCATCTGTTGCTCCGAATTTTATTTTCAGACCATGTATGAGTATCTTCATCAAAAGCAGCTTTCTTTTCATGTAACACAATACGATGAAAAACCCATAATGGATTCACCTATTGCATCAATCAGAAAAGTTACCTTCAAGTATTCCTTGAAGATGGAGAAGTTTCAATGGATAACAATTAGGCAGAACAGTCCATTCGCTCCTTCTGTGTGGGAAAGAAAAACTGGGTAATGATAAATACCATTGCAAGAGCTGGTGTCAGAGAAATTAATTACAGCATAACTGAGACAGCGAAAGCAAATCATTTAATGCCGTATGGTTATTTTGAATATCTTCTGACAGAGATTCCTAAACATCTGGAGAAAAAGGACAGCAGTTTCTGCAAAGATCTGTTGCTCTGGTCAGATAAGCTTCTAGGTAATTTTGGAAATCACTATAAAAACATGCCACTCCTAGGAGCGGTTGTTTTTGGGGTGTAACTCACAATGGAGCGTTTACGATTGGGCAATTTCTTATAAGTAAAATAGAACTTAACAAAAAAGGTATTATTTGAATGTCTTAATTATATAATGATAAATCTAATATTAATAAGGACCATATAGAGTGATAATGCGGCTTGAAATAAATCATGAAAGAACTTTTAGATATAACAAAATAATGCTAGTATTTATAAACATATTAATAATGATAAAGGAAGTCGATTTTTCGATGAGGTATAATTAAATTTGCGAAATTAATTATACCTCATCCAACAAAAAGACGGTTCGCATAACCGCCTTTTGTTAAAATATTTAATTATTATATGTCTTATGCAATCAAGTGGTTAATGGATTCTAGTTCATAAAGCATGAACGGATCAAGGTCTATACATTCGCTCAAGCTTCTATCTCCTGATATATCCCAAGCAAGAGTGTCATTTAAGACAGTACATGTGTCTTTGAATACCTGGATATCTTGTAATGGCTTAAAAACTTCACCTTGCAAAAGACTTGATGCGTCATACTCAACGATTTTTCCGTTATCAAAAAATACTTGTACATGGTAATTGTCTAGGGGTATCACTTGTACGACCACAGGAAAATAATCTTGCATATTTACAACTCCTATACTAAAGGATTGATTCTGTTCAATGGCTTTTGACCTTTTGTGAGTTCCCAGTTTGAATTAATTCGTCTTGATGAATTGTACACCATGCAAGTTAGTGTAAATCAAATAAATCTTGCTTTTTCCATTGTTGATCCACGTAGTTACTAAACTTCATACTTTATTTTCACCAATGAGACGCTAGGAAGGAAAATTTCAATAAACATGGTAAATCATTACCAAGTGTTCCATACCCGTTTCATCGTCTGAGACTGGTACTCGTTTATTTGTAAGCATCCAAACCGGATAACAGCTTTAAATTCGACTGCTCAATTTTATTAAAAAGACTGTCTTTAAATTCTTCAGGAGATATCGATGGTTCATACCATATTTGCCCCTTAAAGTAATTGTCTAAATCTTCATTCTTAAATATATATCCATGTCTTGCATAAATCTCATTTTTGGCCAGGTGGATGATTAAAGGAGGAACCTGATCGAAATCTTGTACTTGATAAATCTTCATATCCGTATAATACAAAGGTTCTACAAGAGAAGAAATATCCGTTACTTCTCTCACCGTCTCTAAATATTCTGCAACTTCAGGATAGAAAGAACATTTCTCACGATATTGTTTTCCTTCTTCTATTGCATTGACCATCTCAATATCAGTCCCTTGTGAATAATATTTTTCATGTACCGCATCAAGCAATTCCTCTTCAGACGTTGGGCCCTCTAATACTTTGTTTTCGGAATCCTTTGCTTCATTTTTTTCAGATCGTTTCAATTGGTATGAGCCGGAAATTCCGTAGCCAGACATATTAGTATCATTCATTTTATAGTCCTGTACTTCAATTCGAATGGCATCGCTGCGAAACGTGATATGAAGTAAACCGGAACCACCCCAGACGTCATCGTCAAATCTGAAATTTAATTCCCCATTAATTATTTTACCAGTAATAGTATCGATTTCTGATATACGTTGGCTGGTGGCTTGCTGTGTGAAAAAATACCCGTTCAAATTATTTGTGTCTTTAACCTGGAAGGAAAACTCTGCGCCTCCATTAGAAATTACGGCATCATGACTGAGACCATTTACCGTCCAAAGGCCGGAATAACTTTCATAATTTTCTTTTTCGATCTCTTTTTCAGCTTCTGTTTTTATGGTTTGAGTTGTCTCAATGTCCACCGATTTATGGGAAATGGATTTGGTACATCCAAACAGGATGAGACAACTGCAAACTATTATTATCTTAGTTTTACTTTTCATTAAATCACCTTTCGAACCAAATACGTATTTGGCAGTTGTAAAATCGCTTCATAGAATACTTTTATGTATATGAAATATAATGGTACATCTAATAATATTGTAGCAAATTGCTGGTGCTGTGGCTAGTCATTGCATTTGTTTTATGGATTTATCTTAAATAGAAAAGAAATTGGTTACAGTGCTGTGTAAGACGTAAGTGATTCAAGACAGGATTCATCAGAGACCACAATTCATTGCAGTTTACGCCATTGTCAACATGAATCATCAAATTATGTAAATGGGCTTGACGTATATTGATGTTTCAATCGGCAGATTGTAATAGACCTGTCTCAAAAAATCACCAAGAAATTTGCAATATAATGTATGAACAGATTAGGGTAGCATAAATATAGAATGAATAAAACCATTTAAAGGGGACATATGACCATACACGTTGTTCAATCTGGTGAAACAATTAAGTCAATATCAGAGCAATACAAGATCCCCGTTGACAGATTAATCCTAGAGAACGGAATCAGAAACCCAGACAACCTGGCAATTGGCCAAACCATTGTGATTATTCAGCCTGAAATACTCTATACTGTCCAAGCTGGTGATACATTGGAAAGTATTGCCAAACAGCACAATGTTTCTCCTATAGAAATTTTAAGAAATAATCCCTATCTCTCTGATAGACAATATATATACGCTGGTGAAATAATTGTAATACAATATCAAACAAATAAAACAAGAACAATTGCAACGAGTGGTTATATATTTCCTTATGTAGATAGATCTGATTTAATAAAAACTCTTCCTTTTTTATCATATTTAACAATATTTAATTATAGGGCTACAGACAAAGGGGAAATCATTACCGCTGCTGATGACATTGAACTTGTCCAGCTAGCTATATCATATGGTGTAGCACCCATGATGTTTGTTTCTACCATTACAGAAGAGGGCATGTTGAATCCTGAAGTGAATTATAATATATTAAATAATTCTTCAGTACAGGATCGTCTTATTGAAAGCTCTCTTGAAATACTAAAAAAGAAGGGTTACTATGGTATAAATTTATACATTGAAAACATTAGCTTTGATAACATAGATAACATTTCAAATTATCTGAAGAAAGCCTCAGAGGTATTTCATACAGAAGGTTATAGAATCGTGATTACCATTACACCCGTTATAAATATAGATAACATCAACATCAGCTTTGAAAAGCTAGATTATTCAAAATTAACTGCAGATGTAGATGGAATCATATTTGCCTCATATGATTGGGCCAGGACTTTAGGTTACCCTAGTTCCATTTTTCCCGTTAATGTGTTAATAGAATTGTTAAATTATGCTGTGAATATTATTCCGTCTGAAAAGATTTTTTTAGGGTTGACCACCGTTGGTTATGACTGGAAACTTCCTTATGTTCCTGGTGCTACAGAAGCCACAATAATAAGCAATAATAGTGCAATACGAATTGCTGTAAATAATGATATTCCAATTCAATTTAATGAAGCAGCCCAATCTCCTTATCTAAACTACTCGGATGGTGATGAAATATTACATGTAGTATGGTTTAAAGATGCAAGAAGCTATGACACAAGAACGACGATGGTAGGAGAATATGAACTTCAAGGTTTATCTCTTTGGACGATCATGATATTCGATGCTCAATTGTGGCTAATTATTAATAATAAATATTATATAGAAAAACTCGTAGTAGATTAACAAGGAAGCCGATGTCTAACATGGCAGATTGTAATGGAATCGTTTCTTTCATACATAAGAAATTTACAATATAATGTATGAACAGATGAGCGTAGCATACATATAGATTGAATTAAATTATTTAGGGGGACCAATGACCATACACGTTGTTCAATCTGGCGAAACAATTAATTCAATAGCAGAGAAATACAAGATCCCTGTTGCTAGATTAATCTTAGATAACGGAATTCAAAACCCAGATAAATTAGCAATTGGCCAAACATATCCTATGGTGTAGCACCCATGATGTTTGTCTCTACCATTACAGAAGAGGGAGTGACTGATCATGAAATAAATTATATTATTTTAAATAACACCTCAGTACAGAATCGACTTATTGAAAGTTCCCTTCAAATATTGAAAAATAAGGGCTATTATGGGATAAATTTGTATATTGAAAATATCAGCTATGATAACATAGATAGTATAGCGGATTATTTAAAGAGAATTTCTGAGATATATCATTCAGAAGGTTATAGAATCGTGATTACAATTACACCAGTTACAAGTATTGACACCACTGGCATCAATTTTGATAAATTAGGCTATTATAGATTAGCTGAATACGTAGATGGAATCATATTTGCTTCCTATGAGTGGGCGAGGACGTACAGTTTTCCAAGCTCCATTTTTCCGGTTAATCTAATCATAGAATTGCTAGATTATGCTGTAAATAATATTCCCCATGAAAAGATTTATCTAGGGGTTACCACGGTTGGTTACGACTTGACACTGCCTTACGTTCCCGGGGCAACAGGGGCAACTATAATAACCAATAATAGTGCAATACAGTTTGCTGCAAACAGTAATACACCAATCCAATTTAACGTGCCAGCCCAATCTCCTTATTTCTACTATACAGATAGCGATGAAATTTTGCATGTAGTATGGTTTAAAGATGCAAGGAGCTACGAAGCACGAGCTGTGCTGGTTAATGAATATAATCTTAAGGGGTTATCTTTATGGACGATCATGATATTTAATTATCAGTTGTGGCTTATTATCAACAATCAATATGAGATAGAGAAGCCATTGTTGGTTAATTATGTGACTAGAAAAACATAAAAAATTATTTGGAATCAGTAAAAATAGAAATACAAATAAGTCAGAGTGCTGTGAGAATGGATAAATGCTCCTAACTTGAACTGCATCTTGACAGAGAGCTGACGATACATTACCATGGTAATAATGAAGAACTGAATTTAGGGAGACAAACAGATGGAGATCCTTCCACAGTCATATACCCCAAATGCAACGATTTAAGGAAGCAGCCGATAGGATCAAAAGATACCTTTAACTGCCGGGATAATGAAATTATTGAAATTGAATTAAAAGACTGGAAGATGAGTTATACCATTTTGAAAGAACTAATGGAAAAAATATGCTTAAAATCCATATAGCAGCGAATACGGATTCTTGCCGGGGGCATAAGCTGGAAGGAAGGTATGAAAAAGTGATAAAATACAATAAGCTGGTGAGAGATAAGATTCCAGACATAATTAAGGAGGAGGGTGGTAAAGCAGCATACCACACCTTATCGGAAAAAAAATGCATCACTGAGTTGGATAAAAAATTAAATGAAGAAGTCAAGGAATATCAGGCAGACAAGAGTCTGGAGGAAATGGCGGACATTTTAGAAGTGCTGCATGCAATTTGTAAAGCAAGAGGTTATACCACCCAAGAGCTTGAGGCAAAACGAAAAGAAAAAGCAGAGATAAACGGTTCATTTGATGAAAAAATTTTCTTGGAATATGTGGAAAATGAAGATAACACAAACTCTGCCTCTGTTTCTGATATGAAAGCATTAAAAAAATGGGGACAGGTTCCGGATTATGCGAAGGATATAATCCTTAGTAATGTCTATTGCTCAAAATGCGGAAATACAACCGTAGTAGATTATAGCATGCATAGTGATCGCCTTGGGATTGTAATCAGTGGGAAGTGTGTTACTTGTGGGTCAAAGGTTGTAAGGGTGGTAGAAGAATAAAGCTGATTTATAGATACTCATGTGAGATTATTTTTACAGAATCTGCAATACCTGTAAAACTGTAATCTGAAATGCCTTTTTATGAGAACATCCGAAACAGCACACCGGATATACTGGCGTATTTTATAAATAAAATTGTAACAAAAGACTTTTCGTCCATGAAAATATTATTTTCAGAATCACAATTTCTTAGGAGTATCGGTGGTGGATTCTCTGTTACTGTATATTAACCAACGAATGAAGTTCTGCACATATTAAAAATGTTGATTGCGCAGGAGGGATTGTTTTTAAAATACAAAAATTCAGAGGGTGAAAGAACGGTTGTGTGAAATCTCATGCATAGATATATTGTTGAAGAAATATCTAGTAATAACTAAATACCCATTACTAAGCTCCGATCCTTGTAGAAACATAAGTGTTGGGGCTTTTTTCTACCTCTATCATCATATAAGTATTTTGGAAAAGAATAAAATGGATGACATTTAATACCTGAGATCTGTATATTCATTTGAAATAATTAAATGTAAAAGATACGCTTATATGCAAACCAATTTATACACAGAAACTGACATTTTCAACATGTCTATGTTTTTTGCGTAATTATGATATATATTATGTTTATGTTTTGTGTTCGCAGTAAATAAATCAATTTTGTGACGTGAAATTAATTGAAAGGTATCAAAGTATATAAGGGATATCTGTTGTTTCATCTATTAGGAATTGGAATTTTGTAAAGTTTTGGAATAGCCATAGTCATATGATGAAAATGTTCACAGTCAACATCACTAGTTAATCAAATATGAAGTCGTTAAATGTTACATGATAGGGAAATAAATATGGTTTCCTTTCTTAACCCAACGAGATTATATCCATATAATCAGACACTAATTAAGCTTAAGTGATGAAAGACTTGACATATATAAAACAGTTGGTGTGATGAGCGACCCACTGAGATAAAAGGAGGTTTGAATCATTGTATTTTTTGTTATAACAATTATTTTAAATTGCTCAACCTTTGAAGTGAGGGCATAATGCCTTATTTCATTTATTAATATTAAGTTAAATATATAACTCAATACCAATGAATTACGAGACTATTTAAAAACAGAAGAATATTTTTCTGGTATCATTTATACCAAATAAAACACAAATGATAGAACCTGGAGGGGGTAATTATGAAAAAGATATTTTTAATGTCCTTGACCTTAACAATGTTATTGTCAACTAGTATGGTTTCCTTTGCAAACGAGGGAAACACTAAAAAAGATATGATAGAAGCTAAAACGGTATACGTTGGAGGGGAAAGCCGTCCCTTGAGCTTAAACTCCACCCAGGCACCAAAAGGTGCGCTTCCAGCAAGATCCCAGGATAAATCAGGCTTTAAGAAAGAAGATACCATTTCTGAAAGTAAAGTGCTGAAAGCAGTATCTTGGAATTATCTTTCTGGATATACTGTATACAATCAGTTAACAAGCTATAATTGCGGACCTGCAACGGTTCAGGCAGCGTTAAATTATCTAGGCTATAATCCTAGTCAAGCGGACATAGCAAGAGGATGTAAGACCACCACCAACGGTTCTTATATTGCTGATATGGTATCCTATATCAATAAACAACAATCAAAGTATCGATATACTGGAAGATACAATGAATCTTCCTCTGAAATGAGTCGTTACTTATACAGCGGTTTAACAAACTCAAATGTAGCTCCAATTATCGGAATGACTTTTTCAACGAGTGATGGTTGGCTTTATTCAACAAACGGACACTTTATGTCAGTTTACGGAGCTAAGAGTGATAGATCCTCCTTTGCATTGGGTGATCCATGGATCGGATATTCAGGCTCAGGATTAGATGGACAATCTTGGACGTATACCAAATCAACTTCCACTATTTATAAAGCATATAATAAAGTAAATATTGGATTAATGTATTAATTTTTTTATATTAGCAATCTTGAAAAGACTAATGGATACTTTTCCTTTAGTCTTTTCAAAGGATAAAGAGGGAGTTTTAAATCTATGACCAAGAAAATCAGAGGCTTTTTATTGCCTTTCATCTTATTATGCATCATGTTTTTATCCGGTTGTTATATTCAATCTGAAAAAGGAATGTCCGACAACAGCTCATTAAATAAGGTACAGGCATATCATGTGACCTTTGATAATTCTGCTTTGAGAACCTATATTGATGTTTATGAAACTAAATTATTATATATGGACATAAGTGATTCCAATGCGGATTTTTATATTTATAATTTTCAGGATGGCAGCAATAAGAAGATTTTATCTTTGGAAAATTTTGTGTTAAAAGGGATAAGCAATGCATTTATAAACGATACCCTTTATTTTTATGTAAGCTTAGATAATGGATCAGATCTGGAGAATAACTTATATGCTGTTAATTTCACAGAAGATACAATGTATGTAGAATCAAAAAACCTATATTCCCAAAAACTTATTCCTTTAACAAACTTAGATGATAAGTTAGTATCTTTGCAAGGAAATAATTTAGAAACAGGGAATTTTAGTTCTTTTATGGAAACCATTGATGGCGAGAAAAAAACGAGACAAGTTACCCTATCTTCAGGATCAGGTTCACAAGGCCTGGAAGCAGAGAACTTATCACGTCAAATCATATATATTACGAGTGATAATACCTATCTATATGCCATAGAAAAGGATAATTCTGATTCAGATATGAAATGTTTTATTGCAAAGTATGACAAGAACTTCTCTTTTATAAGTGAGGTAGAAATAACTGATCTATTGAAGAAATACGAGATAACCAGTGGTGTGGGGTCATTTTCTGTATTTGATAATTATTTTTCTATAACGGATTACTCAAACAATACGATTGTATGTAACTTTGCGGAAGGCGATAACCGAGTTGCTTTATATAAAAATGATGTTGAATATGTTCGAGATCATACGGATTCCAGTCCGGATAAGTTTTTATATAAAAGAAATACAAATGAAATTTATCGATTGGATCCAGGTACAGGAAAAGTCCAGATTCAAAAGCTTGATTTAGGAAATGATACTTCCAATATCCGAGTTGTGCTCTCATATGAAGAGAACCTTTTGGTTGTGAAGCAACCTAATTTAGATGGTGATAAGAACGAAGATGTATATTTGATTCCCAAAACTATGAATTAGAAAGATAGTGTCTTAGGGCATCAATCCAATATATTAGGAGCCGGGGAAGTTTTTTTCTCTGGCTCCTATTAGGTATTATATTATTGTGCACTTATGGTATCTACAATGGACATATCACGAATTCGCCTTGCAGGGCCTCGCACAGCCAGAATAACGGATAAGATAACAATTGTTATAATGATACCAATTTCTGGAAAAGGAACATTCCATTGTTCTCCCCAGTGAAATGATACAAGTTTTTCATAAAGAAGTTTATTTAGAAATAGACCGATGGTTCCCCCACAGATGCTTCCAGTAATTGCGTAGGCCAAAGTCTCTGCCAGAATCATTTTTATCAACTGCCGGTTACTTAAACCAATGGCACGGAATGTACCATATTGTTTCATTCGAGCTGAAACGCTCATAGCAATGCTGTTAATTATATTGAATATAGTAATAAAAGAAATTAGAGTCATAAAGCCATATATAAATAATCCAAAGGAGTAATATGAACCCTTTACACTGCTGTTATCCAGGCGCCCATCGGAAAATATAAACTCCTTTCCAACATATTTGTGAATTCTGTCTACATCATTTTCTGTTGCATTTTTAGTCAGTTTTAAGTCGATGATTGTATAATCCACTTGGCCAGTAAGCTCACGAAACGTATTTTCAGAGCAAATAATAGTTCCAACATCAGGTCCATTGTTAAATGGACTGGAAGACAGGGTACCTACAATTGTTATATCAGCGGAATGATTCTCAGTATGCAATGTGATAATATCTCCAGTATTTGAAGCATTCTGCTGCTTAAAAACAGTAAGTCCTGTATTGTTCCCACTCTGAGCCTCCTCAACAGAACCTTCCAACAGATAATCCTTAGCCCACTTAAATTGATTCTCTTCATAGGATATCAGGTCAACTTTTTTTACTTCCCCATTCACGGTGGCAGGTAAATTATATGCAAACATACGGCCATAAGCCCGTTTGACTGCGGGATCTTTCTGTAATTGTTCTAACAGGGATCCACTGATGGAACAGGTTTTTTCAGGACTTATAATGGATAAATCAGGTGTCCAAGGCTTAAGCGGTGTAAGAGAATGGTGCATAAAGTCAATGGTAACTGAAAACGACAGAAAAAGTATAATGCTAAGTGAAAAGGAAGCAACCATTAAAATGAAATTTTTCTTGCTTGAAATAGCATGCTGGAAGCCAAGAGAGGAATCAACTTTAAACAACGTGGTATTAGCAGCTTTTCTAACCGTTGGCAGAGCATTGGAATTACCCGTTACTGCAGCTAAGGGTGAGACCTTAGCTGCCCGTTTAGCGGGAGAACGGGCAGCTAATAGAACCGTCAGTATACCCACACAGATACCTGCCATTATACTTGGCAGGCTTACGCCAAAGTAGGGCATACCAATAAAATATTTTGGGCTGAGGTAGCGCAGTACATCGCATAATGTCCATATTAAGACAATCCCAGCGGCAATACCATATGGAATCGCAAATTTGCACCAGCCAAGTGCTTCCTTGCGTACAAAGGTCATTACTTGTTTTGGAGTCGCGCCAATACAACGCATTATGCCAAAAAATTCAATCCGCTGTGAGATGTTGCTGTTTAAACTACTGGTTATCATTAAAATACCAGCCAATAAGACAAGCATAAACAGAACAAAGGCGGAACTATAAATCTGAATCATGAAAGAATTCCTGCTTTGTCCAAGTAATCCGAGAAGCTTAGTGTTTCCGGAGATTTGTTCATCCGTTAGTCCAAACTGAGACTTTATATCGTTGATGGCATTTTGTATATTACATCTGGAAGAGAATTGTACATAAAAAATACTGTTATAATCAGCAGGCTCTCCGTTTGTAACGCCGGGATAAATGGAACGATATTCGTGGGTGGTCAAGCAGACTGCATAGGAATCTTCTTTCATTGTCTTTGAGAAATCATTTAGAAAGCCGGAAATGGTAAAGGATAAACTTTTTCCGTCTGGTGTATTGATAGAAATTTGATCTCCTATCTTTAGCCCCAGCGCAGCCTTTGCATTTTTAGTCAGAAGGGCTTCGTCATCCTTTTGCGGATATTGACCTTCATCTATTGCATCAATCTGCATTTCAGTAATCCAACTCTCTTCACTTCCCAAAATGGCGACGTTCTTATTGGATAATGTGTAACCCTTATCCCCCCTATAATTAAGTATTCCATACCAGGAAGAGGAGGTTACCTCAGGGCGTGCAGAAATTAGTTTTGCCTCATGGTCGTTTATGTATCTTAATGCGATATGCCAACTTCCATCTTCCATACGCGCCTGCATAATTTGGCTCCGTATAAACATATCCGCCATACCAAAAATAACCGTCACCAAAAAAACTGCAAGAACGATACAAAAAACTGACATTCTGTTTTGTCTTCTGTGGACTTTAGCAGAGATTGGGACAAGCTCAAGATAGCTTTTCATTCTCTTTTCCTCCCAAATCCGTTAAGATACCATCCGAAACACGTAATACACGGTCCACGGAAGTGGTCAAATTACTGTTATGAGTAATCATTAATATGGTTTGCTGGTAGTGACGTGATGCTTTAAATAATAAATCGATCACTTCCTGACTATTTTTACTATCAAGATTACCAGTGGGTTCATCTGCAAGAATCAGTTTCGGCCTAGTAATAAGTGCCCTGCCGATAGCAACACGTTGCTGCTGTCCACCTGATAATTGATTAGGCAAGTGATGACGGCGGTCTTTTAATCCTAAAACTTCTAAAATCTCTTCTACAGAGGATTGGTCTGGCTTACGATAATCCAAAAGTATGGGAAACATAATATTTTGTTCTACAGTCAATTCCTGTACTAGCTGAAACGACTGAAAAACAAAGCCAATATTACGACGTCTGAAAATGGTACGCTGTTCCTCTTTCATGGTGAACAAGTCTTTTTTATCCATATAAATATTTCCGGAAGTAGGCTCATCTAAGGCGCCAATACAATTTAGCAATGTACTTTTGCCTGAACCCGATTCACCTATCACCGCTGCAAATTCTCCCTGATCCAGTGAAAAAGTAACATTTTTTAGCGCATGGACCTGATTTTTACCTTCTCCATATATTTTAGATAAATGCTGTACGCTTAAGATTTCCATCATTTAAGCACCTCCTTTTCTAAAAGAATAACAGAAACACCTTACAATCTGGTGAAAGGCAGCTTACGCTTCCGTAAGAAAAGAAAGAATAAAAGTAGTTCCCTCATTCAAGCCGCTTTTTACGGAAATAGTTCCGTTTTGTCCATCAATTATGGATTTTGCCAGTGAAAGGCCTAGCCCTACTCCCTGAGTATCCAAATGTTTTTTACTGCGATAGAACCGTTTAAAAATATGATGTAAATCCTCGGGGGCAATACCTTTGCCATTATCTGATATAAAAATACGAACCATTAAGGGAGTTTTGGTCCAAGAGATATGAATATTATCTCCAGATCCGGTATGATCCAATGCATTTTTCACAATATTACTGATGGCTTCACTTGTCCAATATTTATCACAAAATACGCATACTTCTGCCATATTTTCTATGATAATTTCTTTTCTCTCACTGAGAGCTCTCGTTGTCAGGTCGTTGACAGCGCTGGATATCAAATTTGATACAGTACAGCTGACCTTTTCAAATACAATGCTGCCCGCATCCAGACGGGTAATTTTCAGCATGGACTGAATGAGTTCCTCCATACGTTTAAGTGCCAGTCCTGTTTTAACGGAATATTCTTTCACCGTTGTAATATTATCAGGCTCGTCTGAAATAATCTCATGATACATGGTAAGGGCGGCAAGAGGTGTTTTTAGTTGGTGAGATATGTCTGCTATTGTATTTTTTAGGAATTCTTTTGCTTTTTTCTCGGATTCATTTTTTGATTGTAGGATTGTTGCAAGATGATCCACGCAGGCAAACAGGTGATAAACAGGTCCTTCATCTATGTGGGATATTTGAGAAGAAAAGTCTCCTTCCATAAAACGGGTAACTGTTTGTGTGGCTTCCTGATATAGTTTTACTCTTTTCATATAAAAATGAAATGTTCCACCTAAAAGTAATAAAGAAAGAACTATTTCCGTTATAAGCGTGAGATATGTTGTAGTCTGTCTAAAGCCAGAAACATAGGGAAGAAAGCCGGAAGCGGTAGTTTCAGAAATGCCTATCTTAGTAAGTAAATTTCTTCCTTCCATGCTGCTTGACATATTATTAAATGCTATGGATACGGTATTCTCAGAAACGCCTTGTTCTAAAAGAGATGAAACGATTGCTCTGTCGTGAGAGAGGAATAAGTTTTGTACGGTCCTGACCTGAAGCACATTCAAACAAATTCCAGAAAGAAGAAGTAATAAAACAAATAAAAGTAAAAAGATTAAAAAATTCCTCACCTGTCTATCCAGATTAAAGTTCATTCAGACACCTCTCTCCATTGATAACCAAATCCTCTGACCGTTATTAAATGTTTGGGGTTAGATGGTTCATCTTCAATTTTTTCACGAAGACGCCGAACATAAACAGAGAGAGTGTTATCATCTACAAAGTCACCTGTGCTATCCCATAATTCATTTAGAATGCAATTGCGGGTCATCACTTGATTGGAATTTCTAACCAGTAAGCAAACCAAACGATACTCAGCACTTGTTAAATCCAGCAATATCCCATGTAACAATACCCGGCAGCCAAGAAGATCAATGGAAATGTCCCCACACTCTAATACTGAGTTTTTTCTTTGACTTAATGTGTTGGCACGGCGTAACAAAGCATGTATCCTTGAACAGAGCTCCCCTAATCGAAATGGCTTTGTTATATAATCATCGCCGCCGCTGTCCAGCCCCCTGATAATGTTAACCTCTTCATCGGAAGCAGTAAGAAAAATAATAGGAATTTGTTTCCCTGCTTTTCTTATTTTTTGACATAGGTCGAATCCATTACCATCTGGAAGTGTTACGTCAAAAATTAACAAATCAAAGGTATCAATTTTAGGAAGAAGTATCATTACCTCTTCCACAGTTCGGGCAATTTCTATTGTAAACCCATTTCTGGTCAGTGAATATTTTAATCCATCCACCAAGCTGATATCATCCTCAAGAAGTAATAGTTTATGCTGCATTTACATCCCCCTTTATAACTATCATCGTCAGATATTAATAATAAATTATACCATAAAACAGAGGTGTGTAAACTTACGAAACTGTAAGTAAGGGGCCTTAACATATCACCAAATGGTGAAGTATATCCCTGTGCCAGTATGTTTATAATGACGGCGGAAAGAAGAATTGGATCAATTTATGAGAATTGTTTGTTTAGAAGGTGTCAATTTTAATATCGTTGTCCATGCCTTAGAAATATTCCGTTAGTTTTATCCTTTTTAACTTTTCTTTTGGCATGTGATGGATTTGATAAAATAATAATTTCACTAGTAAGCAAAAGTACAACCGCTAAAGATAGAATTGACAGGAAAAAATTACCTGGCTCTGAAGTATTCATATATGTTTCTGTATCAAACTGGATGATTGTTAAGCCTGACAATATGGGGTACAGGCTGCGAAGCGTAACATTTTTTATAAACATAGAGCTATAACCTAATATAAAAGAGATTATGACTCCACCCATAAAAATGCCGGGTTTTCTGCTGGAGAAGGCTATAATAGGAAGAACTGATATATATGTGCAGACGGCAATACCAAGGATCTGCAAAAGACTTTTCACCAATATAGCGATACTAAAACCATGAATACCAGTTAAGATACCAACAATAAGAGTTACTGTAAAACTATAAAAGCCAAATAATACACTTAATATGCCTACTGTAATTAATTTTCCCAGCAACAAGCGTTGAAAACTTATTGGTATCGTATAAATATTTTTCAGAGTATCATCGGTATATTCCCGGTTAATTAAGTAGCCTCCAATTAATGTGAAAATAACAGGCATGAAAATAGTTGTATTATTCCATAGGGTATTATCATATAAGCTGGAAAAGTCATAATTTTTTATTTGAGCTTCAGGAGTGGCTACAGTTTGTGTAAATACAGAAAGAATAGCGGGTAAAGTCATGCCTATCATGCCGATTAGAAGAATGTGAAAGCGTTTTAATTTCATAAATTCTGTTTTTATTATACAAAGCAAAATGTTAACCTCCTCATTTTAATTTTCTCTGCTGCGGTAAATAACTATCATGAAATAGATACAAATAGTTGCCTCCAACAGCAGCACAAGAAAGCATACATATGTTGGTACAAAGTAATGACTAAATTGTTTATAAAATGCAGTCTGTATCTCTCCTATGGGAGTGTAAAATTGGTATAGCCAACGAAAAATCAAGGGGACAGGCATCATTGTACCTAAATTAATGCCAATAGGCTGCATCATTACAGTATCGCTAAAGTGCATCGCATAATTTACTAATGTATAAAAGAAAACTATTATTATCGAAAGTATATAGCTTTTATTAAACCACACGACTAACGCAACGCATGGCAGAGCAGCAGCCCACATGAAAATTCCAGTTGATATTGTTAGAAAAAATTGGAACATAGGGCGTATGATTGGTATGTCTTGAAAAACCGCAATGATTGTACAGACGAAAAAGCCTGTAATCTGAAAGGCAATAGAAAAAATTAATAATACCAGTAATTTTACAAGGACCAGATCTCGTCTTGATACAGGAATGCAGAGAAGGTTTTTCAGAGTATTGTTATCCTGTTCAATAAAAAATAGATTTGAAGCAATAATAATCAGCATAGGCATTAATAATAAAAAGGCATTATCTTCCCTTACACCAGATTGAATACTGGCAAAATTGGACTCAGATAGTAACGCTGCATTAAACAAAGGAAATATGAAAGCTGCAAGCATACCAAAAGAAAAAATTCTCTTTCTTTTAAACTTCATAAATTCCACTAAAACCAGATTAAGCAATACCTTCACCTCCGGTTATTCGTTTGAAGTAATCCTCCAAGGTGTCTTCACATAAATGAACTTCCCATACCTCTAAACCATTTTCAATAAAATTACGGTTTAACTCAGCTACAGATATTTTTTCATCATACAGACGTAAACTGTGATTTCCTTCTATAATAAAATTCTTTATTTTAAAATTTCTTTCCATGATTCTGGCAGCCTGTGCTGTATCGGATACCATAAAATGAATGAATTTCCCATTCTTATCTTCCAGCTCTGACAGACTTTCCTCTTCCAGAAGAATGCCATGGTCTATAATTCCAATATCATCTGCAAGCAGGGCAATTTCAGAAAGAATGTGACTAGAAATTAGTATTGTTTTCTTTTTCACCTCGCAAAGCTCGCGGATAAAAGAACGGACTTCAGCAATTCCAATGGGATCAAGCCCATTAATCGGCTCATCTAAAATTAAAAGCTCAGGATCATGCATAATGGAAAGGGCAATGGCAAGACGTTGTTTCATACCAAGGGAGTATTGCGAGAACAGTTTTTTGTCATTGTAAGGAAGTCCCACAACTTTTAAAGCGCTCTCTACAGCATTGCGCTTTGAAACGCCTCTAAGCTGGGCAAAAATCCTTAAATTCTCCGTTCCGGTTAAATTGGGATAAAATCCGGGTGCCTCGATTAGACTTCCAATACGAGGTAATAATCTCTTTTCATTTCCGATTATATCTTCCCCAAATATTTGGATATCTCCTGAAGTAGGCCTTGTTAAGTTTAACAACATTTTCATTGTAGTTGTTTTTCCTGCTCCATTTCGGCCAAGAAGGCCATAAATCCTTCCTTGCGTCACATGAATATTTAAGTTAGCGACACTTTTTTGTTCCCCATATTGCTTAGTAAGATTCTTTGTTTCGATGATAAAGTTACTCAAATTAGAAACCTCCTTTTCTCATTGAGATAATTCTACCACCCCTGTCTTGCATTAACCTTGCCCAAACCTTGCATTAACCTTGTATTTTCAGGCATGTACTAATGCTTTGCAGGGAAGGAAACAGTAAAAGCAGTATATTGGCTAGGCTCACTTTCAGCATATATAGTACCATTCATTTTTTCGACCATCTGTTTGACAATAGACAATCCTAATCCGCTTCCTTTACCAGATCTTCCTTTGTCACACTTATACAATCTCTCAAAAATGTGTAGGAGGTCAGATTTATCGATACCGATTCCATTGTCCTCTATTCGAATTAGGCTATCAGTTTCTTTTGGTGTTATTTCTATTGTAATTTGAGAAGCATTACTGTGACTAATAACGTTTTGAATCAAATTGTTCATAATACGTTCATAGCCACCAGAGTCAAGTGTTACGAACATTGGTTTTTCTGGTATTTTTATTTCGTATAGCAGTTGCCTTTCTTCGAATATAGGAATCCAGTCTTTTAAAATATTGCGTGTCAATTCGGCCAGTTCGGTCTGCTCTAAAGATAAAGAGAATTCGCAGGAGTTCAATTTGAACCAATCAAATAATATATCAATATAATCTTTTAGATCGTGGGCTTTTAATCTTGCTATTTCAATATATTCATCGTGTTCATCTGGTCCAGCTACGCCTCTGTGGATAGCGTCCAGATAACCAATTAGAGTGGTGAGCGGAGTTCTTACATCATGAGAAAGGTTGGTCATTAACTGGCGATTGGTCTCATCTGCAGATCTTAATTTGGAGAGCTGTTCTTCATATCCATAAACAATCTCGTTCATTTTAAAGGAAAGTTCAGAAGTTATATCATTGTCTACAGCTAGGATTTTGCGATTGCCGTTACCAGTCTGGATATCAGTTAAAGCCTCCGCCATATTTTTTAGTTGCTTTTTAGTACGTAATATTAATAATAAAAAAATTACTATTAAAAAAAGGCTCAGAAATAACAATATGCTTATAATTACGATTAAAGGCAAAGCTTACACCTCCTTATTAAAGCGGTAACCGATTCCCTTTACCGTCTGAATATAGAGAGGTATTCCGGAATCTGATTCTATTTTTTTACGAAGACGGCTAATGATAGCCATTATATTGCTGTTATCGTAAACATAAGCTTCACCCCATACTTCCTCATAAATCTGCTGTTTTGTCAATATCTTCCCCTGGTTTTTTGCACAGAATAGTAAGAGGTCAAATTCTTTTGGTGGCAATTCGAATGTACCATTTTTGGTCGTTACACTTCGGTTGTCAAAATCTATTATCAATCCCTTGTATGTAAGTGTCTGTGAAGTGTTTCCTGATAGATTAAAACGCGTATACCTACGTATCAGTGAAATTACTCGAGCAATCAATTCTTCCATGTCAAATGGTTTTGTCAGATAGTCATCTGCACCGGAACGAAGGCCTAATATTTTTGAAGCATTATCATTTTTGGAAGTTAGCATAAGAATGGGAATTCCACTACTACCACGTATTTTTTCCATTGTTTGAAACCCATCCATCCCAGGCATCATGACATCTAAAAGAATGAGTTGGTAGTCATTCTTTTCAAGCAAGGTTAGTCCATCCAAACCAGAATGACAACAGTCGGCATTTATTTTTTCTTTTGCGACACTATGTTTTATTAAGGTGCATAATTCTTTATTATCATCTATTACTAAAATATTGAAATTCAATGTTACCCCCCTTAAATAATATTGAAATTTATGAACATATATATATAAGATTTTCATATGTATATGCCCGTATTACAGTGTAAACGCAGAAACAAATAATACAAGATAATTAAATGTAAATGAATCATTGAACTAAGTCCTAATCACTCCACAAACGCCTCCACAGCCTCCGCTGTTTTCTCCTGCTGAACCTCTCTGCTCATATCTGCCTCTTGGTCCCCCTTTTGCTCGCCGTAATTACCAAAGTTGGCATGGTTGCCTCCCACCAATGGTAGCTGAGGGTCGGAATCCTTTATTTTCTCCTTATCCAGTACCCCGTCTTTGGTTCCATAAATGGTTAAAGCTTTAGACGATGGAACATCTCCATAAACATAAGCCCCAAGCAAAATCAATCCCTTTAATTTCCCGGGATTTTCAGACATATATTTGCTTGCCATAGCACCACCCAGGGAATGGCCACCTATAAACCAGTTCTTGATTTCAGGTAAAGTATCAAAAACTCTATCTGCGGCAGAAGGATCAAAGATAGCAAGATGAAATGGCATCTTTACCAGCACACAAGTGATCCCATTGTCTGCAAATCGTGAGAGAAGAGGGTAGTAGGCGGTTGCTTCTACTTTCCCACCTGGGTAGAAAATCATTGCAGTATCGGACTTTATTTTGGAAGGTATAATAATAAGATCATCCTTAACGATTGCATTATTTTCCTTCAAGTCCTCATTTAATGCTTCAACAGCAGATTCATCCGCTTTATAATAATCAGAAACGTAGAGGAAAAAGACCAAGACAAATAATAGGAGAAGACTTGAAACAAGTAAAAGAACCTTTTTCAACCTCTTTTTCATAGAAAACATTCCTTTCTAATGCGATTTTAGCTTCATATTCCGAGTATCTCTTATTTCTATTCATCTTATCACAGTATAAGAAAATATCCCATAACAAGAGTTATATAAATAACAAGACCTGCAAAAACATTCAAACATAATTAAGACATTTTTAACCCATAAAATACAGTGGTATAAAATGTAATATTTTAGCAAAAAAACATGGATTTATATGTTAATTATATAAATAATATGGTATGATTTTAATAGGAGAAAAGAGGTGGGGAGCTTAGAAAATTATATTCATTTCGTTTTATAACATACAAAAGACAGATGGAATATAGGGGTGGGAGATATGACTAATATTGTGGGTATTACAGCTTATGGAATCATATATATCATTATTATGATTCTATTATTTGTCTTATTCTTTTTAGGAAAAGAATGGGTGATGTTAACGGGGCTTTTTGGTTTCCTGACCATGGGAATTATATTATCCGTCACAGTTACCAGGTATAACTACATAAATATGGTGAGTAACAAAAATATGATGGAAGTAAGCAGGACAGAGGATATACCGGAGATAACAAAGGTAGGGAATGTATATCGAAATAATTGGAGAACCGTACAAATTGTTTATGGTTTAACTCATGAGGAGCAGGAATATTACTCCGTCATGAGAAGTAAAAATGGACTTTTTATTATCGAAGGAGGCGTACTGCATACAAGAAACATATCAGATGCAGGTCTGGCGGAATAAAACTATTTTTATGGATTTACAGATAGAATATAATTCATTTATGCCGGAGCATGAAAACCGGGCAAATGATGTGAAATAGAAAAAAGAAGCCATTGGATTATTATAGAAAAGTCCATTGGCTTCTTTTCTGTATTTACAAAGAGATTCCTTCTAAGAATCCTTGGAACTCAGTGAAGTTATTCTCCTCAGCCTTTTTCATACAAACTGTTATTTTCTCCATAGAAAACTGAAGCATGATATGAATGGAACCCACGGATTCCCCAACAATCTGTACCGGAAGATAAAGTAAGTGGCTGTCTAACCACATAGCTTTTACGGCTATCTTTTCCTCATATCCCTGTAAGGTGCTACCCATAAATTCTTGAAAAGAGAATGGAAAAGTAAAACTGCTTTCCTCCCCGGAAAGAATTACGATACCCTCTGTCTCACCATAAGAAAGAGTAATCGTGTGAAAGCCTTTTTCATTCTCTAAAAGCTGGTAAGATTTGTTCCATTCCTTTGGGGAAACAAAGATATTTTTTGCCTCTTCCTGATCCAGTGATGGTTCCACGTTGTGTGTCATTGGTTCTAAAAGATCCACGCACTCTCCAATGATATCTAGTATCTCCTGGTTACCACCTCTTCTGTTTTGAGTATCAGCCGTCACCGCAAACACTAGGTTTTGTTCTGGATAAAATAGAACATACTGGCCGCCCAGGCCGTACATTGCAAAGCCTTTGCGGATGCGCCAGAACTGATAGCCATATCCAAGTTGTTCCTCCAAGGTCTGTCCAAAGTGGAGGGTAGGAACTTGATAAGAAACTGCATCCCGTAGATAATCTGCAAAAATGCCTTGTCCCTTATGAATCGTATCCATGCAGTAACGCCCAAGCTTAATTAAGTCCCAAGGAAGGGCCATAAGGCCGGAGCCGCCCATATCCCAGCCAAAGGGATCCTTTATGATATAGGCTTCTTTTGAAAATCCAATTTGATCCAGACACTTTTCCCTTAAGTACTCTAAGAGGTTCTTTTCAGTTAGTTTTTTAACCAAAGCAGCTAAGGTATGGCTGGCTGAGGTATCGTAGACGAAAATCTGTCCGCTGCGATGAGAGGGAGGGGTTAGAAAAAAGCTTTCCACCCAGTGCTTCTCTCTGTCACGTTTATAGGTAGTGGAAGAGTGGCAGGTTTCCATAGTGAGCATGTTGCGTATGGTCATATCCAAAAGCCAGGGGTGAGTGGTACCTGGCGGACAATATTCTGGGAAATAATTTGTTATTTTGTCCTCTAATGTTATCAACTCATCAGCAAGGAGAAATCCGATTGCAATGGAACAAAGGCTTTTTGTAATGGAGAACATACGGTGTAAGTCCGTTTTTTCATAAGGAGCCCCATAGGCTTCTTTTATAAGTTGTCCATTCCAGTCCATTAGGAAGCTGTGTATTGGTAGGCCACTTTTTAAAAGATGGGTCCATGCATCCTCAGATGCTTTTTTCAGATAGGTTTCCATGTTGTTTTGCATTGACTTTATCCCTCATTTCCTTTGGTGACACACCAAAATTTTTCTTAAAGGCCCGACGAAAAGAGGCCGCATTGTTGTAGCCGATATACTGATATAAGGTGGAAAGACCGGCATCGGATTCTGTAATGACTTCTTTTGCCTTTGCCATTCTTAATCGTTCCAAATAGATGGAGAAATTCTCGGATACTTCTTTTTTAAACAAATAGCTGAAATAGTTTTCTGAGATCTTAAATTCATCAGAAATCTTTGTCAGGCACAAGTCTGGATCCTGGTAATTGTTATTGATGTATCCTTGTATTTTTAGAATCAGTTCATTGCCTTCGGAACCGCATACATCGCATAGTTCAAGAGCAATGGTCTCAAGAATGCTTAAGCTCATCTCTCCTTCAAACTGCTTATCAATGATATCCAATAACCCGAGTTTTTCCGGGGAGAATCCGTCAGTAAGAAGATTATGTCTCTTTTTAAATACGGTTGCCCGCACATCGGACACCAGCCAGCCCTTTTGCGTATAAGATAAGTTTTTCTTTTTTGTATTTTCATTACGGATCAGCTTAAAAAGTTCCTGAACCTGATCCTTGTTCCCGCTTGATATAAATCCGCTAAGCTGAACAGAAAGACTCTCCGGGTAGTAATACACATCATTTGATTGGTTGATATCACTGCTTAGGATATATTGCTCTATGGTGGTGATGGATTTGGCTTCCTTTGCCTGTTGATAGGATTTCCAGGTGTAAGAAATCATGGTGTTCCGGTCTCCAAAACCTCCCCGGATCCAAATGCCGTATTTTTCTAAAAGTTCGTTGTGAAGCTCGGTGAAGGTTGCTTTATTTTTAGCAATGACCGTTTCAAAGGGATCTGTCTTATTTGAAGAGATCAGTACAGCAAACACCCGGTCAGAGGGTTTATAGATAAATCCGGTGTCAGGGTAGTGACGGCGGAGCGCTTCCCGTACCAGAGTGTTGTAATTTTGAATTAACAGTTCCATATCACTGGAATGAATGTGTTCAGACTGGGAAGGGGATACCTCTGTATACAGTACATGGTATTTTTCGTCTGGTTGCTCCAGGCAGAGTTCATTGGTGATGTATTCTTTTTCCTCGTTGGTGGTTATGCTTCCCTCCATGATTCTTCTTAGATAGGATTCAATCACCATTGGTTTTTGCTTCTCCACAATAAGGTTTAAGGAAGACGCTACCGATTCCTTAAATACCAGCTCATTATTAATCTGGGTGAGCCACCGGTTTCCTTTGGATGAAAATATGATGGAAACCACTCCGCCAAGCACTAAGGATAAGATGGTGATGATGGTAAAGAAACGCTGGGAGGATGTAATGGAATAATAAGCTTTGTCCTCTGGCTGAACCAGGTAATAGGTCCATCCATTGTAAGAGGAAGAAACCGCAGTCACCAACATCTCTTCCCGGGTTTCACTTGCTTTTATATGAGCGATCTGGTCCTCATATTGGAGGTTTTCTAGTAGTTCAAAGGAATCTGACGGACTGTCATCAGATAAAAAAAACATTTGGGAGCCACTTTTGTTAAATGCGGTTAAATATCCGTCGCCATACAAGTTGATGCCGGAAAAAAACTCGGTTATGAGATCATAGTCAAACAAATAGCATAACACGGACAATGGCTTGTTCTCGGAACGAAGGGGATTTAAAAGGGGATACACGTATAGATAATTTTTTGAATCTCCCTTGAAATCAGACATTGGAATAAATCGATTCCACGACGTTTCATTTAACAGTGCTTTGGAGAAGGTCTCTGGATCTATCCGGTATTTGGCATTGTTTAGGGCAAAAAACCGAAAATCAGAAAATATGGTAGAGGATACCACGTACCCGTTTTTCTCCATAAAAATAAAAGAGTTACTGATTGGTAGCAGCACCTCCACTGGAGTGATGGATTTTAAGCTTAGCTGGGTTTGATATCCCAAGTAATAAAAATCGTTTTCTTCCTCTCCAGAAAGGTGAGACAGGTTATTGAAAAAACGGTTGGAGGAGACCTGTTTGACCGCCGCATTCATCAATTCCATGGTGCTGTCTAACTGTTTGACCGAGGCTGATAAGGTGAGGCGATTTTGTTGGCTGATTCCCTTTTTTACCTGTGCGGAAGATATGTAATACAGCACGATCCCAATGATTAAAATAATTCCAAGAAAAATGGTGTAGGAGAGCATGAGCTGATTTTTAAATGGTACATCCTGTTTTTGCCTGCTGTGATTTTTCATAAGCACCGTTCCTTATTTCATATGAAGGAATTATAGTATGAAACGAATATAAAATCAATAAAACGGCGTAATGTTTAAAAACTGTACACTGAACGTAAATAATGTACGCAGGAAAACTGGGATTTTTATGTGTTTTTAAGAGAAGTGGCAAAGTGGGGAGCAGTATCATGTGTATATTGCATAATAAAAAAAGGATATTAAAAGACAATAAGATAAAATTGAACAATGAAGTGAAAATGTGTCCGTTGATATAATTACGGTCCAATGATATGATGGCGTAGCGTCAAAGACGCACATAGAAAAATATATGTGGGAGGTTTCAAATGAGAGTAAAAAAAATGCTTGCAGCCGGCATGGCAATGACAATGGCAGCTTCCATGGTATTAAGTGGATGTTCGTCCGGTTCTAAAACGAGCGGTAGTGCAGCAAATGCGGAGTCCAGTACCGCAACAGGGGAAACAGCTGGAAAAAATGATATTAAGAAGCCAGAGAAAATCACAATTATGGTAAATGGTACAGTTACCACTAAGCCAAATAACAGAGAAGCGTTTGAAAAAAAATGGGAGGCGCTGACTGGGATTGATCTTGAGATCATTCAGCCAGATCATGATGCTTACTTTGATGTTCTGGGGCAAACGTTTGCCTCTGGTCCTGAAAACTGGCCGGATTTGATTATTCTTAATGGAAGTTATTATACCGGATATGCGGAAGAAGGTGCGCTCTGGGATATGACAGACGCCTGGAATAATTCTGAGCTGAAAGCTTCCGGACGTGTGACTGGAGAAGAAGTCATTGATAATACAAAGATAAATGGAAAACTATTTGGATTTCCTGTAGCCAGAAGAGGAGGTTGTCTTACTTATGTAAAAAAAGCCTGGCTTGATCGGTGTGAGTTAAAAGCACCAGAAACGTATGACGAATACTTAAACATGTTAAAAGCATTTACCGAAGGCGATCCTGATGGCAATGGAATCAATGGGGACACTTATGGTGTTTCGGCGGCAGGATTCGTGGGCCAGGGAGATCCTTCTTCCAATTACCTTCCTGAATTTTACCAGGATGCAAAGCCAAACTTTGAAAAGGGTGAGGATGGTCTCTGGTATGATGGATTTACCAAAGATAATTTCAAGGGTGCCTTAACTCGTTTAAGAGATGCTTATGCAGCAGGTTATATTGATAAAGAGACATTAACAAATGGAACCAAGGATTGCCGAAATAAGTTTTATGAGGATAAATTTGGTGTATTTACTTATTGGGCAGGTACTTGGGCAAGTAACTTAAAGAATAATCTAGAAGCCAATGGAAAAGACGGAGAGTTGGTTCCATTAAAGCCAATCAAAGAAATTGGGGCTTATGAAGAAGGCACAGCACCAGTATGGGCAATCACTTCTTCCTGTGAAAATCCAGAAGGTGTGTTTAAATACTTCATTGAAACCATGTTAGATGGCGGAGACACTCAGTTATTGTGGAGCTATGGCGTGGAAGATGTTCACTGGTCTAAAAAGGCTGAAACCATTTTGGATAATACATATGCAGAAGGTCAGTTCCATACGAAAGAAAGTCTGGAGCAGCCTGGTACACAGTATACCAAACAGCACCTTGATCCTATGCTTTCCATCGTTAAGTGGGATGAAGATCCTGGTAAGGATACGGTAAAAGAAGAAGCAAAAGTCTCTCAGGAGTTATTTAATAAAAACTGCCGTCAGGCTTCCATTATTCCGTCGACCGATGTAATGGCAACGTATAACGGCGATTTAACCACTCTTAAAAATTCCATTGTAGCCGATGTTGTGGTACAGGGAATATCCATTGAGGAAGCGTATGCACGTTTTGAAAAAGAAGGCGGAGCAGAGTGGTCCAAAAAAATCGTAGACTCACTCAATGAACAGGAATCTGCAAAATAGAGTTAGAAAGGTTCATATATGAATACAAAGAAGAAAGGGCCTGCAGCGGTTGCTGCAGGTAACCAAAAACGGCCGCTGCTGGTTTCGCTTCGGTACTATAAGGGATTTTATCTGATGTTTTTGCCGGTTCTTATTTTTGCAATCGTGTTTCATTATCTTCCTATGTTTGGGGTGCGATATGCATTTTACACGTATAAGGGCATTAAGGAACCGGTTTTTGTAGGTCTCCAACATTTTGAAAAAATGATGAAGATGTCAGGATTTTGGAACGCCTTTGGCAATACCATCACATTAAGCGTCATTAAGCTTCTATTAAATACGTTTATGGCTGTTGTGCTTTCTCTTATGCTCAATGAGCTGCGCTCAGCAACCTTTAAAAAGGTAACTCAGACTATCGTTTATCTGCCCCATTTTATGTCATGGGTAGTAACTGCCTCTGTATTTACCCTGATTTTATCCCCTAGTGACGCTGGCTTAATCAATGCACTTATGGTGAAATTTGGGATAGTAAAGGAAGGGATTTATTTCCTTGGGGATAAGAACTGGTGGCGTCCCATGTTTTATATCATCAATGTCTGGAAGGATACGGGGTGGGGGACTATCATTTTCATAGCAACCCTTTCTGGAATCAATCCAGAGCTTTATGAAGCTGCATCCATGGATGGAGCGGGCCGACTGAATAAGCTTCGGTTCATCACCATGCCAGCGCTTTCTAATACCATCATTACAGTACTTATTTTGAATCTTGCAAAAGTTATGAACTTATTTGAGTCTGTTTTCGTTATGCAAAATGACGCAGTCACTCAAAAATCAGACGTTCTTCATACTTACATCTATACACAAACATTTAACTCGGGCGCTCTTCCTGATTATGGCTATACCACAGCAGTGGGGCTTACGGCTTCACTAGTGGGTTGTGCACTTGTATTAATCTGCAATAAGGCAAGCCAAAAAGTCAGGGGAAGAGGGATCGTTTAGGGGGAGAGAACATGAAAAAGAAAGCAACCGCATTTGACTATGCGCTGGTGGTTATATTCATTTTAATTAGTATTATCATGATTGTCCCCATCTACAAGGTACTCATCGACTCCCTGGATTTAAAAACTGCTTACGGTATGAAGCTGTTTCCAGAACGGTTTGGTATGGCAGGTTATGTTTCCGTATTTACGAATCCGACTCTTTACAAGCCATTTTTAGTATCTTGTTTGACAACGGTAGTGGGAACTATAACCGGACTTACCATTGCTACCTTAGGCGCTTATGTCTTAATTCAGTGGAAGATGCCTGGAAGAACTTTATTTGCCAATTTGATGTTGTTTACTATGATTTTTAGCGGTGGAATGATCCCGACTTATTTGGTCATGAAGACGTTGCATCTGACCAATACCTTATTGGTAGTAATACTGATGCCTGCAATCAATGTTTATAATATGGTGCTGATGAGAAACTTTTTTGAGGGAATCCCAGACAGTCTTTTTGAATCGGCAGAGATTGACGGCTGTTCTCCTATGGGGATATTTTTGAAAATCGTTTTGCCGTTATCCAAAGCAGCACTGACTGCCATTGGACTTATGTATGCAGTATCTTATTGGAATGATTACACCCATTATAAGCTTTATATTACAAATGATAATTTATATAACTTTCAGATGAAGCTCAGATCAGTTATAATGGGAAGTGACTTGCCCCATGCCATTGGAGGTGCGACCGAAAACACCGTAAAGAATGCAGCGGTTATCGTGGCAATCCTTCCATTTATGATCATTTATCCATTCTGTCAGAAGTATTTTATCCAGGGTGTGAATATAGGAGCTGTGAAAGAATAAAAAATTGGCGGGAGAGGGAGCAGATGGTCTGCTCCTTTTTCTCAATCTATGATAAAATAAAAGGAGCCATAAGATGTATCAAAACCCCATTTTGTATGCAGATTATTCAGATCCGGATGTCATCCGGGTAGGAGAAGATTACTATATGGTAGCTTCTTCCTTCACTTACTTACCAGGGGTCCCCCTGCTTCATTCCAGGGATTTGGTTCACTGGGAGATGATCAATTACTGTGTAAGATCTCTTCCGTTTGAGAAGTACGACCGCCCTTCCCATGGCTCAGGCACCTGGGCACCATCCATTCGTTATCATGAAGGTATCTTTTATGTGTTTATTCCTCTTCCGGATGAAGGGATTTATGTGGCTTCCAGTAAAGATCCTTATGGAGAATTTACTCTTTGCTGTTTACATGAGGCTAAGGGGTGGATCGATCCATGTCCTTTCTGGGATGAGGATGGAAAAGCGTATATGGTCTTTGCTTATGCCAACAGCCGGTGCGGAATCAAGCATCGCTTAGATCTTGTGGAGATTGATCCAGAGTGTACCAAGGTTCTTTCAGAGCCTATTGCTATCTTTGACGGGGAACAGCTAGGACCTACCACGGAAGGACCAAAGCTTTATCAGTATCAGGGATATTATTACATCTTAATGCCTTCTGGTGGTGTGGCAACCGGGTGGCAGTCGGTGCTTCGGGCGAAATCCATCTATGGGCCTTATGAGTACCGGATCATCATGCATCAAGGGAACACAGACGTCAACGGACCTCATCAGGGAGGTTGGGTGATTGCTCCTGATGGAAGGCATTGGTTCCTGCATTTTCAAGATGTGCATGAGCTTGGAAGAATCCTTCATTTACAGCCCATGTGTTTTAATAATGGCTGGCCTTTTATCGGAGTGGAGCAAAATGGAGATGGTATTGGAGAGCCAGTGAAGGAGTGGAGACTTCCTGCAAAGGGAGAGCCTAGATATCAGATTAAGAAGTCTGATGATTTTACTGGAGATAGCCTTGGACTTCAATGGCAGTGGCAGGCAAATCCCAAGGATTTTTATTATTCTTTGGCTGGGCATAGCGGTTTGCGTCTTTTTTGTCTGGCAAATGACAAAAGAGAGAATCTTTTGTGGTATGCACCAAATGCCTTCACCCAGATTCCGCAGCACCCGGCATGTTCTATGACGACGAAGGTTCGGTTATTGGGAAAAGAGGCAGGAGATATGGCATCAATCGGAGTGATTGGTCATGCTTATGCTTATCTTGGCATTCAGTTGACGAAAAAAGGTCATGTACTTTGCCTTTATACCGGGGCGGTGACAGAGAAAAATCTTGAGGGAAAGGCTATTGAGGAGTTAAGCAAGACCTGTTCCTATGATATGGATACTGTTTACTTAAGGCTTGAATTGTACCATAATAAGACCTACCGGTTTGCTTGGTCTTCAGATGGAATCCGCTATACGTTTATGGGGAAAGAATTCCCACTTCGTAGGGCCACCTGGACTGGGGCAAAACTGTGTCTTTGGAGTGCGAACAAGGAAAATGGTTCATCAGAAGGGTATGGGGAATATGAATTTATACACATCGAAGACAGAGGCAACGGCAAAGCAGGCCTTTGAGGCTGCAAAGGAAGGAAATGAATCTCTAGTAATCCACCTAATTGATCACACCTTTAATATAGAAGATTGTGATGTGGAGGGAAATAGCATTCTCCATTATGCAGTAAAGGGGAAGAATCTAAGCCTTGTTACATATCTGGTGGAGAGATGTGGACTGGATCCGACCTGGGCCAATCAAAACATGGTGTCGCCCTATGATCTTTCAAAGGGAACTAAAATCGAGGAATATTTTAAAACTGCCTGTGGCTTTTCAGTGGAGGAAAGCTACCGAAATCCCATATTAAAAGGAATGCATCCAGATCCCAGTGTGGTACGGGTCGGAGAGGACTATTATATGGTCCATTCCAGCTTCCTGTATTTCCCTGCCATTCCCATCTCTCATTCAAAAGATTTGGTTCACTGGGAGGTGATTGGTTATGGGGTGACCGATTCTACATGGGCGGAGGAACATCTGGGAGGTCTGGAGTGTGGACGTGGTTTTTGGGCACCAGATATCAGCTATCATAATGGACGGTTTTATATCTGTGCCACCTTAAGGTTAAATGACGATGCACCATGTATCCAGACGCAGATGATTACCAGCTCTACTTGCCCTCAGGGACCTTATGATACGCCAGTGATTCATGAGGTGCTTGGCATCGATCCTTCTTTGTTTACCGATGATGACGGCAAACGATATATGCTCTTAAACCGTGGAGCCAGAATCATGGAAATCTCAGAGGATGGGAGAAAATTATTATCGGAGCCCTCTCTTATCTGGTACGGTCATTCCGGACATGCACCAGAAGGGCCTCACCTGATTAAAAAAGATGGATATTATTACTGCTTTCTGGCAGAGGGAGGAACCGGAAAAGGACATATGATCACGGTTTCCAGGTCCAGAAGCTTATACGGCCCCTATGAACCCTGTCCTTTTAACCCTATCATGCATCAAAAGGATGGAATGTCTGCGATTCAGTGCTGCGGTCATGGAAAGCCAGTTCAGACTCAGGACGGACGTTGGTTTATGGTATATCTTTGTTCTCGATTCTTAAAGGGACAGTGGGGAATGTTAGGACGGGAAACCTGTTTGGACGAGATCAAGTGGACTCTGGACGGCTGGCCTTTGATGAACCAAGGCAAAGGCCCTTCCTATATAGCTCCTTTACCATATCAGCAGCAGGAATATAAAAAAGCGGAGCAGACAGCAGAAAGTTGGTTAACTCCGAGAGCCAGAGATGAAAGCAGTGTTAGGGAAGAAAAAGACGGTAGCGTTTGGATTCGTGGAGACGGAAAAGACTTATGGGAAAAGAGTTGTAGGAGTCTTCTGGTTAAAAGTCAACCGGACTTTCAATTTACCATGGAATTTACCATGGAGTTTATGGAAGAAGAAAAAGAATTTTCTTCCAATGCAGGCGTGACTCTTTACTATGATGAGAACACCTACATAAAATTTGGAGTGACAAAGGATACTGTTTTTGTATCGGAATATGTGGATCGTGCTTATATTAGAACAGAACGACAGCCCTTTTCTTTCCAAAAAACCGTAACTTTCCGGGTGGAAACCCATGGGCTTCAAAGAACATTTTTATTAAATAACAGCTACCTGTGGCATTGGCCGGATGTGACATCAATTTGTTCCGAAGGTCTATCAAAAGGCAAACGCTTTACAGGAGCGATGTATGGAGTGTACGTAAATGGCGGCAATCTTTTACGCTGGAGACAGCACCGTGAAATTCAATAAAATAGCAACTTACCCCCAGACTGGTATTTCTCAAGCCATGCTCTGGTATCTTAAGGATACTGTGGAGATGAAAAGTTTTGCCCAGAATGGTCGTAGCACAAAATCCTTTTTGGATGAAGGAAGACTTTCTTCTATAGAAAAGGAAATGAAGCAAGGTGATTTTCTATTCATCCAGTTTGGACATAACGACGAAAAGGATGACCCGGAGCGTCATACCGACCCAGAGACCACATTTCCAGAAAATCTGCTTCGTTTTATAGAAGTAGCAAGAAGTAAAGGCGCTTATCCTGTTTTGATTACGCCTATTGCCAGAAGACTTTTTAATGATAAGGGTGTTTTTCTTCCAGGGAGTCATGGGGCTTTTCCTGAGGCGATGATAAAAACTGGAAAAAGGGCCGAGGTTCCAGTCATAAACTTGACCCATATAACAGAAAAATATCTTGCTTTCGTAGGTGATCTGGCGTCCAAGGCTTATTTTATGTGGCCTGGAGATAATACACATTTAAAACCCGAGGGGGCAGTACTTATGGCAGGATTTCTTTGTCAAGAACTTAAAAAGCTTGGCTCCCCATATAGTGATCTTTTAGAAGACGGAATTCCGTTAATAGAAAATGTAGGTCTTGATGTATCCTAAGAAAAATGTGGCAATTCATTCATAATCTAAGATAAAAGTATAGAGAACAAAAAATGCTGTATCTGTTTGAGTATTATAGTTTTGATTAAAAGTGGACTTGTTATTAAGGACTTTATAAAGAAAACTTGGGTTGTTATAATTGTTATATATATAATTATTTTAAAGCGGTTGTTTGCCAGTTATATTGGAATCATTGGCAGAGAACCGCTTTTGTTATTTTCTTTATATGAAATTTTAGATTTTTAATTGTTTGTATTTCAGTGTTAGAAAAATAACCTTCTTTGAATTCCCAGGAAGTGCTTAAAGATAGAAAGAACCTTAAAAAAAGAATAATATCAGACTCTTTTATGGAGCATGTAAAAATGAAGGATTGGTACACATTCTCTGTTGT
Organism: Lacrimispora algidixylanolytica; assembly: GCF_003609635.1. Classification (GTDB taxonomy): domain Bacteria; phylum Bacillota; class Clostridia; order Lachnospirales; family Lachnospiraceae; genus Lacrimispora; species Lacrimispora algidixylanolytica. The sequence goes on along the minus strand of NZ_MCIA01000016.1, from coordinate 58,085 downwards.
AAATGATATTTTATTATGTTAATATAGCAGTATTCTTCCAGCACTTTAAAATTTATGATCTGGAAATATTGATTTAAAAGCATGATAACTTATATTAGGAAAATCTATACGTCGCTTGCACACAAACCGGATACTAGGGAATTGGCTATGCCAGCACCAAATAAGAGTATAAAGCAGAGGCTTTTCGTTGATGATAAACCTGTATTTGTCTATTTATAATTAGTTCCATCATATAATCGGTAAATTTACGTAATAGTAATCGGCGATAAGGGAGATAAAACTATGAATCCAATCATTCAAGTTAAAAACTTTACAAAAAAATATGGCGACTTTGTCGCAGTCAACAATATATCGTTTGATGTAGAAGAAGGCAGCGTATTTGCATTTCTAGGCCCTAACGGTGCGGGCAAAAGTACAACAATTAATACGTTGTGTACCATCTTTGAAAAAACTTCTGGCACGTTATTGATCGATGGTAAAGATGTAAGTCGTCAGAAAGGGGAAGTACGATCTGCAATTGGGGTCGTGTTTCAGGATTCCACCCTTGATGCGAAAATGACCATTGAAGAAAATCTGAAAATGCACTGTGTATTTTATAACATTCCCAATAGAGAAGTAGAAGAGCGAATTTCGTTTGTTTTGAATCTAGTGGATTTGACCGGTGAGAGAAAGAAAATGGTTTCCGCCTTATCCGGAGGTATGAAACGGAGGGTGGAAATTGCCAGAGGTCTGATTCATTATCCTAAGGTATTATTTTTAGATGAGCCAACAACCGGGTTAGATCCTCAGACTAGGGCACATATCTGGGAATATATTATGAAGCTTCAAAAGGAAAGAAATATTACCATCTTTCTAACGACTCATTATATGGAAGAGGCCGAGATTTGCAATAAAATCGCGATTATGGACGGTGGAGAAATAGTTGCACATGATACGCCTTATGCGCTTAAGAAAAAGTATACCAAGGACAAAGCTTATATCAACACCAAAAATGAAGAAGCCTTAGAATTGCTTCTTTCAGAGCATCACTTAGACTATACAAAAAAAGATGGCTATTATAAGGTAGAGGCAGAGCATCTGGATCGTTTGCTGGAGGTATTAAGCGTTCATAAGGAACATATCACCAATATTGAAATCAAAAAAGGTACGTTTAATGATGTGTTTTTAGAGATAACAGGTAAAAAGATTAGAGAGGAGGCCTAATATGAATACAGTATTTGCATTATGGAAAAGAGGCCTTAAAGCATTTGTACGAAACAAAACCGGACTTGTATTTTCATTGATTTTCCCGTTTTTCTTTGTTTACGTCTTTGGTGCCATATTTAAAAATGATTTTATTGAGAATCCCATCGCCTATATGCTTTCCGGTGTCATTATCACCACCGTGTTTGAAAGTGCGCTGAATCTTGCATCTTCCACGGTAGATGATATGGTTAGCGGATTTATGAAAGAGGTCTTGGTCTCACCGGCGAAAAGAGTTTATGTTGCCTTGGGACAACTATTGTCTGCAGCAACGGTATCCACCTTACAGGGAATCTTAATATTGGTAATTGGCTTATTTATCGGTATAAAGTTTACAGATTGGAAGACACCTTTCTTAGTGCTTGTTTCCATGATTTTCATTGGCATTGTTTTTTCCGGTGTGGGGCTATTTTTAGCAACGAAAGTACGAAATGGTCAAACATTCCAGATTGTTAAAACAGCGGTAACAATGCCCCTGACATTCCTTTCCGGTGCATACATTCCAATCTCCATGTTACCAGGCACCTTAAAGTTTGTGGCTTATTTCAATCCAATGACTTATGCTACGGCATTCTTTCGAATGATAGTTTTAGAAAAGACGGGTCTACCCATTTCTGATTTGATAAAAGAAGGATTGGTGGTTGAAATCAATGGTTTTGCCATTACTCCATTTATGACGTTTGCTATCATTTTAATTATTGGATTGGTGTTTCTGTTGCTGTCTACCATATCCTTTGTTAAGACAGATTTTTCCCGTCTGAATCGAAGTGCTACTGATGCCAATGCGCTTTGGGGATAATGGTAGGGAAGTTAAGTTAAGTATGTAAGTTTATATAAGAAATCATATGGATCACGTGAAAACGCGTCTTGCTACGGCTTTAATAAGCCGCCCAAGACGTGTTTTTTTGCACATTGCTTTCCGACAACCGACAAAATAAATAGTACGAAGCTATATGAAATCATATTGTATAGATAAATAGAGAGTGATTTAAAGAAAAGTAAATTAATACTTGAATTCACAGAGTGATAACTGTAAAATATAGATAAAAAAGGAGGTGAAATCACAAAAAATATATAAGAAGTACATAAAAATAAGAATCTCTTATTTGAAAAATGTAATGTAAACCTGAAATCTAAGGAGTGAAAGAGATAGATCAAATAAAGCAATCAGCAAAAACTATGCCAGGATAGCCTAGAATAATTATGTTTATAGATTTCAGCGTCTATCATTGCTATCTTTCTCGGTACTAACTGTATCTTTATGTTTTCAAAATAATTAATAGAAGGTATGGCAGTTGAAGCTGCCAAGGGGTGAAGTATTTATGAGTGGAGTGGTTAAAAGAAAAACTATTATGATGATTGTGGCAACGGGGATACTTACTGTTTTTGTAATCGCTTTCTTTTTTCGTGCAGGCGGAGCAGAAATGAAAAATAATCTCCAGAATAATCAGGAAACACCAAAACGTGTATCCGTTCATGACCCGTCAATCGTTGAGTCAAAAAATGGAGAATATTATATATTTGGCTCTCATCTGGCTGGAGCAAAATCAAAGGATCTTGTCAATTGGACCTCTTTGGGTGGTGATTATGATAATGTAACCAATAACTGGCTCTATGGGAATGTAAGAAATAACTTAAAACAATCTTTTTTGTGGGCTGGTTATGATGATGGAGATTCTTCTGGTGGAAAGTATGCCGTCTGGGCACCAGATGTTATTTGGAATCCCTATTATCAAAATAAGGATGGGAGCAAGGGAGCTTATATGATTTATTACAGCGCCTCCTCTACCTGGCGCAGATCCTGTATTGGTTACGGGGTTTCAAAAGAGATAGGAGGTCCCTATACCTATGTGGATACCATTATTTATTCCGGGTTTACAAAAGATGGAAAGACAGACGGAAAAAGCACCAGGAATACCAAGTGGGACAATCAGTATCTCAATTTAAAAAAACTGACGGATTCCGGAGTATTAAAAAATGGCATTAGTGACAAGTGGTTTAATGGGAATGAATGGAATCATAATTACGGGCCAAATGCCATTGATCCTACCCTGTTTTTTGATCAGTCCGGGAAAAAGCTTTACATGGTTTATGGTTCCTGGTCCGGTGGAATCTATCTGAATGAACTTAACTTAGAGACAGGTGCAGTGAAATATCCGGGAACAGATTCCGTAGATGGAACCAGTGGGAATTATATAGACCGTTACTTTGGAGTCCATCTGGCAGGAGGCAATCATCAGTCAGGAGAGGGCCCGTACATCACATATGATAAGGAAAGCGGGTATTATTATCTGTACGAAACCTACGGTGGTTTGACTGCCAATGGCGGGTACAACATGCGCCTGTTTCGTTCTAAGAATGTCACTGGCCCCTATCTGGATGCATCAGGTAAGAATGCCGCAGACAACAAACAAAATAATGAGCAATACGGAATAAAACTCATTGGTAATTACCTGTTAAGCGGAAGCAATACCGGATATAAGGCAGCAGGTCATAACAGCGCCTTTATTAACGGAGATGGAAACCGCTATCTGGTTTATCATCAAAGATTTGATAATGGGACGGAAAACCATGAGGTTCGTGTTCATCAGCAATTTTTAAATCAAAAGGGCTGGCCCGTAACTGCCGTATTTGAAAATAAAAACGATATGATCAGTCATTATGATACCAAGGAAGTATTAGGCAAATACGATTTATACGATCACGGTCAGAAAACATCTTCAGATATGACAAAAAAAGAAACCATTACTCTGCTTGAGAATGGAAAAATCCAAGGAGACAGAAACGGAACCTGGAAAAAAGTAAGTGGAAACAAGTATGACTATATCACTTTGGTTATGAATGGTACGGAATATCAGGGCGTATTTTTCAAACAGCATGATGAAAATAGAACCTCAGAGCCTATCATGACATTTACCACAGTTGGAAATAATAATACTTGTATATGGGGCAGCAAGGCAAAGTGATTTTAAAAACAAATATTATTCTAAAACGGAGATTCCTTATTAAGATAGGTCAATTGATGTTTCAGAGAACAGAGTGTGAAAAAATACATACTCTGTTCTTTTTTTGTGGAAAGAATCGATAAAATCTTTGATAGAGGCTGATAACAAATCATATTCCTATGACAAAATGTCGATTACGCATGAAAATAGTTCATATTGAACTTAACATATGTCATTGTTTCGTGATTGATATTATTTTATAATAAATTTATTGGGCATATTAAACTAAAATAAATAAAAAATAGTGGAAAAAAGCAAAACAATATACAAAAATAACAATAGGAAAATACGAATATTTTTTTTGTTGCGTTTTATCTGAAAGGATAGGAACGGGGGGAACATGGATCAGGATATGATTTTACCCAATGGCCAATGTTTTGAGGTGTGGGAAAAAGAGCAGATATATGATAGAGAAATTCACGTAGATGGGAATCACCCCTGTGCATCGGATCAAAATGACGGTACTTCAGACCACCCATTAAAAACCATCAATGCAGCGGCACTAATTGCAATGCCAGGAACCTGCGTGTTGATTCATGGTGGCATTTACAGAGAATGTGTTCATCCTGTAAGTGGAGGCACTGGAACTGACCGAATGATCGGTTATGAAGCTTTCGGGGCTGGTGAAGTGGTGATAAAGGCTTCTTATCCAGCAAAAGGGTTTAAAAAGAGTGAAGGCTGGAATATCACCCGGTATTCACCAGGGAAGGAACCAGTAAAAAGTAACCCGAAGATATGGGAAGTAAAACTAGATCCCGATGAATTTCGTGGATACAATCCATTTTGTGCAGTGAATATTTTACATGACAGGTTATTCATTGAGTACGACAAGACGGATATGACAACCTATTTAAACCGGAGAGGTATGGTTTTTTGTGATGGAAAGCCATTGAAACAGGTGGCGCTGTACCCTCAGCTTTCGGAACAAGAAGGCTCGTATTGGGTAGAGGCAAATGGCCAGACGGTTCATTTTAGGCTGATACATGATGAGGAACCTTGGGATCATACCATAGAGCTGACTTGCAGAGAACAGTGTTTTGCACCGGAAATCCCATTTTTGTCCTATATCAAAGTGAAAGGGTTAACCTGCGCACATGCAGCAACTGGTGCGCCCGTACCCCAAAGAGGTGCCATATCTTGTTATCGGGGGCATCATTGGATCATAGAAGACTGTACCATCGATTGGGCCAATGGGGTTGGAATTGATATCGGAAATGAATGCTGGCATCATACCCTGGAAGAAAACCAAATCATTGGCTATACCGTTATTCGCAGATGTAAGATTTTAGATGTTGGAGTCTGCGGGATAGCTGGGATGTTTGCAAAACATATTTTAATAGAAGACAATCTCATACAGGGAAGTGGCTGGCAGAAGATGGAGTTATCTTGGGAGGCAGGAGGTATTAAAGTTCATGACTGCACAAACAGCCTCATTCGACGCAATATATTCAAAGGTACCATCCGTGCGGATCATCTTTGGATGGATATGTGCAATGAGAACAATCGAATTACAAGGAATCTTTTTCTAGATGGGATCAATCAGAGAGAGGCTATATTTATAGAATGCAGTCGGGATGATGTAAATCTCATCGATAATAACATCTTTTGGAATGTAGAGGGACGTTTTGACCCGGCAGAGGTGCCAAGGGAACCTGGTTCTTCTGGCTGGTACAAGATGGAAGATACAGGGGTGGTAAATGGGTACGCTGTTTATGGAGAGGGAACGGATCATTTACATATTGTAAATAACTTTATTGGGAAATGCAGGAGCTCAGGCTATTATGCAAAGACAGTTGCCTTTCGCATTACCTGGGACAGTAGAGGTGGTACATCACGAGATGCAAGACTCTGGAACAACGTGTTTTATGATTGCAAAGAGGCTGCGATCAAGATGCCGACTGAGCACAATGAGGCAGAAGGAAATTTATATCTAAATATGCCGGGAGGTTATTTGAGGATTCTCTATCCTGCTCCAGCCGTTTGTCTTGATTTACAGGCCTGGAGGGAGTTTTATGAATTTGATATGGAAGGACAGGAAGGTTTATTTGATATAGATATTGATACGGAACACTTTACCATGGAAATAAAGAAGTCCCATGAGACCGCGGATTTTTCTTTCCTACATATGCAAGCAGATCGTTATATTCGAAAGGTAGAGGATATTAGTAAAGTACCCGTAAAGTCAGAGGTAGCCAATGACTTTTTTGGCAATAATGTGACGGAAGAGCGGAGACTTCCAGGTCCGTTTCTAACGTTATTAGAAGATCAGGTCATATCCATTGATCCTCGTAAGCGTTTATGAGTACCCAGTTGTTTATGCCTTGGTCTTAGAGAGGAGAGATATAATGAATCTATTTCGGAATAAAAAAAAGTTACGATCGTTTAAAGAATTTCTTTATATTCTCCCGTTTATATTGCTTGTCGGAGTATTTTCCTACTATCCGCTGTATGGCTGGATGTATGCGTTTTTTGATTACAGGCCGCCTCAGCCGTTGACGATGAGCAATTTTGTAGGGCTAAAATGGTTTCAATCCTTGGTATCCAACCCGGTAAAGACGAAACAGATCATGAGCGTTATGGTCAATACCCTGGTTATGAGTGGGATCACCGTGGGAACTTCCTGGCTCCCTATGTTTTTTGCGATATTTCTAAATGAGATTAAGTGTGTACCGTTTCGAAAAGCGGTTCAGACCGTAACTACGGTTCCTAATTTCATTAGCTGGGTATTGGTATATTCCGTAGCATTTAATATATTTAACAATACGGGCGTGGTAAACCATGTAATGGTTGCCTGGGGAATCTTAGATGAGCCGGTTCAGTTTCTACAAAAATCAGATCATGTATGGATTACTCAGTGGTTATGGCTTACCTGGAAAAACTTAGGGTGGGCTGCCATTATGTACATCGCAGCAATCACAGGTATTGATGAGCAGATGTTTGAAGCTGCCAAGGTAGATGGAGCCACTAGAATGCAACGGATTCACTACATCACCATTCCTAGTATATTGCCTACGTATTTTGTATTATTGATGCTTGCAATTGCCAGTTTTCTTACCAACGGTATGGAGCAGTATTACGTATTCCAGAATGCGTTTAACAAAGAGCATATTCAGGTTTTGGACTTATACGTATTTAATCTGGCTATGGGAAGCGGTAGTTATTCGGTGGCAACCGCATTGAGTATTTTAAAAAGTATGATCAGTTTGATATTACTTACCATTGCAAATGGAATTTCAAAACTGGTAAGAGGGGAAAGCTTTTTATAATACAGAGAGGGGAGAGACTATGGGAAGCGTCAAAAAGAAAAAACGTCAGGAGCAAAGCGTTGGAGATGCACTCATCAGCGTGGCCATCTATGTATTTTACGCTGCATTTGCCTTTATCTGTGTGTATCCGTTTTACTACATATTCATTAATACCATCAGTAACAATGATTTGAGTCAGAAAGGTATGATTATTTTCTTACCTCATGGAATTCATTTTGAGAATTATGTCAAGGCGGTAAAGATACCAGGGTTACTAAATGCTGCTTTCATATCTGTAAGTAGGACCTTAATTGGAACCATTTTGACAACCATTTCAACCGCTTTCTTAGGTTATATGTTTACAAGAGAACACTTATGGCATAGAAAATTTTGGTACCGATTTGTTATTGTAACCATGTATTTTAATGCTGGAATCATTCCTTGGTTTCTAACCATGCGAAATTTGCATCTGACAAATAATTTCTGGGGATATATTCTGCCTACCATTGTTTCTCCCTTCTACATTATTCTGGCTAAGACCTTTGTGGAGTCTATACCAAAGGAATTGCAGCAGGCAGCAGAGATCGACGGGGCAGGAACCATGACCTTGTTTTACCGTGTGATTCTTCCGGTAATTAAGCCGATTTTGGCAACGGTAGCTATATTTGCAGCAGTGGCACAGTGGAATGCGTTTCAGGACACTCTACTTTTAATGACGGACAATAAACTGTACAGTTTGCAGTTTATCTTGTATCAGTATATCAATCAGGCCAGTTCCTTAAAGCAGCTTGTAAACTCTTCCAGCGGTTCGGCGGTGGCACAGAGCATTGCAACGGTACAGACGGCTACTTCCATACGAATGACAGTAACTATTATAGTTGTGGCTCCGATTTTACTCATCTACCCCATTTTTCAACGATATTTTGTAAGGGGTATTATGATTGGAGCTGTTAAAGGTTAAATATGGGAAGGGGATACCCTCTTTTTATAAATTATCAAAGAATGGAGGATTTATTTGTGAAAAAAAGAAGGTTTTTTTCGACAATGCTGGCAGTAATTTGTACGCTTTCTCTGGTGTTATCCGGCTGCTCCGGTTCAAAGAAAACAGATGTAAGTGGGGCTGGCCCAAAGGATTCCAGCGGGGCGGGCACCACAAGTGCTTCTGGAAATGGATCGTCAGAAATTGACCACACCAGTCCGCTCACCTTGGAGGTTTATGATGTTGCGGCCAATTATCAGGGCGTGCAAAGCGGTTGGTTTGGTAAGGTAGTAAAGGATAAGTTTAACCTGGAGTTAAATATCATTGCTCCACAGGCTTCCGGAGATGGGGAGGCGCTTTATCAGACCCGTTCCGCCTCCGGAAAACTTGGAGATATCATTTTATTAGATAATTCTCCTCTGCAGGATTGTATCAAGGCCGGATTGATTTCTGATATCAGCAATGATGTAAAAAACAGCAAGAATTTAAACCAGTATTTCGATCAGTATAAAACATTTAATAGTGGGCTGGAAGGAAATAGTGAGGGTAAGATCTTTGGATTGCCTTGCCAGATTACCAATACTTCACCAACCGTTTATTCTGAGAATACCCTTTATATCAGTCCCTTGCTTCCTTGGGATTATTATTCTGAGATAGGTGCTCCCGAGATGAAAAACCTAGATGATTTAATCGGTGTTTTGGAGAAGATGCAGAAAGCTTATCCAAAGAATGCGAAAGGGGACGCAAACTATGCTATCTCTTTATGGCGGGACTGGGATAAAGGTGGAACCCAGGTAACCATGGAGAATGCAGCCCAGCTTACTAAAATGTATGGCTATGAGGTTAATGGTGCTGTTATGGTTGGTAACACTGGTGATATGAAAGAGGTTACCGATAATGACGGTGCTTATTATAAGATGCTTCATTTTCTCTTTCAGGCAAACCAAAAGGGTCTGATTGATCCTGATTCCGGAACTCAAAACTGGGATAATGCCAGCACCAAGATGAAAAATAAACAGGTATTGTTATTTTGGTATAGTTGGCAGACGGGATTTTGGAATACACCTGACCGTGCTCAGGAACGAAATGCCTATATTTATGCTCCTGTTAAGGATATGAACTTTTTCCAGGATGCGGATAAATACTTTGGAGACGGAAGAGCCATTGCCCTGGGAAGTCACATGGAAGGCAATAACAGAGCAAGAGCTATAGAATTCTTAGATTGGTTAGTTAGCCCCGAAGGAGCAGAGTTTTTACATGACGGAATCCCTGGATGGAGTTATACGAAAGGTGACGATGGAAAATATACCCTTACGGAAAATGGTCTCTATGGTCTTATGGAGAATCGTCCGGTACCGGAGGAATGGGGCGGTGGCGGATTTGATGATGGTAACAGTAAGATCAATCAATGGCCTTTAGGCAGTGTATCCATCAATCCAAATACAAAAGAGAAGTATCATAATAACTATTGGTCTTCCTATCTGGAAGCAAACAAAACCACCATGTCCAAAGAGTGGAGTGAAAAATACGGTGAAGCCAACCAGGTGGCTTATCTCATGAAAACGGGACAGTTAAAGCCTGTGCCAAGTGTAAATATCATCCTTCCAAGTGATACCACGGATGTAGCATTGATCCGAAGCCAGTGTGCTACTTTAATCTGCGATGCCTCTTGGAGAATGGTCTTTGCAAAGAGTGAGGAAGAATTTAAGAGCATGTGGGATGGGATGAAGACTCAGCTTGACGGGTTTGAATGGGCGCAACTTGTGGAGTTTGATAAAGCAAAATTCCAGAAAGTAATTGACGCTAGGTCTGCAGTAGTTAAATAAGAAGGAAAGGTCCTATGTATGATTTAAATCTGTCATACAGGGGACCTTTTTGCCTTATTTAATGGACATTAGAATACATCAATGAATCGGTAGGATATGTCATTGTAAGAGGTGTTACCGTATTTTATAATTTATCTTGTAAGGAAACAAACTGATGTAAGCCGATCTTTATTGTTGAAAGGTTCGGCCTGTCATATAAAAAATGGGGATAAGGGAGATAGGATGAAGCGATCAGATATGAATCAAGATTCTTATTATTTACTTTGCTACACCAGGGTACCAGTTGATGAAACCACGTATGCTCCTAAACTGGCATACAGTATGCACGTAGCTTATAGCGATAACAAACGTGATTTTCAGTCACTCAATCACAATTCCGGAATTTTGTTTGCCAAGGCCACGGATAACTCAGATGGAACTTTAAATGCAAAAAGCCTGAAAAATCCGTATCTTTTCTATCGAAAGGATGGCAGCTTTGGGGTGCTGGCTATCTCTGTTTTAGGAGATGGAAGTGAAGATTTAAGCAGTAAGGGGGGCGTGCTTTTCTTTACCTCTACTGATCTTTTGCATTATAAAGAAGAAGGCTTGATTGATCTAAAAGGAGATACTTTTGTGCAGGAAATTACCTGCCATTACGATATGTCACAAATGAAATACATCATAAGGTGGAGTGATTCGAAGGGGAATTACTATCAGAACAAAACCAATGATTTAAGTCCCCAGTCTGAACTATCTGCTCCCAAGAAAACAGAGCCATTTTTTCTAGAACCTGTTACAACTGAGATAGAAGGAGCCGTGCCACGCAACATAATTTCTATTTCCAAGGAAATAGCTTGCAAACTGGTAGGAAAACTTACCGTTCCTGAGAACCTATCAATTGAAGTTCCAACAGAGTGTAAGGCAGCTTGTGAGGAGGACTTAAAGAAGATAAAAGCAATGGCTAGTTATTCCGATGGAACCACCGCATTAAAAAACATAGACTGGGATTTGTCTGAAATCGATTGGAAAAAATCAGGAACATATCACATTAAGGGCGTTGTTCATCAAGATCATTTTGAAAACCCAATTGCAATTAACCGTGCCGATCCATGTATTGGTAGGTGGAATGGGAAGTACTACTTTATCGCAACCAACGATGCAGATAACAACCATTCACTCTTCATTCGTGAAGCGGATAATATTCCGGATTTGTTGCAGGCAGAAGAATATAAAATCTTGGATACTACTATGTATGAGCATCTTGGAAATCTGCTTTGGGCACCTGAGTTTCATATTGTAAGAGGAGAGCTTTATATTTTCCATGCAGGAACTCCAGGTGAATTTCATAAGGAGCAGTCCCATGTGATGAAATTAAAAAAAGGAGGAAATCCAATCAAAGCAGAGGATTGGACCATGCCTCTTCGAGTCTTAAAAAAAGATGGAAGTTACTTATACGATGCCGGGATTACTCTTGATATGACCTGCTTTGAACATGGAGAGGGCGTTTTTGTGGTTTGGGCACAGAGGCAGTTTACTCCAGTAGATCAGGGTTCTTGGCTATATATTGCCGAAGTATCTCCAGAGGAGCCATGGAAGCTGATTTCAGACCCTGTTTTATTATCTAAGCCAGATTATGGCTGGGCAAACAATCATGTATTTGTAGATGAAGGACCATTTGCTTTGATTACAGATAAAAAGGTATTTGTCACCTTTGCAAGCGCATTGATAGACGAAACTTATACGGTAGGACTTTTAAGTGCAGATTTCGATGCGGATTTATTAGATATAGCGAGCTGGACAAAGGAAAATTATCCTCTTTTGACCTCCAGAAGTGTGCCAGGGGAATACGGTCCTGGTCACAATTCCTATGTTACCGATGAAGATGGAATTGTTTGGAATGCATATCATGCACGGTTTGGAATTGGAGAACCAAGGAGCTCAGGGATCCGCCGGGTGCACTTTGATATAGAGGGATATCCGGTTTTGGATCTGATAGAAGAGAAGGATCTAAACAAGGAACTGGCAGAGGTACATACTACGATATACGTTTCCTAAAGAGAAATCATTTAGAAAGGAGATCTATGGAAGAGAAGCTGCAATACAAGATTAATCTTACAGACAAAGTGCCTTTTCACAACAACGCATTGTTTTGCGTAGGCACTGGTCGAATGAATCTTGCTCTACGAAAGGAATATCACGATCAGCTAAAGAAGGTTCAGGAAGATATTCATTTCTCCTATATTAGAGGACACGGCTTGTTGTGTGATGATATGGCCGTTTATCATACCTATGAAGAAGATGGAGAAATGAAAGTAGAGTATAACTTTACCTATATTGATTTGGTCTTTGATGATTATCTGTCCATGGGTCTAAAACCGTTTGTAGAATTAGGATTTATGCCGGAGGCGTTGGCATCTGGAACCCAGACCGTGTTTTATTGGAAGGGAAATGTTACGCCACCGTCAGATTATAAGAAGTGGGCGGAATTAATAAAAGGGTTGGTTCATCATCTCATGGACCGATATGGAAGAGAGGAAGTGGTTACCTGGCCCTTTGAAGTATGGAATGAACCAAATCTTCCAGGTTTCTGGAAAGGTGCCGACATGGAAGAATATTTTCATCTATATGAGGTAACCGCAAACGCGTTAAAGGAGTGCGACTCCCGCATACGGGCAGGTGGGCCGGCTATCTGTGGCGTGGATGATAAGAGGTGGCTTACTTGTTTTTTGAAACATTGTTCCGAGAATAAGGTTCCTCTAGACTTTGTAACCAGGCACGCATATGCCGCAGATGCACCAGACCGGGATGGCCATTATGAATATCAGGCCTTAAGAGAGCCAAAAGCCTTTATGGATGAATTAAGGGAAAGTCGTCGCATCATAGACAGCTTTCCTGAGTATGAAGGTATGGAAATGCACATTACGGAATTTAATACCTCCTATACACCCCGTAACCCCATTCACGATACCAATCTGAATGCTGCTTATACGGCACGGCTGTTAAGTGAGATGGGAGACGTCTGTGCGTCTTATTCCTATTGGACCTTTGGAGATGTTTTTGAAGAGACAGGGGTGGCTTATACTCCGTTTTCTGGCTGCTTTGGATTATTAGCAAATGGTATGATTCCAAAACCCACTTACTGGGCCTTTTCCTTCTTTAAAAATCTAAAGGAAACGGCTATTGCAAGAAGCGAACATTTTGTTATGACCATGGATGAGAAAAGGGGTATTTGTGGCATTGGCTGGAATCCGGTGGAGGGGAATGAGGATAAGGATATTACCCTGGAATTTTCTCTTAATCTCTCAAATGGAGATTATATGCTGGTCACAAAAGTGGTGGATGAAAACACCTGCAATCCTCTGAGGGCATGGACAAAAATGGGGACCCCGGCATATCTTAACAAAGAGCAATTAGATTTGCTCTTAGAATGTGCCAGACCCAAAGTTGACATAAAACAAATACGGGTGATGGACGATGCTACCGTGTTTGAGATTCCTTTATCATCCAATGGGTTATGTTACTTTGAGATACAGCAAATTTATCCGAAAGCAGACAGAGGTTTTCGGCCAGAGCGTATCAGGGGGGCAATATAATAAAAGAATTATTATGTTATAGGAGAGATAAAGTATGAATAACAGCAATGTGACTATGTTACCTTTTGAATACAAAAAGGCAGTTGAAACGGAACGGCGGGGGACGTTAATTGAGGCTACCTATAATGTCAGAAACTATATTAATAGGTCTCGCCAACTTGTAAACAATCAAAATATTAGTAAGAGTGAAGCAGGAAGAGATACCGTAAGCGGAGAAGCAATTAGAAAAAAATGCAATGTATATCTACCAGTTGGCTACGATAAAAACCGTAAGGATAAGAAATACGATGTCTTATACCTACTCCACGGGGTAGGTGGCAATTCCTATGAATGGCTGTCGGATAATGGAAAAACGGACAATCAATTTAATATTTGTAACATGCTTGATAATCTCATCGCAAAAGGAGATATAAATCCTCTCATCGTTGTATTTCCAGAGGGCAGAAGCTCTAGCGACTGGCAGGATCGTTCCTTTAATGCCAATGGAACCAATATGCTGGGCTTTTATTACTTTGATTACGAGATGAGATGGGATCTCATTCCATTTATTGAATCTGAATTTAATACGAACGCAAATATTATGGATAAAACACAAAATGGAATTTCCTATAACCGCCTACACAGAGCAATTGCAGGTCTTTCCATTGGTGGTATGCAAACCCTTAATATGGCAATTGGGGGATATCGTTGTGACTCCTCTACCATTACAGGTAAAAAGAGTGAGTGGAATAACGGCCTGAGTGCAACGGTAAAGGCTCCTGGTTTGTTAGATTTATTTGCATATGCCGGCGGGTTTTCCAATGCTCCCACCTCCAGTGATGGAAAAGTCCTGGGAGGAAGTATTGCAAAAAGCGGACAAACGCTTAAAGTACTTTATTTAACTTGCGGCGATGCGGACTCCATCGCTTACCGGGATGGCTATCTAAGAGCGGTAGATGGTCTTTCTGGTGTGGCAGGAACCAATCTTAAGGATGATTACAGAGTGCTGGTAAAAGGTGGGGCTCATGACTTTAATGTATGGAATAATGGAGCATTTAACTTTTTGCGGTTGTCTTTTGAAAATGTAAAACCTCATTCAGAGCCATACAAAATTAGCACTACGATTAATGGTAGAAACTGGTAAATAGGTAGTTCCTAGAAAAGGAGATCTAACCTTATGATTCGGACAGTGATAACAGAACATGGTGCAGTAAAAGGATTGCCGGCAGCCGATCCAAGAATTACAAGCTTTAAGGGAATTCCTTTTGCTGCACCTCCTACCGGTGATAATCGCTTTCGTGCTCCCCAGCCTGCAAAGGGCTGGGAGGGCGTTCTAAATGCATTTGAATATGCGCCCATCTCTATGCAAGCGCCAGTGGGAGTCAATAAAGAAGATATCTATACCAGAGAATGGGCCGTGGACCCTGACGTCCCTATGAGTGAGGATTGTTTATACTTAAACGTATGGACCCCTGCCCAAAAGATTGATGAAAAGCTTCCTGTATTTGTGTGGTATTTTGGCGGCGGGTTTCAAGTTGGAAATACGGCTGAGATGGAATTTGACGGCGAGAGAATCGCACGAAGGGGAATTGTGGTAGTAAGCGTCAATTACCGCCTGAATGTGTTTGGATTCTTATGTCATCCGGAAATCACAAAAGAAGCACCGCAGGCACCTGCTAACTTTGGACTGTTAGATCAGCAGGCAGGTACCAAGTGGGTCAAACGTAATATCGCTTCCTTTGGCGGAGATTCGGATAACATTACCATAGGGGGGCAATCGGCTGGAGGCGGAAGTGTTTTAAGACAGTTGACTTCCTTGCAAAATCAGGGACTTTTTCAAAAGGCAATCATTGAAAGCGGTATGTTCACCGATATTTATCCCGGAAACTTAATGTTTAATGATCGGTTGACTCTTTCGGAAGCCGAAGAAGAGGGGGTGAAATTCTTTGATTATTTAGGAGTTTCTTCCCTGGTAGAAGCCCGTAACCTGGATGCAGAATATGTCAATGCCAAAGCAGTGGAATACAACAAATTCTGGGTCCCCCCTGTGGATCACGTGTTTTGCACGGACTATGCCTTTGATTTGCTGGCTCAAAATAAGCGTATCATGGTTCCATTGTTGTTAGGGCATACCTCTACCGAATTCTACAACATACCAAAAACCTCAACTCCAGAAGAATTCCGTAACATGGCACTAGAGATGTTTGGAAGCGATGCAAAGGAGTTTCTTTCTATTTGCAATGCTGATTCCGGGAACTTAGAAAAAATGAAACAGAAAGCAAAAGTAAGAATGATAGAACATGCAAACCGCATTGTGGCTCAGGCTCATTCCGATTTAGGCAATGAAACCCCAATTTATTATTATAACTTTGATGCTGAGATACCCGGCTGGGATAACCCAGGAACCTTCCATTCTGTGGATTTGTGGTTCTTCTTTGAAACACTTGCAAAATGCTGGAGGCCATTTGTAGGCAAGCATTACGATCTAGCCCGCCAGATGTGTAACTACTGGGCTAACTTCATCCGTTCAGGAGATCCAAATGGTAAGGATGCCAATGGGGAAGAGATGCCAAAATGGGAGCCATATGAAACGGATGCTCCCTACGGTATGTACTTTGGGGACACGGTAGAATTTCTGAAAGAAGAACCGGAAGAGATTATGAAATTTTTACTGAAAGAGTATTTTAAGAAAGAAAATTAGATTGAGGTAGTTCAATGAAGAAAGAGGAATCTCAAAGTAACATATTAATTTATACCAGAAAACCTCTGGATGATTATACGGAGTCATTAAGCAACAGCATTCATTTTGCTTATGAAGAGGGAAGTGATGATTTTAAACCGCTAAATAATAATTACGGTATTTTATTTGCCCAGGCTACTATAAATCAAGAAGATATCATACAAGAAAAGGGATTAAAAAACCCCTTTCTGTGTCATAAAGCAGATGGTGGCTTTGGTATAATGGCGGTTAGGACGGATGGCCATGGGAGAGCGGATCAGGAAAGCAGAGGACAAATTCTTCTTTGGATCTCAGAAGATCTCATAACGTTTCAATGCCTGGGATTGTTAAGATTACATAAGGACTTATTGGTGAGAGAAGTAAAATGTGATTATGATGAGCAAAGTAAGACATATGAGATACACTGGCTAAGCGAGGCTGGAGATTCGTATTGTAACAGGTTGAGAAGCTTAAAGGAGCTTCAAGAAATATCACTTGCGGAACCGACGGAATCTTATTCCTTTATTCGACCTGAAGTACAGATCTCAAATATCGCACCTGGAAATATACTTGCTATTGATGAAGTGATCGGTAAGAAATTCAGAACCAAATGGACTCCTCTTTATCATACAGAGACTCATATACCAGACATCGTTTATGCGACCTCTAAAAAACAGGTAGAAGTGGTAACAGCCCATGTTATCTATTCCGATGGCTCCTCCATAGAAAAGGAAGTCGCCTGGGAGGTCAGCCAGATTGATTGTTCCAAACCTGGAACGTACCATGTAAAAGGAAAGGTAATCCAAGAGGAATACCAGTTTCCACTAGCAATTGGTTATGCAGATCCAGTCATTTTGCCTTGGAACCACAAATATTATTACGTAGCCACCAATGACAATAAAAATGATATTGGAATATTCGTAAGGGAATCCGATACCATTAAGGGCTTGTTTGCGCCGGGCTTTCAAGAACGTATCATATTGGATCTAAATGAAGAGAAAGGATATATTCAGACATTTTGGGCACCTGAATTTCATGTAATTGGGGAAGACTTATATCTGTTATTTGCAGTCAGCTCAAAGATATGGGGGCCACAGTGTCATATGATGAAGCTGAAAACCGGTGGAGATATCGGTAAGGCACAAGATTGGGAAGAACCTATCCGAGTGAAGAAATCAGATGGAAACTTTCTAACTACAAACGGAATTACTCTTGATATGACTTATTTCAGAGCCGATGGAGTTTCCTGTCTTGTTTGGTCTTACCGAAAAGGAATCGGAACCCCTTTGGATACTGGTTCCATGCTCTACATTGCAACCGTAGAGGAAGATAACCCCACGGTATTAACCAGTGAACCGGTGCTTCTTTCCAGACCATTGTATGGTTGGGAGAACATTCAAGGCACCATTAATAATGAGGGTCCTTACTCATTGGTTATGGATGACGCCGTATACATTACTTATTCTGGAGGAGCAGCCTGCGGATATACTTATGCCCTAGGACTTCTTACGATACCAAGGGGCAGTGATTTTCTGGATGCGAATGCATGGAAGAAGTCCAGCACTCCGGTGCTATCTTATTATTCTGCTACGCCTGTCTACGGTCCTGGTCATAATTCCTTCTTTCGGGATTATAAGGGCAATCTCATAATAATGTATCATGGAGAACAGGAACTTGTACCCTTTGGAACAAGGTGCAGTGCTATGCACCGGGTTCATATAAACAAAGCAGGAGTTCCAGTATTTGATCTAATACCGGAGAGGGATCTAAATCCCCAGTTGTCAGATCTGACATTAAAGGTCGTAGTAGGCAGTCCTAGTTAATAACGGATTGGCAGTCATAATCAATATCAAAACATGAATACAGAATAAGCTTCTTTGTAATAAGCAGGTTTGATGCCGACTATTACAAAAGGAGCTTTTTTTGTGCACTAAACCTGTGGGTAAAGAAGAGTCCTTGTATCGTATTCCTTGTTTCCTATCTATGATTTTAACCACTATTATCATTAGAGTTAAGGCCAAGTCATAAAATGCTAATTAGATGGAGAGAGAGGTACAAGACAAATATTTCCCATAAAGAAATATAATGACTGTAATCATGTGGAAATCTATGATAGAATTATCATAGATTTGCTTCAAAGAGTAATCGGATCAGTAAGACGGAGGAAAACCATGATTCAAATAGATTATGCAGAATATGATGCCATCCATTCAGAGGATTTCGTATTTGATATACCAAACGGGCATGACTGTTGGCTGCTATTGCTGACTCAGACACCTGCAATCTTCTTAGTAGACGGTGAATGCAGGAAATATCCTCCCAATTGTGCCATACTCTACCGGCCAGGGCAGAGGATTTATTATCGAGCATGTGAGGAAAGTTATGCAAATGACTGGATACGTTTTTATACCGATGAATCTTATGTGACCACAGCCCCACTTCCCTGCGGAGTGCCGTTTGTCATTCACGACCCCTCCTATTGCCATAATATTTACAGGCTGCTTGTGACAGAGCATATCTTAAACAATAATTTCAAAGATATATCCGTGGATCACCTCTTACGAATTTTATTTAACAAGCTACTGGAATCTTATAATTATAAAGCGGTATCCCCGTTGTTTCTTGATTTAAATCAGTTGAAATTAGATATATATCATAATCCAAACAAAGAATGGACCGTTTCCAAAATGGCTGAAAGGCTTAATATCAGCATCGGCTATTTAGAAGATATTTATAAAAACACCTTTGGTGTTTCCTGTATGAATGATGTGATAAACAGCCGTATCAACTTGGCTAAAAAATATCTGGTCTATCATAATTATACCATTGCGGAGATAGTGACCTTGTGCGGATATAGCAACATAGAACATTTTTTTCGTCAGTTTAAGAAAATCACCGGATTAACACCCAATCAGTTCCGAAAAAGTCCCTACCAGCTATGTAAGAAAAGTTAGAAGACTGAAATATTAGCATTTTAATGGGTAAACTATAGAATATAAAAGAAAGTAATTAGATTCCCCTTGCATAGTCTGTCTTCTACTAGAATAGAACGATTACTGCTGTACCAATGACTGAAGATGGCCAAAAGATATGAAAAAAACAGCCATAATTAGTCGATTGATTTTCCTGGGACATATTATGAATTAAGTCGGATCATTGGGCTTTATATAAGAGAAGTACTTTGTAAAAAAAGTGTTTACAGGAAAAAAAATCCGGTGTATAATTATGTCTTACATACGTAGTATTTTAGACATTGGTAAGGCAAAAGGGGGAGCTGTCATCAGGGATTCCCTGTTTTTTATAAGTCAAATATTACAAACGTAAGATTAAAGGAGAATAAAGGTGCGAAAACATAGATCATTTTATAATAAACAACTACCGGAAATTTCATTGATAGAAAGAATTCCAAGACTGCTTATCTTAGGTATGTTTTTTGGATTTCTTTTTTTAACCTTGATTTTCCGACTGTATCGCTTTCAGATTATGGAGGGAGCGACCAATCAGGAGGCATTTATGAGTTCCATTGTAAAGACTCAGAAGCTGTCCGGCAGTAGAGGTAACATTTATGACAGGAATGGAAAGTTGTTGGCCTCCAACCGTTTGTCCTATGATGTCACATTAGAAGATTCCAAGAATTATAAGACTAAAAAAGAACGGCAACGATCATTAAATGGAATTGCCTATCAGCTGATACAAATGATCAAGGACGATAAAAAGTTAAATGTGGTCCTTCCGATTGCTGAAAAAGAAGATGGAACCTATGAATTTACAGCAGATGGCTGGAAGCTTAGCCGCTTTAAAGCCGATTTCTACGGGAAGATTGAAGTAGGAGAGTTATCAGATAAAGAAAAAGCGGTGACTGCCGATGAGCTCATAGCTGAATTAAGTGGAAAAGGAAAATTTTTAATTGATCCAACCTATACGGAAGAAGAACAAAAACAGTTTGGTCTTCCAGAGTCACTAACACCTAAAGATGTGTTACAGATTGCTAATATCCGTTACGGTATCTCCCTTAATTCATATCGAAAGTACTTGCCTTTTTTGGTAGCATCTGATGTATCAAATGAGACAATGGCAGCTGTATTTGAAAATAAAGCAGCTCTTCCTGGAGCAGATGTTCAGGAAAGCAGCATCAGAACCTATGCAGGTGGGGAAAGTATGGCCTCGATTTTAGGTTATACCGGTGGCATATCTTCCGAAGAATTGAGCACGTTGAATCAACAAGAAGCGATCTATACCAATCAGTCTGTAGTCGGAAAAAGTGGCATCGAAAAATCCATGGAAAGCTTACTAAGGGGAGAAGACGGAACGGAACAATTTTACACCGACGTAGTTGGTAACAAAAAAACCGAACCAGTCATCATAAAAGCGCCGGGCACCGGAAAAGACTTATATTTAACTATTGATAAGGATTTACAGGATGCAGTTTATAAAATGCTGGAACAGCAGATTGCAGGAATCCTCTTATCAAACATTGTGGATACGAAGCGCTCCGATATGCCCAAAGCAGAAAATGCAGCTCAAATTCGTATTTCCTCTGATGAAGTATATTATGCCCTATTAAAAAATCATGTTATAGATACCAATCGCTTAAAGGAAGAATCGGCTACCGATCTGGAACAATCAGTGTTCGGAGCCTTTTCCCAAAAGAAGGATAACGTGTATTCTAGGTTTTCAGCCGCCTTTGATGCGTCAGGTACAGAGTATGATGGCTTAAGCAGTGAGATGAAAGGATACCTTGATTATCTGGTAAGTGAAGCCAAGAAAACCAAGCTAATTACAGGAAATGCAGGTTCCCCGGATTGGAAAAGCAAAAGCTTCCGCCAATACCTGACCGATTGCATTTCCGCCGGATTAGTGGATTTAAGTAAGATTCAAAACAATGAGGCTTATGTGGCTATAGAAGAGGAAGTCCGTCTGGTAGAGGAAAAGATGCTTTCTGATTTAAAAGGCAGCCAGGAGTTTGATTTAAAAATATATGAGGCAATGATTGGAGAAGGTTCTCTAAAAGGAGAAACCATAGAAAATCTCCTCTACGATCAGGGAGCCCTTCCAATGGAAGATCCGGACCGAGTGCTCTTAAATAGCGGACAGCTTAGTCCATGGGCCTTTATCCAAAAGAAAATCAAAAACCTGGAAATCACTCCAGCACAACTGGCACTGAATCCTTGCTCTGGTTCTGCCGTGATTGTAGATCCTCAGGATGGAGAGGTATTAGCCTGTGTCAGCTATCCTGGATATGACAATAACCGGTTAGCCAATCAAATGGATGCCCAGTATTATTTGCACCTTTCTAATGATCTTTCTTTGCCGTTATTTAACCGTGCCACCAGCCAGTTGACCGCACCTGGTTCTACCTTTAAGCCAGTAACTGTCATTGCAGGAATGAGCGAAGGTGTCATCAATTCAGATACCAGCATCGTTTGTACCGGTATCTTTGATAAAGTGCAGCCAGCACTCCGGTGCTGGAAGAGAAACGGTCATGGGATCATCAATTCCCCAGCCGATGCTCTTAAAAATTCCTGTAACGTGTATCTGTCCGAGATCACATACCGCATGGGCACCCAAAAAGATGGAACTTATTCTGAGGCAGATGGATTGCAGAAACTTCAAAAGTATGCCAACTTAATGGATCTTGATAAGAAGACCGGAATCGAAATCGGAGAGGCTCAGCCTCATGTTACAGATCAGTTCTCCATTCCTTCCTCCATTGGACAGGGAACCCATAACTATACCACCACTCAGATTGCAAGATATACCACCATGCTGGCGAATCACGGAAAGAGCTATGATTTGTCTCTTGTATACAAGATTACAGATTCCGAAGGAACTCTGGAAAAATCTTTTACACCAGTGTTAAAAGATACGGCAGAGCTTCCAGAAGCCATCTGGTCGGAAGTGGCAAAAGGAATGAATGAGCTGGTATCTTCCAATGCCAGCCTTAAGGATTTAGGAGTCAGTGCAGCCGGAAAGACAGGTACCGCAGAGGAATCAAAGAATAAGCCAAACCACGGTCTCTTTATCGGCTATGCACCTCTGGAAAATCCAAAGGTAGCAATCGCAGTAAGAATTGCCAATGGATATAGTTCCGGTAATGTAGTAGGAGTTGGAAGAGGTATTTTTGATTATTACTTCCAGTTGAAAGAAAAAGAAGCCATTATCACCAATACAGCTTCCAAAGTATCAAACAACCTTAGAACGGATTAAAGGAGGAGATTATGAACCGTGCCAGAAAAAGAATTCTATTTCGCATCATGGTAACCCTACTGATTTTGCTTGCGGCTCTGGCCGGTGCATTCCTCTTTTTCCAGATACAAAAAAAGCTGACATCAAAAAAGAAACCTGATGTCTTGTTCTCCGAGTATGTGGACCGAATAAAACAAAATGACTATCAGACCATGTACACAATGCTGTCTGATCAAAGTAGACTTAATATCAGCGAAGAAGATTTTACAGCCAGAAATAAAAATATTTATGAGGGCCTGGAAGTATCCGATATAACGGTGGAAATCACAACGGTGGAGTACCAAGATAAAAAAGCCACCTTGTCCTATCGGATGGATCTAAAGACCATGGCGGGTGATATCACCTTTAAAAATAAAGCAGAATATGAAAAAGATAAGAAAAATGGCTACCAGCTTTCCTGGAGCGACAGCCTGATTTTCCCGGAGCTCCTAAATTCAGACAAAGTGAGGATATCTGTAGACAAGGCAGTGAGAGGAAATATCTTTGATCGCAACGGGATTCTCCTGGCTGGAAAAGGAACTGCATCTGCCATAGGTCTGGTTCCAGGGAAAATGAGCGAAGATGCAACCAGTGACCTGGAAACACTTTCAAGCCTTTTGGGTGTATCCGCGGATGGAATCAAAAAGAAGCTAGCTGCTAAATGGGTAAAGGATGACTCCTTTGTCCCGTTAAAAACCTTAAAGAAGGTAGATGAGAACAACTTAAATGCCCCTCAGCCCAGAGAAGATAATGTGAAAAATAAAGAGTTTCAGGATAAACTTTTAGACATTCCCGGAGTCCTTATCTCGGATACTCCGGTCCGCTATTATCCTCTGATGGAAAGCGGAGCTCATCTGGTGGGATACGTACAGAATGTAACGGCAGAAGACATCAAAGAACACCCTGAGGAAGATTACCTGACTGACAGTGTGATCGGGCGAAGCGGAATGGAAGCCTTATATGAGAAAGAATTAAAGGGGACCAACGGCAGAACGGCTTCTATCGTGGATGCCAATGGAGTTGAGAAGAAAATCCTGGCAGCCAAATCCAGAATGGATGGGGTCAATATTACGCTGACCATTGACAGCAATCTTCAATCCAGTATTTACAATGCCTTTTTGGAGGACAAAAGCAGCACAGTTGCTATGAATCCCGTTACAGGAGAGATTCTTGCCCTTGTAAGCACTCCTTCCTTTGATGACAATGACTTTATCTTAGGAATGTCAAACGAAACATGGGATGCCCTCAATACGGATGAAAGAAAACCAATGTTCAATCGCTTCCGTCAAAAATTCGCTCCCGGATCTTCCCTAAAGCCAATCACAGCCGCCATAGGATTAACAACCGGGGCCATTGATGCCAATAAGGATTATGGGAGCAGTGGACTTAAATGGAGAAAGGATGAAAGTTGGGGCAATTATTATGTGACCACCCTTCATGACAGCAGTCCCTTGAATCTGGAAAATGCCTTAATCTATTCCAACAACATCTATTTTGCCAAAGCTGCATTAAAAATCGGTTCCAAGGATTTTATGGCAGGGCTTGATAAGCTTGGCTTTAACCAGCAACTTCCCTTTGAGATTACCCTGGCGAAATCCCAGTACTCCAATGAGGGCAAGATAGAATCAGAGGTCCAACTGGCAGATAGCGGATACGGACAGGGACAGGTCTTAATGAATCCAGTCCATTTAGCGTCCCTTTATACCATGTTTACCAATGAAGGAAATGTGTTAAAGCCTTATCTTTTATACAAGGAACAGCCTTCTCCTGAGATATGGATCAGCAATGCCTCTTCTCCTGAGACAGCAGAAATAGTGAAATCTGGTCTGATGAAAGTAATCAGCTCTGATCATGGAACGGGTCATGCTATCAACCGGGCAGATGTAACCTTAGCAGGAAAAACCGGTACGGCTGAAATCAAAGCCTCTAAATCAGATACCACTGGAACAGAACTTGGCTGGTTTGTGGTAACCACTACAGATAAGAGTATGAAGACTCCCATTCTTCTCGTCAGTATGGTGGAAGACGTAAAGAACCGGGGAGCAAGTGGATATGTAGTGAGAAAAGATAAAGATATCTTAGATACATATTTTTTGCCAGAATAAATCATAAACGAATCTATGTTAGATTCTGCTTACTTGAAAAAGTAAAAAAACACTCCATACAAGACTTTTATTACTGTGTTTTATACATAATGCACAAAAAATGAATCGTAAAGTATTACATTACACTATTGTTATAAGATGTCGTTTTATGTTATAATAAGAAAAAATAACTGGATTGTAACTGCTTGGCAGGCAACACCTAGATTAATGGATACATGTTAATGCATGTATGTATTAATTTGGGTGTTTTTTTTAGGAGGATAATCAAGAGATGTGTTATCAAGTTAAAAAAATATATAACAACAATATTATTTTAGCGGAAGATGATAAATTGTCCGAGGTTATTTTGCTGGGAAAAGGAATTGCTTTTCAAAAGAAACCAGGAGATGCAATTGAAGAAACCAGCATTGACAAGAAATTCGTTTTTGAATCCGCAGAATCTTCTTCCAAGTTTTTAACTTTATTAAAGGAAGTTCCTTTTAATCAAGTAGAACTAAGCAGTAAAATAATCGCTCAGGCTCAAGAAGAATTAAAGGTAAAATTTCATGATAGTATTTATATCGGATTAACCGATCATATCAGTTACACCATATCCAGATATAAAGCAGGCATGATGATGAAAAATGCATTACTTTGGGAAATCCAAAATTATTATCCCAAAGAGTACGCAGCTGCGAAAAATGCCTTAAGTCTCATT
The DNA here is from genome assembly GCF_003609635.1 of Lacrimispora algidixylanolytica. GTDB lineage: Bacteria > Bacillota > Clostridia > Lachnospirales > Lachnospiraceae > Lacrimispora > Lacrimispora algidixylanolytica. The sequence goes on along the minus strand of NZ_MCIA01000016.1, from coordinate 32,491 downwards.
GAGTATTATGAGCGGATTCATCTTTCTGAGGATGAAATAGGATTTATTGCGCTTCATTTTGTGAATGCGCAGCAAGAGGGAGAGGAATTACAGCTTACAATGATTGTAACAGAAATCGTAAATGATATTTTAAGCATTGTAAAATACCATTATCAAATTGAGTTAGACGAGGACTCCTTAAATTACAATCGCTTTGTGACTCATATCCGATTTTTCGCAAGAAGGTTGCTACAAGAGGAGATTCATGCTTCAGACGATGAATTTCTATATGAACAAATACGAAATAAGATTCCGCAAGCAAAATTATGTGCCGATAAAGTGAAAGATTATTTTATAAAAAAATTCAATGTTACCATCTCACAAGAAGAAATGATTTATTTTATGCTTCATATAAACAGAGTTGCAGAGAGAGAAATTAAAGGGAAGTCGACACCTTAAATATAAATACAAACTTAAGATGGGAGAAAAAAGATGAATTATCATGAATTAGCTCAGGCAATCGTAGAGCAAGTAGGTGGAATCAAAAATATCACACAATTAGTGAACTGTGCAACACGTTTGAGAATGAATTTTAAAGATGAATCTTTGGTAGATTTAGAAGAACTAAAAAAGATCAATGGAGTATTAGGCGCTGTGAAAAAATCAGGCCAGTACCAGATTATAATCGGCACAGACGTGGCAAATGTGTGCAATGAAATAAAAGGTATGGGATTAGAGGAACTTACACAACCTTCCCAGAAAAAAGGTGGAATCATAGATACCTTGATGGATATCTTCGCATCCATTTTCACCCCAATCATACCAGCGATTACTGCGGCAGGTATGATTAAGGCGATTTTAGTCATCTGTGTTTTATTGGGAATGCAAAAAGAGTCACAAGTTTATATCGTATTAAGCTTTATCGCAGATGCAGGTTTTTATTTCTTACCAATTATGTTGGCGATTTCATCTGCTAAGAAGCTGGGTTGCAATCCATATTTAGCGGCAATGGTTGGCGGTGCTTTGCTCCATCCTTCGTTTACTAAATTGGTAACTGCTGGAGACCCCCTCTTTTTCTTAGGAATGCCAGTAAAGTTAATTAATTACGGTTCCAGTGTCATTCCAATCATACTGGCTGTGTGGTTAATGACTTACGTAGAACGTTTTGCAGATAAAGTATCTCCAAAACCAGTGAAGTTCTTTTTAAAACCAACGTTGACCATACTCATTGTGGTTCCTATCGTACTCATTGTTTTAGGACCTTTAGGCTCCTATATCGGTACTGGAATTGCCTTTGTCACAGATTTTCTAAACGCACGTGTAAGCTGGCTGGTACCTACCTTAATGGGAGCATTTATGCCTCTATTAGTATTGACGGGAATGCACTGGAGTTTTCTTCCCGTTCTTATGACTTCTTACACGACTTATGGATATGAAGCGGTAATGGGCCCTGGAAGTTTGGTTTCTAACGTATGTCAGGGTAGTGCCGCATTATGTGTATCCATTAAGACAAAAAATAAAGAATTAAAGCAGTTGGCATCCTCTGCAGGTATTACCGCATTAATGGGTATTACAGAGCCTGCCATGTATGGAGTTACAATTAAATTCAAAAAGATATTGCTATCGGTTATGATCGGTGGTGGTGTGGGAGGTTTCTACGCAGGTTTGATGGGAGTGGTACGTTATACTTCTGGTACTCCTGGACTTTTATCCTTGCCAATCTTTATCGGTGAAAATCCCATGAACGTAGTCCATGCTTTAATAGCATGTGCCATTGGATTTGTAGTGACCTTTGTATTAACCTGGTTTTATGGATTTGAGGAGCCAGTCGGCACTTTGGATCAAGCAGAAACGAAAGAGGCAGAAGCCGATAAAAAAGAATCCTTTATGAAAAAGATCGTAATTACCAGCCCTGTGAAGGGAAAGAAAGTAAACATATCTAAAATAAATGATGAGACCTTTGCAAAAGAAATTATTGGTAAAGGAATTGCAGTGGAATCCGTTGATGGAAGAGTGGTAGCTCCATTCGACGGAACCGTGGCAACTGTTTTTCGGACAAAACATGTGATTGGTCTTCGCAGTGAAGAGGGCGTGGAGCTGCTGATTCATATTGGGATCGATACCGTGGAATTAGATGGGAAGTTTTTCACCCCTCATGTTCAGGATGGGGATACCATTAAAAAAGGTGATTTACTCCTTGAATTTGATAAAAAGGCGATTGAAGAAGCAGGGTATGAAACCATCATTCCTGTGCTTGTAACCAATACATCTGCCTATCTTGAGATTGTAGCAAGCGAAGAAGGTTATGTTGAAATTGGAGAAACCCTGCTGACAATACTGTAAGGAGCTGTTTATGATTAAGAAAGACTTTTTATGGGGAGGAGCCATGGCTGCAAACCAGTGTGAAGGAGCTTATTTAGAAGATGGAAAAGGTATGTCTCCTATGGATATCCTTCCTTCTGTGCAGCATGGAAGAAAAGAGGCAATGTATCATCCGGAAATTGCCATGAACACAAACTATGGTTATTATCCAAGTCACCAGTCCATTGATTTTTATCACAGATATAAAGAAGATCTGGCTTTACTGGCTGAGATGGGATTTAAGGCCTTTCGCACCTCCATTAGCTGGGCTAGAATTTTCCCAAGTGGGGATGATGAGATACCAAATGAGGCTGGTTTGTTGTTTTACGACAACTTATTTGATGAATGTCAGAAATATCACATGGAGCCTGTGGTCACCATCTGCCATTTTGATACCCCGCTTTCTTTGACAAAAAGGTATGGTGGCTGGTCTGATCGAAGGTTGATTGATCTATATCTGAACTACTGCAAGGTATTATTTCAGCGGTATGGGAAGAAGGTGAAGTACTGGATCACCTTTAATGAAATCAATATGATCACTCATATTCCATTTTTCGGAGGAGGAATGGTTGTAAAAGATGAGGAGCATATGGACCAGATCGTATATCAGGCAGCTCATCATCAGTTGGTTGCTAGTGCATTAGCAACAAAGATGGCCAAAAGCATAAACCCTGAGATCCAGATGGGCTGCATGCTTGCTGCCGGGTCTTTTTACCCCTATAGCTGTAACCCTGTGGATGTGTGGGCGGCAGTAGAAAAAAATCAAGAGGTTTATTTATTCATTGATGTACAAGTAAAAGGAAAATACCCTAGCTATGCGAAAAAAATATGGAGTGAGAAAAAGATTACGCTTCATATGGAAGAAGGGGATGAAGCCATACTAAGCCAGTACCCCGTGGACTATATTGCATTTAGTTATTACTCCAGCCGACTGACAGGCGTAAGCCCTGAGATAAAGGGGAATGTAGCAGATGGCAATGCCATTACAACCTTAAGAAATCCCCATCTTGATATCACTCCATGGGGGAGACAAATCGATCCCCTTGGGCTTCGGATCACAATGAATGATCTATATGACCGATATGAAAAACCTTTGTTTGTGGTGGAGAATGGTTTGGGAGTAGAGGATATCATAGAAGAAGATGGAAGCATTGTGGATGATTACAGAATCGAATATATGAAGAAACATATAGACACTATGATAGAAGCAATGAATGATGGTGTGGAATGCCTTGGCTATTTATCCTGGGGCTGTATTGATTTGGTCAGTGCAGGAACGGGAGAGATGGAAAAACGATACGGTTTTATTTACGTAGACAGAGACAATGAAGGAAATGGAACGCTTGAACGCAAGAAGAAAAAGTCCTTTTATTGGTACAAAGATTTCATAAAGAGCATGGATGAAACAAAGGAATAATGGACGCCTAAGTTCCTGTTTGTTCTAAAATTCATTCCCCAGATGATTTATAAATTCAGTAATTTCGAATGTTATAAATCATCTGGGGAATTTTCTATTCCGTATAAATATTTCTTTCCTTTAGTATATCCAACGTGATCTTTGCGGCAGCACTTCCACTTGCTAATTCCGTATCCTGGATATTGGTAGCAAACACATAGGTTTCATTTTTGGTTTCTACAAATCCGATAAACCACCCATTGACCTGCTTTCCGTTTATGTCCCCGGTACCGGTCTTGCCATAAAGAAGTGCTCCGTTTGAAGAAGAGACAAACAAAGAATCCTTTACCGTTCGTTGATTTTCAGGCGCAAAACTCAGCTTTCCCTGATAGAACTTGGTGAGTAACTCCACCTGTTCAACGGGAGAAATCTTCAAAGTAGATTCTGCCCAGAAACGCCCAAGTCCTCCAGACACGTCACTATTTCCATAACCCATGGCCTGAAAATATTTCCTTAGAGAAGAAAGACCAGTTCCTTTGTCCAATTCAGCAAAATACCAGTTGGCCGAGCATTTCATAGCGCTGTCAAGAGTCTGATTCTTGTTCCATTCATCAAAGGGATATGTATTCCCATTCCATAAAAGACTAGAGGAGGTTGGAGCAATAACTCCTTCTTCTAATGCCACCAGAGCGCTGTAAATCTTATAGGTGGAATCCGGGGATATTCTCTTCGTTCCCTGGGACTCGTTGTATATGGAGTACTGACCAGAATTTAATTCATAAAGTACAAAGCTTCCTTTATGCCCCCTAAAGGAGGATTCAAGCTCCAGTTTATTGATATTGCCACCATGAAATTTATAGTTCCCATGGTAGTCAGCACCTGCAGATAGGAAGGGGGAAACGAAAGCCACCACCAAAGCACAAGCAGTTAAGATGATACTACTTTTCATTTTATACCATCTGGATTCTCCCTTATAACCAGCTATGCTTATAATACGGTTTCGTATTTCCTTTTTTGATCCTCCCATTCCTGTGGTGCAGTATGGAAATCGGGAGAGCGTTTCTGCAAAATTAATTAAAGTATTACCATAGTCTAGATATTCATCCGATGGAAGCATGGAAAGAACCGAGGAATCACAGGAGATCTCCCTGTCGTTTTGCATCCTTTTAAGAGCCATCCAGACCACAGGATGAAACCAATAAACAATCTGGGCGAGGGCCATGAATTGATTTATGAAAATATCCTTATGTTTGCAATGGATCAGCTCATGAAGCAGGATATAGCGCAGATCTTTTTCCGGCATTTCGGAGAGTATGTGGATTGGGACTATGATAGAAGGAGATAAGAAACCTATGGCAATGGGAGATGTCACATAGGCACTGCTATAAATTGGAATGGTTTTTCGAATATTGGCTTCCTTTAAGCATGATTCATATAAAACTCGTACCCTTTCATTTTGAAGCAAAAGAGAGGATTTTTTTCTCTGCCTTATTTTATAGTGGGTAAATAGCGTAAGTATTGTCATAAATACCATCCCAGTGATCCACAAGATTAAGAGAATGGTGGGCAAGATGGTAGGGGTTTTGCAAATGACGGAAATAGAAAACTCCGTAAATAGGTTACTTCCTGAGGCTGCAGTTTCATACGCCTTCCCAGGCAGGGAAGCCTTTGTTTGGGAAAAGAGTGGACCAAGAAGGTTCTGGGAGAAATCCCATAGTTTGGTCCCTGTTTGTAAGAATTGCAGGAAGGGGATCGCCAGAACAAACAAGAAAAGGAACCATAAGTGATACCTTGCCCGATTGGTTAAATGATTCCCGAGACATTTCCCAATCATGAGAATCAGGAAATAGAAAAAGGGGATAACCAGGATACTTAACAAGAGGCGTGATAGGAGAGCATAAGGCATGGTCAGTGGGCCTCCTTGTTTCCCTTTAATAAGAGTCTTCTAAGTTCGTTTAGCTCATCCGGTTCCATGTGGTCGCTGTTGATATAATTGGTCACCATGCTGGATATCTTGCCATTATAGAATTGGTTCAGAAAGTGATCATTTGCTTTATTTAAATATTCGTCTTCCTTTACCACTGGAGTGTACACAAAGACTCGGCCTTCTTTTTGATAAGTAATGGCTCCCTTTTGGGCCAGCCTTTTTAACAAGGTGTGGACCGTCTTTGGATTCCAGCCAATGGTTTTGGTAAGCATGTCCGTCACTTCGTTGGTGTTTATAGGTGCGTGTTTCCACAACACCTTCATCACTTCATATTCAGCTTCGGAAATCTGAGGCAGATGATTCATATAAATCTCCTGTTCTTACAACTGTAATACATACATTATACAAATAGAGGGAGTGGTATGTCAATAGTATTTACACACAGGAATAGGTATGATATAATGTGAAAAAAGTTCAGAAGGGTCTGATTGTTATGTCATGTTTCATTTTCATCTTAAATAATCCCACGTAGAGCAAAAGTGAATGTAATTTTATGTAGGCGCTGGTAAGCAGGGCTTATTTTTTGTACCAAAAAATGGGAGATTATAAGAGAAAATGAAGACAAGACGAAATATATATATTATGTTTGCCATTTCCTTTTTACAGGGTATGGTGTTTTATGGACCGGTTGCCACTCTTTATCGTCAGGTAGCAGGGGTGAATGTATTTCAGATCACCATAATTGAAAGTATCAGTCTGGCTCTCTGCATTGGCCTGGAATTGCCTTGGGGTATCGTTGCAGACCGGATTGGATATAGAAAAACGTTAATTTTATGCTCAGGCATCTATTTCCTGTCAAAAATTGTATTTTGGAGAGCAGAAGGCTTTGCTGATTTTTTACTGGAGCGAATCCTGCTTAGTGTGGTAATGGCAGGTTTTTCCGGATGTGACGTAAGCATCCTGTATCTTTCCTGTAAGGAAGAGGAGAGTCAGAAGGTTTTTGGGATTTATCAGTTTTTGCAAACGGCTGGGCTCTTAGGGGCCTCCCTGGTGTATTCTGTATACATCGGAGAAAATTATCGAATGGCGGGATTTTTGACTATGGCATCCTATGGAATAGCCGCAGTTCTAGCTTTTGGTATCCGGGAAGTGAAATCTCCGAAAAGGGAAAATGGAAACACAAGTAATTTATTAGATGTATTTTTATTGACGGTAAGAGACAAACGGTTTCTTTTAGCGGTGATTGGTATGGGACTTTTGGCTGAAGCGAACCAGACAATAACAGTATTCTTAAATCAGATTCAGTATGTAAAGGCCGGAATGGACGTGAAAACCATTGGGTTTGTTTATATCCTGGTCACCCTGTCTGGGATGATGGGGATATGGTCTCACTGGTTTACAAAACGGATGGGAGGCTTTTCTTTTGGCCTGAGTATGTTTATTTGCGGGGCGGTATCTTGTGTAGTTCTTGCTATTACGAATCAAGCCGTGATATCGGTAGCGGCTATTCTACTTCTTCGCCTCTGTGCTAGCCTGCTTGCGCCACTTTCCACCCAGTTGCAAAACTGTCGGATCAAGACCCGGGACCGGGCCACGGCCCTTAGTATGTATGCAGTTCTTTTAGAGGGAATTGGAGTGGTTACCAATGTGATATTTGGACAGACGGCCAATAACAACATCTCATATGCCATGGGATGTGGGGCTTTTCTATGTACCTTAGGAGCTATATTGTTTTATCTATTTTACCTAAAGGAGGGGAAAAGACTGCAGATTTAAGTTAGCCGTTTCAGATGCTTAAATTTCCTGTGCTCTTTATATCATAGCCCTCAAAGTGAAGAAGGCCGCTTTTAAATTCTTCCGAATTTACCCCATGATAGATGGACTGAAACGCAGGGTGTTCCAAATCAGATTTTAAGAAAACAAAATTAAGATATGCATGAGCAAAGGGGATAGATTCCAGTTGGGGGTAAGAGGCCAACAGGGAGATATCCCCTATGCTTATGTCTGCGGCGCCGGAAGCGACTGCATTTGCAGCAGACATATGGGAGAGGCAGTCGTTTTCATACCCCCTTATAGCTGTCCTTTTAATCTTTTCTTCCAGCAAAGAGGAATCCAAACACATGCGCAGGCCACTTCCTAATTCCCTATTTAAGAAACGTATCTCAGGACGAATCAGGTCATGTATGGATCGAAACTTTAAGGGATTTCCCTTCTTTACATAAAAGCCCCATGAGAGACGGCAGACGGAAAGAACTGCTATTTCCTTACCAGGCATAAGATTCTTAATCTGTTTCCCAGTCTCCTCTTTTTCCTGGGAGAAAAAGCAGGTAAGGGCAAGGTGCGTCTTTTCATAATACAAAGAGTAGAGACTGTTATAGTCGTTCATATAGGAATGAAGTATGGGGAGATTACCCTGGTTTTTGCTTAAATGGCTTCGAAGCAGTTCCACAACTCTTGATTCTTGACTGCTGATAATTAGACCGCTGGTATTTAACAGATAATCGGTCTGTTGCCCCCCAGATACAGCCGTAAAGCGGGGAATATCAGTGACCGGGGGCAGAGACTCTTCAACCGTTGTGCTTATATCTTGTCCTGTGGAACCTTTTAAATAAACATCGAGCTGTTCTTGGCTTACTCGTATCTGCCTGCCAATCTTAGTAGCTTTTAATTCTCCCCGCTTTATGAGTTCATAAACCGTAGCCTTTTTTATCTGTAGCCTATCTGCCACTTCTTGTGGCGTATATATTTTTTCCATAGAATACCCTCATGATTGAAATGGTTTTTATTATTTATAAATAGTTATATCATATTTTGATTCAATGTCAATGAAAGGTTGTTGATACTGATTATTGTGCTATATAGATAAAAAATATCTGATTTTATATCTATATACTGTAAATATATGAACATTGATTTTGTGGTCAATATTTCATAAAATGGACGAAACACAATAAGACAGAACAAAACACCATAAGAATGAACAACATACCTATGTTATTCAAATAAAAATCCAGGAGGATAAGCTATGAAACGAAGAAAGAAGTTACTTGCATTTTTGTTGGCATCATTTGCCGTCATTTCATCCGTGGGCTGTCAGGCGACGGGAGCTTCAACTACCCGAAAGGTTGAAACTCAGAAGGTTGAAACCCAGGAGATTGAAACTCAGAAGGTTGAAACAGAATCAAAAGTCTTGGAACACGCAGAACTTTATGTTTTCATTGCAGCGAGTCTGAAAAATACCATGGAAACGGTGAAAAAGGAGTATGAAAGTGAGCATCCAGAAGTTACGGTCATTTACAATGCGGACAGTTCTGGTACCCTAAAGACTCAGATTGAAGAAGGAGCAAGATGTGATATTTTCTTCTCTGCCGCAACAAAGCAGATGGATGAGTTAGAGAAAGACGGATTTGTAAAGGAAGGTTCCGTTCAAAATCTGCTGATGAACCAGATGGTCCTTATTAAGCTCAAAGGCAAAGAGACGGCAGTGACTGGTTTTGATACTATTACTGCGGCCTCCAGCTTAGCCCTCGCAGGAGAAGATGTACCAGTGGGACAGTATGCCAGAAAGCTCTTTGAGAAAATGGGGATTCTTGATAAAGTAATGTCCATGGAAATCAACCAAGGTCCCAATGTTACCGCAGTATTAACGGCTGTTGCAGAAGGAAGCAATGAAGTGGGAATCGTGTATGCCACCGATGCGGCCTCTATGCCTGATCAGGTGGAGGTAATCGCTAAGGTAGACAAAGATATGCTTGATCCAGCACTATATCCGGTGGGACTAATCGACAATAAAGAGGCTTCTGAAGTGGAAAAGTCAGCAGCGGCTGATTTTATGAAATATCTAACTGGGTCAGAAGAGGTAAAAAAGCAGTTCTTGGATGCAGGATTTGAATTATATAAGAAGTGATATTCGGATAAGAAAGGAGATGTAAGGCCATGTGGGAGCTTATCAGTACCATTGATTTTAGTCCACTTTTTCTTTCCATGAAAACAGGAATACTGGCAACCATATTTACTTTTTTTCTTGGGACCGGAGCGGCAAGGGGGGTGATGAAATTAAATCACAGGGCAAAGTCCATTGTTGATGGGATTCTCACTCTTCCTCTGGTACTTCCTCCCACCGTGGCTGGCTTCTTTCTTTTGTTGATTTTCAGCTTGCGCAGGCCATTTGGTGCATTTCTTTGGGAGAATTATAATGTGAAAATGGTTCAGACATGGCCGGGGTGCGTAATGGCCGCGTTTGTCATTGCGTTTCCTCTCATGTACCGGAATGCAAGAGCCGCCTTTGAACAGGTAGATGTGACTATGATTTATGCTGGAAGGACTTTGGGGCTTTCGGAACGGAAGATATTTTGGAAGATTATTGTTCCCATGGCTGCCCCAGGGCTTGCCTCTGGCATTGTGCTCTCTTTTTCAAGAGCCATTGGAGAATATGGGGCAACCACCATGCTGGCTGGTAATATCCTTGGAAAGACACGAACCATGTCCGTTGCTATTGCCTCTGAAGTATCGGCTGGGAACTGGGAGATTGCTGGGTTCTGGGTACTTATCATCGTTATGATTTCTTTTATTATGGTAGTGTTTATTAATCTGGTGTCTGGTAAGAGCAATCAGGATGTGAGCGGGTGGTGATCATATGGCATTGCAGTTGAAAATTAGGAAGAGGTTTTCCGGCTTTGAATTAAATGCGGAATTTGAAACAGAGGGAGGTTGCACGGGAATCTTAGGCGCCTCCGGGAGCGGCAAGAGCATGATACTAAAATGTGTGGCAGGGATTGAAACGCCGGATGAGGGGCGCATCGCATTAAATGGAAGAGTGCTTTTTGATTCCAAGGCAGGAATCAACCAGCCTGCCAGACAGCGTCATGTAGGATATTTGTTTCAAAGCTATGCCCTTTTCCCCGCTATGACAGTGGAAGCGAATTTAGGAATCGTGATTCCAGGAAAGAGAAATGGCAAACAGGCAGCTATCTATGAGATGTTAAGGCGGTTTCAGCTTTCTGGTTTGGAAAAGAGGTATCCTTCCCAGCTTTCTGGTGGGCAACAACAAAGAGTGGCACTCGCTCGAATGCTCTTAAGTGCACCGGAGGTCATTCTTCTTGATGAGCCATTTTCTGCACTGGATGGGTTTTTAAAGGATGCGCTTCAGACGGATATGCTGGAATTTATCAAAGAATATGGAAAGGATGTATTCATGGTATCCCATTCCAGAGACGAAATCTATAAATTCAGCAGCCAAATGGTGGTGATTTCAGAAGGAAAGAGCCTGTTACAGGGAGGGACCAGAGATATTTTTAAAAATCCAGGCTTGATGGAAGCGGCGAGACTTACTGGATGCAAGAACATCTCAGCCATTCAAAGACTAGGGGATTATGAGCTTTATGCCAGTGACTGGAACATAAGGTTAATGACCAAAGAAAAAATTGGGGATTCTATTCGGTACATAGGCATCAGGGGCCATACCTTAATCCCAGCCAGTCAGCCTGGAGAAAACATTATGAAGATTAGGTTATGGGGAGTAACGGATACCCCCTTTGAACGACAGGTCTTGTTTCACAATGCAGAGGGGGAGGATTCGGACCGTATCTGGCTAATTCAGGACAAAAACGAAAATATTCCATTATTTATCCAGTTTCCGAAAGAAGAAATCCTGCTTTTGTCTTAATATTGTTAAGTAATTCTCATATAGATTGACATTAATGGTGGAAATGCGTAAGATGTTTCAAAAGGAATACGTAAGAATCTGTTACTGGAAAGACAAATGGAGGAGGCGGTGCCCATGAGACTTAGTGCGAGAAATCAGTTAAAAGGAAAAATAATAGGAATCGAAGCCGGAGCAGTCAATGCAATGGTGACTCTCGACGTGGGAGGTGGCAATATCATATCAGCGACCGTTTCCATGGCGGCGGTAAAAGATTTGGAACTGGAAGTGGGAAAAGATGCTTATGCTGTGATTAAAGCGACCTCAGTCATGATTGGCGTTACATAAACTGCGAAAGAAGGAGCTGGATAACCAGCTCTTTTTTCGAAGGTAAAAGAGAGTGAAAGTAATATTTGCATAGAATGTTGAGAAAAAAACTCATTTCATTTGTAAATAGTGCTGTATTGAATTCACGGTTGAAACCAGATATAGTATTAGCAACCTAAGTGGTCGACAAAACTTAGTTACGTTTTCATTTTCTATTCACAAAGAGGTGGAATGGCAGGATACCCTATGTATCTGCCTTCTGCCTCTTTTCTTATGTAAGGAGGAATTGGTTATGAGACAGGTTGCAATCTATGGAAAAGGCGGTATTGGTAAATCTACTACAACCCAGAATTTAACGGCTGGCCTTGCCGAAATGGGAAAGCACATTATGATCGTAGGATGCGATCCAAAGGCGGATTCTACCAGATTAATTCTTGGGGGGCTGGCTCAAAAAACGGTTCTTGACACACTTCGAGATGAAGGTGATGACATTGAACTGGAAGCAGTCATGAAAGCAGGTTACGCCGGTATTAAGGGTGTGGAATCTGGTGGTCCTGAGCCAGGAGTAGGATGTGCAGGGCGTGGAATCATCACCTCTATTAACTTATTGGAACAGCTTGGTGCTTACACAGATGATTTGGATTACGTATTTTATGACGTACTAGGAGACGTTGTATGCGGTGGATTCGCAATGCCGATTAGAGAGGGTAAGGCCCGGGAAATTTATATCGTATGTTCGGGTGAGATGATGGCCCTTTACGCAGCCAACAATATATCAAAAGGTATTTCCAAGTATGCGAAGACCGGAGTCGTAAGGCTTGGAGGACTGATCTGCAACTCCAGAAATGTTGATAAAGAGCAGGACCTGGTTGAAGCGGTGGCAGCAAAAATAGGAACTCAGATGATTCATTTTGTTCCTCGTGACAATGCAGTACAGAGAGCGGAGATCAGGAAAAGAACGGTAATCGATTATTCCCCGGAAGAACCTCAGGCAGATGAATATCGCGACCTGGCAAGAAAGGTGGATAACAATGAGCTGTTCGTGATCCCAAATCCAATGAACATTGATGAATTGGAAGAGATACTGATGCAGTACGGCGTTATGGATTAACCCGGTAGGGAGAGGAGAAGAGCATATGATATTGGTGAGAGCGATTGTCCGGCCTGAAAAGGCGGATCATGTTATGAAAGAGGCATCAGAAGCAGGGTTTCAGGCAGTGACTAAAATGGATGTATATGGTCGTGGAAAGCAAAAAGGTATCACGGTAGGAGAGATTCACTACGATGAGATCCCAAAAGAGATGTTGTTGTTCTTCTGCAATGATGAGGATAAAGACGACCTGGTGAAGGTGATTTTAAGAACAGCAAGAACTGGTGAGGGCAATTATGGGGACGGACGAATCTTCATATCCCCCATGGAAGAAGCGTATACCGTCAGCACAGGTAAAAAGGGACTTTAAGTAGGGCTTTTATGGAAAGGAATGATTATTATGAAAGAGGTAATGGCATTTATCCGGGTCAATAAAATCAATCCCACGAAGAAGGCTTTGGCAGAAAGCGGTTTTCCAGCTTTTACCTGTAGATCCGTGTTAGGCAGAGGAAAGAAACGGATTGATCCTGAGCTTCTTAGCCTGGTGATTGAAAGCGGAGAACTTCCCATGTCTTCAAAAGGGGAGCATTTGACGGAGTCCTTTCGGTGGATACCAAAGCGGCTGATCACCTTGATTGTGGAAGACCAACAGGTGCAAGAGGTAGTGGACATTTTAATTAAGACGAATCAGACAGGGAATCCAGGGGACGGGAAAATATTTGTGCTCCCCATAAACGAGGCGTATACCGTAAGAAGCGGCGAACACACAATTGATGCTTACTGATGGGAGGTGAAGGCTATGGCAAAAGAACGAGATATGGTGCTGGATCAATATTCATCCAGAGTATATAAGAATCGGAAGAGTCACATGACACAGTTGGAATTTGCAGAGAAACCAGATGAAGTTGCTGCAAATACCAGAGCAATACCAGGAATCATAACGGCAAGAGGCTGCTGCTACGCTGGATGTAAGGGGGTTGTGGTAGGTCCTATGAAGGACTCTGTGGTCATTACCCACGGGCCCATTGGATGTGCATTTTATTCCTGGTCAACCAGAAGAAATAAGGCAAAACCTTCCTATGAAGGAGAACCAAATTTTGTTCCTTACTCATTTTGTACCGATATGCGGTCTTCCGATATCGTGTTTGGAGGAGAGAAGAAGCTGGAAGAAGGAATTGACGAGATTATGCGGCTTTTCAATCCTAAGTGTATCTTTATCTGTTCCACCTGTCCAATCGGTTTGATTGGAGACGATGTACAGGCGGTAGCAAAACGAGTGGAAGAAAAATATGGAGTGACTGCAATCGGGTACTCTTGCGAGGGTTATAAGGGAGTGTCTCAGTCGGCTGGTCATCATATTGCAAACAATGGCTTGATGCGCCATGTAATTGGAAAAGGGGAAGAGGCACCAAAAGGTAAGTTCAGCGTAAACCTTCTTGGTGAATACAACATCGGCGGTGACGGTTGGGAACAGGAACGCATCTTAAAGAAAATCGGTTATGAAGTGGTTTCAGTCTTTACCGGTGATGGTTCCTATGAGACCATAAAAAATTCACATCTGGCAGACTTAAATTTAGTTATGTGCCATCGGTCTATCAATTACATAGCAGAAATGATGAAAACCAAATATGGGGTAGACTGGATTAAGGTGAATTTCATTGGAGTGGGGGCAACCTCAAAATCTCTTCGTATGATGGCAAAATATTTTAATGATCCGGAGCTTACCATGCGGACGGAGGAAGTGATTGCAGAAGAACTGGCGGAAATCAATGAGGATATGGAATATTACAAGTCCAAATTAAAGGGGAAAACTGCCGGTATCTTTGTAGGAGGTTCCAGATCCCATCATTATCAGATGCTTTTAAGAGACTTTGGCATGGAGACCACCATTGCAGGTTACGAGTTTGCTCACCGGGATGATTACGAAGGCCGTGATATTATTCCACAGATCAAAGCAGATGCAGACTCCAAGAATATTGAAGAGATCACGGTAGAGCGAGAATCAGGCTATGAGGATCGTTATTCGGAAGAAGTAATGAATCAAATGCGTGCGGAAGGCGTGGAGCTTGATACGTATGACGGTATGTTAAAGGATATGAAAAAGGGTTATATGGTGGTAGATGACTATAACATGTTTGAAACAGATCAGTTGATTGAGGAATACAAACCTGACATTTTCTTTTCTGGTATCAAAGATAAATACGCCATACAGCACGGTGGAGTGGTATCCAGACAGATGCATTCCTATGATTATTCCGGACCGTATGCTGGTTTTCGTGGAGCTGTGAATTTTGGAAGAGATGTATCCATGAGTTTATATACCAATGCCTGGGCACTGGTAAAACCGCCATGGAAGGTAACGCCAATGATTGAAGGCACGTTAGGAGGTGTAGGCTGATGCTTGATTTAACCCCAAAAGAAATTATGGAAAATCGTCGTATGACGATCAATCCATGTAAAACCTGTGAACCGGTTGGTGCCATGTTCTGTGCCCTTGGTGCAGAAAAATGTATGCCCCATTCCCATGGGTCTCAGGGCTGCTGTTCTTATCACAGAACCGTGTTAAGCCGCCATTTTAAAGAACCAGCTATCGCATCCAGCAGTTCCTTTACAGAGGGTGCCTCTGTATTTGGAGGGCGCAGCAACATTACCACGTCAGTGAAGAATGTATTTGATATTTATAAGCCAGATATTATGGCAATCCATACCACCTGTCTTTCAGAGACCATTGGAGATGATGTTGGTTCCTATATTTACGACGTGGAGATTCCAGAGGGCAAAACTGTTTTATATGCCAGCACTCCTTCCTATGAGGGATCTCATATTCAGGGCTTTGCCAACATGATGATTGGCTTCATGAAATATATGACGAAAAAAACGGGAGTACCAAACGGAAGAGTAGCCATTTTCCCAGGCTGGGTCAATCCAGGAGATGATCGGGAGTTAAAACGGATTGCCCGTCTTATGGAAGCTGATTACATCTATTTCCCAGATCATGATGGAACGCTAGATCACCCCATGGATGGCAAAAACGAGTATTTTCACAGCAACGCAGGTACCTCTGCAAAAGATATTGCAGCACTTGGTGACTGTCAAAAACTTATTTCTATGGGCACTTATTGCAGTACGGAGCCATCAGAATACTTAAAAAAAGAATGTAAGGTTCCCTATTCCAATATCCCCGTGCCGGTAGGAGTAAAGCTCACAGATCAGTATCTATTAGAACTCCAGAAAATCACAAAGAAAGAGGTACCAGCAGAGCTTGAAGAGGAGCGAGGCCGTTTGGTGGATCTCATGCTGGATGCACACCAGTATGTATATAAGAAGAAGGTAGCCATTTACGGTGATCCTGACATTGTATATGGTTTTACCTCCCTTTGTCTGGAACTAGGAATGAGTCCAAAGTACATCATCACCGGAACACCAAAGGATCGCTGGCAAAAGGAAATTAAGGCGCTGATGGATCAGTATGGTGTTGATGAAAGCGAATACGTGGTAAAGGCGGATACGGATTTATTTTACCTTCATCAGCTCATTAAAAATGAAACCGTTGATCTGCTTCTTGGCTCCAGCTACGGAAAGCAGATTGCAAAAGCAGAGGATATTCCAATTGTGCGGATGGGATTCCCTGTACTGGACCGATATGGCAATCCCATTCAGGCAACCGTTGGTTATGCAGGCGGAATCCGCTACGTTGAAAAGATTGTAGATACCATGATGGACCGGTTAGATCGAGACGTTGAAGATGAAGATTTTGAAGTCGTAATGTAAATTAGAAAACAAAGGAACCAGGGAGGGAGCCGTACCCTCCCTATTGTGGTATTTTATGGGCGAGAGGTCTGAAAGGAGCAGGGTCATGGAAACGGAAAACTACAACAAAAACATATTGGATGCCAGAAAGAGTTCCATCGTCATAACGAAAGGTTGTGATGGGAAAAAAGGCGGAATCTGCTGTGACAGCAACAGTGTATCCGGTTCTGTGTCTCAGAGGGCTTGTGTATATTGCGGAGCCAGGGTTGTCTTAAATCCCATTACCGATGCATACCATATCGTCCACGGTCCCATTGGCTGTTCCAGTTATACCTGGGATATCAGAGGATCACTGACTAGTGGGGAAGATATTTATCGAAACAGCTTTTCTACTGATTTGCAGGAAACAGATATTATTTTCGGGGGAATTAAAAAGCTGGAGGCAGCAGTGGACGAATTAATGGAGAAGGAAGAGAATGTAAAACTAATCTTCATTTATGCCACATGCATCGTAGGAGTCATTGGGGATGATGTGGATGCCCTTTGCAACATGAAGTCCAGTCAATATAACATTCCAGTGATTCCGGTGAAATCACCTGGCTTTTCCGGGAACAAGTCCACTGGGTATCGTATGGCCTGTGATGCAATTATGAAGGTTCTTCTTCCCTACAGGGGAAAGAAAAAAAGAAAGGCCATTAATATTTTAGGAGACTTTAATCTGGCAGGGGAGATGTGGATTATAAAGAATTATTTTAAGGAAATGGGGATCGATGTAATTTCCGGCTTTACAGGAGATACCAGCTATGAGCAGATGATTGAAGCCCCCAGAGCCTCCTTAAACATCGTCCAGTGCGCAGGCTCCAGCACCTATCTGGCAAACCGAATGGAGGAAGAGTTTGATATTCCATTTCTTAAGGTCAGCTTCTTTGGAATTGAAGATACCACAGCCTCCCTAATCCGTGTGGCGGAAGCGCTTAAAGATGAGGAGGCAAGGAAAAAGGCAGTGTTATTCTGCTCCAAAAAGGAGGCAGAGCTGACAGAATTTTTGTCCTTGTATCACAAAAATCTTGCCGGAAAAAAAGCGGCTATTTATGTAGGGGGAGGCTTTAAGGCGATCTCTTTGATCCGGCAGTTTAAAGCCATGGGAATAGAAACGGTAGTCGTGGGGACCCAGACCGGGAAGAAAGAGGACTATGAAATTATGGAAGGTTTGGTTGAGCCTGATACCATTATCCTTGACGATGCAAATCCTGCAGAGCTTGAGACTTTTATGCGGGAAAAGGGAGCGGATATCCTGGTAGGAGGCGTAAAGGAGAGGCCTCTTGCCTATAAGCTTGGAATCGCCTTTTGCGACCACAATCATGAAAGAAAGTTTCCTTTGGCCGGTTTTGAAGGGATTTACAACTTTACCATGGAGATCAATAAAAGCATAAACAATCCGGTATGGGAATTTGTAAGCTGACAGAAAGGAGGAATGATGATGAAAAGTAAGGTAGAACCTCTGGTAAATCTAAATATCAATCCATGCAAGATGTGTATGCCCATGGGAAGTGCAACTGCATTTTATGGCTTGAAAAATACCATGACCATTCTTCATGGTTCTCAGGGGTGTGCAACTTACATCCGCAGGCATATGGCTACCCACTATAATGAACCCGTTGACATTGCCTCCTCTTCCTTAACAGAGGAAGGAACTGTTTACGGAGGTAGTGGGAATCTTAAAAAAGGTTTAAAGAATTTAATCGAGCTTTACCATCCAGATATCATTGGTGTTATGACCACCTGTCTGGCAGAGACCATAGGAGAAGACGTGCCTGGAATCTTAAATGAGTTTCAGGAGGAAAACCCCCAATACAAAGATATCACCCTCATCCCCTGTTCCTCACCAGGATATGGAGGAAGCCAGTATGATGGATACTTTTCTGCCTTACATGCCATCGTTTCTTCTATAGAAATGGAAGGGACGAAAAACAATCTGGTAAATGTTTTGACTGCCCCCATAAGTCCAGCAGATACCAGATACATAAAAGCAATGTTAAAGCTTTTTGGAATTGAGGCCATACTACTTCCTGATTTGTCGGAAAATCTGGATGGAGAGCATGATAAAGAATACAACCGTCTTCCCCACCACGGAACCCATATATCCCAGTTAAAGAAGATGGGAGGGGCAAAGCTTACTCTGGAATTGTGCAGTTTTGAACGGAAAAATTCTGTAGCAGAGTATTTACAAAATACATATGGAGTTCCCTATGTAAGACTTTCCCTACCTGTTGGACTTAGAGATACGGATGCCTTTCTAAAAGCTCTCTCAGACATTTCTAAGCTTCCAATTCCGGAAGAACTGAATAAGGAAAGGGGCCGGTATTTGGATTCCATGATTGATTCCCACAAATACAATGCCAGTGGCAGAGCGGCTGTATTTGGAGAACCAGATCAAGTTTATTCCACCGTCCGTCTCATGTGTGAATGCGGGATTTTGCCGGTAGTATGTGCCACTGGAGCCGCCTGCCCGGAGCTTTTAAAGAAAGTGGCTCCTGAGATAGAAAAGTTAAGAAACCTCTACCTGACAGAAGCTTATAAGATTGCTGACAAAGCAGATTTTAAAGACATCGAGGCTATGATGATAGAATGTAAGGCAAATGTCATGGTAGGAAATTCCGATGGAAGAAGAATTGCAGAGGATTTAAAGCTTCCCCTGGTACGTAGAGGGTTCCCCATTCATGACCACGTAGGAGGTCAGAGATTAAAGATGCTTGGGTACGAAGGCTCCATGGAATATATGGATGAGATCTCCAATTATCTCATTGATACCATTGAGACCAGCTTCCGTGAGACTCTATACAATTCCTATTATAAAGACACCTTAATTGACACAAAAGAAATGGAAGTGAAACCTATGATAGACAGCCGCGAAGAGGAAATGAAGAGAAAGACATTAGAGCATCCATGTTACAACTGTAAGGGTCATAAATTTGCCAGGATTCATCTTCCTGTAGCACCTGCCTGCAACGTTCAGTGCAAATACTGCGTAAGAAAATTTGACTGTCCCAATGAAAGCCGGCCAGGAGTGACCTCTGTAATCCTCACACCGGAGGAAGGCCTAAGCCGCTATCTGGCAGTGAAAGAAAAGATGCCAAACTTAACCGTGGTAGGCATAGCAGGACCGGGAGAAGCTTTGGAAAACTGGGAGAGTGTAAAGTCTTTATTTGAACAGATTAGGGCACATGATCCTAAGGTTACTTTTTGCTTATCTACCAACGGCCTTAAGCTTCCTCTTTATGCAGAGGAGCTGGCTAGACTCTCGGTATCTCATGTGACGGTAACTTTAAATGCCGTAGACCCTCACATCAGTGGTCAGATGTATCAGTACATAAGGTTTATGGGAAAAGAATATACCGGAGATGCAGCAGGAGCCATTATGGTGGCAAATCAGCTTGCGGGAATCCGACTTTTAATTGCCAACGGCATACTTGTAAAGGTGAATATCGTAACGGTTAAGGGAATCAATGACAGCCATGTACCAGAAGTGGTGAAGGTCGTGAAATCTCTTGGATGCTTTATCACCAACATCATGCAGATGATTCCTGTGGAGGGAAGCGCATTCGAACAGGTGGAACCCATATCCAATAAACGCCTTACGGAGATAAGAAAAGAGTGTGAGGAAATCATGCCTCAGATGTATCACTGCCAGCACTGTCGGGCAGATGCAGTGGGAACCTTAACCGATGACAAATCCATAGAGCTAAAAGGGTTTTTACAGGAGGAAGCAAAAGACTCTCAGCCAGTTAAAACTCATTACCGGTTTGCGGTTGCTTCCAAAAGCGGAGTCATTGTAGACACTCATTTTGGTCATGCAAAAGAGTTCTATCTATATGATTACTTAAATGGAGAAGTCCGTTTCGCCGGGAAAAAGAAGGTAGAGCAGTATTGTATAGGAGAAGAACACTGCGAAGAAAAGGAAGATAAGATGGAAAGCATTATGAATGCCATCAAAGGTTGCAACGGAGTCATAGCTATGCGGATCGGTATGGAGCCATCGAAAAAGCTGGCAGAGCTGGGAATCAAACCAGTAAATACCTATGACATGATTGAAGATGCGGTGAAAAAAGCTGCAGCCGCCATGTAAAGAGGAGGAGTCAAATGGTACAGCCAAAATATCACGTTCTTATCTGCACCAGTTGCAGAATCAACGGAACACAAAAGGGGTTATGTTATCAAAAAGGCAGTGTGGACTTAATCCAAAGCTTTATGCAAGAGATTGAAGACCGGGAGCTGTCAGGGGAGGTGGTCATTAGTAATACCGGATGTTTTGGCATCTGCGATAAAGGGCCGGTGGTAGTGGTATATCCTGAGGGAGTCTGGTATGGCAATGTGTCCGAAGATGATGTGGAACGGATTTTTGATGAACATTTTGAAGGGGGTACACCAGTGAAAGATTTGATGATTTAGTAGGTTCACACGCAAAAGGAGGGGCTGTGGGATGATGAAGATGATTGATGCGACACTGACAATGCTTGATGAATATTCACTGACAAAGGAACTGGTTCTGGAATTTTTAGAAGGGTTAAAAAGCCTGTCTGTCTCTGGGGCGGTTTTATCTCCCAAAGTGTATCACTTGTTAAAAGGGCAACTGCCAGAGGGGCTGGTCTATTATATGGAGCTTCCCAGTATGGCAGAAAGCCTTAAGTATCCTGGAGTTCAGTTCTTTTTGTCCTCCTTCTGCGACGGCACGGGAAAGAGCATTCGTAATATTCAGGTCAATGACTTATGGGAGCTAAAAGGTTTAGAGGGGATGGAGGGCGATAAGAAATTAAGACTTACCGGACTTGATGATCTGCTGATTTATGAGAGCCGGGACATCTACGAGCGAGGGATGAAGCTGCTTATGGGGGTGTCGCCCATCCTTTATCCTGAGGATTCCTATTACTGCGCGTCTGCCATTGCGGCTGATTACCTTCAGTATCATCACAACGGTACCGTCATGACCACGTTTACCGGCATCGGCAATAAGGCCGCCACAGAACAGGTGCTTTTGGCAATAAGAGTGGTGGAGAGATATAAGCCAAACCACAACTTTGATAAACTGTCTCAGCTTAGAGATTTATTTGAGGAAATGACAAAAACCGAAATTTCTGCGCATACCCCAGTTATCGGACGAAAGATATTTTACATTGAATCAGGCATTCACGTAGATGGGGTATTAAAAAAGCCATCCAATTATGAATCCTTTCCACCAGAACTTGTGGGAGCCTCCAGAAAGGTGGTGTTAGGGAAACATTCCGGCGGAGCCTCTATCCGCTATAAACTGAAGGAATTTCACTGCGAAGGAAACTATAACGTAGAACAGCTTTTGGATATGGTGAAACGAAGGAGTATGAAAAAGGGTGGAGAAGTAACTGATGAGGAATTTCTAACCATATTGAGCGAGTGTGATGAATATGAAAAGACGAATCAAAATTGTTGATACCACCCTTCGTGACGGAGAGCAGTGTCCTGGCATCGTATTTTCTCCATCGGATAAGATCAGACTGGCTCTTTATTTAGACAGCATTGGTATTCATGAAATCGAGGCTGGGATCTTTGATACCGGAACAGAAGGGTGTAATTATATTGGAGAGATCATGAAACGAAAAAAGCAGGCGATTATATCGGTGTGGTCTAGGCTCAATGCAGGCGATATAGAAGAATCTGCCAGGCAGAAGCCAGATCTGATCCACATTGGAACCCCAGTTTCCTACTCTCAGATCTATAACAAGTTGGGAAAGAACAAAAAGTGGATTGAAAATACGCTGCAGGAATGTATCAAAGTGGCGAAGGATTATAACATTCCAATCACCGTTGGACTGGAAGATGCTTCACGAGCTGACGTTGCATTTTTAACATCCTTAATTCGCCTGATCAAGCAGCAAGGTGTGGAAGTCATCCGACTGGCAGATACGGTAGGAGTCTTATTTCCAAGGAGAGCAAGAACCTTGATTCAGGAAATCAAACAGACTGGCATTCAGGTAGAGGTTCACGAACACAATGATTTTGGCATGGCAGTTGCAAATTCTATGGTCATGGCACTTGCCGGCGCGGATATGGTAGATGGAACCTTGTTAGGAATTGGAGAGCGGGCAGGAAACTGCAATCTCTATGAATTTGTCCATGGAGCCAACCGAAAGCTGGAGCTGGGAGTGACCAGTCAGGACATTCGAAAAGCAGAGGATCTACTAAAATCCATAATGGCTGGAGGTGTAAGAGATGATACGTCAGATTAAGTATGAAGACGGAAGAGAGAAAATAGCAGATGGCATCCATAGCCTCTGCCGCACCCTTTCCCTGGAAGGTGGAATTTTAGTAAAAGGCAGTTACACCTTTTCTGCCAGTGAGGTGGCAAAGGAGATGGAAGGAGATGACTCTTACTTTAATCAGGGAATTCGCCTTGCCGCCGCTGCAATTGGTGAAATCAATTTCCTAACGGGGTGTGGCACCAGGGAAACTGCAACAGTTATGGATTCCCTGCTCTCTGTTTGTATCAAAAAGGCCGCCAGTGGGTTAAATCCCATTAAGCTAGCCAGGGACTTAAAGCAGGCATCGGAAGCACTGGAAAAGTCTATTATGGAAGATTCCCATTCCTCTCCTCATGGAAAAGCAGATTTAATTGGTCAGATAACAAAGGATCCTCAGATTACTGACCTGGTACTTCAGGGGGGAGAAGCCGGAGAACTGGTGGTAAAGGAGTCCATGTATGCAAAGACAAGGCTGGAAATAACAAAGGGGCTACGCCTTGATGGACCTCTGTCCGTAGGTGGAGCAGGAACCAAAACAGAGGTTTTGGTCCTGGTAACAAATCGTACCCTTTCCTCCTTTTCAGAGATTTACCCCCTTCTTGCAAAGCTGGGCGAGGATCATTTATTTATTCTTGCAGATGAGATTGAGGGGGAAGCACTCACCCTTTTAACTGCTAATGCAAAACAAAACCGCCTTCACGTTTGGGCCATGAAAGGGCCTGGGATGGGACGAAGAAAAGTGGATATCATGGAAGATGCGGCGGCCTTAACAGGCACAAGAGTGTTTGACGGAATTTATCCTTGTGAGATGAAAGACATTACTCCGAAGATGCTTGGAAGAGCAAAGACACTTACCATGGCAGGATCGTATACGGTCATAGCTGGCAATCCAGATTCCAATGATATCTCTATGAGAATTACAGGGATCAATAAAAAAATAGAAGAGCCAGAAACTAACTATTATGATAAACAAAAGTTAAGAGAGAGGATTGCGGGCCTCTCAAAAAGTGCTCCTGTAATCTACGCCGGAGGAGATACTCTGGTCGAGGCCAGAGAAGAAAAAAGAAGGATTGAGTGTGCAGTGGCGTATGCACAGACCATCGAACGGTACGGTATCTATAGGAAAGAGAATCTTCAGAACCTTATGTTAAAGACGGAGGCGGAAGTTATCCTTGCTAACGTCATAAACCAAAGCATAAAAGAGCCCGAAATCAGCGCATGGCTCCTTGCCTTAATCATACGAAAATCCTGTAGCCTTTTATACTTGTGGTTGACAATTGGAGCCGTATTGGTAAGTGTAGGTTATGACAGAGAGGATATGGAACTGATAAAAAGCGGGATTGATGTGGAAAGACTACGAGGTTGAAATGATAATAAAACATGTGAGGCTAAAACCCGGTTTTGTATTAAAAGAGCTGGGAGGGGAGTTTTGTATTTTTGATGAACGAGATAGTCAAAATGGCTCTTTAAACGGACTGCCATCGGTAAATGAAACCTGCATCTTTCTCTGGAACAGCCTGGAGAGAGGAACCAAAGTAACTGATTTGGTATCTCTTTTGTCAGCGGAAAAGGATATTGACGAGGAAGATGCCACTTTGGAACTGGAAGAGTTTCTTGCAAAGTTGATTCATGGAAATGTAATTGAGATTGAGGAGTCTGGGAAAGGGGATTGGTAAATGAATAAAATTGCAGTGTATAGCAGGGAAGAAGAGCTGGCGCCCTTTTCAGATTGCAATCGGGCTACCATATACGAAAAGCAAGAGGATACCTGGAAACCCATCAAAGCAGCTGTCTTTCCCTCTATAAAGGGAATTACCATAAAGGAACTGAGGGAAGCCACAGAAAAAGCGGCCTTCTTTGCAGAGGATGCCAGGGCTGTTATCTGCAAGGAAATGACCGGAATTCCATTTACCGTATTTAATAAGAAGGGATACGGTATTTTCTGTACAGAAAAAGCAGATGAAATGACCTTTGAAGGAGTCATTGCCGACATGGAAGAAGGCGATGAAAAAAGGAGAATGAGAGAGGAGATGCTTTTAAATCCGGGACCAATAGAAACCAGCACTCCTGGAATTTATTATTTGAATTTAATGGAACTACAAAAGGAGTGTCCTGATATTTCTTCGAAAAAGGCGCTTGCTTCGTTTCTTTCTGATACCCCATTTTTAGAACTTCAACTAATCTGTGCCCATATTCCTCCTTGGCTTTTGATGGATTCTTCTTATGAGAAGAAGATTCGTTCACAGGATGGTGTGGAGCATGTAACTGTAACCAGGAAACATTGTTAACCGGAGGTGAAAGCAATGCAAAATTATATGGTTTTAGATCGACGTACCATTCAAACTCCTTACGGCATTCTTGGAGGAGTGGATTCCTTTACCTGTCATCCAAAGGGAGAGCTGTTAGGAGTAAAACTCTCAGAAAAAAACATGATCGTTACCCAGGCAGGAGAGATGATTCCTGCTTATACGGAGCATTCAAGAAGGAAAAAGAAACCGTCTGTGGAGTTTGATAAGCAGGGAATGGTAATTAGTGTGGCGTTAGAAAAACAACAAGAGGTACACACTCCCATTGGAGAACTTCCAGCCGAGCTGATAAAGTTCTATTCCACAGGAGAGCTACACCGGGTATTTATTTTAGATGGGCAGTTAAGTGGCTTTTGGACAGAAGAAGATGAAAAGAATCTTAACATCTCGTTGACCTTTGATCTTGGATTTACAGAATTTCAAGGAATGATAAATGGCATTTGTTTTTACAAAAGTGGAGACATCAAAAGCATCACCTTATTTCCCGGAGAAATGGCAAAAATATTGACTCCTATGGGAATGGTGGAGACAAAGGTGGGCGTTTCTTTATATGAATCGGGAAGCTTAAAATCCGTGGAACCGGCTGATCCAGTGTTATTACCCACCCCCATCGGCAGATTAACCGCCTACGATCCCGACCAGAATGGAATCAATGCAGACAGCAATTCTCTTTCCTTTACAGAGAGTGGGGAGATAAAAAGTCTGATCACCTGCGATCACTCGATCTACGTCCAGACCGATGAGGAAGAGATGAAAAAATATTCTCCCCATGTAAAAGTTCATCCTCTCTATGATGACCTCCTTGCTGTATCCGGAATTCAAATAGAATTTCTTATGGAAACAGGAGAGGTGATCATTGATCATGACAAATATGATTTGGAGTTATGTGGTTTTACCATCGAGCCTTTTGCAAGACCAGGATTGCACTGCTCTCCCTCGGACTGTGCAAACTGTTCTCTGTGCAACAAATCCATGACGGAATAAAGGTGGCGGTGTCTAATTATGATTGCAATCATGTTGCGTTCCAGTTAATGTCCTGAAAGATAAAGCAGCACCGCTGTTAAGGTGGCACTAAGACCAATGATTGCTTCGTAACCAATTAATTTGGTTCTCTGCTTAATGGTTAAGTTCACCGGCTCGCAGGACGCATGGAAGAAGGAACCATGTGGCAGGGAATCAATGACGATTGCGCCGCAGTGCACCATAGCTCCGGCAGAAAGGGCTGAAATACCCACACCAGTGAGCACTCCTGCAAAGGTCTGTGATGCAACGGTAGAACCTGCAGTCGTAGAAGCTGTGGCGGCAGCCATTAATATACCAGAGACTGGTGCAAGGAGGAAGGTTGGTAAATTCATCATCTGGAGCCAGCCAAGGACATCAGAAGGCAGAGATGAGGCTTTGATAATACCTGCAATGGCTCCGGTTCCCAACAAAAGAATGGATACTCCCATCACCTTGTTTAATCCAAATTCCGCATATGTTAAAAATTGGCTTCTGCGACCACATGCGATGGTACATATCAGTCCGCCAATTGGCAGCGCAATCAAAGGATCAACGGTGATTTGAAACAAGGGTCTCATAGCCAGCAAGAAAATAACAACAGCAGGGCCACTTAAAGCGGCCCAAATGGATGGCAATGTTGTATTATGGCTGGTGCCATGTTCCAAATCAGCGTCTGTAATGGGGATGCCCGGTTTCTTTGAAAGGAGAGCTGCGAGCATTGCCGTAACAAGGACAGCAACAATAGCAGGTATCATATTTTTCATCATGAGGGAAGTTAGGTTAACCTGAAATGCTTCTGCCACAGCAATGGTATTGGAATTTGGGGAAATAATATTTCCCGCTTTACCTCCCCCAATAATAGCAAGAACAATAGCTTCCTTTGGAAATCCAGCCTTTTTACCAATAGCAAGAGCAATGGGGGCTACTGTAATCACGGTAACAGTAATAAAAACCCCTACCCCACATATAATCATAGCCGCCAAACCAATGGCAAGGAAGGCACGTTTCGACCCAAGTCTATTTACGATCTCATCTGCAATTTTTTCTGCCGAGCCGGTCATGATGAGAGCTCCAGCTAAAATTCCTGACGTCAATATCCTTAAAACAGCAGACACCATTCCCTGGCATCCCGTAATCATTGCAGCAATGGTCGCGTCTAGTCCACCGCCTCCAATGATACCTCCAATCAAAGCTCCCAGAATCAAACTATATGCAGGCTGAACCTTTAAATTTATGAGTGCAATGGCTGTGATCAGCCCAAGTAAAGCCCCTATGGTTGTAAATGTAACTGTCATTTATCCTTCCGTTCCTTTCCTGTATAGCCTGTAAACCTGTTCTGCGGTGTCGGAAAGGTTTCTTTTGGCATTCTCTGAATTCATAGCTTCCTCTAGTGTAGTGATGGTACGCAAGATTGGGAAATATGCGTCAATTCCATATTGGTTGCACTCCCCGGCATCTCTGGTTACACTTCCTGCAAAAGCAATCACGGTTTTCCCATATTGTTTGGCAAGTTTTGCAACGCCGATTGGTGCTTTCCCCATGGCAGTCTGCCCGTCCAAACGTCCTTCCCCTGTAATTACAAGGTCAGCGTCTTTTATCTTTTCCTCCAGTCTGGTTTCCTCCAATACAATTTTTATTCCCGATTCCAGTACTGCATTGGTAAAGGTCAAAAACGCAAATCCCATCCCCCCAGCAGCCCCTGTGCCGGCCTGGTTTGCATCTGCTTTCGGATAAGACTTCTTTGACAAGGCGGCATAATGTTCCAGCCATTTATCCATGTCTGTAATCATTTCAGGAGTCGCCCCTTTTTGAGGTCCATAGATTGCACTGCATCCAAGCTCACCGCAAAGAGGATTTGTCACATCACAGGCCACATAAAAGGTGCATTCTCTTAACTCTGGAATTACATTCGTATCAGTAATGGTTTTAAGCATTGAAAGTCCGATGGCTCCAAATGGAATCTCTTTCCCTGTGGAATCCAAAAGCTCATACCCCAATGCCTGAAGCATTCCAGCGCCTCCATCGTTGGTAGCACTTCCTCCGATTCCAATGATAAATCTGCGGCATCCCCTTGTAATGGCATCTTTAATAACCTCTCCAACCCCGTAGGTGGTAGTTTGCATTGGATTTTTCTCTGTTTCTGGAACTAGTGTGATTCCGGCTGCACCCGACATCTCAATAATTGCAGTCTTAGTATGCTCTATAATTCCATAGGCACAGTTCACTGGCTTTCCTAAGGGATCAGTCACAGTAATGGAAAGTAGCGTTCCTTTCATTCCATGTACCAATGCTTCAACCGTCCCTTCTCCTCCATCTGCCAAAGGATAGATTGTGATAGATTCTTCTGGATTGACTCGTCTTATCCCTTCCCCAATAGCTTCCCCTGCTTCCATGGAAGAAAGGCTGCCCTTAAAGGAATCTATGGCAATTACTATATTCATGTTAAACCTCCAAACGACTATTTCATAAAGGATCATGTCTATTTTATTATAATCGTAATTATACAGAATTTACATTAGAAATATATAGTTTGAATAACATATATTTGTTCCTTAGTTTGTGAGTTTATGTTACACTTAACATATAGGACAAGCTTGTATCTATTTTCACAGGATTGATTTCAGATTGGAGTGGTATGATTACAAAAATCAGCAAAAAGCTGGCTCAGCAAATCGTAGATACAGTGAAGGACGTGAGCGGCTATCATATTAATTTCATTGATGGGAGCGGAATTATTTTTGCCAGTACCAATCATCAAAGGATTGGTGATTTTCACGAAATTGGCTACCGGGCTGCGATGACGGGAGAAGTGATTGAGACAACGGGTGAACAACAATTTCAAGGGTCACAAAAAGGGGTAAACATACCGATTTTTCATAATGCACTTTTTGTGGCAGTAATAGGGATCACCGGGGAACCAGATGAGGTCCGCAAGTACGCAAATCTTGCCATTCGCATCACACAGCTTTTGATTCGTGAGCAGGAGATGGACGCCGCTATATTTACACAGAAAGAAAAAGTGAATTATATCGTGCGAAGCCTTATTACCGGAGATTTTTCAAACAGAGCATACTTAAATCAATGCTTAAATGAAGTGAAGGTAGATGCCACAGAGAACATGCGGACAGTTATCCTCCTTTTAAATAACAGATATAATGTGGTCAATATATCCCTGATTGAGCAAAAACTATTTCGCACCCTGGAATCCATCCAGGCTCCACTTTTTTCTTATACCTATCCCAATGAATTTATTGCAGTGGTCTACGAAAAAAATCTGCCACAAACGGTTCCCATATTGAAACAGCTGGCGGCAGATTATGAGCATATATTATCCATTGGAGTAGGAAGCAATCAGGAGATAAATCAGCTTAAGCTTTCCTATGATAACAGTTATATTGCCCTAAAAAGTCTGCAAGTGGCTAAAAGCAACTATGCAGAGTTTGATTTGCTGGACATAGAAATAATTCTTGGAAGTATTGATATTAAATCACGGGAGGAATATTTAAAAAAGACACTTTCCGCACTTAGTGACGAAGATATCAGCCTGCTACGAACCTATTACGAGCAGGGAATGTCCCTGGCAAAGACCTGTGAGATCTTATTTCTCCACAAAAATACACTTCAATATAAATTGGACCGCATTTATAGGTTATCTGGTTATAACCCTAGAGAATTCAGACACGGAGTTATTTTGTATGTTGCCCTGTGGTTGAATGTAAACCTACTCTAAATCTTTGCTTAGAAAATGGTAACATGGTTTCATTTTTTGGAAGGTACAGTACCTATGAAATCCCAGAGAAAGAAGTTCACGCTTAGTATCTGTAATATAAGCTCCAAGATGCTTCTTTTCATGGCTATCACTACCAATGGTAAGTATAGTTCCTCCCAGCTCCTGGTATAACTTCAAGATGTCTCTAGAGGGAGTCATATCTTTTAAGCCATACCGGTGACTGGAGGTGTTTACTTCAATCCCTTTTCCATCCCGGATTACGAATTTCAAAATTTCAGTGATAATGGGACGTACTTTTTCAAACGGATAAATTCCATTTGGATCGTAACGAGTAATTAAATCCAAATGACCTAATTCATCCCTCCCTTTCTTTTCCAATACAAGTGCCAGTTTTACGTGTTAACAACTCATGCATGAGGATCATAATAAGTAAAACACCCAGCAAATACAATGGCAATAATGCGACTGTGATCTTATTTGCCACTATTCCAAACAATGGCGGCATGAGACAGGTACCAATATAGGCACTTGCCATTTGCACCCCAATAATGGCTTGAGAACGTTCCGCTCCAAAATGTGCCGGAGTTGAATGTATGATGCAAGGATAAATAGGGGCGCATCCAAGACCTATTATAATCAGACCAATGAGTGAAAAAATCTGCGTGGCAGGAAGTAACATTGTGAAAATACCTACTGCTATAAAAACTTGGCCCAGGCGAATCATCTGAACATTACTCAGTTTCATGGTAATAAATCCACTTAGTGCCCGGCCAATGGTGATTCCAATAAAGAACAAACTGGCAAAACTAGCCGCGGTTTCAGGGGCGATGCCCTTGTACAGGGTCAAATAACTGCTGGCCCAAAGCCCCGTAGTCTGCTCTAAGGCACAGTAGCAGAAAAAGCATAGCATAACTTCTTTTGCACCAGGAATACGAATGATTTCAGAGAGTGTAAGTGGCTTTTTACTTGTAACTGTGTGATCCAAAGTAAAAGTGTTCGAGCTTTTCCATAGTGGAAGGCTGAAAAACAGTACTGCAGTCAACACGATTTGCAAAATACCAATGTAACGATAACCCATGTTCCAGCCATTTCCGCCTGTTAGTGCAAAGCCCATAATATAAGGCCCCAGAGTTGCACCCATCCCCCACATACAATGTAACCAGCTCATGTGCTTGCTTTCATAGTGCAAGGCAACATAATTGTTCAGTGAAGCATCAACACTACCTGCACCCAAACCATAAGGGATTGCCCAAAGGCAAAGCATAGCAAAAGAATGTGATGTAGAAAAACCGAATAGTGCAAGAGCAGTCAAAACAACACTGATTGCAGTTACCTTGCCGGTTCCCAATTTACGTGTTAATCGATCGCTTTGAAGGCTAGAAACAATGGTTCCAAGTGCGATAATCATGGAAATAATTCCTGCATAAGAAAGTGGCACACCGAATTCTGTATAGATGGACGGCCAGGCAGAACCCAGTAAAGAATCAGGTAGTCCAAGACTAATAAAAGCAATATAGATAATGGCTAAAAGTAAATGTGTCATCTTGTATTCCTCCTTGTTTGTTGATATGATTATATCAGCGTAAAGGTAAGAAATATAGAATAAAATCGTCGATATCCTATGATTATATCTTCATTTTTGTCTATAATGGAAAGGTGGTTGTGAGTGTGGCATTATCAGCTTGTGAAGTTACCATTGATAAAACCAAAAAAGAGCTTGTAAGGCATGGGCTTGTTATGTTTCCCATTGCTTGCTATGAAGATGATTTGGCATTAACTGCGATACCGTGGCATTGGCACGATGAATTTGAATTCATCATGATAATAGAAGGGATTGCTCCTATACAGGTGGAAGAAACAACCATTCAATTAATGCAGGGAGATGCTATCTTTATCAATTCTGGTGTGCTCCACAATATTGATAATGGAAAAACGGTAGAAGCTAAATACAACTCTCTGGTGTTTCATGCCAGACTAATAGGAGGTAATATAAACAGCGTTTTTTGGCAAAAGCTTATTACTCCCGTTATGCAAGATAAATCTTTTCGATATCTGCATTTGGATCATTCCATTTCCTGGCAGGCGGAACTGATTAAAGACATGGCAACGGCATGGAAGGCTGTTGTGGAAGAGATAGAAGATTATGAAAATCTTGTTCGTTATCATTTGTCAAAAGCATTTCGGCTCTTAAATAATAATCATCAAGTGCCAGATGTAAATATTAGCTACCGAGAAAAATTATCAGTTGAGCGAACTAAGGTTATGATACAGTACATGGAAGAACATTATTCAGAGGAACTTTCTCTGGATATCATTGCCGATCGTGCATACGTCAGCAAAAGTGTGTGTCTGCGCTGTTTTCGCCAGGTAATTGGAACGACACCGATTCGTTACTTAATTCAATACCGCATTGAAAAAGCAGCGGAACGATTAACTGCATCCGATGAAAAAGCGAATGAAATTGCGACAAGCTGTGGATTTTCAGATATTAGCTATTTCTCGAAGTGCTTTCGTGAATTAAAAGGGCTTTCCCCATTAGAATATAGACAATCATTTACAAAGAAATGCGGTCCAGCTTAATGTTGTCATGAGACAGTTGGTGGTAACTTATGAGCAATCGATCTTAAATAATCTGTTACAGGATTAGGATCAGGTGTAAGTAGCAAAGCTTGAATGGCAGTCTTTTATAATGATAAAAATGGCTTGAATT